>NZ_BJUV01000033.1 GCF_007988805.1 Frigoribacterium faeni | reverse complement strand
CGGTCTCCGTGCTGCCGGTCGCGGGAGTGGTCGTCGTGGTCATCGCTGATGGCCTCCATGAGTCTCGCGGCCGCGACTGTGCGGCCTGGCCGCGTCGATGCGGCCTCCTTGGAGGTTACAACAGGCAGAACGGAAGTCAAGAACACAATTTCCGCTCACGATCGTGAGACTAGGATCGATCACCGTAGAGCAGGCGCCGGCAGGGGCGCGAGGAGGCCACGTGAGCGACGATCCGACGACGACCGCCGACGCCTCCGAGGCCGTGCCGACCGGCACGGGCCAGCGCCCGCCGCGCTTCTCGATCGACGTCGTCTACCAGGCCGCGCGGATGTACTACGTCGAGGAGGCCACGCAGGTCGAGATCGCCTCCCGCCTCGGCGTCTCGCGCCCGACCGTCAGCCGGCTCGTCTCGGAGGCGCGTCGCCTCGGACTGGTGCGGATCGAGGTCACCGACCCCTACCACGACGAGAACATCGAGCTCGGCTCGCAGCTCAAGACGGCGCTGGGCCTCCACGACGTCTGGCTCGCGGCCACGACCCACGCGACGACGCTCGGCGACAACCTGTCGGGGGCCGTCGCCGCCGCCCTCGAGAACATGTCGCTCAAGGCCGGCGACGTGCTGCTCGTGTCGTCCGGGCGCACCATGCACGACGTCGCCCGAGGGCCGCTCCCATCCCTGCCGGGGGTGCAGCTCGCCCCGACCGTCGGCGGGCTGACCGAGCCCTCGCCGTGGTTCCAGACCAACGAGATCACGCTGCGCGCCGCCGAGCGCAGCGGTGGGTTCCCGGCGTTCCTGTTCGCGCAGGCCCTGCCGAGCGTCGACATGCGCCGCTCGCTCGACGTCGACCCCGCCTTCCAGCACGTCGTCGGCCTGTGGGAGACCGCGAAGGGCGCCCTGCTCGGCATCGGCGCGCCGACGGTCACCCGCGACACCATCTCGCGGTTCATCCCCGTCGCCGAGGGCAGCTTCGACGACGCCGTCGGCGACGTGTGCCTCAACTTCTTCGACGCCGACGGGGACGCCCTGGAGTTCCCCGGGAGCGACCGCATGGTCCGCACCTCCCGCTCGGTGCTGCAGCGGGTCCCGCACGCCGTCGGGGTCGCGGTCGGTCTCGAGAAGGTGCCGAGCATCCTCGGGGCGGTCCGGGCGCGCCTGGTCAACGAGCTGGTCACGGACACCGTGACGGCACGGGCCCTGCTCGCCGAGTCGACCCGCGCCTCCTGAGCCGCCGGCCAGCGCCTCCTGAGCCGTCGACCCGCCCCACCGAGCCCCCGCGCAGTGGCATCATGAACGCTGATGGGTGACGACGACGCGGTGATGGGCTCGGAGACCTCCGGGACGGACCTCGACGACGCCCGCGACCTCTACGGGACGCACTACCCCGGCGACCGCGCCCTGATGGACGTCGACGGGACGCCCTTCCGCTACCGCTACACCGCGCGCGGCGGCCCCGACGTGAGCGTCCGCACCTCGGAGTTCCGCGGCCGGGCCCGCGGCTCGTCCGACGCCAGCCGCGAGTACATCGTGTCGTGGCTGCACGAGGGGCACGCGACCGTCGAGCACGCCGGCGAGCTGGCCGAGTACACCGCCGGGGTGCCGCGGATGTCGCCGACGGAGGCCTACGACTTCGAGTTCGTCGACTACCGGCAGAGCCTCGTGCACCTCGACGCCGACTACCTCGAGCGCGTCTCCGCCGAGCACGAGGGGGCTGCGGGCGGACGACTGCGCTTCGACCACATGGCCGTGCCCTCCCCCGCCGCGCGGGTGGGGTGGGCCGGCGTGCTGCGCGAGGCCGTCCCGCACGTGGTCGCTCCGGGCACGCCGCCGCTGCTGCGACGCGAGGCCGACCGTCGGATCGCGATGGCCGTGCTCGACACGTTCGCCCACGAATCCGACGCCCCGTCGGCGACCGAGACCGCCGTCGGGTCGAGCCGGGTCCGCGACGCCGTCGACTACATGCACGCCCACGCCCACCTGCCGCTCACCGTCAGCGACGTCGCGGCGGCCGTCGACCTCAGCGCACGAGGCCTCCAGGCCGCGCTGCAGCGCTCGCTCGGGCAGACCCCGTCGGCCTACCTGCGCTCGATCCGCCTCGACCGCGTCCGGATCGAGCTGACGATCTCGGATCCCCGGCAGACGACCGTGGCCGAGATCGCGCGCGGCTGGGGCTTCGGCCACCCCGGCCGGTTCGCCGCGGCCTACCACGCACGCTACGGCGAGTATCCGGGTGAGACTCTCCAGCGCTGACCGAGCCGCTGCCGGGAGCGTCGATCGAGGGCCGAGGAGGCGCGGGCCGAGGAGGCGCGGGCGCGGCGTCGAGGACGACCGGCGCGTCCGGCACGGCCGGCCCTCAGGCGGCGGGGCGTCCGAGCTGCCGGAACCGCGCCGGGGCCTCGCCGTCCTCGACCAGGTCGACGAGGATCTCGCCGATCAGGGGCGTGAACTTGAAGCCGTGACCCGAGAAGCCGGCCCCGACCACGAGCGGGCCGACGCGGTCGAGGACGAAGTCCTCGGTGTCGGTCGACGTGTAGGTGCAGCTGATCGGGTCGGCCGTCTCGGCGTCGACGCCGGGCAGCCACTCGCGCGCGTACCGGCGCAGCGCCTCGAACTGCCGCGCCTCGGGCTCGAAGGTGCGAGCGTCGGGATCGGTGACGGGGCCCGTGCCGTGCCAGCCCGCCTTGACGCCCTCGCCCGGGGTCAGCATCCCGTAGACCGGCCCGTACCACCAGGCCTCCGCCGCCGCGTCCGGGTCGGGTCGGTGGTTGAAGCCGGGCCACACCGCGTCGGCGTCGGTCACCCGGAAGTGCGCCGGCTGCTCCTGCGTCACCACGAGGCGAGGGAGGCGCGCGAGGCCCCCGACGAGGCCTTCCGTCCACGCACCCGCCGTCACGACGACCCGGGGCGCGACGTACTCCTCGTCGGCGGTGACGACGCGGGCGCTGTCGTCGCCCTCGACCTCGATGCGCTCGACCGGGGTCGACCAGCTCACCTCGGCGCCCAGCCCGGTCGCGATCCGCTCGAACGTGGCGAGCGTGTCGGCGGCGCGGATCCGGCCGCTGTCGGGCACCCAGAGCACCTCGGTCTCGAAGCGCAGGCCCGTCCAGCGCGCGCCCGCGTCGGCCGGCGGGAGGAGCTCGCTCTCGATGCCGCGCTCGGCGTGCAGCTCGCGCATGCGGCCGAGCATGTCCGACCTCCCGTGGTTGACGACGCCGACCAGGTCGAGCAGCGGAGCGTCGGAGACCGCGGCGAGCTCGTCCCACAGGCTGCGGGCGCGGGCGACGAGATCGACGTACTCGCCGTCGTCGTAGGCGATGTTGAAGTTCCGGGTGGAGCCGTGGGAGGCGCCCTGCAGGTGGCCTCGCTCGAAGCGCTCGAGCAGCACGACGTCGTGACCGCGCACGGCGGCCTGCCAGGCGGTGGCGAGGCCCATCGCGCCTCCCCCGACGACGACGAGATCGACCTTGCGTGCCATGGCTGCGCCTCCTGAGGGCTGTTCGGTGCTGCTGCTTGCGGTGCTGCTGCGTGCGGGAGCCGCGCGGGTCAGACGAGCGCGTCGACCTCGGCGCGGGTGGGGACCGAGCGGGCGGCGCCCTCGCGCCCGACGGCGACGGCCGAGGCCCGCGTCGCGATCGCGAGGGCGTCGGCCCAGGTCTCGTCGTCGGCGAGCGAGGCGGCCACGTAGCCGATGAACGTGTCGCCGGCGGCGGTCGTGTCGACGGCCTCGACGCGGTGCGCCTCCTGCTCGATCGGGGTGCCCTCGCCGACCAGCGTCGAGCCGTCGGCGCCGAACGTGCACAGGAGGCGGACGCCGAGACGGTCGGCGAGCGCGGCGGCCGCGGCGCGGACGTCGGCGGGGGCGTCGGTGCCGGCGTCCGTGGCATCGGGCACGTCGTCGCCCGCGCCCTCGGCTGCGAGCAGGTCGGCCAGCTCGCTCGCGTTGACGACGAGCAGGTCGAGGTCGTCGACGAGCGAGAGGACGCGCGGGTCGGACGGCGCCGAGTTGAGCACGACGAGAGCGCCGCGGTCGCGCCCGGCTCGGGCGGCGGCGGCGTTGACGGCGAACGGCACCTCGAGCTGCAGCACGACGATGTCGCCGCGCTCGACGGTCTGCAGCGACGCGCGGACCGCGTCGACGTCGATCGCCCCGTTGGCGCCGGGGACGACGGTGATGAGGTTCTCGCCGGACGAGTCGACCGACACGATGGCGCGTCCGGTGAGCTCGTGGTCGACGCGGGCGACGCCCGAGGTGTCGATGCCCTCGGCGGCGAGGGCGGCGACGAGCTCGTCGCCGGCCGGATCGGTGCCGACGGCCCCGACGAATCGCACGGTGGCCCCGGCGCGGCTCGCGGCCACGGCCTGGTTCGCGCCCTTGCCTCCGAGCTCACGCAGAGCGCTCGTCGCCGTGATGGTCTCGCCCGGGGCGGCGTGCGTGACGACGGTGAGGCGCAGGTCGTCGTTGACGCTGCCGACGACGTGGACGGTGTGCGGGGCCATGGTTCCTCCTGGTCGCGGCGCGGCGGTCGACGCCCATCACGTCGCACCCGCCGGGCACCCCCGCGATGCTATCGCCGCCCGCCGTGCCCGACGCCGCACGACGCCGTCGCCGCCGCACGACACGCACCGGCGAAGGCGGGCACCGCGCCAGAGGATGGGCACGGCGCCACGATTTCCCGTGGTGCCATGCCCATCCTCTGGTGCCGTGGACCGTCGGCCGCGCTCAGTCGATCGGCCGCGCCGTGCCCGTCACCGTGATGCCGCCGACGGGCGGGACGTCGACCACGAGCAGGCTCGGTCGCCCGACGTGCTGCCCCTGCCTCACGACGATCCGGGCGGGAGGCGCGACCTCGCCGAGGGCCCGCAGGTACCCGCCGAGCGACGCGGCCGCCGACCCCGTGGCCGGGTCCTCCGTGATGTCGCCGACCGGGAACAGGTTGCGGGTCTCGACGAGAAGGCCGCCGGACTCGTCGACGCCCTGCCGATGGACGACGGTGACCGTGCCGGCCCAGCCCCGTTCGTCCATCAGCACCCGCACCTCCCTCGGATCGAAGCGGAACGCGTCGAAGACGGCCTGCTCGCGGACGGCCACGACGGGGTGCCAGTTGCCGGCGAACGCCTCGCGCAGCGGCCAGCGCTCGTCGAGGTCGGCGCGCTCGAGACCGAGGAGACCCAGGAGGCGGTCCGCCACGAGAGCGTCGAGGTCGCGCACCGCGGGCTCCACGCTCGTGAACGCGGCCGTCACCGACTCGTCACCGGGAGGCGCGTGACCGGCGTCGCCCGCGCCTCCCGACGATCGTGCGGTCTCGATCACGACGGGGCCGACCGCCGTGTCGAGGGTGAAGGCGCCGACTCCGCGACGCTCGGCGAGCGCGACCGCCGTCGCGATGGTCGCGTGCCCGCAGAACGGGACCTCGGCACCGGGTGAGAAGTAGCGGACGGCGACGTGCCGGGCACCGTCGTCGATGCCCGGGTCGACGACGAAGGCCGTCTCGGCGTAGCCCACCTCGGCCGCGATGCGCTGCATCCGCTCGTCGGTCAGACCCGAGGCGTCGAGCACGACCCCGGCCGGGTTGCCGCCGCCGGGTCCGGCCGCGAAGGCCGTGAGACGCAGCACCTCGACGGGCGGCTCGGCCGGAGGGGGCGGGGCCAGAGGGATCGCGGTGACGGGAGCCGAGGCAGCGGGGCCGGTGGAGTCGATCACGAGGTCGAGGGCGGCGCGTTGCCGGGCGGGCGTCCACCGTTCTTGGTCGCCGGCGGCGAGGCCGGCGATCCCCTCCACGGCGGCCGCGAGCGCTGCCGACCGGTCGCTCGCGTCGATCGGCCCGATCGGGTGGGCCGCGATCAGCAGCCGCTCGAGTCGGGTGGCGAACGCGCGGCTGTTGACGGCATGGCGTTCGGCCAGCACGGGGTCGCCGAGGGCCGCCGCGAGGAACCCGACCCAGACCCGCGCCTCGGCGAGCTTCTCTGGGTCGGTCGGCAGGGCTCCCCCGAGGACGGCGCTGAGCGCCTCGACCGGACCGGACGCGGCCGCCTCGAGCGCGTCGGAGCGGATGCGCGTGCGCTCGTGCAGGACATCCCGGGCGTGCAGCAGCAGCGCCTGCTTGTCGCGGAAGGTGTGGAGGACGAGACCCGTGGTGCAGCCGGCGCGCTCGGCCACCGCGCGCAGGGTGAGCCCGGTCGGGCCGAGCTCGGCCAGGGTCGTGAAGACGGCCTCGGACAGGCGGCGTCGGGTCTCGCTCGTGTCTCGGGTACGGGGCATGGTTCGAGCGTAACGCCTGTTACCGTAACGTTCGTCACCGGATCTCCGGACCGCCTCCTCACCGAAAGGTCGACCATGACCTGGCAGATCGCCTCCACCCCGTTCGACCACCCCGACGCCGACGCCCTGCGACGCGAGCAGCGGCGCGAGCTCGACGCGCGCTACGGCAGCGACGACCACGAGCCGGGCACTCCCCCGTCGGCGGCGGACGTCCCGGTGTTCCTCGTCGCCCGCACCGCGGACGGCCGGGCGATCGCCTGCGGCGGCCTGCGCCCCCTGGCCGACGCCGTCGCCGGGCCGGGTTCGGTCGAGATCAAGCGGATGTACGTCGCGCCCGAGGCGCGGGGGACGGGCGTGGCGACCGCGGTGCTGCGTGCGCTCGAGGCGGCCGCCGGCGATCTCGGAGCTCGGCAGGTGATCCTCGAGACGGGTGTCCTGCAGCCCGACGCGATCCGGTTCTACGAACGCGAGGGCTACGAGGCCATCCCCCTGTTCGGCTCCTACATCGGCAGCGACGACTCGCTCTGCTTCGGCCGCACCCTGTCGTGAGCGGACGCCGTCGCCCTCAGCGGAGGGCGACCGCGCAGCCGCGCAGCATCTCGGCGAAACGCGCGCGGTCGGCAGCGGTGAGCCCTGCGGTCATCCGATCCTCCACCGAGCGCACGGCCGCGCTGGCCTGCGCGAGCTGACGGCGACCGGCGTCGGTCAGCTCGGTCGGGAGGGCCCGCCCGGTCGATGCGCGCTCCGCCCGCCGCACGAGCCCCTCGCTCTCGAGGGACTGCAGCAGGACGTTCATGGACTGCCGCGTGACGAACGCGCCGCGGGCCAGCTCGGAGTTGGACAGACCGGGCCGCTGGGCCAGCAGCTCGAGGCACGAGTAGTGCGTGATCGTCATCCCGAGGGGGCGCAGCTCGGCCTCCATCGCGGCGCGGAGCGCGCTCGACGTCTCCTTCAGCAGGTAGCCGACGGACGTCGCCAGGTCGATCGAGGGTCCCTCTTGACTCATGTCAGTAGTCTGACATAGCCTCGTACGTGTCAGTTGACTGACATACAGGTAGCGACTCGACGGGAGTCGCTCGACACAGGAGGAACCTCATGACCGGCCCCAGCTTCATCTCCCTGCAGGTCCGCGACATCGACCGATCGGCCGCCTTCTACGAGGAGCACCTCGGCCTGACGCGCCAGGCGGGCCCGCCGCACGCCGTCGTGTTCGACACGGCGCCCGCCGCCTTCGCCGTCCGCGGCCCCCTGCCCGGCGTCGACCTCGAGGCGGGCCCCCTGGGCGTCGGGGTGGGCGTCTGGATGCACGCGCCCGAGGCGCAGGCGATCCACGACGCCATGGTCGAGGCGGGCGTCGAGATCTCGTCGTCCCCGATCGACGGACCCTTCGGCCGCACGTTCACCTTCGTCGACCCGGACGGCTACCTGATCACGCTGCACGACCGCGCCTGAAATCGGCCGGAGCGCGACGCCGCGCGACCCTCGACCGGGGGTGCCCCCAACTGGGCACAATCCTCGCCCCGGGCCGCACCGAACTCATGACGGGTAAGCAATGCAATCGGAGAACCACATCGGATTCGGGTCCGATGCGGTCATCGGGCCGGAACGCGTGACCTCGGTCACGCCTCCGGCCCGACTAACACCCCCTCGTCCCTGCGGTGTCCGAGGCTCCTGGCAGGATGGCCGAGTGAGCACAGACCGCACCCCCCGCCGCCCCGACGTCACGTCGCTCGACCTGGTCGGGGGCGCCGAGAAGGTCGAGGTCCGACTCCACGACTACGACGGACGCTGGCCCGAGATCTTCCGCGAGCACCGCCGGCGGATCGAGGAGGCGCTGGTCGCGTCGGGCGTCGAGGTCGAGATCGAGCACATCGGCTCCACGTCCGTCCCCGGGCTGGCCGCCAAGCCGATCGTCGACATCGTGGTGGCGGTCGACGACATCACCGCCGAGGAGGACTACCTGGAACCCCTCCTCGCCGCCGGCTACCTGCTGCGCGTGCGCGAGCCGGGGCATCGCCTCGTGCGGACCCCGGCGCGCGACGCGCACGTGCACATCTACGAACGTGGGCATCCTGCGGTCGACGAGTACCGCCTCCTGCGGGATCACCTGCGCTCGGACGCCGACGACCGCGCCCTCTACGAGAACACGAAGCGAGAGCTGCTGTCCCGGCGGTGGGACGACATGAACGACTACGCCGACGCGAAGACCCAGGTGATCCTGGCGATCAAGGAGCGGGCTCGGGCTGCTCGCGGTCGAGGCTGAGCAGCCCCGCGCAGATCGCCAGTGAGACGCTGAGCACGACCCCCGACACGAGATACGGCTGAGCGACCGCCGCCGCGACGAGGGCTGCGACGGCGAGACCGAGAGCGACGAGCCGGGAGGAGGCGCGGCGCACGACCGCCGCGACCACGAACGCCCCGCAGGCGCCCGCGAACAGGACGGCGGCCGCGAGCGCGGTGTCGAGCCAGACGGACAGCGCCCCGATGCTCACCTGCGACGACAGGTACCGGACGCCGATCACCGCCGTCCAGCCGGTCAGCAGCACCGGCAGGATCGCGATCCCGGAACCGCCTCGGGCTCGGCCGCGCGGCGTGCGACCGTCGCTGCGGACGAACACGCAGAGGAACGCGATGCCGACCAGGAACACGGTCAGGGCGGTGACCACGAGGCCGGGCACGATCAGGCCGATGCCGTCGGGACGATAGCCGGTCGACCTCTCGAGGACATCGACGGCCAGGAAGACGGGCCCGCCGGCCGTGACGATGGCCATGAGCGAGCCGACGACGAGGACGACGATGCGGGCGCGAGATCGGGCTCGGGCGGCTGTGGAACGCATCTCGTCAGTGCATCAGTCCGCCGAGGGGCCGCGCGTCATCCTCGGGTCGTGCGACCGGGTCCGGTCGTCGCGATCTCTTGAGGCGGTCGGGCTGATAGGCCAGACTTCGATCATGGGCAGAGGGACGGAGGCGGAGCGCGCGGGGCCTGGCCGTCGTCGCTCGTCGCGGCGCTCGGCGACGTCGCGGATCGCCGCGGCGGCCGGAGTGGTCGTCGTCTGCGGTGTGCTCCTGACCGGGTGCACCGGTGCGGAGGAGCCCGTGGTGATCGGCGACGTGTACACCGGGGCCGGCGCGGGAGAGCTGAGCGTCGACGGGCCCGGCGACACGAGCCCCGCGGTCGGATGGGTCGAGCCCGGCGAGAGCTTCTTCGTGACCACCTACGGATCGTCGAGCTGCCCGGCGGCTCCCACCGGCATCGCTGAGGACGGCGGCGACCTCGTGGTCGAGATGACCATGATCGGCGGAGAGGTCTGCACGGCGGACTACGGCCCCACCAGCTACGCGCTGGATCTGCCCGAGCCGCGCGACCCGGCGGAGACGGTGGGCGTCACGCTGCAGTTCGACGACGACGACGTGAGCCTCGCGCTGACACCCTGACACCCTGGCGCCGGAGCAGGCCTGCGTCGGCGGCGCTCCGCCTCCCCGTGGTCACGGAGCGTCGGCCGAAGGGACGGCGTGAGTCGCGGTCGCGGCGTTGCGAGCGGCGAGGCGCGCGAACGCCTGCCGGAGCTCGGGCGGCTGGACGACCTCGACCTCGGTGTCGAAGAGGTTCAGAGCGGCGGCGAGGGCGAGCCACGACCAGGAGCCGAGTTCGATGCTGCATCGGTCGGGGCCGAGGTCGCCGACGACGCCGTCGCCGGCGAAGGGACGCACGGCGCCGGCGGGGAGATGGAGGATGGCCCTGCCGATGCAGGGCCACTGGTCGGCGTCCGACGAGCCCGTGAAGCGAGCGGAGACGAAGCCCGCGGCGTCCCCGCCCGGCACGGTGCGCGGAGCGAACCGGAGCCCCGTCGGCGTCCGGGGCGTGATCCGGTCGGCGCGGAAGATGCGCCAGTCGTCGCGCCCCAGGTCCCAGGCCACGAGGTACCAGCGGCCGTGCGAGGTGACCAGGTGGTGCGGCTCGACCCGGCGCGGCGGGCGCGGTTCCGCAGCCGGGTCCCGGTCGGGCTCGGCGTAGTCGAAGCGGAGCACCTCCTGGCCGCGCACGGCGGACGACAGGGCGATGAGGACGTCGGGTGAGAGCGCGTCCGGCACCGCGCCTCCTGGTCGACCGGGGATCGTGGTGAACTCGAGGGCGTTCAGCCGGTGCCGGAGGCGCGACGGCATCACCTGCCGCACGGTGGTGAGGGCGCGCAGTGCGGCCTCCTCGATGCCGACACCGGTGACGGCGGCCGCCTGCAGGGCGACGGCGAGCGCGACGACCTGATCGTCATCGAAGAGGAGAGGCGGCAGCTCGCTGCCCGCGTCGAGGCGGTAGCCGCCGTCGACGCCCATCGTGGCCTGGATGCTGTAGCCCATCTCCCGAAGACGGTCGACGTCTCGGCGCACGGTGCGATGGCTGACCGCCAACCTCTCGGCGAGCAGCGGTCCCGGCCAGTCGCGACGGGTCTGCAGCAGCGAGAGCAGGCTCAGCAGTCGAGAGGTGGCCGTGGTCGTCATCCGTCGAGAGTAGTTCCGATCTAGGACAGGAACTGACCTAGTCGGCTCGTAGCGTCGTGATCGTCCGGGAGAGACCCGACGACGACCTTCTCAGGAGCAGACATGACCCTCACGACGACCACCCACCTGAACTTCCCCGGCGACGCCCGTGCCGCGCTGGACTTCTACCAGTCGGCCTTCGGCGGCACGACCGCGATCACGACCTACGGCGACGTCGGGATGCCCGCGGACGCACCCGACGCCGACAAGGTCGTCTTCGGTCGGGTCGCGACGGTCGACGGCTTCCGACTCCTGGCGTACGACGTCCCCGGACAGTCGGGCGGCGCGGTCGGCGAAGCCGGGTCGACCCGCCGCGAGAACGGCATGACGATCACCGACCAGCCGTTCTTCGTCGCCGTCGACGGCGAGACCCTCGACGAGGTCGCGGTCTGCTGGGAGGCGCTCTCGGACGGGGCATCGATCGTCGAGCCGCTGGCCGCGTCGGCCTGGAGCGCCGGGTTCGGCATGCTGACCGACCGGTTCGGCGTGACCTGGATCCTCAGCGTCGCGGCGCCCGCCGCCTCCTGACCGGGAGGACGTGCCGAGGGCCGGACGAGCGGCCCGCGCTCTTGGCACGGTGCCCGGCGGGGTCTAGCGTGACGGACACGACGGATTCGGCCGAGGGGGGCGTTCACGTGTCGCAGATGACCGACTCGAACCGGACGACGGTGCTGGCGGGGATGCTCGTCCTCGCATCGGCAGCCCTGGGACTGTGGTCGCAGGCGGATCCGCATCCGATCGCCGCGACGGCGGCGTCCGTCGCCTTCCTCGCGGGCATCGCGGTGCTGATCGTCGGCTCTCGAGGCGAGCCGGGCCTGGCCCGGGCCTCGACCGTCGCCTCGACGGGGCTGATCCTCTTCGCCCTGTCCGACGTGGTCTCGCGATCGCTGCTGTCGCTGTCCCGCGACGGCGACGCCGCCGCGCTCCGATCCGTGGGGCTCGTCGTCGCCGTGCTGCAGGTGCTCGCGCTGGCGGGGGGCGTCACCGGCGCCGTCCTCGTCGTCCGGCGACACCTCCTCGAGGTCTGGACCGCGCGAGCGCTGATGGTCGTGGTCGCCGCCCGGGTCGTGTTCGCCGCCCTCGCCTTCGTGCCCCTCGCGGACCTCCCGATCCTCCTCGCGGTGACCCGCGCCTCCCTGGTGGTCCCGCTCAGCCTGCTCGTGTTCGCGATCGCCCTGCTGCTGCACGGCCGGACCGCCCTGGTCACGGGCCGGGCCCACCGGTTCATCGAGGCCTGGCGGTCGAGCACCGACGTCGTCTGACGGTCGCGTCGCGCCGCCGGGTCCCGCGGGTCACCGTCGCGCTCCTCGCGGCAGCGCCGCGTCTCGTCTCGCGACGCTGATCGTCGGGCCCCGACCCCCAAAGATCCATTTGACGGTCGTGGGGCCGCACGACCACGATGACGGCATGTCCGCACTCGACGAACTCCGCGCCACGGCTCATCCGATCCGCCTCCGCCTGCTCTCGCTGCTGACGGGTGCCGCGATGAGCGCCGCGGAGGCCGGCCGCGAGCTCGGCCTCTCGCAGGCGACGGCGAGCTACCACCTGCGGGTCCTCGAGCGGGTCGGGCTGGTGACCGTCGTCGAGGTCGTGCGGATCCGCGGCGGCGAGGCCAAGCGCTATCGGCATCTGTCGTCGTCCCGGCCCTTCCCGCTCGAGCCGAGCGACGCGGCGACGGCCGACGAGGAGCGCGCCCAGTACGTCGAGGCCCTGATCGACGAGCTGCGCCGACGGTCGCATCGGCGGATCGCGGGGCACCAGGTCTCGACCGACGCCGAGCTCTGGGTCGACCCCGAGACGTGGCGCCGGGTGGTGCACCACGTGGGCCAGGCCTCGGCCCTCCTGCACGCCGCCGCCCGGGCCCCCCGGACGCCGGGCACCAGCCCCGTCTCGATGACGGCGGCCCTGTTCCCGATGAGGCGACCGTGACCGATGACCGAGGAGGCGCCTCCTCAGTTCCGCGGAGATCGCATGACCGTCGCGGCCCCCTCGCACACCGTCCGTTCCGCTGGCTGCTCGCGGCACGGACGACGAGCATCCTCGGCAACGCGGTCGCTCCGATCGCGCTCGCGTTCGCGGTGCTCGACCTGACGGGCTCGGCGGCCGACCTGGGGCTGGTGGTGGCGGCGCGCTCCGTCGCCAACGTGGCGGTGCTGCTGTTCGGCGGCGTGATCGCCGACCGGCTGCCTCGCGACGTCGTGCTGGTCGGGACGTCGGCGGCCGCGGCGGCCACCCAGGGCGTGGTCGCGGCGCTGGTGATCTCGGGGACGGCGACGATCCCGTCGCTCGTGGTGATGAGCGTCCTGAACGGCGCGGTGGCGGCCGTCAGCCTCCCGGCGGCGGCGGCCCTCGTGCCCGAGACGGTGCCCGTCGACCTGCTGCGACCGGCGAACGCGCTGCTGCGCCTGAGCGTGAACGGCGGGAGCGTCGTCGGCGCCTCGGCGGGCGCGGGGATCGTCGCGCTCGTCGGACCCGGCTGGGGTCTGGCCGTCGACGCGGCGGGATTCGCGTTGGCCGGTGCGCTGTTCGCCCGGCTGCGACTGCCGAGGGCGTCGGGCACGGAGTCAGGGGCAGGATCAGGGTCAGGGGCCGACTCGGGTGCGGCTCGTGCGGGCGGGACGTCCGTCGTGGCCGACCTGCGTGAGGGATGGCAGGAGTTCACCCGCCGCTCCTGGGTGTGGATCGTGGTGGCTCAGTTCGCGGTGCTGAACGCGGCCTTCGTGGGGGCGACGACGGTGCTCGGCCCCGTCGTCGCCGACGAGTCGTTCGGGCGCGCGGGCTGGGGTCTCGTCGTCGCGGCTCAGACCGTGGGCCTGGCGATCGGCGCGGTGATCGCCCTGCGCTGGCGACCCCGACGAGGGCTCGCGATCGGCGTCGGGCTGATGGCCCTGACGGCGGTGCCGGTCGTCACGCTCGGGCTGGCTCCCGTGCTGCCCGCCCTGATCGCCGCCTTCGCGCTCGGCGGCGTCGCGTTGGAGATCTTCGCGATCTCGTGGGACCAGTCGCTGCAGAGCCGAATCCCGCGCGAGGCGCTCGCCCGCGTCTACTCGTACGACATGGTGGGCTCCTTCGTCGCGATCCCTCTCGGCGAGGTCCTCGTCGGACCGGCGGCGCACGCCTTCGGCACCGGGACGACGCTCCTGACCTGCGCGGCGATCATCGTCGTGGCGACGGCCGCGGCGCTGTCCACCGCGAGCGTGCGCCGCGTCTCGTCGCACACGGGCGGACCGCCGGCCCGGTAGGTTCGGAACGTGGCCGAGGGGACGGGCCACGACGAAGGGGCGGATCGATGACCGAGCAGGAGAAGGCGGTCGGGCAGCAGGACATCACACGACCGACGGCCGGCCGCACGCCGTCGTCGTCGAAGTCGAAGTCGTCGTCGAAGTCGGGTTTCGGCCCGTTCTTCTGGCCCCTCTGGAGCGCGAGCCTCCTGGCGGTCGGCTTCATCGGGTTGAGCGACGCGATCCCGCCGGCGCGCTACGACCACGCCATCCACGCGAGCGGAGGCGAGACCACCGCGACGGTCGTCCGCGTCGAGAAGGGGTTCACCGGGTCGGGCACCAGGATCCACGTCTCGCGCCCCTACTGGTACCCCGTGTTCGAGACCACCATCGACGGGCGGACCCGGGTCACCGACAACCCGCGCTACCACACCCGCTCCGAGGACGACTGGGCGGTGGGCCAGCGCATCGACGTGCTCTACGACACGGATCGGCCGGAGGAGGCCATCCCGGACATCCCCGGGATCACGGAGGAGCTCGACGACCGCATCCGCGCCATCGTCGGCATGCAGGCGCTCACCGTCGTCGGCATCGTCGGGCCCCTGCTGCACCTGTGGTACCGCAGGAGGCATCCGAAACCGCCGAAGCCGCCGAAGCCCGTCCGCTACATCAAGCGGCACCGCGCTCGGACCCCTCTCGAGCAGGCCGCGTTCGAGCGGCGCGAGGAGAAGCGTGCCGCGCTCCGCGCCGCACGCCTCGCGCGACAGGGCACCGACGAGGAGTGGCGCGCGGAACGCGAACGCCGGTTCCGCGACCGCGCCTCCCGGAGGTGAGCGGCGGCGGGGTGCGGTCCGGGCGGTGAGCCGCGCCTCCCTCACCGATCCCCGTCGGCGGAGGCTCGACGGCCGCCGTCGTGCTGACGCCGCGTCCAGAGGTGCTCGGTGCGGGCGGACACGAGCCCGCCCACCAGCGTTGCGATCACCACGTACGGGGCGACCGGCCCGCTCAGCTCCGCCAGCGATCGCGCGGCCGCCCAGGTGCATGCTCCGGCGACGACGGCGCCGACGATCGCCATCACGGCCGTCCGCATCGATGACGACACCGCCTCAAGGGGCTCGCGCGCCAGCAGGCAACCGCAGGCGGAGAGGAGACCCACGACCGACCCGACGGGCAGCCCGACGACGGCGGCCACGGTGACGAGGAAGCTCGGCGACAGCATCGACCCCGACCCGATCGGCTCGCCGTCGGCGGTCAGGGCGAGGCCGATCAGGAATCCTCCGCCGGCGGTGACGAAGCCGAGCAGCAGACCCAGCCCGGCTCCACGCCGCAGATACGTGCCCACCGGCTGCTCGACTCCCCGCCCGCTCGTCCCGCCCAATCCGGCCCCCGCCTCGTGAACGCCACGCTACCGCGCCGCCCCGCGCACACGACCCGCGGCAGCGGCTCCGATGACTACGGTGGGGCCGTGCACCCCATCGAGCAGACGATCATCCGGCTCGCGCGCCGCGCCGCCGGGACCCGCGTCCCGTGGGACGGCCTCGACGTCGTCTTCGGCGAGGTCGCCGAGATCACCACGTGCCGCATCATCGCCGCCCACCCGCAGCACGGGCGCCGGACGGTCCCCGTGCCCGACGAGCTGCGCGCGGCGTTCGTCGACCTGCGCCGCGACACGGCGACCGCCGACCGGGGCGCCTGGTTCGTCGCCTCCCTGCACATCAGCCGGCGGCTGACCGGCGAGACCGTGCACGAGACCTTCACGTACCACTGGGACGACCGCCCCGCCTTCCTCCGCGACACGGGCCTCGCGGGCCCCCTCCCGGTCCCCCCGCTCCCCTACGACACCGACTTCGTCCTCGACCTCGCCGACCACCCGCGGTCCAGGAAGCACACGCCCGCCTGGTTGGCCCGTGCCGTCAAGCGCCCGCAGAGCCACGACGACGAACTGCTGGAGCCGGGGAGGCGCGGTGAGGCGCGCCTCCTCACCCGCCAGCTGGTCATGGACGTCGTCGACGCCCACCGGGGCATCCCCTGGTCGCGGATCGAGCACGAGTTCGTCGTGCTCGACCGGAGCTCGTGGAGCACCGGCGAGGCGATCCTCCGCGACGGGACGCCGTTCCGGGGCGATCCGCTGTTCGCGCGCCGGGGCCACGACCTCGTCCGCGAGCTGCGGCAGGTGATGACCGAGCCGGGACGCGGCACCTGGCTGAGCGCGTTCCTCACCGTGAACCCCGACGCGTCGTTCGACCTGCGGTTCAATCACGACGCCCGGCCGTACACGCAGCTCGGCGGCGACCGATGGACGGCACCCGAGCGCACGTCGTGGGCGATGCCCGGCGACGCCGCCTGGGTCGCCGACCTCGAGACCCACCCGCGGGACCCCGAGCACCTCCCGCCGTGGTACGCCGAGGTCGTCGCCTCCGAGCGTCGGAAGGCCGAGCTGCGGGCGTCGACGCCGTTCGACCGGACGCGGATCGGAGCGGCCGTCGCCCGTCCCTCCGCCGGGCCGCCGGCCTCGTTGCTGCCGGTCGCGGACGCGCCGGCCTGGCGCACGATCCTCTCGTACGTCGAGCCCGCCGTGCTGCAGCAGCTGCGCTCGGGCGACTACGCGCTGCTCGACGACGCGGAGCACGACGACCTCTGGCCACGCACCCTCGACGCCGTCACGCCTGCCGTGCTGGGCGACGTGATCGACGGACTCGGGCGGGACGGCCACACGTCGAGGCTGCTCATCGACGCGGCGCAGACCCTGAGGGAGCGCCGCGGCGGACGCTACGGCGACTACTCCGGCGAGACGGAGACCCCCGACCCGGACGAGCCCCTCGGGTACTCGATGTCCGAGCCCGGCCAGTGGCTGCTCGACGACCTGGGCGACGTCATCGCCGAGGCGATCGACGCCGAGCTGGACGAGCGCTTCCCGGGCGTCCGCCGCTGAGTCCGCCCCGCCCGCCCCGCCCGCGCGAGCCCGGGCGCGCCCGGGCGCGCGCCGGCCCGCTCGAGTGGTCAGAAGATGCTCTTCGTCGCGCGATGACGAGCATCTTCCGACCACTCGATCCACGAGCGGCACGAGCGGCACGAGCGGCACGAGCGATGGGACTATTGCGAAAGACTTCTTTCGGATCTAGGCTCGTCCTCATGAGCGATGCTCGCGAACCAGGGACGCCCACGGGGGCGCCGCGTCCGATCGACGACGTCCGGGCCCTGCGGGCCATGGCCCACCCCTTGCGCGTCCGGCTGTACTACGCCCTGTCGGCCGAGTCGCCCTCGACGGCGAGTCGCCTCGCCGCCCGGGTCGGCGAATCGCCCGCCCTCGTCAGCTACCACCTGCGCCAGCTCGCCGCGCACGACTTCATCGAGCACGCGCCCCCATCGGACGACGGCGACGCCGGTCCCGTGGCCACCGCCGCCACCACCCCCACCGCCCACACCGCCCCCACCGGAGACACCGGAGATACCGGCGATCGGGCCGCGACCATCCGGTCCGGCCCCGGCCGCGACCACCGCGAGCGCTGGTGGCGCCCGACGTCGCGAGGCTTCACCTACTCCCCCGCGTCGGCGACCTCGCCCGAGGCGCGGACCGCCGCCCGGAGCCTGCAGGCGGTCGCGCTGGACAACCAGGTGACGCGACTGACCGACTTCCTCGATCATCCCGACGACTGGAGCACGGACTGGCGCCGGGCGGCCTTCTCGAGCGACACCCTGCTCCGACTGACGGCGCCCGAGCTCGACGAGTTCTCGACCGAGCTGCACGAGCTCCTCGCCCGGTGGGCGGAGCGCGGTCGCGGCGTCGACGAGCCGACCCGCGCCTCCTCGGAGTCGGATCCGCGCGAGCACGTGATGGTGTTCGCCCACGGATTCCCGGTCGTCCCGTGAGCGCCGGCCGCTCGGCCGCCGGCCCGATCCCCTCGGTCCGGCCGGCGTTCCGCGACGCGAACGTGCTGCGCTGGCTGCTCGGCTACGGCACGGGCCTGCTGGGCGACCAGGTCTACTACGTAACGCTGTCGTGGACGGCCGTGCAGATCGCGACACCCACCCAGGTGGGCCTGATCCTGGCGGCGGGGGCGGTGCCGCGCGCGGCGCTCCTGATCGTGGGAGGCGCGGTGGCGGACCGCTACGGAGCCAAGCGCACCGCGCTCCTCAGCGACGCCGCCCGGGTGCTGGTGATGGCCGCGGTCACGCTCGTCGTGCTGGCGGACGCCCCGTCCATCGCCCTGCTCGTCGGCCTGACGATCGTGTTCGGGGTCATCGACGCGCTCTTCCTCCCGGCCGCCGGAGCGCTGCCGCCCCGCATCGTCAGCCCGACCGAGCTCGCCCGCGTGCAGTCGATGCGGTCGCTGCTGCAGCGCATGGCGCTGGTGGGCGGGCCGCCGCTCGCCGGGTTCCTGGTGGCGCAGCACGGCGTCGTGGTCGCGTTCGGCGCGACGGTGCTGCTGTTCGCGGTGTCGGTCGCGGCGCTGGCGGCGACCCGGTTGCTCGTGCCTGCGGGTGCGAGCTCGAGCCCGGGGGCTCACGCGCACGCAGAAGCACGCGCGGGGGCTGACGCGGGCGCGGGCGTCGAGCCGACCGATGCTCCGGCCTCCCCCCGCGACGGACCCGTGGTGCCGCCGGGCGACGGATCCGCACGCGCGGCCCGCCCGGGGCTCCTCGCCGACACGCTCGAGGGGCTGCGCTACGTGGCCGGCCACCGCCTCCTGCTGCCCATGCTCGTGGTGGTGGCGATCGCCGAGATCGCGATCGCCGGGCCGCTCAACACCGGGCTGCCGCTGCTCTCGTCGTCGCAGGGCTGGGGCGCTGCGGGGGTGGGGTGGATCCTCGCGGGGTTCGGGGCCGGGGCGACGGCGACGGCGCTCACCATCACCATCGTCGGTCGCGTGCCGCACGCCGGACGGATCTCGCTGGTGGCCGTGATGGTGATGGGTCCGTCGCTGGGCGCGATCGGGGCGTCGTCGACCCTGGGCGGAGCCGTGGTGGCCGCCGGGGTCGCCGGGCTCGGCAGCGGAGTGTGCGCGACGCTGCTCAGCACGTTCGTGCTGACCTCCTCCGACCCGGCGCAGCTCGGTCGGGTCATGGGGCTGATGAGCTTCGCGAGCTTCGGCGGGGCCCCGATCGCCTACGCGGTCACGGGGGTGCTCGCCGACCTCACGTCCGCCGGAACGACCTTCGTCGTGAGCGGTGTCGCGGTCACGTTGGTCGGAGCGGCGGCACTGTTCGATGCGCGCCTCCGCACCGCTGAGCTGCCCTGACCCGGGGGCCGAGACGGGGGCCATGAGCCTCGCGGGGAGAGCGTTCGCGCGCTAACTCTTACGCACTCATGCGTAATAGCTCGAGAGAGGACCCAGCGGGATCGAGTGGTCAGAAGATGCTCCTCCCGAACCGACGAAGAGCATCTTCCGACCAATGGATCGACGGGCGCCATGGGCCTCTCGGGGAGAGCGTTCGCGCGCTAACTCTTACGCACCCATGTGTAATAGCTCGAGAGAGGACCCAGCGGGATCGAGTGGTCAGAAGATGCTCCTCCCGATCCGACCAAGAGCATCTTCCGACCACTGGATCGACGCGAGCCATGGGCCTCTCGGGGAGAGCGATCGCGCGCGAGCTCTTACGCACCCATGCGTAATAGCTCGCGAGAGGACCCAGCGGGATCGAGTGGTCAGAAGATGCTCCTCCCGACCCGACCAAGAGCATCTTCCGACCAATGGATCGACGGCGAGCCGCGAATGAGCTCAAGAGGGGCGCGAAGGAACCTAGGAGGCGCGGGTGGGCTCGATCACGGCCAGCGCGATCACCGCGGCGCGGCCGGTGACCTGCAGTGCGCCTCCTGGAGGGACGACGACCGCGTCGTGCACGACGAACGGTCCGTGCGCGAGCGACACGACGCGACCCTCGAGGACGACGGCGACCGTCCAGGCCGACGTCCGGTCCGAGGAGGCGGCCGACGGCGACCCGAGCGTCAGCTCGCCGTCGAGGTCCTGCGCGACGAGCGTGCCGACCGCCGCCCCTCGCCGCGTCATCAGGTTGAGGTCGAGGCCCGTCCCCCGCACATCGACGGCTTCGACGGCCGACTCGCCCGCGAAGGGGAGCACGTCGAACGCCTCACCCCGGACCCGCCCGCCGTCGACCACGAGATCGAGACCGGCGGGCGACAGGGGCATCAGCAGGCGGTCGACTCCGGCGAACTCCGAGAACGGGGCCGACCGGTCGATCGTCGCGATGCTGATCCGCCAGGCCGGCTCGCTCGACTGACCCGCGTGGTCCGCACCGCCCGCACCGTCCGCGCCGTCCGCATGGCTCGCGCCGCCCGCGCCGTCCGCATCGCTCGCGCCGTCCGCATCGCTCGCGCCGCCCGCGCCGTCCGCGCCGTCCGCGCCGTCCGCATCGCTCACGCCGTCCGCGCCGCTCGCACCGCCGGAACCGCCCGCAGCGTCGAACGACCCCTCGGCCACGACGGTCGTCGTCCCGGCGCCGTTCCGCCACGGCACGACCGGCCGCGACGCCGCCCGCAGCACCCGCACCTCGGCGGCGGAACCTGAACCGGACCCGGACCCGGACCCGGGCTCGGAAACGAAACCGCGACCCGACTCCGACCCCGAGCCCGACCCGGCCCCCGACGTCGACCCCGGCCCGGGCCTGGGCTCGGGCCCGGGCCCCGACCCCGACCCCATCAGGAGGCGCGCCCCGCCACGCGCACGCCGCCGCGCCACACGGCCTCCACCAGCGGCACCCCCGGCCGGTACGCGAGGTGCACGAAGGAGGGGGCGTCGAGCACGACCAGGTCGGCCGCCGCGCCCACCGCGAGATGTCCGACGTCGGTGCGCCGCAGCGCCGCCGCTCCCCCGGCGGTCGCCGACCAGAGCGCCTCGGCCGGGGTCATCCCCATGTCGCGCACCGCGACCGCGATGCAGAACGGCAGGCTCGTCGTGTAGCTCGATCCGGGATTGCAGTCCGCCGCCAGCGCCACGGTGACACCCGCCGCCAGCAGGCGGCGCGCGTCGGGGTAGACGGCGCGGGTCGAGAACTCGGCCCCGGGCAGGAGCGTCGCGACCGTCGTCGACCCGGCCAGCGCCTCCACGTCGTCGTCGGTGGCATGCGTCACGTGGTCGGCCGAGGCGGCCCCGAGCTCGACCGCCAGCTGGATGCCGCCGCCCGGTGCGAGCTGACCCGCGTGGATGCGGGGCAGCAGGCCGGCGGCGATACCCGCCGTGAGGATCTCGCGCGACTGATCGACGTCGAACGCCCCCACGTCGCAGAACACGTCGATCCACTTCGCCAGCGGGGCGCAGGCGTCGAGCATCTCACCGGCGACCAGGGCGACGTACTCGTCGGCCCGACCCGCGTGGTCGGCGGGCACGACGTGCGCACCGAGGAACGTGCCCTCGCGGGTCACCGTGCCGATCGCCTCGAGACTCCGACGCTCGTCGTCGACGCTGAGCCCGTAGCCGGACTTGCTCTCGATCGTCGTCGTGCCCTGGCGCAGCGCCTCGTCGGCGAGCCGGCGCACCGACCCCGCGAGGTCGGCGTCGCTCGCCGCCCGCGTGTGCGCCACCGTGCTGCGGATGCCTCCGGCGGAGTACGACTCGCCGGCCATGCGCGCCGCGAACTCGTCGGACCGGTCGCCGGCGAAGGCCAGGTGGTTGTGGCTGTCGACGAACCCGGGGACGACGGCGCGACCGCCGAGGTCGACCACGACGTCCGCCGTCGACGAGGGCAGGTTCGCCGCGGGCCCCGACCAGAGCACCCGGTCACCGTCGAGCACGACGGCCGCGTCGCGCACCACGCCCAGCGGCCCGCTCGCGGCCTCGGCGTGGTCGTGCGCGGGGTCGTTCGTGACCAGCTGCGAGATGCCGGTCAGGGCGGTGACGGTCATGGGGAGGGATCCTCTCAGCGGGATTCGGAGGCACCGGACGCGGACGAAGCGCCGGACGCGGCGGATCCGGCGGAGGCGTCATCGGGCGACGACGCCTCGGGCGGCAGCACGGCGGCGATCGCGTCGCGCAGGGCCGCGCCCGGTGCGGCGACCCGGGCGTGGACCCCGTCGCGCACGACGATCTCGCCGCCCACCACCACGGTCGCGACGTCGGAGGCCGTGGCCGCGAACACGATCGACTCGAGCAGCGAGTCCGAACGCGCGTCGGCCAGGCGCACGGAATCGAGCGACACCGTCACGAAGTCGGCCAGGGCGCCGGGCGCGATCGCGCCGGCGTCGTCCCAGCCGAGCGATCGGGCGCCCTCGACGGTGGCCGCCCGCAGCAGCGCCGCGGCCCCGAACCAGCCGCGCCGGTTGCTCACCAGGCGCTGTCCGGACTCGATGCCCCGCGCCTCCTCGAACAGATCGATCACGGCGTGGCTGTCGCTGCCGACGGTGAGCGGCACGCCCGCCTCGACCAGCTCGCCCGCCGGGCCGATGCCGTCGGCGAGGTCGCGCTCGGTCGTGACGCAGAAGCAGGCCCAGGCATCGCCGGCGGCGAGGTCGGCGACGTCGGCGGAGGTGAGGTGGGTGGCGTGCACCGCGGTCGCCCTCCGGTCGAGGACCCCGTGCCGACGCAGCAGGGCCACGGGCGTGGAGCCGAGGAGGCGCGTGCAGTCCGCGTTCTCGGCCGGCTGCTCGGAGACGTGCACGTGCAGCGGGGCGTCGCGCTCGTGAGCCCACGACGCGACCGTGGCGAGCTCGCGCTCGGGCACCGCCCGCACGGAGTGCACGGCGGCGCCGACCACGACGGTCGGGCCGGTCAGGGCGTCGCGGACGGCCGTCGCCCGTCGGGCCCAGGCCGCGCCGGTCCCGTCGCCGAAGCGGAGCTGCGCGGCGGACAGCGGCACGTGCACGGGCTCCACGTCGGGCTCGTCGTCGGACGAGGTGTCGGACGAGGTGTCGGCCGAGGCGTCGGAAGCCGGCGCGGGCGTGAATCCGCCCATGAGGTAGCAGGTGTCGAGCAGCGTCAGGCGGATGCCCGCGGTGGCGGCCGCCCGGGCCAGCGCTCGCGACATCGCGATCGGGTCGTCGTGCGGCGTGCCGTCGACGGTGTGGTGCACGTAGTGGAACTCGCCGACGGTCGTCACGCCCGCCAGCACCATCTCGGTGAAGACGGCCGCGGCCAGCGCCTCGTAGTTCTCGGGCGTCAGTCGCCCGGCCACGGAGTACATGACGTCGCGCCAGGTCCAGAAGCTGCCGCTGCCGACCTGCGTCCGCCCGCGCAGCGCCCGATGGAAGGCGTGCGAGTGCGCGTTGACCAGCCCGGGCAGCGTCAGCCCCGGCAGGGCCACGGATCCCGCAGGAGGCGCGTCGACCTCGGCCTCGACCGTCGCGATCCGGTCTCCCGCGACCTCGACGACGACGCCGTGCCGCACCTCCCCGTCGCCGGTCCAGAGGTGCTCGGCCCAGAAGACCGACCCGCTCGGCTCGGCCGGGCGATCGGCCTCGGGGCGACGGGCCCGCGTCATCACGCCACCCCGGCCGGTGCGCCCGCGGCCGACACGACCTCGAGCGGCTGGACCAGGAGGTCCCGTAGCACGACGGTCAGCGCCTCCACGCCGTCGACGCAGTCGGACTCGTCGGCCTGCTCGTACGGGCTGTGGCTGACGCCGGTGGGGTTCCGCACGAACAGCATGGCCGTCGGCACCCGCGCGGCGAGGATGCCGGCGTCGTGCCCGGCGGCCGTCGGCAGGGTCGGCGCCGCGATCGAGGCCGCGCCGAGCGACGACCGCAGCCGGTCGCTCAACGAGGCGTCGAAGTCGACCACCGGGGTGAAGCTGTCGTTCGTCACGGTGAGGCGGACGCCGTGGCCGGCCGCCGCCTCCTCGGCGAAGCGCTGCAGGTCGTCGACCAGCCGGGTGACGCCGCCCTGCTCGGCCCCGCGGGCGTCGAGCCAGGCGTCGACCCGCGACGGGATCGCGTTGGTGCCGTTGGGGTCGACCCGGACCCGGCCGAACGTCGTCACGGCCTGCGCCTCGGCGGCGAGGCGTCGCGCGGCGCCCACCACCTCGGCGAAGGGCAGCATCGGGTCGTGCCGGTCGACGAGTCGCGTGGTGCCCGCGTGGTTGCCCTCGCCCTCGAAGCAGAAGTGCCAGCGGCCGTGCGGCAGGATCGAGCTCGCCACGCCCACCGACTCGTCGCCGAGGGCCAGGTGCCGGCCCTGCTCGACGTGCAGCTCGACGAAGACGCCGATGCGGGCCAGGGCGGCCTCGTCCACGCCGACGTGCTCGGCCGCGTGCCCGGCACGGGTCATCGCCTCGGCCAGGCTCGTGCCGTCGTCGTCGGTGAGCGCCAGGGCGTGCGACGCGTCGACCGCTCCGGTCATCAGCCGCGAGCCCAGGCAGGCGAGGCCGAAGCGCGCGCCCTCCTCCTCGACGAAGTTGACCACGGCGAGCGGCCTGGTCGGCTCGACCCCGGCGGCCTGCAGCGCGTCGACCGCGAGCAGCGCGGCGACGACCCCGAGCGGCCCGTCGAACGCGCCGCCTCCGGGCACGCTGTCGAGGTGGCTGCCGGTGACGACGGCGCCGTCGGCCGGCTCGCCCCACCAGGCCCACTGGTTGCCGTTGCGGTCGGTCTCGACCGAGAGCCCGCGACGGGACGCCTCGGCGGCGAACCACTCGCGCAGCCCCAGATCGACGCCGGTCCACGAGAAGCGGTCGTAGCCGCCCGAGCGCGGGTCGCGGCCGACCCCGTCGAGGTCGGACCACAGGCCGTCGAACGAGCTGCGCAGCACCGGGCGGTCGACGGGCGCCCCGCTACGGGCGGAGGCCATCGGCGACGCCCTCGAAGCTCTCCGTCTCGATGCTCTCGGAGCCGGCGCCCTCGGCGGCGGGAGCGGTCCCGGCGACCGGACCCGCGCCTCCTGCGGTCCCGTCCTGCTCGCGCATTGGGAGGCGGACGCCGCGCTCGGCGGCGACGTCGACCGCGATCTCGTAGCCCGCGTCGGCGTGACGGATGACGCCCATGCCGGGGTCCGCGACCAGCACGCGGCCGAGCTTCTCGGCGGCGAGGTCGGTGCCGTCGGCGACGATCACCTGGCCGGCGTGGATCGAGCGGCCCATGCCGACGCCGCCGCCCTGGTGGATCGAGACCCAGGTGGCCCCCGACGCGACGTTGACCATCGCGTTGAGCAGCGGCCAGTCGGCGATCGCGTCCGACCCGTCGAGCATGGCCTCGGTCTCGCGGTACGGCGACGCGACCGAGCCGGAGTCGAGGTGGTCGCGACCGATCACGATCGGCGCCGAGAGCTCGCCCGAGGCCACCATCTCGTTGAACTTGAGGCCGGCGAGGTGACGTTCGCCGTAGCCCAGCCAGCAGATGCGGGCCGGCAGGCCCTGGAACGCCACGCGCTCGCCCGCCATGGTGATCCACTTCCTGAGCGACTCGTTCTCGGGGAACAGCTCGAGGATCGCCTTGTCGGTCGCCGCGATGTCGGCCGGGTCGCCCGAGAGGGCCGCCCAGCGGAACGGGCCCTTCCCCTCGGCGAAGAGCGGACGGATGTAGGCCGGCACGAAGCCGGGGAACGCGAACGCGCGGTCGTAGCCCGCGGTCTGCGCCTCGCCGCGGATGCTGTTGCCGTAGTCGAAGACGATCGCGCCGGCGTCCTGGAACCCGACCATCGCCTCGACGTGGGCGCGCATCGCGGCCTGCGAGCGGAGCGTGAAGCCGGCCGGGTCGGCGGCGGCCTCGGCGGCCATGTCCTCGAAGCGCGTGCCGATCGGCAGGTACGAGAGCGGGTCGTGCGCCGAGGTCTGGTCGGTGACGATGTCGATCGGGGCCTTGCGGGCGAGCAGCTCGGGCACCATCTCGGCGGCGTTGCCGACGACGCCGATCGACAGGGCGCGCTTCTCGTCGCGCGCGGCGATCGCCAGCTCGAGGGCCTCGTCCAGGCTCGAGGCGGCGACGTCGAGGTAGCGGTGCTCGACCCGGCGGTCGATGCGGGTGCGGTCGACGTCGATGCAGATGGCCACGCCGTCGTTCATGGTCACGGCGAGCGGCTGCGCGCCGCCCATGCCGCCGACGCCCGCGGTGAGCGTGATCGTGCCGGCGAGGGTGCCGCCGAAGCTGGCGTTCGCGACGGCCGAGAAGGTCTCGTAGGTGCCCTGCAGGATGCCCTGGGTGCCGATGTAGATCCACGACCCGGCCGTCATCTGGCCGTACATCATGAGGCCCATGGCGTCGAGCTTGCGGAAGTCCTCCCAGTTGGCCCAGTCGCCGACGAGGTTCGAGTTGGCGATCAGCACGCGGGGCGACCACTCGTTGGTGCGGAAGACGCCGACCGGCTTGCCCGACTGCACGAGCATGGTCTCGTCGTCCTTCAGGGTCTTCAGCGTCGCGATCATCGCGTCGAAGGCCTCCCAGGTGCGCGCCGCCTTGCCGGTGCCGCCGTAGACGACGAGGTCGTCGGGGTGCTCGGCGACCTCGGGGTCGAGGTTGTTCATCAGCATGCGCATCGCCGCCTCCTGCTGCCAGCCGAGGCAGCTGAGCTCGGTGCCGCGCGGGGCGCGCACCGGGCGGGGGCCCGAGGGAGCCGAGGAGGCGCGGGTCGAGTCGGAGGAGGACGGGGCGGTGGTGCCGGCGGTCTCGGTGTCGAGGGTCACGAGGAGGCTTCCGTTCGAGGTCGATCTGTGGTTCTGACGGGGTGGGGGCGGCGTGCGGCCGGGGTGCGGGCGATCTGCGGGCACGCCGATCGGCCGTGTGCCCGTTGTCGGGGCACCGGATGGGGCTCTTCGGTTGTGGTGGTGCGGGTGCTGCGGTGTTCGTGTGGTGCGGTGCCGGCGATCGGGCGGAGCGCCCGATCGCCGGCGGGCGACCTAGGAGGCCAGGTCGAACTCGGTGAGGAACTCGGTGGCGACGCTCGCCGAGTCCTTCTTGTCGACCTGCACCTCGGCGAGGTACTTGGTCAGGTTCTCGGTGGTCAGGGCCTCCGAGACGGCGTTCAGCGCGTCCTCGACGGTCTGGTCGCTCTTGTCCTCGCGGATGATCGGAAGGATGTTCTCCGACAGGAACAGCTGCTTGGTGTCGTCGAGCGTGACGAGGTCGTTCGTCTCGATGGCCGAGTCGGTCGAGAAGAGGTTCGCGACCTCGACGTCGCCGTCGTTCAAGGCGGCGAGGGTCAGCGGTCCGCCGGCGTCGAGCGGCACGAACTCCTTGAAGGTCAGGCCGTAGACCGACTCGAGGCCGACGATGCCCTGCTGGCGCTCGGCGAACTCGGGGCCGGCGGCGATCTTGAGCTGGTCGGCGACGGGCTCGAGGTCCTCGATCGTCTCCAGGTCGTACTCGTCGGCCGTGGCGCGGGTCACCGTGAGGGTGTCCTTGTCCTCGGCGTCGGACTGCGGCAGCGAGATGATGCCGTCGGGCAGGACGTCCTGGAGAGCGTCGTAGACGTCCTCGGGCGAGGTGACGTCGGCGGGTGCGCCGCCGTCGACCAGGGCCGAGAGCAGGGCGCCGTTGTACTCGGGCAGCAGGTCGATCGAGCCGTCCTCGAGGGCCTGGAGGTACACCTCGCGGGCGCCGATGTTGAACTTGCGGTCGACGTCGACGCCCTGGGCCTCGAGCGCCTGGGCGTAGATCTCGGCGAGCAGCTCGCTCTCGGGGAAGTTCGCCGAGCCGACGGTGATCGTCTCGCTGCCGTTCCCGCCGGACGCGCCGCCGGTCGACTCGGTCGGGTCGGAGCAGCCGGAGAGCACGAGCATGCCGACGCCGAGGACGCCGACGGCGCCGAGGAGGTTCTTCTTCTTCATGGTGTGGGGGCTTTCGTTCTCGGTGCCTCAGCCGGGCTGTCCGGTCGGGGCGGGTGCGGTGGAGGGTGCAGGAGTGGAGCGGGTGGGACGACGGGAGACGCGACGGCCGCTGATGCCGGGCGAGATGACTGATCGTTGCACGAGCGCCGCCACGAGGTCGACCACGATGGCGAGAGCGGCCACGACGACCGCTCCGGCCACGACCCGCTCGTACGCGTTCAGCGCGATGCCGTCGACCAGCAGTCGACCGAGGCCCCCGATGCCGACGTAGGCGGCGACCGTCGAGGTGGCGATCACCTGGAGGAGCGCGTTGCGGAGGCCGCTCGAGATCAGCGGCAGGGCCATCGGGACCTCGAGCTTGAACAGCACCTGGAGCGGACGCATGCCCATCCCCTTGGCGGCGTCGATGGCCGCCGGGTCGACGGCGCGGATGCCCGCGTACGTCGTGGTGAGGATCGGCGGGATCGCGAGGATGACCAGCGCGATCAGCACGGGCAGGAACCCGCGGCCCATGAGCACGACCAGCAGGATGATCAGGCCGAGCGTCGGCAGCGACCGGCCGGCGTTCGCCGCGTTGATCGCGATGAACGACAGGCGACCGGTGTGGCCGATGTAGAGGCCGAGGGGCAGGGCGATGGCCGCGGCCACGACGACGGCCTGGATCGTGTACCAGAGGTGGGTCAGGATCAGCGAGGGGATCGAGGCGGTGCCGCCGAACTGCCAGTGGGAGCCGTCGAGCAGGTACGAGAAGAGTCCGTCGTTCACGAGGCGATCCTTCCCGCCGCGCGGACCCAGGGGGTCGCGCGCCGCTGGATCAGGACGATGATGCCGTCGCAGATCGCGGCGAGGAGCACCGAGAGCACGATGCCGACGACGATCGGCGGCGCGTAGTTGAGCTGCTGCCCGCGGGTGAACAGGGTGCCGAGGCCGCCGACGCCGATCAGCGCGCCGACGCTGACCAGGCTGACGTTCGCCACGGTCGCGACCCGGAGTCCGGCGAGCATGACGGGCAGGGCGATGGGCAGCTCGACGCTCAGCAGACGGCGCAGCCGGCGGTAGCCCATGGCCGACGCCGCCTCGGTGATCAGCGGGTCGACCGACTTGAGGCCGTCGGCCACGACCCGCACGAGCAGCGCCACCGTGTAGACGGTGAGCGCGACGATGATGTTGAGCGGCGACAGGATCTGGATGCCGAGGATCGACGGGATCAGCACGATCAGGGCCAGCGAGGGGACCGCGTAGAGGATCCCGCTGAGGTTGAGCAGCGGGTGGTACAGGAAGTTGAAGCGCACGGCCAGGTAGCCGATCGGCAGCGACACCACGATCCCGAGCAGCACCGGGAGCAGCGCGAGGTACACGTGCTGCGACAGGGCGGCCTGGATGACCGGCCCGTTGTTCTGGAGGTACTGGATCACGCGGCGTCCACCTCGCGACGACGACGCGCCTCCAACTGCGTCATGAGGCCGGTGTGGCGGATGACGCCGTCGGCGACGCCGTCCGCGTCGACGCGGATCACGATGCCGACCGGCGACGTGATCGCGAGGTCGGTGACGAGGCGGAGGGAGTCGGTGGTCGTGAACCACCCGCCCGGCAGCGTCGGAGCAGACGGCGAGCCGAGCCCGGGGCCCGTCCAGCCGAGGGGGCGGCCGGCGTCGTCGAGCACGAGCTGCTCGGGGCCGGAGAGCACGGCGGAGACCGGCTCGACCTCGAGGCTCCCGGCCGAGTCGAACGACAGGCTGCGGAACCCGCGGTCGCGTCCGACGAAGCCGGCGACGAAGTCGTCGGCCGGGTTCGAGAGCAGCTCGCGGGGCGTGGCGAACTGGGCGAGGTGCCCGCCCTCGCGGAAGACGGCGACGCGGTCGCCCATCTTGATGGCCTCGTCGATGTCGTGGGTGACCATCGCGATGGTCTTGCCGAGGTCGCGCTGCAGGCGGAGGAACTCGGCCTGCAGGCCCTCCCGCACGATCGGGTCGACGGCGCTGAAGGGCTCGTCCATGATCATCACGGGCGGGTCGGCGGCGAGGGCGCGGGCGACGCCGACGCGCTGCTGCTGGCCGCCCGAGAGCTGCACGGGGTAGCGGTCGGCCATCGACTCGGAGAGGCCGACGCGGTCCATCAGCTCGAGAGCGGTGCTGCGCGCCTTCTTCTTGCTCGTGCCGACCAGGGCGGGCACGGTCATGATGTTCTCGACGATGGTGCGGTGCGGGAACAGCCCCGCGGCCTGGATCACGTAGCCGATCCCCCGGCGCAGCTCGGCCGAGTCGCCGGTGGCGACGTCGACGCCGTCGATCAGCACGCGGCCCTTCGTCGGCTCGACCATGCGGTTGATCATGCGCAGCGACGTCGTCTTGCCGCAACCCGATGGGCCGACGAAGACGGTCAGCTCGCCCGTGGGCAGTTCGAGATCGAGGCCGTCGACGGCCACCGTCCCGTCGGGGTAGACCTTGCTGACGCCGTCGAAGGTGATCATGGGGCGTTCTCCTGTCGCGATGTCGGGGCTCGTGACGCTCGGGTGCCCGACGATTCGTGAATAAGTTGATTCATCATGCGGAACCGATGAATACTTCGTCAATGACCGCTTCGGCCTTTTTACGAGACCGAAACACGAGGGAGGCACAGTGACCGACATGGACGCCAGCAACGATCTCCCCCGGGTCACCCTAGACGGCACCCCGTTGCGAGTGGCCGATCTGGTGGCCCTCGCCGACCGTCGGGCCCGGGTCTTCGTGCCCGATCACACGCTCGAGACGGTCGAGAGAGCGCACCGCACCCTGTTGGCCGCCCGCGACTCGGGCATCGTCTACGGCGCCAACACGGGGGTCGGGGCGAACCGGGGCGTGCCGGTCGTCGACGACGCGGACGACCTCACCCCCGACGAGGAGCGTCGCGAGCAGGCCGCCCACGGACTGCGCCTGCTGCGCTCCCACGCCTCCGGCATCGGCGAGGTCGAGGACGACCGCGTCACCCGCGCGGCCCTCGTCGTCCGGCTGAACCAGCTGCTCGCGGGCGGCTCGGGGATCAGCCCCGGCGTGGTCCAGGGCCTGCTGGCCGCGGTCCGGAGCGACTCGCTGCCGACCCTGCACCGCACGGGCTCGATCGGCACCGGCGACCTCACCGCGTTGGCCGAGCTGGCGCTGACGCTGATCGGCGAGTTCCCGTGGCGGAGCGGAGGCGTGCCCCCGGTGGTGTTCACCGAGACCGACTCGCTGCCGTTCATGAGCTCGAGCGCGGTCACGCTGGCGACGACCGCGCTGGCCGCCGACGTCGCGGCGCGCCAGCTCGACGCCGCGACGGTCGTGGCGGCGCTGAGCTTCCGCGCCCTGCGCGGCTCGCCCGAAGCCTTCGACCCGCAGGTGCACGCGGCCCGACCGCACCCCGGTCAGGTGCGCGAGGCGGCGCGGCTGCGCTGGTTGACCGAGCCGCTCGACGGCGAGCCGTTGCCGGTCGCCCGCCTGCAGGACCCGTTCGGCCTGCGCGCGTCGCCGCAGGTGCACGCCCCGGCCCGGACGGCGCTCGGCGTGCTGCTCGACGCGCTCGACCGCGAGCTCGGCGGCCCGGCCGAGAACCCGCTCGTCGTCGACGACGGCGTCCGGCACCACGGCCAGTTCCATCTCGCGACGCTGGCCTGGTCGCTCGACGCCGCGCGCATCGGCCTGCACCCCGTCTTCAGCCTGTCGACCAGTCGGCTGGGGCTGCTGATGCGGGCCGACATGACGGGGCTGCCGCCGTTCCTGGCCGCCACGCGGCGGAACGCGACCAGCTCGGGCCTGATGATCGTCGAGTACGTGGCGCAGGACGCCCTCGCCCACATGCGCATCGACGCGACGCCCGTGACCAGCGCGAGCATCAGCGTCTCGCTCGGGCTCGAGGAGCACGCGAGCTTCGCGATCCAGAGCACGCGCCTCCTGACCAGCATGGTGCGGTCGTCGGGGGCGGTGCTGGCCGTCGAGCTCTTCGCGGCGGTGCGCGCCTTGCAGATGGCGCCCGACCGGGTGGCCGGCACGCGCCTCCTGCCGGTGTTCGAGCGACTCGTCGCGCTGATCGACCCGTCGACCGACGACCGCCCGCTCGGCGCGGACATCGCCCGGATGGAGGCCGAGCTGCCGACGCTCGGGGCCGCCCTCCGCGACTGCCCCGCGTAGGGCCGGGCGCGCCCGCTCCGCTCTCCCTCGCTCCGCTCTCCCCCGTTCCGCTCTCCTCCGCGGATCGAGTGGTCCGAAGATGCTCGTCCCGGCTCGCGGAAGAGCATCTTCCGACCACTCGATCCCGGGGGGGGGGG
>NZ_BJUV01000032.1 GCF_007988805.1 Frigoribacterium faeni | reverse complement strand
AGGGGGCCGGGGCCCGCGTTCCCGGTGGAACCCCACCCCGCCCCGGCGAGGTGGGGTCTTCCGCGCGCCCGGACCCGGCCGGGGCGAGCCACCGGGCCGCCGCCGCCGGGCCGCCGCCCGGCCGCCCCGCCGGAGTGAAACCACGTTCTGCAGGTGAAACCACGTATGAACGTGGTTTCACGTGCAGAACGTGGTTTCAGCCGAACCGGACTCAGCCGGCCCGCGACTCGGGGTACTGCTCGGCGTCCATGTCGGGGAACCGCTCGCCCGGCGAGCTGGGCCGCGCCGAGGGTCCCTCGAGCCCGTCGATCCGCGCGCGCAGGTCGGCCACGAGGTCGGCGTCCTCGATCACGACGAGGGAGTCCGGCTCGCCCGAGACGACCATCTGACTCGCCGGCCCGAGCAGCACCTGGAAGCGTCCGACCTCGCCCTCGGGCGTCAGCGCCGGCAGCTCGACCGAGTCGGACCGACCCTTCAGGGCGAGCCCGCGAGCGTAGGCCATGACGGCGTCGGCGATGTCGTCTCCTGTGACGATGTACTCGTCGGCGTAGTGGATGCGTTTCACGGTGCCCTCCCGGCTGATCCGCCTCCGGGTCCCATCCCGACGGCCGCGGTCGCTCGTGGACGACGGTACCCGCGCCTCCTCGCCGCGGTCCCAGCCGGGAGAGCCCCCTTGCGTCCGGCCCCCGGACATGATCCGGAGACGCGAGCCCGCGGATCAGCCGCGCAGCAGGGTGTCGCGGGGGTACTCGCCGAAGCGCTGCACGTAGCTCCCCGAGAACCGTCCCAGGTGCGAGAAGGCCCAGCGCCGCGCCACCTCGGCGACGGTGACCTGGTCGGGCGACGAGATGCGCAGCTCGTCTCGGACCCGCTCGAGGCGGATGCCGCGCAGGTACTCCGTCGGCGTCGTGTCGAGGTGGCGACTGAACGCCTGCTGCAGCCCGCGCGGGGTGACGCCCACCTGCCGGGCGACGTCGGAGGGCGTGATGGGGAGGTGCGCATTGATGTGGAGGTACTCGACCGCCTCGCGCAGGCTGGCGTTGCGGGGCGCGAGGAGCGCCTCCTGCATGATCGTCGACGTGTGGGGGAAGGCCTCGAGCATCGACGCGGCGGCGAACCGCGCGGCCTCGAGACGCAGCAGCGGGGGCGCGGCCGGATCGAGGTAGGTCGCGGCGATGCGGCGCACCGCGGCACCCCAGCGCGCCTTCGCCGCCTCGGTCAGCGGGCTGGCGTGGTCGAAGACGAGCGAGCCGGGCAGAGCGCCCTCGCGCTCGGCCGCGACCTCGAAGACCACGGAGTCGTCGATGTGCACGAGGCTCTGCTCGTAGTCCTCGTAACGGAACCGGAACGGCTGGTTCTTCGGGACGATCACCGGGCTGCCGACCCCGAGGCGGTGCTCCTCGTGGCCGACGTCCATCGAGGCCGTGCCGCGGGTCAGCCAGTGCACGATGTGCTCGCCGACCGGGGTGACGGCGCCGGCCATCTCGCCGAGGAACTTGTTCGAGCGCAGCGTCAGCCGGGAGTCTCCGGTGGCGGTGTGCCGATACGCGAAGTCGACGTCGGTGATCCTGCCGGTCAGGCCGTCGCCGCCGTAACCGTCCGAGAAGAACTCGAGACCCTCGTCGAGGTCGCGTCCCTGCACCTCGAGGCGTACCCGCGCGTCGTCCCGATGTTCCATGAGATCGTCATTCTGTCGAATTGTTGACCTGGGTCCAATTCCAGATCGGGGGCTTGACGACGGGTCCCCCCTGTGCTCATGCGCACGCATGGAGATAACCGTGAAGCTGCCGGACGCCTCCGGTGAACCACCGGGTTCGGCGTAGCGTCGCAGCATGAGCGAACTCGATCCGATCGACCTGACCACCCTGCGCGGAGAGGCCACCACCTTCGGCGCGTACAGCGACAAGGTCGTGCTGGTCGTCAACGTGGCCTCGCGCTGCGGGCTCGCGCCCCAGTACGAGAAGCTCGAGGAGCTGCAGCGGACCTACGGCGAGCGCGGGTTCACCGTGCTCGGGTTCCCCAGCAACCAGTTCCTGCAGGAGCTGGGCTCGGCCGAGGCGATCGACGAGTACTGCTCGGCGACCTGGGGCGTGACGTTCCCGATGATGGAGAAGGTCCGGGTCAACGGCCGCAGCGAGCACCCGCTCTACACCGAGCTGAAGAAGACGGCCGACGCCGACGGCAAGGCCGGCAAGGTGAAGTGGAACTTCGAGAAGTTCGTCATCACCCCGGGAGGCGCGGTGCACCGCTTCCGACCGACCACCGAACCCGACGCCCCCGAGATCGTGTCGCTGATCGAGTCGTCGCTGCCCGCCTGATCGACGTGACGCGGCCCGCCTGATCGGGCCGCGCCTCCTCAGGTCAGCAGGTCGACCGCGAGATACCCCGCGTAGCCGCCGCGGGTGCGGCCCACGCGCCGGCCCGAGGTGAGCACCTCGCCGGCGTCGGAGGCGACCACGGCGACGCCGGGCGTCGCGCGCAGCCGCTCGACGAGCACGACGTCCTCGTGCAGGTCGAGCGGGTCGAAGCCGCCCGCGGACCGGTAGGCGCTGGCCCGCACGCCGAGGTTGGCGCCGTGCACGTGACCGTTCGGCCGGCCCGGGGTGTGCCGTGCCGTCCAGGCGGCGATCTGCTCAGCGCTCAGGTCGGCGAAGTCGGGTCGCACCGTGCCGACCATCACGTCGGCGCCGTCGTCGGCGAGCGCGAGCTGAGCGGACAGCCAGTTCGGCGGGACGACCGAGTCGGCGTCGGTGTTCGCGATCCAGATCGCCGGCTCGTCGACGCCCTCGTCGACCAGTCGGTGCACCGCGACCTCGACGCCGGCGGCTCGGGCGACGCCGACGGCGCGTCCCCGGGTCTCGACGACGGTCACGTCGGGGTCGCGGCGGGCGATCGCGGCGGTGTCGTCGGTGCAGTCGTCGGCGACGACCACGGTCAGGACGCGGAGCTCGGGGATCTCGGCGCGCAGGTGCTCCCGGGCGACGGCGAGGGACGCCAGGCAGCGCGCGATCAGCTCGGCCTCGTTGCGCGCGGGCACCACGACGGCGACCCCGAGGAGGCGCGGGCCGGTCACCGCAGCCCCGTCCGGTCGGCCACGGACCGCGGGTCGCGCGACCGCACGTCGAGCACGAAGTCGGCCTCGACGTGGTGCACGAGCGACGACAGGCCCGGGCGGCGCGCGAGGGCGGCGTGCACGTCGTCGGCGCTCTGCCGGAAGTCGTCGGCACCGTGCCGCCAGTGGCAGGCCACGACCGTGCCGGCCGGCGCGAGCACCCGCTCGACCTCGTCGAGCAGCCGCTCGAACTGGTCGGCGTCGAGGTAGTAGCCCACCTCGCTCAGCAGCACGAGGTCGACGGGGCCGTCGGTCGGCAGACCGCGGGTGACGTCGGCGCGCTCGACCCGCACGTGCGGTCGATCGGCCAGGCGGGCGCGGGCATGGCCGACGGCGACCTCCGAGACGTCGAGGGCCAGCACCGCGTCGGCGCGGTGGGCCAGCTCGGCGGTGACGACGCCGATCGAGCAGCCGATCTCGAGCACCGAGCCGTAGGTCTCGTCGGGCAGGGAGGCGAGGGTGAGCGCGCGCTTGCGGCGCTCGTACCAGCGCGTGGTGACGCCCCAGGGGTCGGCGCGGCGGGCGTGCGTCTCGTCGAAGCGGGCGGCGGCGGGCCGATCCGGCGCGGGCGCGGGCGCGCGGCGGACGAGGTACTCGGCGTCGCGCGCGAAGTGCACGAGGAAGTCGGGACGCAGCACGGCCTCGTCGCCGGCGCTCCCCGAGAGGGGACGCACCTGCGACGCGTACCGGTCGAGCGCGCGGGCCGCCGCGTCGCGGGCCGGGGCGTCGAGCTCCACCCGGACGAGGTCGCCCCACGGGACGTCGGGGTGCTCGGGGGCGCCCCAGTGCCAGAGCCAGATCGGGTACTCGAACAGGGCCGGGGCGCTCCCGGCGCCTCCGTCCGCGTCCGCGCCCGGCCCGACCAGGTCGGCCGCGATCTCGCCCAGCACGCGGTGGTCGCGGTGACCGTCTCCGCGCCAGGGGGCGAGCACGAGGGTCGGGCGACGCTCGGCGACGATCGAGGCGAGGCGGGAGCGGAGGTCGGCCCGCGCCTCCTGCAGTCCGCCGTCGGCGACGCCGAGCAGCACGAGCTCGATGCCGGCGCCCAGCTCGTCGAGGGCCGCGCGGGCCTCGGCGGCGCGCTCGACGCGGAGGGCGTCGGTCGACGTCGTGGACGAGCCGGGGTGCGAGGCGGCGCCGTCGCTGACCACGACCACCGTGACCGCGCGCCCGGCGCGGGACGCGAGCGCGATGAGGCCGCCCGCGCCGAGGGTCTCGTCGTCGGCGTGCGCCGCGAGCACGAGGACGGGGCCGGGATCGCCGAGGAGGCGCGGGTCGGCCGGCAGCGCCGTCAGCCGTCCGTCGTCGGACCAGGCCGCGACGGGCTCGGCGGGGTCGCGGGCGTCGAACCTCACCACGGGGCCACCGCGCTGCCGGCGTCGGCGTCGGCGGAACGGGCCCCGGACACCGCGAGCTCGCGGAGCTGGCGCCCGAGGGAGGCGTCGTCCGCGTCGGCGTGGTGCTGGCGCAGGTACAGCTCGAGGTCGGCGACGCGCTTGGCGTGGGCGGCGTCGGCCACGAGCGGGGCGGGGCCGAGGGCGCGGCCGACCCGCGTCAGGACGTCGTCGGCCACGTGCGCCACCGTCGCCCGGACCCGTTTGGCGAGCAGCCGGCCGGCGTCGCCGGTCGCCTCCCCCGCGTCGACGAGCTCCGCGGCCTCGGCGAGCGCGCGTCGGGCGTCCGAGAGCCGTTCGTCGACCGCGCCGAGCGCCGCCGCCGTGAAGGGGTCGGGCTCGCGGCGCTGCACGGAGCGGTGCAGGGTCCGGGCCACCCCGACCGCGCCGCCGTACCAGCAGGCGGCGACCGCGATGCCGCCCCATGAGAACCCGGGCCGCTCGAGGTACCAGCCCGGTGCGCCGACCGGGCGTGCCGCGACCCGGTCGAACCGGACCGGACCGGAGGGGATCTCGACGAGCCCGCGGGCGTGCCAGGCGCCCTCGACGACCTCGACGCCGGGCTGCTGCAGGTCGACCGCGAAGAGCCGACGCTCGTCGCCGACCCAGGCGGTCACCAGGGCGGAGTCGAGCACGCCGGCGAGCGAGCACCAGCCCTTCTCGCCGCTGAGGGTCCAGCCGGCCGCGTCGCCCGACGGCTCGGAGGGCGCGGGCGAGGCCTCCAGGCGGGCCCCGGGCACCTCGGCGGCGAAGACGCCCCAGCTGCGTGCGGACTCCGAGGAGGCGCGGGTCGGCTCCCCCGCCTCGCCCGCGTCGGCGGCCTGCGTCAGGATCGCGATCGCGTCGAGGTGCGGCTCGACCGCTCGGGCGGCGCCCAGGTCGTGGGCGGCGAGGGTCGCCAGCGCCCGCCACAGGTCGGCGGTGCGCCCGGCCCCGGGGACCGGCGCCGCGCCTCCTCGGCTGGTGAGGTCGACGGCGAGTCGGAGCGCACCCGCGACGTCGGAGGGCGACGCGTCGGAGACGAGTCGCGTGAGGCTGCCCGGGTCGGCCGGGGCGGAGAGACGCATCCCCCGACCGTAGGCCGCTCGCCGCGTCACGGGCCGTCGGGTCGGAGCATCAGAGCCGGATGGTGCGGTCGACGAGTCCTCGCGCCACGTCGGCGAGCTTGAGCTGCTTGCTGCGGGCGTGCACGCGGATGAGGTCGAAGGCGTCGTCGGTCGACACGTCGTGGGTGTGCGCGACGACGCCCTTGGCCTGCTCGATCACCACGCGGGTGCTCAGCGCGGTCTGCAGCTGCGCGCGCACCATGTCGCTGTCGCGGAGGGTCCGTTGCTGGAGCACGCCGATCGTCGCGACGTCGGCCAGCGCCTGGGCGACCCGGACGTCGCGCGGGTTGAGCTCGCCGACCGTGGCGCGCATCAGGTTGAGCGTGCCGATGACGGTGTCGCGCAGGCGGAGCGGCAGGGCGTAGATCGCGTGGAACCCCTGGGCGGCGGCGACGTCGCCGAACTCCCCCCAGCGGTCGGGGGTGTCGGAGACGTCGATCAGCGACACGACCTCGCCGGACGTGAAGCAGTCCCAGCACGGACCGCTGCGGGCGTCGAGCTGCAGGGTCTCGACGAGGGCGCTGCCCTCGCTCGTCGACGCGACGACCTCGAGGTCGCCGTCGTCGTCGGCCAGCAGGATGCCGCCCGCCGTGACGTCGAGCAGGTCGTGGCAGGTCTCGAGCAGGGTCTGCATCAGCTCGATGACGTCGTACCCCGCGACCAGGGTGTCGGCCAGGGTGGCGAACGCCTCGACCAGGCGCGCTTCTCTGGAGGTCTCGCTCATCGTGACTCCTCGATGCCGCTCGGGCGGACGGCGAAGCTGAGCCGTCCGGCGAGGACGTCCTCGGCCACCTGCCTCATCGTCCGTCCCTCGGCGAAGGCCCGCCCCTGGATCAGCAGCTCGGCGTCGGCGGCCGAGACGTCGACCTGGGCCAGAACCATGCCGGTCGCCTGGTGCACCCGCCGCCGCGACGACTTGTCGACGGCGACCTCCTCCTCCTGGGCGTCGGCCACCTCGCGCACGGCCTGCTTGAGGAGCTGGCGGCTGACCTCGGCGGCGAGCAGGCAGGTCTGATCCTCGTGCAGGGCCGTGAGGGCCTGCGGCAGCGCCGTGTAGAGGTCGATCGAGCCGAGGCCGAGCGGTCCGACCGTCAGCGGGAACGCGAAGAGACCGCCGATCCCGTCGTGCTCGATCGCCCGCGAGAAGGCCGGCCAGACCCGTCGCGGTCTGTTGCGCACATCGGGCTCGAGCACGGGGGACCGCTCGGCGAGGGCGTCCCAGCAAGGCCCTTCGCCGAGGTCGAACTGCAGCTCGTCGAGGCGCGCGGCCTGCGGGTCGCTGGCCGCCACCGTCTCGGTGCGCAGCAGATCGCCCATGGTCGCGATCGACACGCCCGTCACGGGCAGGACCCGGAGGAAGGGGCCCGCGAGGTCGCCACCGGTCGCGGCGGCGCGACGGAGGGACTCGAGGGCGTCGATCATGGCGTCAACCACGCGCTCGCCCGGGCGGGCCCTGTTCGTTCATGGACGCCACGGTACTCGTCTCGCGTTCGTCCCACAGGTGTCGTGCGGAAGAAGTCCCGGCGAGCCGTCCGGTCGGCGGGTCCCGTGCACGGGCGGCGCGTCCGCGCAAGGGGGTGTCGCGACGACCGGCGGGGTGCGAAGCTTGATGCGGGATCACTCCCCCGGCCCCCGGGAGACCCCGCGTCGGCCGGCCCTGGTCGCGCACCCCCGACGGACGGGCCCCATGCAGCTGATCACGCTCCGACTGGACGACCGGGTCTACGCGGTCGACCCGGCCCAGGACCTCGCCGCGCTCCGCGCCCGACTCGTCGACGCGGTCCGGCACGAGGCGGACTTCGTCGAGTTCCGCACGATCACGAGCGAGCGCGTCGCGGCCCTGGTCGGCGAGCGGACCGTCGTCGTCGTCGAGGTCGTCTCGATCGCCGAGCAGTCGCTCGCGGGCGATGTCGAGGACGCTCCGCCTCTCGACCTCGACGAGTACGCGTAGGCGACCCGTGCCTCCTGCCGGTCCGTCCACCACCGGCCCGAGAAGGACCCGGGAGGCGCGGGTCAGCGGAACGAGGCCGCCACGCCGTTCCGGTGGTAGTCGAACACGATGCTCGTGCGGGTCGACGCGACGCTCGGCTGCGCCGACAGGTGGTCGACCACGAACGTGCGGATCTCGGACGAGTCCGACACTGCGATGTGCACGATGAAGTCGTCCTGACCGCCGAGGAAGAACACCTGCAGCACCTCGGGCAGGCTCCGCACGGCCTCCGAGAACGCGGTGATCGCGGCCTGCCGCGACCCCGGCCGGAGGGTGACGCCGACGATCGCCTGGAGCGGACGCCCGATGCGGCGCTGGTCGACGCTGGTCAGGAACCCGGTGATCACGCCGCGGTCGATGAGCGAGCGGAGCCGCGTGTGCGCGGTCGACGGCGCGACGCCGACGGCCGCGGCGAGCGCCGCGTTCGACAGCCGACCGTCGGTCGCGAGCGCGTCGAGCAGACGGCGGTCCACCTCGTCGAGGTCGGCGGGAGGGACGGCGGGACCCTCGGACGGGCGAAGATCGTTCGGCGTGGTCATGCGCAGCACCCCTGAGGCTGTCGTTTCGAGTCGATGACGGGATTCTCGCAGAATCTTCTTCGGTCGAAACACGAATGAAACGAATGATCGCCAGCATCGTCTCAACGATCAGCGACGACCGGCCCCGCGAGGGCCCCGATCCGACAGGAGACCCCATGCGCGTCGGAGTGCCCACCGAGATCAAGAACAACGAGAACCGGGTGGCCATCACCCCCGCCGGCGTCGACGCCCTCGTCCGCCGCGGCCACGAGGTGCTTGTCGAGAGCGGCGCGGGCGTCGGCTCGCGCATCCTCGACGCCGACTACCTCGCCGCCGGTGCGACGATCGTCGCCACGGCCGCCGAGGTCTGGTCGGGCGCCGACCTGCTGCTGAAGGTCAAGGAGCCGATCGCGGCCGAGCACCCCCTGCTGCGCGAGGGCCAGGTGCTCTTCACCTACCTGCACCTCGCGGCCGACCGGGAGCTGACGGAGGCGCTGGTCGCCTCGGGCACGACGGCCGTCGCCTACGAGACGGTGCAGCTGCCCGACCGGTCGCTGCCGCTGCTGCAGCCGATGAGCGAGGTGGCCGGACGTCTCTCGATCACGGTGGGCGCCTACCAGCTGATGCGCGCCTCCGGCGGTCGCGGCACCCTGCTCGGGGGCGTCCCCGGGACTCCGCGGGCGAAGGTCGTCGTGATCGGCGGCGGCGTCGCCGGAGAGCACGCGGCGGCGAACGCCCTCGGCCTCGGCGCGGACGTCACCGTGATCGACCTCTCCCTGCCGCGGCTGCGCGCCCTCGAGGCCCGCTTCGACGGGCGCATCCAGACCCGGCCGTCGACGCCGCTCGAGATCGCGGCGCAGGTGCGCGAGGCGGACCTCGTGATCGGCTCGGTGCTGATCCCCGGCGCGGCGGCGCCGAAGCTCGTGACCGACGAGATGGTCGCGAGCATGAAGTCGGGGGCGGTGCTGGTCGACATCGCCATCGACCAGGGCGGCTGCTTCGAGGGCTCGCACCCGACCACGCACGACGACCCGACGTTCGCCGTGCACGACGCCGTCTACTACTGCGTGGCCAACATGCCCGGCGCGGTGCCCGAGACCTCCACGCGGGCGCTGACCAACGCGACCCTGCCCTACGTCGTGGCGCTGGCCGATCGCGGCTGGCGGGCCGCCACGGCGGCGGACCCGGCACTGGCGGCCGGCGTCAACGTGCACGCCGGCGCCGTGACCAACGCGGGCGTCGCCGCCGCGCTCGGCATGCCTCTCGCGTCGCTCGAGCCGCTCGGCGCGTAGCGGTCGGCCGCGGCCCGGCGGCAGACTGGCGCTATGGACGAGATGCGCGTGCTGCGAGCAGACGATCCCGGACGGGCCGAGCTCGAGGCGGCGGGGTGGACCCTCGCCGGGGAGTCGTGGGGGGCGCGGCTGACCGTCGCCGCGCCTCCTCGGCTGCTCGAGGCACGGGCCGCCGTCGAGGCCGCCCGGGCGGCCGGGTTCGAGGTGCGCGAGCTGCGGGAGGTCGAGGCGGACGCCGTGAACGAGCTCGAGGCCGCGACGCAGGCCGACTACCCGTACACGCCGGCGACGGCCCGCGAGCACCTCGACCTCGACGCGGCGCGCACGCTGTTCGCGGGCGACGGGCGGGTGTTCGGCGCCTTCGACGACGGCCTGCTCGTCGCCGTGACCGCGATCGAGCGACGGGGCGGGCACGCCGAGACGGACTTCACCTCGGTGCGGTCGACCCACCGGAGTCGCGGGCTGGCCGTCGCGGTCAAGGCCCTGTCGGTGGTCACGCTCGCCGACGAGGGCGTCCGCACCTTCGGCACCGGAGGCGCGCAGGCCAATGCGGGCAGCATCCGGATGAACGAGGCGCTCGGCTACGAGATCCACGAGCGCTGGGTCAGCCTGCGGCGCGCTGCGGCGGGCGGGGGCTCGACCGAGCCTGCCGGGATCTGAGCCCGGAGCCGACGGCCGCCGCGGCGTCGGGTCAGAGGAGGACGGCCCCGAAGGGCAGCACGAACGAGATGAATCCGATCGCCGCGGCGACCCCGGCCGCGAGGAAGCCGATCAGCGAGAGGGTGGTGCCCCGGAGGGCGGGATCGACCCGCAGGTCGGCCCGGGCCCGGAACGCGAGCACCAGGGCGACGACCGCCACGGGCACGCCCACGGCCCCGCCGTTGATCAGGACGAGCGAGGCGAGGCCGAGCACGAACGCGGCGATCGCTGCACCGGACCAGGCGGCCGGGCGCGGCTCGGCGACCGTCGGTCGATCGATCTGCGTCTCCATGCGACCCCCTCGGTCGAGCCGATCGTAGCGCCATGCCGGGCCCCGACGGAAGACACGCCGACGCGGTTGCGCGAGCCGGATCGGCCTGCTTACACTCGCCTCTGATCGAACGTGTGTTCGAACGAGAGGCGGGCCATGAACATCTCCACCACCCGATCGGCCGTCGCGCTCTGGTTCGACGACGGGCTGCCCGCTCGACTCGTCCACGACGGCGTCCGCTGGCGGGTCAGCGACACCCCGACGCCGCTCGTCGACGAACCGCTGTTCATCCACGAGCTCATCACGCACCCGCCGCAGAGGTTCCTCGGCTGGCGGTTCCAGGCGACCGCGTCCGACGGCACGACCCACATGTTCGAGGTCGTCCGCGACGCCGCCGGGCACTGGCTGCTGGGGCGCCTCTACGACTGAGCGGGGCTCGGGCCGGCGCCGCGGAGACGTCGACTCCGGGCCCGGGCCCTCGCTGCGGCTCGAGCTCGACGACGGTCGGTCGTCAGTACCCGGCGGCGGCCGACGGGTCGGCACCCTCGACGAGGGCGCGCGTGCCCGAGACGCCCAGACGGGTCGCGCCCGCGGCGACGTAGCGGCGGGCGTCGTCGATGGTGCGGACACCGCCGGAGGCCTTGACGCCGAGGCGCCCGCCGACGGTCTGAGCCATGAGCCTGACGGCGTGCTCGGTGGCCCCGCCCGTGGGGTGGAATCCGGTGCTGGTCTTGACGAAGTCGGCGCCGGCCCGCTCGGCCGCCTGGCAGACGGCGACGATCTCGTCGTCGCTGAGCGCGGCCGACTCGATGATGACCTTCAGCACGGTCGGGGCGGGGATCACGCCGCGCACGATCGCGATGTCCTCCTCGACGCTGACGAAGTCGCCGGCCTTCGCGGCCCCGACGTCGATGACCATGTCGACCTCGTGAGCGCCCGAGGCGACGGCCTCGAGCGCCTCGGCCGCCTTGACGGCCGAGGTGTGCTTGCCGCTGGGGAACCCGGCGACGACGGCGATCTTCAGGTCGGAGCCCTCGGGCAGGACCAGGGGCAGCATCGACGGCGAGACGCAGACGGAGTACGCGCCGAGCTCGACGGCCTCGGCGATGAGGGCGTCGACGTCGGCGTGGGTCGCCTCGGGCTTCAGGAGGGTGTGGTCGACGAGGCGGACGATGTCGGCGGCCTGCAGGGTCTCGGTCATGGGGGTCCTTCCGGGGAGGTCGAGCGTGATCGGCTCGTCGTCCATCATCGACCGTCGCGACCCCACGACGAAACCCGGGTGCGCCGGAGTCAGCCCGCCTGGCCGCCCCGGTCGCCGTCGCGACGCCTCTCGACCTCCGCCTCGAGGGCCCTCAGGCGCGCCTGCTGCTCGTGGAACTCGATCTCGCGGTCGAGGGCCGCCAGCTGCTCCTCGGTGCTGAGCGGGCGAGTGGGCGCCACGGCAGACCGCGAGGGCGAGCCCGCCCAGCCGAGGCGTTCGCGCCTCCTCGGATCCCCGAAGGTCACGTTCTCGGTCGCCGCCGACCAGTCGCGGCCCACGGCGAACCACAGGATGCTGCCGATCAGAGGGAGGAACACCACGAGCAGCACCCAGACGAGCTTCGGCAGATGCTGCACCTGGCCGTCCTGGCGGGTGATGATGTCGACCAGCGCGATGACGACGAGGGCGAACATGAGGCCGGAGACGAGCACGTACATGTCGCGATCTTATTCAGGGATTTCCCACCTGCGCCACTACCAGTTCGGAGGGGGTTCTGTTAAGACTTTTCACGAAATCGGCCCTCGGTGCCCGATAAGTGATTGAGTCGGTGATTGCCCGACCCCGTGGCAGCAACCGCGCTCATCCGGCGCACCGAAAGAAAGCAGTCATCATGCTCGGTCTCATCATCAGCCTCATCGTCATCGGCCTCATCGCCGGCGCCGTCGCCCGTCTCGTCATGCCCGGCAAGCAGAACATCTCGATCCCCATGACCATCCTCCTGGGCATCATCGGCTCGTTCGTCGGTGGGTTCCTCGGTTACCTCATCTTCCCGGGCCAGAACCCCGACGGCTTCTTCCAGACGTCGGGCATCATCGGCTCGATCATCGGCGCGATCATCGTGCTCTTCATCTACCTGCGCGTCACCGGCCGCAAGGGCGCTCGCAACTAGTCGAGTCCCGCACCGCCGACGGGCCGCCCTCCACTCGGAGGGCGGCCCGTTCGTCGTCCCGCGGGCGGGAGCTCGCGCCCTGGATCTCTCGCGCGCTCTCCTGCGTCATCGAGTGGTCAGAAGATGCTCTTCCTCCCGCTACGAAGAGCATCTACGGACCACTCGATGACGGAACGCGTTCGGGCTCACGACATCTCCCGGACGGGAGCGCGGGCGCTCGCACTCCCGCGTCCTCGCGCCTCGCGCCTCGCCACTTGCGCGCGTCGTCGAGTGGTCAGAAGATGCTCTTCCTCGCGCCGCGAAGAGCATCTTCCGACCACTCGATCGGCGGAACGCGCTCGAGCGCAACGGGGGCGTCTCGCGCTTCGCCACTCGATCGCGAAGCGCGTTCGAGCTCGCGACGGGGGGAGCTCGCGCCTCGCGAGCGGGCCTCGCCACTCGATCGCGGAACGCGCTCGAGTCATGACGGTGCGCCTCGCGCTCACGCGCTTGCGCTCGTCGTCGAGTGGTCAGAAGATGCTCTTCCTCGCGCCGCGAAGAGCATCTTCCGACCACTCGATCGGCGGAACGCGTTCGAGCTCGCGACGGGGGGGGCACGACGGGGGCGCCCCGCGACGGGGGCGTCTCGCGCCCGCGCGGGCTACGGGGCCTTCGGGCCTCCGTTGCCCTTGCCGTTCCCGTTGTTCCCCTTGCCACTGTTCCCGTTGCCGCCGGGGAGCACGCCCGTGTCGACGCCGGTGTCCACGGCGGGCACGGTCACCTCGGGCACGCTCGGCTCGACGGGATCGGCCGACGGCTCGGTCGGTGCCGACGGCTCCGTGGACGTGTCCTCCGAGGGCTCCGTCGAGGGCTCGGTGGACGTGTCCTGCGACGGCTCGGTCGGCGTCTCCGGTTCGGACGACGAGTCCGACGGCTCGGTCGACGGCTCGGTGCTCTCGGCCGGAGGCGTCGACTGCTCGTCGCTCGGCTGGGTGCTGCTCGGCGAGGTCGACTCGGCCGGCACCGCGCCTCCACCCGATCCCTGCGACACGCCCCAGACGATCCCGCCCACGACGAGCGCGAGAACCGCGACCACGACGACCGGCACGATCCAGCGACGCTTCCCCGAGGAGGCGCGGGCGTCGTCGCCCCCGCCGGCGCCCGTTCCCGAACCCCCGGCTCCCGCACCTGCGCCGAGTCCGGCACCGACCCCCGCGGCCGCGGCCGCCGCGCCGAAGCGCTCGGTCGGGGCGTCCGAACCGGCGGACGCCGACCCGTTCGAGTACACGGCCGTGGGCGCGTCCGAGCCGTACGCGGCCGTCGGGGCTTCCGAGCCGTCCGCGGCCGTCCGCTCGTCCGCCGACGCGGCACCCGCCGCACCGGCGGCGCCCAGCCCCGCAGCCGCACCGGCGACCCCCGCGGCCGGCAGGACCATGGTGCGATCGCTCGGCGCCAGCGGCGCGGTCGCGTCGGGGACGGCGGCCAGGTCGGCGGTGCCCCCTCGGCCGGCCGAGGCGAGTCGTGACGCTCGGCGTGAGACGTCGAGCGCGGTGGGTCGCGCCTCCGGATCCCTGGCGGTCATCGAGGTCAGCAGCGAGGCCCACCCGGTCTCGAGCGACGAGGGGATGACGGGGTCGTTGTGCAGCCGCTTCATGACCGACTCGACCGCCGAGCCGTCGAAGACACGGTGGCCGGTGAGCGCCTCGAGGGTGACGAGACCCAGCGAGTAGACGTCGGAGGGCGGGCCGATCGGCTGCCCCAGGGCCTGCTCGGGGCTGATGAACGCGGCGGTGCCCATGACGGTGCCCGTCGCGGTGAGCCGCGTCGAGTCGACCAGGTAGACGATGCCGAAGTCGGCGAGCTTGGCCCGGTACCGGCCCTCGCCGCCGGGCACGGGCGCGAGCAGGATGTTCGCGGGCTTCACGTCGCGGTGCACGACGCCGCCCTCGTGGGCGACGTGCAGGGCCTCGCCGAGATCGGCCAGCATGGCCGCCGCGGTGGCCGGAGCCAGAGGCCCCCTCGAGACGAGCTCCTGGAGGGTCGGGCCCTCCACGTACTCCATGACGAGGTACGCCCGGTCGGCGTCGTCGACGCGGGCGTCGAAGAGCGTGACGATGGCCGGGTGCGCCAGACCGGCGAGCACCTGCACCTCGCTGGTCTCGCGCCGCAGCTCGGCGGCGGCGGCGCCCGTCGGGGCGAAGAGCTTGATCGCGACGACGCGACCGAGCAGGGTGTCGCGGGCGCGGTAGACGCTGGCCATGCCGCCGCGTCCGAGCACCGAGACGATCTCGTAACGACCGTCGAGCACCATGCCCGCGGTGAGGTCCGGGGTGTCCATGCCGCCTCCTGTCCGGGTGTGGGTGGCAAGGACCTCCACCCTAGGCGGCGGTCGCCGCGTCCGGGTGCGGACGGACCCGCCGAGCCCGATCCGGCCCAGCCCCGGTCCGCCGGGCCGGTCCGACCCGGCCCGTGCTACGGCGTGACCATGCCTCCGTTGACGTTGAGGGTCTCCCCGGCGACGAAGCTCGACTCCGCGCTCGCCAGGAACACGTAGGCGGGGGCCTGCTCGGCCGGCTGCGCCGCACGGCCGATCGGCGACTCGCTCGACCCGAACTCCGGCAGGGTCTCGGGGTCGACGCCCAGCGTCACCTGGAGCACGCTCCAGGTGGGACCGGGCGCGACGACGTTGACGCGGATGCCCTTCGAGATCAGCTGCTGCGCGAGGCCCTTCGAGAAGTTGTTGATCGCGCCCTTCGTGGTCGCGTAGTCGAGCCGGTCGGGGGCGGGCTGGTACGCCTCGAGCGACGCCGTGTTGATGATGGTCGACCCCGGGCCGAGGTGCGGGAGCGCCGCCTTGACGATCCAGAACGGCGCGTAGACGTTGGTCTTGAAGGTGAGGTCGAACTGCTCGTCGGTGATGTTCTCGATGCCGTCCTGCCAGACCTGCTTGCCGGCGACGTTGACGATGGCGTCGAGCCCGCCCAGGCCGGCCACCGCCTCCTCGACGAGCCAACGGCAGAAGGAGGCGCTGGTCAGGTCGCCCGGCAGGGCGACGGCGGTGCGCCCCGCGGCCTCGATGAGCTCGACGACGTGGCGGGCGTCGTCCTCCTCCTCGGGCAGGTACGACAGGGCGACGTCGGCGCCCTCGCGGGCGTAGGCGATGGCGACGGCGGCTCCGATGCCCGAGTCGGCGCCGGTGATCAGGGCCTTGCGCCCGGTGAGCCGGCCGGTGCCGCGGTAGGTGTCCTCCCCGAGGTCGGGCACCGGGGTCATCTTCGACTGGAGGCCGGGCTCGGGCTGCTGCTGCACCTCGGGGCTGATGACGGGGTAGCGCGTGCGCGGGTCGTCGAACGTGTACTGGTCGCGAGTCATGCGACCGTCGTACGCCGCGGCGCTGGACGTGCGGTGCGGGCGTACCCCGATGGAGCCGAGGAGGCGCGGGTAGAATACCGACGTGTCCTCACCCGCCTGCGCCCCCGCCTCCACGCGGCTCCGGCGACTCGACACGGCGGCCTTCCCGAACCGGCTGGTGCTGACCAAGCGCACCTGCGGCACCAACGGGTGGATGAGCCTGTGGGGCACCAACGCGCACGGTGAGATCGCCGGATGCCCGCCTCCGACGGCCGCCTGACCCGCCCCCGCTCTCTCCGCCGCATCCTCGGCGCGCACCTCGTCGTGCGCCGCCGTGTCCGTATGCGCGCCGCCGATGCCGGGGACCGGTCCGACGCCTCCTCGTCCCTCCGTCGCGAAAGACACCCATGACCTCCTCCCCCGCTCCGTCCGCGCCGTCCCGGCCGCGGCACCTGGCCCGTCGGGTCGCCGACGTCGTCACTCAGGACACCGTCGCGGGCGCCCTCCTGCTCGGCGCGACCGTGCTCGCTCTCGTCCTGGCGAACACCCCGCTCGCCCCCTGGTACGAGTCGATCCGCGACCTGCGCGTCGGCCCGGACGCGCTCCACCTGAACCTCAGCCTCGGCACCTGGGCGGCCGACGGCCTGCTCGCGATCTTCTTCTTCGTCGTCGGCCTCGAGCTCAAGCAGGAGTTCGTCGCGGGCAGCCTGCGCAACCCCCGGCTGGCTGCGGTGCCGGTGGCGGCGGCCGTCGGCGGGGTCGCGCTGCCGGCCGTGATCTACACCGTCGTGAACCTGCAGTCCGGCGGCGACGCCCTCCGCGGCTGGGCCATCCCGACCGCGACCGACATCGCCTTCGCGGTGGCCGTCATCGCGGTCGTCGGGAGGTTCCTCCCCCCGGCGCTCCGCACGTTCCTGCTGACCCTCGCAGTCGTCGACGACCTCCTCGCGATCAGCATCATCGCGATCTTCTACACCGACGACATCGCGTTCCTCCCGCTGGCGGTCGCCGCCGTGCCCCTCGTGCTGTTCGGCGTGGCCGCGCAGCGGGGCGTCCGCGCCTGGTACGTGCTGATCCCGTTGGCCGTGACGACCTGGGCGCTCGTCCACGCGTCGGGCATCCACGCGACCGTGGCCGGCGTGCTGCTCGGCTTCTCCGTCCCGGTCGTGGCCAGCGTCCGCGCCCGGGTCGCGTCCGGTGTCGACGCCGACGGACGCGCGCTCTTCACGGGCATGACGCACCACTTCGCCCACCAGGTGAGCCCGATCTCGATGGGCGTGGCCGTGCCGGTCTTCGCGTTCTTCTCGGCCGGCGTGACGGTGGGCGGATTCTCGGGGCTCGGGGAATCGCTGGCGGACCCCGTCGCGCTGGGCATCATCCTGGCACTGGTGTTCGGCAAGTCGATCGGCATCACCCTGACGACGTTCCTGGTGACGCGGGTGCCCGCCTTGCGCCTGCACCAGTCGATCCGCTGGGTCGACCTGGTCGGGCTGTCGTTCGTGGCCGGGATCGGCTTCACCGTGTCGCTGCTGATCGGCGAGCTGTCGTTCGGCCTGGGCAGCGAGGCCGATGCGCACGTCAAGGTCGGGGTGCTGGTCGGATCGCTCCTCTCGGCCCTGATCGGCGCGTCGATCCTGAGCGCCCGGAGCCGCCGCTACGGCCGGTCTATCCATGAAGCGAACTCGATCGTCGAGTAGTTAGTCGGTCTAGGAAACCGCGTGTAAACATTCACTTGCATCGATTCACGGCGATGCGGGAGCGGCCCACCGGGCCGACCGTTCACACCAGCGGGCAGCGCAGGGCTGCCAGAGACGAGCTTCACCATGAGCATCATCCGCCCGACCACGACGCGCGTCCGGAGCCCCTTCTCGGAGGTCCGTGACTCTGAGCGCCAGGCCACGCTGTTCGTGGTGGCGACCTCGGCCGTCGCCGCGAGCATCACCGCGACCGCCGCCCTCCTCGTCACGCTCGGCTTCGGCGCGTGACCGCCTCCGACCTGCGCCACGTCGAGCTCGCCCCGACCGAGGCCATGGACCTGTCCGAGCTGTTCGTCGACCGTCTCGGTCACGCGGACCTGGCGGCCTGACCCGTGCGCCCCTCCTTCTCGGCCCGCATCCTGGCCACGGCCGACGACGTCGACCACGTGTCGTACTTCGACACCGGAATCGAAGACGACGACCTCGACTGACCCTCCGCTCGGCCTCGAGCGACAGACCCACGGGTGCCCTGCCGGGCACGCGTCCCGCACCGGGCCCACCCCGGAGCATCCGATCCGTACCAGCGGCCCACAGCGTGGGACGCCGACGAGGATCCGCAGCACGAGCCTCCCCCTCGGGAGGCTCGTGGTCGTTAACCGGGTCGGCCGGGTGCGAAGCGGGATTACTGTCGACGCATGGGGGACGAGGCGATCGAGGGACGCGGACGGGTAGCCCGACGGGATCGTCGGCGGATCGTGCGCGAGTCGCTCATCGCCCTGCCTCCGCTCATCGAGGTCGTCGCGGTGGTCGCCGGCCTGATCGTCTCGATCGACGCGATGGGCGAGAGCGCAGAGGCCTGGGCTCCGCTTTCGTGGCCGTTCTACGCGACCCTGGGGACGTTCCCTCTGGCGCTCGGCGGGATCGCCGCGTCGGTGCTGCTCAGAGACCTCCCCGCGCGGACGGCCGCGATCTGGATCGCCGCCGTGTCCGCGGCGGTCGGCGTCCTCCCGTTCGTCGCCGCGCTGTCCGCCTTACTGCACCTGCCTTACTGACAGCAGGCGGGAATGGCTCTCAGGACGCGAGGTCGCGCGAGATTCGGCGGAAGAATGGACTGGGGCCCGGCAGGAGTGTCCACCGCCGGGCCCGCAGCCCTCATCACCCGATCGGGCGAGCCGTGCTCGAACGCGGGGGGAGGCGCTCGGAGCTGGGTGATGCCGCACCAGGATGCCCGGCGTTCGGGTAAGCGTGACGCATCCGGTGTCGCTGAGATGACTCGTATGATTTGATTTTCAAACTGTTCACGAAGTGAAACACCGACGTCGATCGATGTCAAGCATCCGAGGTGAGAAATTGAGCGAGACCGATCCCGACGTGACGGACGCGGGCGATGACGTCGTCCGGATCCTCATCGCCCTCCGGCATCTCCAGCAGGTCAGCAGCGACGTGAACGCCGAAGAGGCCGAGGCCCTCGGGCTCAGCCGCACCCAGTTCCAGGCCGTCTCCCACCTCTCGGTGCACGGGAGCAACACGTCCCGGCAACTCGCCGACGCGCTGAACCTCACACCCGGTTCCGTCACGAATCTCGTGAACCAGCTCGTCGACATGCACCTCGTCCAGCGGAGTTCCGGGCGCGACCGTCGAGAGGTGATCCTCGGCCTGACCCCCGAGGGGATGCAGACGGCGAACGCCGTCGGCATCCGTTACTGGCGTGCGGTCGCCGACGGGGTGACCCCCCAGGAGCGGGAGACGACCTTGGCGGCGCTGCAGAACATGAGCGCTGCGCTCGCTCGCTTCCCTCGCCGGAGTTGAACCACGGGCATCGGAGAGGAGACGTCGCCTCATCGCATTCCAGGGGGCCGGCTCCTCGGGGCCTAGGCTGCCGACATGACCAGCACCGCAGAGAAGACGATCCAACTCCGCCGCTACGAGCTCGTCGACGGCGTGCTCGACGACTTCGTCGCCTGGTTCGAGGCCCGGATCGTCCCCGCCCGCGAGGCCGAGGGCTTCACCATCGAGTTCGCCTACGCCGACCGCGAGGTCAACCAGTTCGTCTGGGCCGTCAGCGTGCCCGGCGACGCCGAGGCGTTCACGGCCGTCGAGGAGACCTACCTCGCCAGCGACTCGCGTGCCGCGGCGTTCGCCGGCGAACCCACGCGCGTCGCCACCAGCCACGTGCGACTGATCGAACAGGTCATCTGATCGCTCAGGCCACGGATCGCTCCGACGCCGGGACGAGCTCCCGCCGCAGCGCGATCATCCCGTCGCGGAGGCGCGTCTTGATCGTGCCGATCGGCACCCCGAGCCGCTCCGCGATCTCCGACTGACTGAGGCCGTGCGCGTAGGCCAGCTCGATCGCCTCCCGCTGCAGGTCGGTGATGGCCCGCATCGCACGGACGACGCGACGATGCTCCCAGGTGATCTCGGCCCGCTCCGACACGACGTCGCGGGGAGCCTCGACGTCCCGCACGCCGACCGCGAGGTCGCGCTCGCGTGACGCCTGCGAGGCGCGCACCCGGTCGACGGCGCGGCGGTGGGCCATCGTGAGCATCCAGCCCAGCGCCCGACCGCGGCCCGCGTCGAACCGCGACGCCGTCTGCCACACCTCGAGGAACACGTCCTGCGCGACCTCCTCCGCCTGCGCCGGGTCGACGAGCACCCGACGGACGAGGCCGAGGAGGCGCGGGGCCGTCCGGTCGTAGAGCTCACGGAACGCCCGGCGGTCGCCTGCGGCCACACGGGCGAGCAGCTCGTCGTCGTCGACCGCGTCCGACCCGGCGGGCACGGCCGGGAGATCGTGGATCGTCATCGGCCGCCCTCCTCGTCGAACCGCAGCCGGACACTGCGCCTCGGCTCCCGTTCGAGATTATGCGTCTGCATGGAGCCCTGGGCCGCCGATCCGGGCGCCTATCCGAATCGCGAACCGGCGGAGATCCCCCCAATCGGGGGTGCCCTCGGCTCCGAAGGAACGCTCGGATGCATCGTCATCCCGTGTCGGCCCGAGCGCCGCCCTCACCGGCGGGTACCCGAGACCCGTCGGGACAAGCGCTTTACCCCATGGTCGGCACGTGTCGAGGACCCGAACCTCGACGGGGGTTCCTCGGATCAAGGACGATCCGAGGGGCCTTCACGGGCCTCCCCGGCCCCGGCTCCCCCCTCCCCACCGTCGTGCACACGCGCAGGCTTCCCGCGGCCTGTGAACGAGGCGGCCCACGGCGCTGCGACCGACGTATCGTCGGACGGGCCTCCACCCGAGGCCGTACTTCCGAGGAGCACCGTTGTCCCCTGATCCCACCGCCGCGCCACGACCCGCGCTCGTCGCGCTGCGCGACACCGACCCCACGGCCGACGTGTCGGCGTCCACCGCATCGATCCTCACCGAGACCTTCGACGTGGTCGTCGTCGACCTGCCCGCCGTCGACGCGGTCGGCGACGACCGCGCGACGTCCGTCGTCCGGGCCGTCCGCGCCTCCGGCGCCGCCCGCTGGCTGCTGGCCGCCCACGGATCGGGTGGCGCCGTCGCCTCCGAGGTCGCGGCGATGACGATGTCCGGCGAGGCCGGGCTGTTCGGCTTCGCCGGTCTCGTGCTCGTCGGGTCGGCGTCCGCGGGCGACCGCCTCGACGTCCCCACCCTCCTGGTCGACGACGCCGTGATCGACCACGCTGACGGACTCGCCGAGGCCGTGACGTCGTTCTGGCGCGACCACGCCGGGCACGGCCCGGCCGCCTCGCGGGACTTCGCCGACGTGATCGCCTCGACGCACACCAGCCCGCAGACCCGCGCCATCCTCGCCCGACGGGCCCTCGCCGACGATCCCGGGTACCAGCCGCAGGTGCTGACCACGACGCAGCTCGACACCCTCCGGCTCGTCGCCGATCTGGTGGTGCCGCAGCGGGCGCCGTCACCCGACGCCGCCATCGACCTCGCGGCCCGGATCGACGCCGACCAGGCCGCCGGCGCCAGCGACGGCTGGCGGAACGCCGCGTTGCCGCCCGACGCCGAGGCCTACCGTCGCGGGCTCGACGCCCTGGCCGACCTGCGCCTCCTCGACACCGCCGATCGGAAGGCCCGCGTGGCGGCCATCGTGGCCGGCGAGTTCGAACCGGCCGACGGCGAGCTGACCGCCGAGCAGATGCAGCTCTGGTTCGAGGACGCCCGCGTCGACCTCGTGCGCGGATGGCTCGCCCACCCGGCCACGATGGAGCGCATCGGCTTCGACGGCTTCGCCAACGGCGGTCCCGGCGGGGCGCTCTTCCAGGGCTTCGACCTGCTCGGCGCCGACCGACGAGAACAGTGGGAGCCGACCATGGAGGCCGTGCGATGAACCTCGACCAGATGACCACCTACTCCGACGACGAGATCGTCGACGCCGTCGTGATCGGCACCGGGGCCGGCGGGGCGCCGATCCTCAGCACGCTCGCCGCCCAGGGCCTGCACGTCGTGGCGCTCGAGGCGGGGGCGAACTTCGACCCCGAGCAGTTCACGCAGGACGAGACCGAGGCCGTCGCCATCAACTGGATGGACGAACGCCTCAGCAGCGGCGAGAAGCCGACCGCCTTCGGCCTCAACAACAGCGGCAAGGGCGTCGGCGGGTCGACGCTGCACTGGGGCGCGTTCACCCCGCGACCCGACGAACGCGACCTGAAGCTGAAGAGCCTCACCGGCGAGGGCGTCGACTGGCCGATCGAGCACGCCGAGCTGATCGAGTACATCGAACGCGTCGAGGCCTTCGTCGGCGTCGCGGGCCCCGCCGACTACCCGTGGGATCCCTCGCGGCGCTACGCGCTGCCGCCTGCTCCGCGCAACGCGTCGTCCGACATGATGATCCGCGGCTGCGAGGCCCTCGGCATCCGGGCGACCGACGGCCCCGTCGCCGTCACGACCGTCGACCGCCAGCAGGAGCACGTCGGCACCCGGCACGCCTGCGTCAACTGCGGCAGCTGCCACCAGGGCTGTCGGAACGGCGCCAAGGTCAGCATGGACACCACCTACCTGCCATCCGCCGTCGCGCACGGCGCCGAGATCCGCCCCGGGTCGATGGTGCACGGCATCGAGCTCGACGAGGCCGGCGAGGTCTCGGCCGTCGTCTACACGCGCGACGGCGTCGAGCACCGGCAGCGCACCAGGGCGCTCTTCCTCTGCGCCGGCGGCATCGAGACTCCGCGCCTGCTGCTGCACACCGGACTCGCCAACAGCAGCGGCCAGGTGGGTCGCAACTTCATGGCGCACGGGGCGACCCAGGTCTGGGGCCGGTTCCCCGAGGAGATCCGCAGCCACCGCGGCTACCCGTCGTCGATCATCACCGAGGACACCCTGCGCCCCGACGACGCCGACTTCGTCGGCGGCTACCTCATCCAGAGCCTCGGCGTCATGCCGCTCACCCTCGCCACGACGCTCGCCCGCGGGGCCGGTCTCTGGGGCGACGACATCGTCGAGGCGATGGAGGACTACCGCCACCTCGCCGGGGTCGGCATCAACGCCGAGTGCCTGCCGAGCGACGTGAACAGACTCGAGCTGTCCGACGAGCTCGACGAGTTCGGCATCCCCAAGGCCGTCGTCTCGTTCAGCACCGGGCCGAACGAGGAGGCCATCGACGAGCACGCCATCCGCACCATGACGGCGATCGTCGAGGCGGCCGGCGCCATCGACACGATGGTGCTCCAGCGCACCGCGCACACGATCGGCACCTGCCGCATGGGCGACGACCCGGCGGACGCCGTGGTCGACGCCGACGGACGCAGCTTCGACGTGCCGAACCTCTGGGTGTGCGACAACTCGGTGTTCCCGAGCGCGGTCGTCGCCAACCCGGCGCTGACGATCATGGCGCTGGGGCTGCGGACGGCGGAGAGGTTCCTGGCGGCGCGCACCGCGGCCTGAGCCGGCGGGGCCGGTGCGGGCTGGCCCGGTGCCGGCTGCCCGGTGCGGGTTGGCCCGGTGCCGGCTGCCCGGTGCGGGTTTGCCCGGTGCGAAACCACGTTCCGGCGATGGAACCACGGAACGACGTGGTTTCATCGCCGGAACGTGGTTTCATCCGGGCCGGGGCCGGGGCCGGCCGGCCCGGGTCAGGTGCGCTGGGCGACGTTCCGGGCGAAGCCGGCCGCCCGGTCGCGCAGGCTCGCGATGCGCTCGGCGCGGGCGGCCTCGACGTCGAAGCCGAGGTAGGCCTCGGGCGGCGCGACGTGCACGTTCGCCGAGCACTCGAAGTCGGCGCAGACCAGCGTGCCCACGGTGTCGCCGTTGCGACCCGCCGCACCGGCCCGCTTGGCGCTGTAGAAGACGACGTCGTTCGGCAGTCGGACGTCCTGGCACCAGGTGCACTGGGCGCGCGCCCGGGGGGAGGCCTCGGCCTGCTTCAGCACGACGCCGATCAGCCCGGGCTCATCCGCCGTGCTCCCGGTCTCGGGCACAGCGCCCAGCGGCACGACGACGTAGGCGCGGCGTGCCAGCTTCGGGTCGCGCCAGCCGAGGAACTCGAGGTCGGCCCAGTCGATCTCGTCGAAACGGGCGGGCAGGGTCAGGTCGGCAGTCTCGCGGCGACTCGCGTTGGCGAACGACGCGCGGATGGTCTTCTCGGTCAGGGGAAGCATGGTGATCTCTCTCGTGTGAGCAGGCAGGAGGGGACGCGCCGCCTCGGCCTCGACCGGGATGGAGGGCCCGGGAGGCGCGGCGCGGATGGATCGGAGGCGTCGCCTCTACCTGCAGTCGGCGCAGAAGGCGCCGACGACCCCCTCACGCCCGACGGGCGTCGCAGTGCGGAGGGGGATGGTCACGGGGGAACACTACGACGGTCGCCGGGCCCGCACAACGGGCGCCGCGCCTCCTCGGCTGTCCGATTTACGCATGTCGACCCCGACTGAGGGTGGCCTGGCTTTACAGCATCGAACACCCGTTCGTATCGTTGTCGGGTGGGAAACGCCGAGACCTGGAGCGACGACGGGGTCGTCTACCGTGTCAGCGTGCTGGGCAACCGCCTCACCCTCGAGATGACCGAGCCCCGCCGCGAAGACGGCGGCGACGGCGGAGTCGCGATGGACATCTCGCGCATGTGGCACCGCGGCCGTGCCGGAGCCGCCCGGCTGACGATCGTGAGCCGCACGGGCTCGCTGACGATCCCGTGCCCGCTGCCCATCGCACGACGACTGGTCGCCCGCTGGTCGGCCACCGACGGCGATCGCATCATCGAGCAGCGCCGCCCCATGGAGGACGAGAACCCGTAGGCGCTCGGCCTGTACGTCCGTTGCCGTCGGGGAACGGGTGGATCGTCTCGAACCGGGCATGCGCGAGAGCCGAATGGATCGGCCCGGGGATGTCGCGCCGACCGATGAAGGCGATCAGATCGGCCATCACCGCCTCGACGCGCTCGTGGTGCGAACAGCCTGGGCCCTCATTTACGTTCAGCGGCTGAACGTGAATGAGGGCCCGGGCGTCGTGATGGCTACGGCGCGGTGTCGACGACGGTCGTCGTGACGGAGGTCGACCCGGTGACCTCGCCGGCCGGGACCTCGTACCCCTCGGTGCCGGCCAGGAAGCGCTCGCCGATGAAGGCGCCCGTCTCGGGGTCGATGACGATCTCCTGCCGCTCGCCGTCGCGGGCGGGCTCGTCGCGGCCCAGCGCCACCCCGGCACGACCGTCGAGGGTCGCCGTCGCATCGGTGATCGTCACGCCGGGCACGAGGGTGAGCATCCCGTAGATCGCGGCGCGCTGGTCGGCCCTCACCGTCCCCTGACGCAGCAGATCGGTCGCACGGACGAAGGTGTCCTCCGCCTTGTTGGACGAGCCGCCGGTGTAGCGGTCGTCGAACCAGGCGAGGGTCTTCTGGGGATCGTCGGTCGGCATCGACTCGACGTCGGGGTCGGCCCAGGGCTCCGGGCCGTAGAAGGCGCCGTCCTGCGCGCGGATCGTGCCCTCGGGGTAGGGCGTGCCGATGGCCGCGTACTCGGCGGCCCAGCGCTCGGCCTCGGCGGCCGGGTAGAAGGCGGTGGGCTCGCCCGACTTCCGCACCAGCACCCAGTCCGCCTCGGGGTCAGCCGGCTCGTAGACCGTGCTGGTCTCGGGCACGGCGGCCGCGAACATCGTGCCGTCGGGCAGCCCGAACGAGCCGATCGAGTTCGACTTCGTCTCGATTCTCAGATACTGCCCCGGGCCGACGACGGGGTCGCTGGCGCCGATGGAGAGCGTGGCCGCGTCGTCCAGGAGCTCCGCGGCCTCGGCGGTCGCGCCTCCTCGGCTCCCGTCGAGACCGGCGAGAGGGCTCACGCCGACGAGGTTGAGGGCGACGAGGCCGCAGCTGAGCGCGAGCGCCGCGCCGGCCGTGGCGAAGCCCCAGCGGCGGACGCGGCGACGGGTGCGGGCCTGCGCGACGACGGCGCGGCGGATGGGGGCCAGGGCGGCGTCGAGCTGAGCGCCCTCGGGGGGTGTGGTGGTCAACATGGTGTCTCGCAATCGGTCGGGTCAGTCGGTGGCGCGCGCGGCGCGCAGTCGTGTGCGGGAGCGCTGGATGCGCTTGCGGGCGGACGCGGGAGTGAGCCCCAGCAGCGTCGCCGCCTCGTCGTAGCTGCGGCCCTCGATCAGGCACAGCTCGCAGAGTCGTCGGTCGATCTCGGGCAGCGCGTCGATGGCGCCCTGCACGTGGGCGAGCTGCTCGATCGCGGCGTCGTGCTCGAGCTTCCGGTACCAGGCCGGGCCGTGCGTCTGGGCGACGCCGTCGTCGAGCTCGTCGAGGCGCACCCTGCGGCGCTGCCGGTTCAGGTTGAGCGACGCGTTGCGACAGGTCGTCAGCAGCCAGGGCAGCACCGAGGTGCCGACCACGGTGAGCGCGTCGCGACGGCGCCAGGCGACGAGGAACGTCTCCTGCACGAGGTCGTCGACGTCGGACCGCACGTCGGCCAGGCCCCAGGCGTAGCGGAACACGGTGCCGCCGTGCCGGTCGAACAGCACCGCGAACGCCTCGTCGTCGCCGGCCCGCACCCGGCGGACCAGGTCGTGCTCGTCGGGGGCCCGCCCGTCGCGGGCGTGGGGGCCGGGGGCGTGGTCGCCGCCGGCTCGTCTCTGTGATCTCACGGTCACCTCCGAACACTAGGTGTCGACGGGGCCGGGTTTGTGACGAACCCGCCCCCGGACGTCGACATGAGGCCAGACTGGCGGGGTGACGGACCCGCTCGAGACCCCCGACGGCCGCTACATCGTGGTCCGCGGTCGGCTGTGGCGCCGCTCCGACCCGTCGCTGAGCGACGACCGCCGAGCCGAGCTCGTGCACGACCTGATGGAGGCGCGGCGCGCGAAGAAGACCGCCCTCGCCGCCGACGACCCGGCCGCCGTCGAGCAGGCCCGCTCCCGCGTCGACGCCGCGAAGACGTCGCTCGGCGAGCGCGGACCGGTCTGGTGGGACGACGACGCCCCCGACGAGACCCGCCGGCTCGCGAAGAACACCCGCTACGCCGACTGGTTCGCCGCGCTGCCCTGACCCCGCGCCCTGGCCCGGGCTCGGGCTCGGGCTCGGGCCCGGGCCCGGGCCGGTACCCGGGCGGCCCTGTCAGGCTGGGAGGCATGCGATCCCTCGACGACCTCCGCGCCTCCCTCGTCTCGACCCGAGGAGGCGCCGTGGACGACAGCATCCCCCAGCTCGCCGAGGCGGACCCCGAGCTGTTCGGGGCGGCCCTGGCGCATCCGGACGGCGAGGTGGTCGCCTCGGGCGACGCGCGGCACCCGGTGTCGATCCAGTCGGCCGTGAAGCCGTTCCTGTTCGCGCTCGCCCTCGCCGACACCGACGGGGAGGCGCTCGACCGCGTCGGCATCGAGCCCACGGGCGAGGCCTTCGACTCCATCAAGCTCGAGAGCGACACCGGCCGACCGCCGAACCCGATGGTGAACGCCGGGGCCCTGCTGACGGCGAACCTCGTCTCCGGCGACTCCGGCGAGGCGCGCACCCGACGGATCCTGGCGGGCCTCAGCGCCTTCGCCGGGACCGACCTCGACTACGACCGCGAGATCAGCGAGTGCGAGCAGCTGCACGGCGACCGCAACCACGCGCTCGCCCACCTGATGCGGTCGGAGGGCACCCTCGACGAGACCGCCGACGAGGCGGTCGCCGTCTACGCCCGGGCCTGCTCCGTGATGGTCGACGCCGCCGCGCTCGCCGTGATGGGGGCCACGCTGGCGTTCGGCGGCCGGAACCCGGTCACCGGCGAGCGGGTCGTCTCGGCCGCGGTCGCGCGCGACGTCGTGTCGGTCATGGCGACCTGCGGGGTCTACGACGGCTCGGGCCGGTGGATGCGCTCGGTGGGCGTCCCGGCGAAGTCGAGCGTGTCGGGTGCGATCGTCCTCTCGGCTCCGAACCGGCTCGGCGCCGCCGTCATCAGCCCGCCGCTCGACGAGCTCGGCACGAGCGTCCGCGGCGAGGCCCTCAGCCGCGCCCTCAGCGAGGAGCACGGACTGCACGCCTTCGGCTACCGCGGCTCGTCCACCGGAGCGAGCAGCCCCCGCTCGACCACGTCGGCCACCGCGAGCACCTTGTAGCCCTCGCTCTCGAAGAAGACGGTCATGCGGTCGTCGTCGGTGCCCATCACGGTGCCCTCGCCCCAGGTCGGGTGGACGACGCGCGTGTCGGTCTCGAACGCGGGAGGCGCGGCGTCGGTCGCCTGCGCCTCCTCGGCACCCGAGCGCGCCTCCTCGGCACCGGAGCGCGCCTCCTCGTCCCGTTCGACGGCGGCGCAGAGATCGCAGGCGCCGCAGCGCTCGGGCGAGTCCTCGCCGAAGTAGCCGAGGAGGAACCGGCGGCGGCAGCCGGCGGCCTCGGCGTAGGTGCGCATCATGTCGATCCGCGACCGCTCGACCCGCTCCCGCGTCTGCGCGACCTCCCGGGCCGAGCGCGCCGCCGCCACCGCGTCGAGACCGGCGACGGGTTCGAAGCCGTCGGCGGACTCGGTCAGCGCGCCCGCCTCGAGCAGCAGGTCGATGAGGCGGGAGACGCTCCGCGACCCGAGGGCCAGCTGGTCCGCGACCTCGCGGCGCGTCACCGCCCGCCCGGCCGCCGAGAGCGCGGTGAAGACGTCGCGGAGGTCGGCCCGACCGGGCAGGCCCGACGCGAAGAACGACCGGAGCGAGAGGTCCTCCGGGCGGTAGTGCAGCGTGGCGGTCGCGGGCTCGCCGTCGCGACCGGCCCGCCCGATCTCCTGGTAGTAGGCGTCGAGGGAGTCGGGCACGTCGGCGTGCACCACGAACCGGACGTCGGGCTTGTCGATGCCCATGCCGAAGGCGCTGGTCGCCACGACGACGTCGACCTCTCCGGCGTGGAACCGCTCGTGCAGCTCGCCGCGCTCGGCGGACCGCTGGCCGCCGTGGTACCCGACGACGGTGCGGTCGGGGCACCGCTCGGCGATGGCCTCGGCGTACGCCTCCGTCGCCTTCCGGGTCGCCACGTAGACGATCCCCGGCGTGGTCGATCCGGCCACCTGCTCGACGACGGCCCGGAACTTCTCGTCGGCGTCCTCGTGACGCACGACCTCGAGCGAGAGGTTCGGACGGTCGAAGCCGCGGCTGAGCACGAGCGGGTCGCGCAGCCGGAGCCGCTCGACGATCTCGTCGCGGACGGGGCCCGATCCGGTCGCCGTGAGAGCGAGCACCGGCGGTCGGCCGAGGCGCTCGACGATCTCGCCGAGGTGCAGGTAGTCGGGGCGGAAGTCGTGCCCCCACGACGACACGCAGTGCGCCTCGTCGACGACGACGAGCGCGACGTCCGCGGCGCGCAGCCGCTCGACGGTCTCGTCTCGGGCGAGCTGCTCGGGCGCGAGGAACACGTACGTGACGTCGCCGGCGGCCAGCCGGTCCCAGCCCTCGTCGTTCTCGGCGTCGGTGTGGCCGGAGTTGATCGCGACGGCCGGCGGGGCGTCCGGGCGGCCGACGAGACCGGCGACCTGGTCGGCCTGCAGCGCGATGAGCGGCGACACGACCACGGTGGGCCCGTCGAGCACCGCACCGGCGACCTGGTAGATCGCGGACTTGCCGAACCCGGTGGGCATGACGCCGAGCGTGTCGCGGCCGGCGACCACGGCCTCGATCGCCTCGAGCTGCGCGGGGTGGAGGTCGTCCCAGCCGAACAGGTCGGCGGCGGCGCGGGTGATGCGGTCGGTCGTGGCGGCGTCGGCCCGGGTGGTGCGGGGCGTGCGGGTGGCGGGGGCGGTGCGTGCGGTGCTCATGCGATCCTCGAGACGTGGTGGGACAGACGTCCATCTCAGGCTCACCGCCCGGGACACGCGCACGACTGCCAGCCGATCCCCGGCCCCTCGTACCCCGTGGGCGCCAGGGCGCGGCACCCTACTCCGACTCGCCCTAGGATCGTCGGCGGGGGAGCTTCGGCTTCGAGGAATCAGACGGCAGGGGTGGCATGACGGACGACGGACCGCGCGGGCACGGCGCAGACGAGCAGCACACGCACGACACCGACGACGTGTTCGGCCCCGGCGGCGACGAGGCCGTCGACGCTCACTCCGATCGACCCCGGTTCGGGCTCGCGCTGACGATCGTCGCCGTCTGCGTCGCGGCCGTCACCCTCGTCGTCGCGGGTCTCGTCGTCTTCGGCGACCCGTTCGGCCTCCGCGGCGACGACGACCCCACCGCCGCCACGTCGCCGTCGGCGCCCGCCACCCCCGGCGCGGGTGCGGGCACCCCGAGCGCGGAACCGAGCGAGACGCCGAGCCCCACCCCCTCGGGCACCCCGTCGGCCCGACCCGCGACGGCCGCCCCGACCGACGCCGACCAGCCCGACCCGACCGTCTCCACCGTGCCGGCGGGCACCGTCGTCGCCGAGGGCGACGTCACCTCGCCCAAGGGCAGCGTCTCGTTCCACTACCGGATGGTGGCCGACGGCGCGAACGGCTACGACGCCCAGTACTCGGGCTTCAGCTCGAGCCTGCCCGTGCCCGTCTCGCTCACCCTGATCGACATCGCCCCGCGGGTCGGCGACGGTCTGACCTCGTACGGCGTCGGCGCCGTGACGCTGGACGGCGCCTCGCGCACGGTGGCCCTGGGAACGAGCCAGCCGTCGTACCTCGGCACGCTCGTCACGTACTCGTCGGCGGGGTCGGCCGACGGGGTGCCGGTCGAGATCGGACCCGACAAGGTGCTCGCCGTCGACTCGATCGGCTGGAGCATCCCGCCCCGGCAGTCGAACATCGCCCCGGTCGACTCGGGCGCCGCCTCCCTCGCGGCCGGGACCGTCACGTCGACGACGGCGAGCGGCGCCCCCCGCCGCTACGAGATCGCGGCGAACGACACGATCGCCGCCGTCGCGCAGCGCTTCGGCATCTCGGTCGCCGCCGTCATCTACCTCAACGCCGGGCTCCAGGTGCTCGGCGACGATCAGGTGCTGTTCGAGGGGACGACCCTCAACCTCGATCCCGACAGCGTCTGACCGGTCGGCGCCGCGCCTCCTCGGTCGGCGTCCCGTGGACCCGGAGCCGCGTCTCCTCGGCGGACCGGCACCGCGCCTCCTGCGGGTCCGGCCGCTGCGCTGCCAAGATCGACGGATGACCCGGCCGAGCCCCCAGAAGACCCTGCCGCGCGGCGCGAGCCGACGGGCGAGCACCCCGACGACGCGGCTCGTCCGCCGTACCGAGGCGAGCACTCCCCGAGGAGGCGCGCGCCGACTGGTCGCGCTGCCCGCCTTCCGCGTCGGCTTCGTCGGCACCCTCGGGGCCGCCGTCGCCCTCGCGCTGGTGGCCGGGTTCCAGACGGTGTCGCTCGTGGCGACCTACGTCGGCGTGGCCTACTTCTTCTCGCTCGCGCTGGAGCCGGTGCTGCGGCTGCTCCGCGGGCGCGGGATCCGTCGGGGACCGGCGGTCGCGCTGATCTTCGGGTTCGTCGTGCTGGTGATCGCGGCGGTCGTGCTGTTCGTTCTCCCTCTGGTCGGGAGGCAGCTGCTGACGCTCGTGCAGCAGGCGCCGGCGGCGATCACGCGGCTGACCGAGCAGCCGTGGTTCGTCGACGTCACCGGCCAGTTCGGGCTCGACGCCTCGGTCGAGGGGCTCGTGCAGCTGGCCACGGACTACCTGCGCGACCCCACGCGTCTGGCGTCGCTCGGCGGCGGGCTGGTGGCGCTCGGGTCGGGAGTGGTGGACGCGGTCGTGGCGATCATCGTCGTGCTCGTGCTCACGATCTACCTGACGGCGACGATGCCGCGGGTGGTCGACAAGGCGTTCCAGCTGCTGCCGGCGTCGAAGGCCGGGCAGTGGCGACCGGTCTACGCCGAGATGACCGAGTCGGTGGGGCGCTTCGTCGTGGGGCAGGTCGCTCTGTCGGTGATGAACGCGATCCTGGTGTTCGTGCTGCTGCTGATCTTCCACGTGCCGGGCATCGCGCTGCTCACCGCGATCGCCTTCGTCGGGGCGCTGATCCCGATCGTCGGCACCGTCGTCGCCGCGGTCATCATCATCGCGGTGGCGCTGATCACCTCGCCGCCGGCCGGCATCGCGATGATCATCTTCTACCTCGGCTACCAGCCGCTCGAGTCGTACGTCATCACGCCGCGGGTCATGGCCCGCGCGGTGCGGGTGCCGGGAGCGCTCGTGCTCATCGCGGTGCTGGCCGGCGGCGCGCTGGGTGGGGTGCTCGGGGCCCTGGTGGCCGTGCCCGTGGCGGCGTCGGTCACGGTGCTGATCGATCGCATCGTGGTGGTGCGGCAGCGGCAGCGCTGAGGGCGTGCGCGGCGGGTCCGCGTGCCGCGGGGCGGCGGGTCCCCTGCACCGGCGGCGGGTCCCCTGCACCGGCGGCGGGTCCCCTGCACCGGCGGCGGGTCAGCGCTGAC
>NZ_BJUV01000031.1 GCF_007988805.1 Frigoribacterium faeni | reverse complement strand
GTCAGCGGGATCATGCGGTGCGGGCGGGATCGTGCGGTGTCAACGGGAACGCGGCGACATGTGCTCGCTCCGGACCTCTTACGCATCCATGCGTAAGAGGTCGGCGACGATGACGGCGTCCGTGGTGCTCGGCACCACGACCAGGTCGAGGCGTGCCTCGGGGCGAGCATCCTCGGTCGTATCGCGCGTGCCCGGGCCCCTCCTCCTCGGCCGAGCCGCGCCTCCTCGGCGGGACGGGCCGGTAGCCTGGCCCTCATGGCACAACGGGGTTCGTACGCGAAGGGGATCGCGAAGCGCGAGGAGATCCTGCGGGTCGCGCTCGAGGTGGTCGCCCGCAACGGGTTCCGCGGCACGTCCGTCAAGGAGCTGGCCGAGGCCGTCGATCTGACGCAGGCCGGACTGCTGCACTACTTCGACAGCAAGGACGACCTCTTCACCGCGATCCTGCGGACCCGCGACCAGGTCGACGCCGAGCGGTTCCGCGAGCTCGACGACGTCGTCGACCAGCTCATCGCCGTCATCAAGCACAACGCCGAGACCCCGGGGCTCGTCCAGCTCTTCGCCAGCATGTCGACGGCCGCCACGAGCGACCCGGAGCACGCGGCCCACGAGTACTTCGCCGACCGCTACGTCTGGTTCCGCGCCGAGCTGGCGACGAGCATCCGGAAGCGACAGGCGTCGGGCGAGGTCCGACCCGACCTCGACGCCGACACCCTGTCGGCCGTGCTGATGGCGGTCAGCGACGGCATGCAGCTCCAGTGGATGCTCGACCCCACCACCGACATGGCCGCCCACGTCGCCTTCGTCTGGCAGACCGCGATCGCCACCCGGTAGCTCGACTCGCCGCTCCGACGCCGGCCCGAGCCGAGCGACCCGGGCCGAGCCGAGCGACCCGGTCCGGGCCGGCCCGGACCGAGCCGATCGACCCGAACCGGGCTAGCGGACGCGCTTGATCGGGATGATGACCAGGGCCCCGATCAACGTCACGATTCCGGCGCCCCAGAGCATCAGCACGTAGTTGTCGTTGTCGACGCTGTTGACGCCGAGCAGCAGCAGCGCCAGCGCCGGGGCGAGCGACTGCGGCAGCGCGTTGGCGATGTTGATGACGCCGAGGTCCTTGCCGGGGCGATCGGCGTTGGGCAGCACGTCGACGATGAGGGCCGTGTCGACGGCCGCGTAGATGCCGAAGGCGAAGCCCATCACGATCTCGGCCACGTAGAACCCGGTGACGGTCTCGGCGTGCGCCAGCAGGATCAGGCCGACCGCGAAGACGACGGTGGAGCCGGCGACGAAGATCTTGCGCCGCCCGAGCCTGTCACTCAGGTACCCCGAGACGGCCGCGCTGATCAGCAGGGCGACCGTGTAGAGCAGCACGCCGAACGCGACCGCGGCCGTGGCCTCGGCGACGTCCTCGATGCCGAGGTGCTTCTCCATGTAGAGGAGGCGGTACGTCGTGAACATGAACGTGCCGAGCGTGATCAGGAACCGCGACCACCAGGCGAGACCGAAGTCGGGGTTCTTGATCGGGTTGGTCCAGAACGAGCTGATCAGGTTGATGAAGGTGAACTTCTTGATGGTGTACTCGGGCAGGTCGTCGCGGGCGACGAACGCGTAGACGAGCACCAGCACGATCGCCAGCACACCCGGGGCGATGAAGAGCGCCGGCAGGTTGCCGACCAGATACACGGCGAGGTACAGCCCGGCGAGGATCGCGACGTTCTGCGCCAGAGCGATGATGCTCGACGCCTTGCCCCGCTGGAACTCGGGCACGTTGTCGGCGAAGCTCGCGATGAGCGTGGCGAGCACGGCGTTGGCGGCGACCTGGGCGAGCAGCCAGGCGAGGGTCAGCGACAGCTGGTTCGGCGAGAAGGCGACCAGCGCGAGCGCGACGGTCAGCAGCACGACGCCGCCCACCAGATACGGGCGGCGACGGCCCCAGCGCGTCCGGGTGCGGTCGCTGAGGGCGCCGATCAGGGGGTTGGCGAGCAGGGCCCCGAACGCGCCGATCGGGAGCACCTGACCGACGAGCGTCTCGGGGCTGTCGGGCGCGAGCTCCTGCGCCTTGAGCTGCATGCTGACGAACACCGGGGCCAGCAGAGCGACGAAGAGCCCGAACTGGGCGAAGCCGAGCGCGGCCAGATAGCCCTTGCCCACCTTGATCGTGCTGACGGGTTGGGTGAGCACAGTCTCACTCCGGGGACCGTTCGCGGTCATGACGCCTCCTCGAGTCAAAACCTAGCCGTGCTAGGTGTTGGGACTCTACACGAGGTTCTCGCCAGCGCAACGGGCCGTGACGGCGACGTCGACCCGCCGGACGTCGGGACAGACTGTTCGGTCATTCCTGCACGCCGAGCACTAACACGAGGTAGTGTCGAATCGTTCGAGCCCCGGGGGCGCGTCTCGCGCAGGGGCCCAATCCAAACAGGGGAGCCCAACACCATGTCACGCGTACTTTCCACCGAGCAGGCCAAGACCGCCATCCGACAGGTCCAGTCGATCGTCAACGGCGGCTTCACCGACCAGATCTCGCAGCTCGACGCCCAGGGCCGGATCCTGTCCGACCCGAACGTCTGGGACGGCCCTCTCGCCGCCACCTTCCGCGGCTCCACCTGGCCCGAGACCAAGGCCGCCCTCGACAAGGCCAAGACCGAGCTCGAGCAGCTCCGCACCCAGCTCGACAGCATCTCGTCCAACATCTTCAGCGCCGGCGGCGGCGCGTAACACCGATGAACGCCCCCGTCCCCCCGATCTCCGGGGTGACGGGGGCGTTCGCGTCGCGTGCCGAGCACGAGACGCGTGGGGGCCGGCGGACGCTGATCGCGACCACCGGCGACGACGACACCGACCGCCGTCGAGAACACGGAGACACTCGAGGGCGCGGCGTTCACGATGGACGACGGCCGTGTCGTCACGTTCCCCCGGCTCGGCAGCTCGTGGGACCGCGCCGTCGGCGAGAATCTCTGGCTGGCCGCCGAGGTCGCCTCGACCCTGCCCGGTCTCGGGGACACGGGCGCCGAGACGCTCCTGGTGGTCCGCGACAACACCGGCGGCTGGTGAGCCTTCTCCCCGCCGGGGTCTGGCTGGCGAGCGGAGGAGGCGCGGGCACCGTCGTCCGCGTCACCCGCGCCCCCGACGGACTGCCGTCGCGCCTCACCCATGCGCGGGGTCGCACGATCGACATCGACCACGTCGACGGCCGGGTCGCGACTCTCACCGCCTCCGACGGCCGCCGGGTCGAGTACGCCTACGACGCCGCCGGCCGACTGGTCGGCGCCACGAACGAGGTGGGCACGCGACGGTACGACTGGAACGACGCGGGTCTCGTCGAGAAGGTGACCAGCGCCTCCGGCGTGGTCGAGGGGCGTCGTAGGCGCGACGAGTGACCGCACCCAGGGGACTTCTCGACCTCGTCATCGCCATCGCCATCGCCACTCAGGTTCCTCTGAACACGACCATTTCCCACAACCGCCTCTCGCAGGAGTGGCAGATCCCGATCTTCGGCATCCTCATCGCAGGCGGGGTCCTCGCGTCGCCGACAGACCGGTTCGTGCCAGGATGGCGGGCGAGCAGCCGACCGTCGGCACAGGGGGACTCCGTGAGCACAGACCGCACCGTCACACCGAGCGAGACCAAGCCCCGGCGGTTGACCTCGACGACCCCCGTGACGATGCCGACGTCGACACGCATCGCCCTGGCGGTCATGGGATTCGTGCTGGGAGTCGCGGCGGCGCTGTTCGGCGGGGCCATCCCCGCCCTGGTCATCTCGCTGACCCTGGTCGTGCTCGCGGCGTCGTTCCTGTTCGGGCGCCTCCGCGACCGTGTACGCGCGACCATCATGCCGATCACCCTGACCTGCGTGGCCAGCGTGCCCATGGTCCTGTCCGGCGCCCCCACCATCTGGATCCTGCTCTCCTTCGCCGGCGCCGCCTACCTCGGCCAGACCCTCGGCACCGCGAGCCGATCCCGCGCCGAGACGCACGAGGGCATCGTCCTGGCCACCGACCCCGCGACCGTCCCGGGCCGCACGGTGCTCGTCTGGCGCATGGAACGCGAGCAGTTCGAGGTGCTGGACCCTTCTGAGAAGCGTATCCGCACGGTGATCAGGGGGCCGAAGGGCAACATCCCGTCGAGCATCGAGTTCCGCCGCGGCACCGCCGGCCTCGACGTCCTCCGTCCCGCCGACGTGCCGGTCACCGTGCTGCAGACCGACGACACCGCCACCGGTCCCTGGTTCGAGACGATCGACCCGGGCACACCGGGGGCTGCCGCTGTGTCCGGCGGCCCGATCGCGCCCGCGTCCGTCTCGAGCGCACCGCCGTCCAAGGGCGCCCTCCGCGACCGCGCCATCGACGCGGCCATCCACTTCAGCCGGACGGGCGAGCGCCTGCCGACCGCCCCCTGGATGCTCACCCCGCGCACCTGACCCGACCCGCACCTCCCCGGCTCTCCTGTGCGGTGCGCTCCTGGGCGACCCCGCCCGTGCGATTCGCGACGGATGGGTCGGCACGAGCGTGCATTCCGGGGTTCATGGAGCCGCAAGCGGCCGCTCCGGTCGGGTTCGGCGCACCCGCCCCGTCCCGCAGCCGCCGTGCGCGAGAATGGCCCGATGAGCGCTTCACTCGTGGCCAAGGGCCTGGCCGGCGGCCACGGCCACCGCACCCTGTTCGACGACCTCGACCTCACGGTCGCTCCCGGCGACGTCGTGGGCGTCGTCGGCGTGAACGGTGCCGGCAAGTCGACGCTGCTGCGCCTCCTCGCCGGCGTCGACGAGCCGCAGGGCGGCACGATCACGCTCAACCCGGGCGACGCCTTCGTCGGCTGGCTGCCGCAGGAGCACGAGCGCGTACCGGGCGAGACCGTCGCCGACTACATCGGCCGCCGCACCGGCAGCACCGAGGCCACCGCCGAGATGGACACCGCGGCAGCCGCCCTCGGCGACCCCGACCCGGCCCCGCGCCCCGACGGACTCGAACCCGCCGACGTCTACTCGTCCGCGCTCGAACGCTGGCTGGCGAGCGGCGCGGCCGATCTCGACGACCGCCTCCCGGGGGTGCTCGCCGACCTCGGCCTCGACCGCGACGGCGACGGAGCCGTCGGCCCCGACACCCTGATGACCGCCCTCAGCGGAGGCCAGGCCGCCCGCGTCGGCCTCGCCGCGCTGCTGCTCAGCCGCTTCGACATCGCCCTGCTCGACGAGCCCACCAACGACCTCGACCTCGACGGCCTCGAACGGCTCGAGCGCTTCGTGCAGGGCCAGCGCGGCGGGGTCGTGCTCGTCAGCCACGACCGCGAGTTCCTCGCCCGCTGCGTCACCAAGGTGCTCGAGCTCGACCTCGCGCAGGCCTCGAACCGGGTGTTCGGCGGCGGTTACGACTCGTACCTCGAGGAGCGGGAGACCGCCCGGCGGCACGCCCGCGAGGCCTACGACGAGTTCGCCGAGAAGAAGGCCGACCTGGTCGGCCGCGCGCGGGTGCAGCGCGAGTGGTCGAGTCAGGGCGTCCGCAACGCGATGAAGAAGTCCCCCGACAACGACAAGATCCGCCGCAAGGCCGCCACCGAGTCGAGCGAGAAGCAGGGCCAGAAGGTCCGCCAGATGGAGAGCCGCATCGCCCGCCTCGACGAGGTCGACGAGCCCCGCAAGGAGTGGCAGCTCGAGTTCACCATCGGCTCGGCCCCGCGCTCGAGCGCGGTCGTCTCGACGCTGAGCGGCGCCGTGTTCCGCCAGGGCGACCCCGCGACGGGCGAGTTCGTGCTCGGACCGGTCTCGCTGCAGGTCGACGGCGGCGACCGCATCGGCATCACGGGCCCGAACGGCGCCGGCAAGTCGACGCTGCTGCGCGGCCTGCTCGGCCGCCAGGAGCCCACCGAAGGAGGCGCGAGTCGCGGAGCCAGCATCGCCGTCGGCGAGATCGACCAGGCCAGGGCCCTGCTCTCCGGCACGGTGCCGCTGGCCGAGGCCTTCGAGGGCCTCGTGCCCGACTGGCCCCAGGCCGAGGTGCGCACGCTGCTCGCCAAGTTCGGGCTCAAGGCCGACCACGTCTCGCGCCCCGTCGACGAGCTCTCACCCGGCGAGCGCACCCGCGCCGGCCTCGCCCTGCTGCAGGCCCGCGGGGTCAACGTGCTCGTGCTCGACGAGCCGACCAACCACCTCGACCTCGCCGCGATCGAGCAGCTCGAGCAGGCCCTCGAGTCGTACGAGGGGACGCTGCTGCTCGTCACCCACGACCGCCGCATGCTCGAGAGCGTGCGACTCGACCGGCACTGGCGCGTCGAGAACGGGACGGTGACGGAGTCATGACCCGCGCCTCCTCGGCCCGCCGGACGCTCCGCGGCGCCGTCGCGGTCGGCGTCACGGCCGTCGCGCTGCTCGTCGCGGGGTGCAGCGGCGACCCGACGCCCGCCCCCACCCCGACGGCGGATCCGTGGGCCGCGTGGGACGCCGCGCTCGCCCGGACGGACACCGCCTCGGCCCGGTGGCTCGCGCTCGGCGACTCGCTCACCGAGGGCCAGGGCGCCTCCACGATCGACGACCGGTGGATCGACCTCACCCGCGACGCCCTGCAGCAGCGCTACGCCGTCGATGGCGTGGTCGGCGGCGTCGGCTACCGTCCGGGCGTCTTCGCCGTCTACCCGCCCGACTCGACCTGGGCCGTGTGGCAGTCCGACCAGACCGACGTCTCCCCCGACTTCACGACCCCCAGCCTCGGCTACCGCAGCGTCGACCTCTCCGCCGGCTCGAGCATCAGCTACCCCGTGCGCGGCACCGGCATCGACCTCTGGTGGTCGCCCGGCGGCGGCTCGTTCGACTACTCGATCGACGGGGCGGAGCCTCGCACGATCGACACCAGCGCGACCGGCGCGAGCGACGTGTCGGGAGGCGCCGGGGTCACCAGCGTCGACGGGCTCGAGAGCTCGCTGCACACCGTCACGATCACGGTCGCCGACGACGAGCCCACCGGCGTCGTGCTCGAGGGGTTCACCGCGTTCGACGGCGACCGCGACAAGGGGGTCACGCTGTTCGACTCGGCGCACTCGGGGGCGACGGTCGCGACCTTCACCGCGGACCTCGACGGGTTCCTGTCGACGGTCGAGGCGGCGCAGCCCGACCTCGTCACGATCACCCTCGGCGCCAACGACGCCGTCGACACCACCCCGGCCGACCTCGAGAGCGGCTACCTCACCCTCGTCGAGGGGATCAAGGCCCTGCCGGAGCCTCCGACCGTCGTCGTCATCGACGAGTTCAGCTCCGAGCTCGACGACCTCTTCGCCCGCCAGGGCACCTCGAGCGACTACCAGGCCGCCGTGACCTCGGTCGCCGATCGGACCGGCTCGGTGCTCGTGTCGCTCGGCGACGCGCTGCCCGCCGACGCGGCGGCCGACGGCGACCTGTCCTCGCTGCTCTCGGCCGACGGCATCCATCCGAACGACGCGGGCGCCCGCATCATCGCCGGCCACATGACCGAGCTGCTCGGCCGCTGACCCGCCCGCCCCGCCCGCCCGCTCCCCCGCGGGCGCACGAGACCGGGTCCTCGCTCCCCCGCGGACGCACGAGACCCCCGGGTCCCCTCGGAGTCGAGGAGGCGCGGGGGTCCCGTGCGGAGCGGCTGCGGTCGACGGGTCGGCCGGCGTGCAGCCGGACGCGTCAGCGCAGCAGCAGAAGGGTGGCGTCGAGGGCCTCGCTCGGCGAGAGCGGTGCGGTGTCGCCCGCTCCGGTGGCCGACAGGGCGAACAGTCCGTTCGGCGTGACGACCGTCGCGCCGGAGAGGCTGACGCCCTCCTGGCTGGCCTCGAGCTCGAAGGCGCGGCCGCCGATGTCGCCGATGCGGGCGTCCTCGACCTCGGTGACGCCGTCCGTGCCGGCGATCTGGTCGCTCTGCGAGGTGATGGTCGCCTCGTCGAGCTCCTGCACCTGGGCGACGGCGACGATCGCCTGCGCGCTCGGGTCGATCTCGCCCTCCGCGGAGGCGGCGCCGTTGGCCCACGAGCACTGCAGCTGGCCGTCGGCCTCGGTGCTCTCGTCCTGCAGGTCGAGCCCGTCGATGATCGAGCCGAGCGCCTCGCCGGCCTCGGCGCAGGTGGTGACGGCGAGCTCGCCGGTGAGGTCGCCGGTCTCCTGGGCCGTTCCCGACGAGCTCGCGCTCGACGAGCCGCTCGGGTCGGACTGGCCGCTCGACGCGTCGTCGTCCGATCCGGTGCAGCCGGCGAGCAGCAGCGTGAGCGCGACGGCGCCCGACGTGACGACCGTGATCGCCGTCTTCGTGGTCCTGGTGGTGCGCATGGAGGTTCCCCCTGCCTCAGCCGCCGACTCGCTTCGCGGCGGACCCTGTCACCCTAACCGGGGCGCGCTGGGCGCGTCCGACTCGGGTCGCGCACCGGGTCACCAGCGGGTGCGCTCCCGCTCCTGCGCGACCACCGCCTCCCGGTCGGACAGACCCGCCAGCCCGGACAGCGACTGCCGCATGCGCGGGTTGTCGGCGAGCGCGGGCGCCGCACGGTCGAGGAACGCCCAGTACCCCGCCGTCACCGGGCACGCGTCGGGCCCCAGGCGCACCTTCGGGTCGAAGCGGCAGCCGCCGCAGTGGTCGGTCATCCGGTTGATGTAGGCGCCGCCCGATGCGTACGGCTTGGTGGCGACGACGCCCCGATCGGCGTGCTGCGACATGCCGACGACGTTGCCCGGCATGACCCAGGGGGTGCCGTCGACGTACATGTCGATGAACCACTGGTTGAGGAGGTCGGGTCGCACCCCGCGCTGCAGCGCCCAGTTGCCGAGGATCATCAGGCGCTGGATGTGGTGGCTCCAGCCGTGCCGGTGCAGACCGTCGAGGGTCTCCGCGAGGCAGTTCGCCTCCAGCACGGGCTCGCCCGCCTCGTCGGTGGGCTCGCCGGTGGACGGGTCGCGTCCGAGCGAGGCGAAGACGTCGGGCAGCGCCTCCCGGGCGCCGAGGGCGTTGTTGCTCGTCGCGTAGTCCTCGCCGAGGTGCCAGTAGAGGTGCCACATGTAGTCGCGCCAGCCCATCACCTGCCGCACGAACCCCTCGACGCTGCGGACGGGCGCGTCGCCGGCGACGTAGGCCGCCTCGACGGCGTCGATCACCCGACGCGGGTCGAGCAGGCCGAGGTTCATCGGCGCGCTGATCAGCGAGTGCGCCATCGTCCAGTCGCCGCCGAGCGTCGCGTCCTCGAAGGGTCCGAAGTCGGGCAGCCGCACCTCGATGAAGTCGGCGAGCGCGGCCTCGGCCTCGGCGGCGGTCGCGGCGAACCGGCGCGGGGCGTCGGCGCCGACCAGGGTGACCACCCCGTCGCGCTCCCAGCGGGCGATGTCGTGCCGCACCTCCTCGTCGATGTCGTCCTCGGCGGGCCAGAGCGGCGGCGGCAGGCCGAGCGAGGCGGCGCCCTTCGGCGGTCGCTCGCGGTTGTCGTGGTCGTGGTTCCAGCGGCCGCCGGCGGGCTCGCGACCCTCCATCAGCACGCCGGTGCGCTCACGGACGCCGCGGTAGAAGTCCTCCATCAGGAGGCGCTTGCCGGTCCGCGAGTCCGCCCACGCGGCGAAGTCCGCCTCGCTGGTGACGAAGCCCCGGCTGGGCAGGATCTCGGCGCCGACCCGTCGGACGAGCCGGCGGGCGCGGTACGAGGTGGGATCGATCACCTGCAGGTCGTCCCGACCGTCGACGGCCTCGGAGTAGTGCTCGACCTGACGGAAGTCGACCCGGTCGCCGAGGTCGCGCGCCCGGTGCCGGATCGCCGACAGGATCAGCTGCAGCTTCGCGCGATGCAGCGTGCGGCCCCGCCACGACGACCGCGACTCGACGAGCAGCATCGGCCCGCCGTCGTCGAAGTGCGGGCCCAGTTGGTCGAGGAAGATCCAGCGCGTGCGGTCCATGAGGGGTGGAACGGTACCCGGCGGCGCGCGGGCGGGGCCGGGCGCCGGCGCGGGGTCCGGCGGCGCTGTCCGTTCAGCGAGGCCGGGGTACAGGGCTCAGGCCGAGGAGGCGCGGGTCGGGTACCGTCGACCTCCCCCGACTCCAGGAGACCACCATGGCATCCCTGCTCCGCCGTTTCGCCCCGATGATCATCACGTTCGTGGTCGGCAAGATCATGAAGAAGCGCAGTGGCGGTGGAGGCGCCGGCACGACCGGCGGCCGCTACCCGCGTCGCTGAACCGCCGGCACGTCGCAGACGAGAACCCCCGCCTGAGCACCTGACCCGTCCGTCGGGTCCCGTGCTCACGCGGGGGTTCTGCTGTGCGCGAGGAGGCGCGGATCAGCTCTCGAACGTGGCGTCGAGCGTGATGTCGACACCGGTCAGCGCCTTGGAGACCGGGCAGGTCGCCTTGGCCTCGTCGGCGGCGGAGAGGAACGCGGCCTCGTCGATGCCGCTCACCTCGCCGGCGACCGTGAGGTGGATGCCGGTGAGCTTGAAGCCGCCGGCCGAGTCCGGGCCGAGCGAGACGTCGGCCTTGACGTCGAGGGCCTCGACGGTGCCGCCGGCCGCGCCGAGGACGGCGCTGAACTGCATGGCGTAGCAGGCGGAGTGGGCCGCGGCGAGCAGCTCCTCGGGGCTGGTCGAGCCGTTGGCGTCGTCTGCGGCGCGCTTGGGGAACGAGACGCCGTAGGTGCCGACCTTCGAGCTGGTCATCTCGACCTGGCCCTCTCCGGTCTCGAGGCTTCCGTTCCAGGCGGTGCGTGCGGTGCGAGTGGGCATGATGCTCCTTGTTCGATGTTCGGGGCGGGTGTTCGGGGGACGATGGTGCTGGTCTGTGGAGGCCCGTCGGGCGGCCCGGTCAGGTGGCGGCGCGCACCCGGTCGGCGACGCCGCCGATCTGGTCGGTCAGCGCGACGAGGTCGGCCAGCTGCAGGCCGGTCGCGGCGCAGATGCTGTCGGGGATCGCCGCGGCCTGGTCGCGGAGGGCGTCGCCCGCCGGGGTCAGGCCGACGCGCACGGCGCGCTCGTCGACTCCGCCGCGCGAGCGCGTGACGAGCCCCTGCGCCTCGAGCCGCCGCAGCAGCGGAGACAGCGTGCCCGACTCGAGGTGCAGACGATCGCCGATGGCCGAGACGCCGACCTCGCCGTCCTCCCAGAGCACGAGCAGCACGAGGTACTGCGGGTAGGTGATGCCGAGCGGGTCGAGCAGGTCGCGGTAGCGGGCCGTCAGCGCACGCGAGGCGTTGTACAGGGCGAAGCAGATCTGCTCGTCGAGCAACGGGGTGCGCGCGGTGTCGGACATGAGTCGACCGTAACACATCGTGCACAACTCAGTTGTGCACAACTCGCTTTCTGGACACGACTCGACGAGAAGGGGTCAGGAGGCGCGACCCGCCCGCTCGACGCGACGTCGCCAGAACCCCGAGAAGGTGATGCGATCCTTGGGCACCCCGAGACCGTGCAGGTGCCGGCGTCCGCCCGTGGCGAGGCCGGACTCGCCCACGACGAAGGCGTAGGTCGACGGCCCGGCGACCACGCGACGGCGGAGCTCGGCGAGGGCACGGCCGCCCGGCACCGCGTGCGGGTCGTCGCGCACCACCCAGTTGACGTCGACGCCCGGGGGCGTGGCGAGCTCGCGTCGGTCGTCCGCCGCCGGGACCTCGACGATCACCGTTCCGACCGCGTCGCGCGGCAGCGACCGGACGATGCCCTCGACGGCGGGCAGGCCGCTCTCGTCGGCGACCACGACGACGTCGCTCGCGTCGTCCGGGCAGTCGAACAGGCAGCCCTGGTCGAGCAGACCGACCGCGTCGCCGGGGCGGGCCGCGCAGGCCCAGATCGCCGCGCCTCCCTCGAGCTCGCCGTCGGGGCCGCGGTGCACGACGAAGTCGATGTCGAGCTCCGCGTGCGCGTCGGCGTCGCGGGCCGGCCGGTAGCCGGCGACCGTGTAGTTCGACAGGTGCGGCCGGTGCCGCTCGGGCACCGCGAGATGCTGCGGCCACCACGCGGCCGAGGTGGAGGTCGGGAGGCGCAGCTCGGGCTGGTGAGGGAGCTGCAGGAACAGCCGGAACCACTGGTCGTAGCCCATCGCGTCGAACCCGTCGAGCTCGGGGCCCGACACGGTCACCCGATGGAAGCTCGGCGACACCCGTTCGGAGCGCACGACCGAGGCGCGGTAGATGCCGGCGGTCGAGGGGGCGGGGCGTGCGGTTCGTCGAGCCATGAGGTAAGGCTAGCCTGGCCTAACTCGTGACGTCGAGCCCCGGACCGGTGCGGCCGCCCGACGGGGCCGCGCGAGGCGGTCCCACGACGGCGTACCGTGCACGGCATGAGCACCGACGACCCCACGGGCATGACCGACGACGAGAAGCGCAACGACCAGCTGACCCGGGCCCCGAAGTCCGACGAGTCGGACGCGGCGCCGCGCATCACGACCGAGGACCGCGGCGACGGCGTCACGCGGATCGACGTGGCCGACACCGCCAAGGTGCGCCCGGGTCGCGGCGAGCCCCGCCCGGCCGACTGAGGCCCCGTCGTCCGCGGCCCTGGCCGCCGGAGGGCGACTCGGCTACCATGGCTCCTGGTCGCACGTCACGCGCGGCCCCGGGCGCGCACGACAGCGCGCAGTCGGGATCACCATCCTCCCCGTGTCGAGCACGGGTAGCAGGAACGGCGCCCGCCGACGACCGAGACCTCCTATGACGATCGCACCCTCGCGTCCCTCGACGCCCTCCACCGTCCCTCCCCTGACGTTCCCCCTCGCGGGCCTCCTCGCCCTGGCCGTGGCCACGTTCCTGTCCATCTCGGGCGAGATGCTGCCGACCGGGCTGCTGCCCGAGATGAGCACCGAGCTCGGCGTCAGCGAATCCAGCATCGGCCTCCTCGTCAGCGTCTTCGCGTTCACCGTCGTGCTGACCAGCACCTCCCTCACGCACCTCACGCGGCGACTGCCCCGGCACCTCCTGATCGTCGGGCTCATCGTCGTGCTGGCCATCAGCGCCGCGCTCACCGCGATCGCGCCGAGCTACGAGCTCGTCGTCGCCTCGCGGATCCTGGGCGGGCTCGCCCACGGCACCTTCTGGGCGATCGGCGGCGCCTACGCCGCGCATCTCGTCCCGCGCGAGCAGGTCGGCCGCGCCCTGGCCGTCGCGATGAGCGGCGGCACCCTCGCGTTCGTGCTCGGCGTGCCGCTCGGCACCGCGCTCGGCCAGGCCCTCGGCTGGCGCGCGGCGTTCGGCATCCTCGCCGGCGCCATGGCCCTCGGGGCCGTGCTCGTCTGGCGCCTCCTGCCGCCGGTGCCCGCGTCGCCCGGCGACGAGCACGCGGCCGCGTCGGCCTCCGCCGACGCCGACGGGACCGAGGCGGCGACGACCGTGGTCCCGGCGACGGGATCGGTGCCGATCGTGCCGACCCGCGCCTCCTCGGGAGCCCCGCGACGCGGATCGCTGCCGTCGCCGTCGGTGCTGGGCGTCGTCTTCAGCTGCGTGATCACCGCCGTCTTCATGGTCGGGCACTACTCGTTCTTCACGTTCATCGCGCCGTACCTGGTGCGCTCCACCGGCATCGCCGAGTCGTCGCTGAGCGCCGCCCTGTTCGCCTTCGGCATCGCCGGCGGCGTGGGACTGCTGATGGTCGGGTGGTTCCTCGGCAAGCGGCCTCGGGTGAGCATCCCGATCGGGATCGCCGTCGTCGCGGTCGCCGTCTTCGCGATGATGATGTTCGAGGGGCAGCCGACGCCGTCGCTCATCGCGTTCGTGGTCTGGGGCGTCACCTTCGGGGCGCTGCCGCCGCTGTTCCAGACGCGCATGCTGCAGGTCGCCCCGGCCCGGATGCGCGACCTGGCCAGCGCCTTCTACACGACCGGCTTCAACGCGGGCATCGGCGGCGGGGCCCTGATCGGCGCGATCGTGCTCGACGGGGCCGGGCTCGACGCCCTGCCGGTGCTCTACATCGTCGTGGCCGCCGTGATGCTCGTCGTGGTGCTCGTCACCGACCGCGTGCTCGCGGTGCGATCGGCGCGCGCAGCCGCCTGACGCGCCCGTCGGTCGCGCCCCGCCGGGCTCGGTCGCCCAGCCGCGCTCGGTCGCGCAGCCGCGCTCGGTCTCGCCCGTCGCGCTCGGTCTCGCCCGTCGCGCTCAGTCGCTCAGTCGCTCAGAGCATCCCGAGCGCGAACTCCAGCAGGGCGGCGTGGGTCGGCGCCAGACTGCGCTTCGCCTCGAGCGTGATCGACCGGGGATGCGCGAACGCCTCGGCCGTCACCTCGTCGCCGCGCCGCACCGGCATGCAGTGCATCAGCACGCCCTCGCCGGCGGTCGGGTCGCCGCCCAGGGCGTCGAGCAGGTCGGCCGTGATCGTGGTGCGCTCGAAGGCGACGCGCGTCGGTCCGTCGACCCGCGCCTCCTCGGGCCAGCCGTCGGTGTAGATCACGTGGGCGCCGTCCGCCCCGGCCGCGAGGTCGGCGGTCGTCGCGAGCGAGCCGCCGAGCGCCGCGATCTCGTCGAGATACGCCTGCGGCGCCTCGAACCCGGGAGGCGCGACCTGCGTGACCGCGATGTCGTACGCCGTCGACAGCTCGCACCACGACCGGAACAGGTTCGTCGCCTCGCCCACGAACGTCAGACGAAGCCCGTCCAGGGACCCTCGTCGGCGCCGCACCGTGAACGCCTCGGACACGACCTCGCACGGGTGACCGCTCGCCGTCATCGCGTTGACCACCGGAACCGGGCAGTGCTCGGCCAGCTCGAGCACGTCGGCGTGCGAGCCGTGCCGGATGACGACCGCGTCCACTCCGCCGCCGAGCACGGCGGCCGTGTCGGCGATCGGCTCGCGCTCGCCCAGGGTCAGCGGCAGATCGACGCGGTGGCCGCCGATCAGGTCGATCGCCGTGTCGAAGGCGAGCCGCGTGCGGAACGCCGGGCCCGAGAAGATCGTCGCGACCCGCGGACGGCCGCCGCGGGGCTCCGCCGCCCCGTCGGCCCAGCGGCCCGATCGATCGAGGATCGCGTCGAGGGAGGCGCGGTCGAGGTCACGAAGGCTGAGCACGTCGGGCATCGCCCCAGTCTGGCGCATCGCCTCGCCCCGATCGGGGGGTCCGCCGAGGGCCAACCCGAGCCGTGCTCACTCCGAACACTCTCCGGCCGTGGGCAGGACGCCCTCGCGCGACACCGCCGGAGCGACCACGGAAGGCTGCGATGGACACCGAGAGCATGATGACGGAGCGGTCGACGCCGTGCCCGACCTGCGGCAGGACCGCACGCCTCGCTCCCAACCCGTACTACGGCACGGGCCTCTCCGTGAACCCGCACGTGCTCACCTGCCTGCACTGCCGCACGTCGGAGTTCGTCCGCCACCCCCGCCCCGCACGCTCGGCCGACGACGCCGGGCGGGACGCGCCCGGGGTGTGGCAGCGGATCACCTCGTGGCTGAGCGGGAAGTGACCGGCCGCACCGCGCCTCCTGAATCCTTGCCGACAATGCACGACCGGCGGAGGCGTTTGCTGGAGGCATGACAACGATCGGAATCATCGGAGCAGGCAACATCGGCAGCCAGGTCGCTCGCGCGGCCATCGAGCAGGGCTACGACGTCGTGATCAGCAACTCGCGCGGGCCCGAGACGCTCGCCGACCTGGTCGCCGACCTCGGCCCCAAGGCGCGGGCGGCGACGGCCGAGGAGGCGGGCGAGGCGGGCGAGATCGTGGTCGTCACGGTCCCGCTGAAGAACTACGAGCAGGTGCCCGTCGAGCCGCTCGCCGGCAAGGTCGTCATCGACACCAACAACTACTACTTCGAGCGCGACGGACGCATCGCCGCCCTCGACAACGGCATCGACACGGTGTCGCAGATGCTCCAGCGCCACCTGCCGGACAGCAAGGTCGCCAAGGGCTTCAACCACATCATGGCGAAGGACATCACGACCGACGGCACGCCCGCCGGCACCGAGGGCCGTCGCGCCCTCGCCACGTCGAGCGACTTCGAGGAGGCCGCCGAGCTCGTGCAGCGCCTCTACGACGAGATGGGCTTCGACACCGTCAACGTCGGACCGCTGAGCGAGAGCTGGCGCGTCGAGCGCGACCAGCCCGCCTACGTCGTGTCGCAGACGCGCTCGGAGCTCGTCGAGAACCTGGCCAAGGCGACCCGCGCAAGCGCGACCGCCGCGCCGGCGCCGCACGCCGACGAGGCCTGAGCGCACCTGAGCTGCGTCGAGGTGACGCGTCGGGGGCACCGTCCAGACGGAACCGCCCCCCACGCGTCACCTCGTTCTGTCGAGGGTGCACACGGGGGATCCCCCGATCGGTACCGCGTCGACGGCCCCAGGAGTCAGCTCTCCCGCTGGGGCCGAGATCGACCGGCACGCCGGCGATCTGGGCCGGTGCGTGCCGAACCCGACATCAGCCGGCGGCCGACGCGTGCCGAACCCGACCATGCCGGGGCGATCGACGGCGCGGCGCCCCGCCCTGCCGGCGTGTCGGACCGCGGAGGTCGCGATGTGCACACTTGCAGGGCGGAGCGCGGGGCCGGCGGTGCGGAGCGCGGGGGCCGGCGGAGCGGCGCGGGACGGGGTCAGCGGGTGAGGACCGCGAAGCCGCCCGGCTTCAGCAGCACCGCGGTGCGGCCCGACGCGACCCGCTCGGACACGAGGCGGCCCGAGGCGTCGTACGTCGAGACCGTCGCGCGCTGCCCGCGCACGCCCACGGTCGTCGGCAGCGGCACCCGCGCCGTCGACGACACCAGCTCGGTCGCGTGACCGCGCTCACCGCCGAGCACCACCCGCTGCACCAGCGGCCGGACGATGAGGCCGTCGACCACCGTCGCGTTCCGCCCCGCCGTCACGGTCACCGACGTCGCGCCCGGCCCGATCGGCACCGGCAGCGTCTGAGGCAGCAGCGCCCCGGAGGCGGCTGTCACGCCCTGCGCTCCGGCCTGCGTCGTCAGCGTCCCGAGGGGCACGCGGCCCGCCTTCCAGCTCGACGTCGACCGCACCCCCTCGGCGGCCAGCAGCACCGGCTCGACGTGTCGCAGCCCGGAGCCGGCGGGCACCCGGATGTTCGCGCTCTGCCCGGGCTCGAGCCGGAGGGCCGAGCCTCCGCCGTACTGCGACTCGCCCGTCCAGGCCGAGTCGGGCGTCACGACCGTGCCCGTGGTCGACGCCGCCGTCTCGGCCTCGACCACCGTCAGGCCGTCGCGGGAGGTCACCGTCGTCGACTCCTGAGCGAGGGCCGACACGTCGGGGGCCCCGTCGAGCGCGATCATCGAGAGCAGGCCGTGGATCGTGCTCTCCGCCCCGCTGTTGCGGTTGACCGTGCCGTCGGCCTGCACCCCGTCGAAGGTGACCCCGGTCGCGGGGTCGTAGACGGGCGTGCCCGAGCGGTTGGTGCCGAAGTACCAGCTGGCGGCGATCGCGGCGATCTCACGCAGACCCGGCGCACCCGAGCGCGACGTGCCCGAGGCGTCCGCCACCGCGAGCGCCGACTGCAGCCGGGAGTCGGCGCCGTAGGCGATCTGCGTCTGATCGACGGGCGTCGGGTACCAGGCGTTGTCGGGTCCGCTCGCCGCGAGCAGCGTCGTCGTGAACGACGTCTGGTCGACCACGGCGGGCTTCAGGAGGTCGGGGCGGCCGAGGAGCGTCGAGGCGCGGGCCAGCGCGACGGGCATCTGCGACGACCAGGCGTGCCACATCGACCGCGACTCCGCCCACGGCAGCACGGCGCCGTAGGGCCAGGTCTGCGAGTCGCCGGACGACATCGCGGCGATTCCCTCGGCGAGCTGCGTGAGGGCCGTGCGGGCGGCGGCGTCCCGGGGCGCGACGGCCGAGTAGGCGGTCAGCCCGAGCACGGCCTCGGCCGAGGCGTCGGCTCCGTCGACGATCAGCCAGGCCGGCACCTTCGCGCCGTCGGCGACGTCGTACTGCCCGTACCGAGCGAGCGACTCGCGGTTCAACGCCGTCACGCCGAGCTGCAACCGCTGCTGCAGGAACGCGGCGAACTCCGGGTCGTCGTCCGCGAACGCGGCGTACCCCTCGCCGAAGGCCCAGATGCTGCGGGCCAGCCAGTAGCTGTTGCCGCTGTCCGACGGGTCGGGCAGCTCGACCGGCACGGGGCTGCGGTTGAACGTGCCGTCGGGCTGCATCCAGAGCACGACGTTTCCCGCGGCCGGGCCGGTCGTCGTCTGGAAGTACGCGGTCGCCCGCAGCAGCTCGTAGGCCTTCTGCCTGCTCGACTCCGAGCCGGTCTGCTGCCAGTCGCGCAGGTACACCACGGCCGAGCGTGACACGTCGTCGCTGTTGTACGCGCCCTGTCCCCAGTAGCCGGTGGCCGGGTCGAGCGGGCCTCCGCCCACCCGGGCGAAGGTGCCGCCGTCACGGGCGTCGGCGTAGGTCCAGGGCAGGGTCAGCGTCGGCTCGGAGTCGAGCCGGTACGTCGCGTGTCCGGCCTCGGGGGCGGGGGTCGCCTGGTCGAGCAGGAAGTCCAGGTGCGCGAGGTTGGTGAGCGGCGCCACGGCCGCGGTCGACGACGTCGTCACCGCGGTCGGCGGAGCCTCCGCCCGAGGAGGCGCGGCGGCGGCCGGCAGCGCCCCCGTCACCCCCAGCACGGTCGCCAGGGTCGCGGCAAGGGCCACGCCCGTCCATCGTGAGTCGCGTGCGATCATCGTCGACCGCCTCCTTCTTCTTGTCAGGGTCCATGAGGTGACCCGACCGGGTCACCGGTGGTCGCGGAGCGCCCCGTCAGGGGCACCTCGTCGACGCGGGCCGGCCGGGCCGGCCGGGCCGGCGCGAGTCAGGCGGGGTCGAGGCGGGCGACGCCGATCTTGGAGTCCGCCATGCCGTAGAACACGTACGGGACGCCGTCGATCTCCTCGATCGCGGTGGGGAACACCACGTTCGGCACGATCCCGTCGCGCTCGTCGGCGGTCTCCGCCTCGAGCAGCGGCACCGTCGACCGGGTCACCACCCGCGACGGGTCGTCGGCGTCGAGGATCATGCCGCCGGCGGCGTAGTTCACGTTCTGCTGCTGGGCGAACACGTCGTCGATCACGCCGGTGACGCCGTGATGCAGCAGCAGCCACCCCTCGGGCACGCGCCGCGGGGGCGGTCCGCCGCCGATCTTGAGCTCCTCGAACGGGAACGCGGGCCCGGCCACGAACCGGTGCTGCCCCCATCGGGTGAGGGCGCGCGGATCGGCCGCGACCGCCTCGACGGAGACGTAGCTGATCCAGATCGAGTGCCGCCCGTCGGTGACGCCGGCCGGCAGCGGGCTGCCCTCCCCCGGCACGGTCGCCCCGATGTGCCACATCGGCCGGTGCAGCACGGCGAAGCTGCGGACGCCGTCGGGTGCGGTGACCGACGAGGGGAAGAACACGGTGTCCTTGTTGTGGAACAGCCCCAGATCGGCGTCGAGCTCGTCGACGTAGTCGAAGGCGACCGGTCCGAGCCGCCGCCAGTCACGCAGGTCGTCGCTGACCGCGACGGCCGTGCGCGGACCGAGCGGCCCGTAGGCGACGTACGTCATCACGTGCAGGCCGAGCTCGTCGATCCGGGTGACGCGGGGGTCCTCGACGCCGGAGTGCGTGGCGCCGCGCTCCCACCCGCGGTCGGGGGCGAGCACGACGCCCTGGCGGGAGACGCCCACGGGCACGCCCTCCTCGACGAGCACGCGGGCGAGCCCCACGCGCGACACGTTGCCGGCCGCGACCATGCGCGGCAGCAGGTACAGCTCGCCGTCGGGGCCGCGCCCCGAGCCGGGGTTCAGCACCCCCTCGGCCTCGAGCGGCTCGGCGGGGTCGGGCGTCATCACGACGCCCAGGCGGGTCAGACGGTACGGGAAGTCAGGCATGGTGCGGCCTTTCGGAGGGGAGGGAGCCGAGGAGGCGCGGTGCGGGCGGGACCGGCACCGCGCCTCCTCGGGGAGGTCGGGACGGGGGCACGGGGCGAGGCGGACCCGACGGGTCAGCCCTTGACGCTCGAGCCGACGTCGGTCGAGATGAAGTACCGCTGGAACACGATGAACAGCAGCACGACCGGCGCGGCCAGCACGACGGCACCCGCGAGGGTCGCGCCGAACGGGTTCGCCGCGGTCGCCGCCACGTTGCTGATGTAGTTCGCCAGCGACACGGCGAGCGGCTGCATCGAGGCCTCCTTGGTGATGAGGAACGGCCACAGGAACTCGTTCCACGGCCCGATGAAGGTCAGCAGCAGCGCCGTCACCAGTGCGGGGCGCACGAGCGGCAGAGCGATGTTCCACAGCAGCCGGAACTCGCCGGTGCCGTCGATGCGCGCCGCCTCGAACAGCTCCTTCGGCAGCTGCAGGAAGTACTGCCGGAAGATGATCACCGCCGTCGAGTTGATCGCGAACGGCAGGATCATGCCGAGGTAGTTATCGCTCAGCCCGTAGTCGCGCGCGATCAGCACGTACAGCGGGATGATCAGCAGCTGGAACGGCACCACCTGCACCAGCAGGGCCAGCGCGAAGGTGACCCCGCGACCCCGCCACTGCAGCACGGCGAGCGCGTAGCCGACCAGCACGCCGAACACGATCGTGCAGGCGAGCACGCCGACGGTGAAGATGCCGGAGTTGAGCAGACCGGTCAGCAGCCCGATGCGGCTGTCGATCGCGCTGTAGTTCTCGAGGGTCAGGTTCGACGGGTGCGGGAACGCCCCGGCGACCGTGGGGTCGGGCTGCGTCTGCAGCGAGCCGATCACCATGTAGTAGAACGGGAAGAGAAACGCGAGGGCGCCGATCGCGAGCACGACGCCGCGCAGCACGGTCTGGGCACGGGTGAGCGGCGGCCTCTTGGCGATGCGCCGCGGCCGGGCCGGGGGGACCCGGGGGCTCGCGTCGGGCGTGGACGGGTGTCGGTCGGCGAGCGTCATCGTTCGTCCTTTCCGCCGGCGAACCGGTTCTGCAGCAGCGCGATGATCAGCACGAGGATCACGAGGACGACGCCGATCGCGCTCGCCTGGTCGGGGTTCCCCTGCTCGATGCCCTTCTGGTACATCAGCAGCACGGGCGAGGTGGAGGCCCCGTTCGGACCGCCGCCGCCGGTCAGGAGGTACGGCTCGGTGAAGAGGTTCGCCCCGGTGACGGTGGACACCAGCAGCACGAGCACGGTGGCGGGCCGCACGCCCGGCACGGTCACCGTGAAGAACGATCGGATCGGTCCGGCACCGTCGCTCGACGCGGCCTCGTAGAGCTCCTTCGGCACGTTCTGCAGGGCCGCGAGGTACAGCAGGATGTAGAAGCCGAGCTGCTTCCAGGTGACGAACAGCGCGATCGAGGGCATGGCCCAGGCCGAGTTGATCAGCCACGACGGCTCGGGCGCGAGCGGCCCCAGGACCTGGTTGACCAGGCCGTTCCCGTTGAACAGGAACAGCCAGACGGCGACCACCGCGACGCTCGCGGTCAGGTACGGCACGTAGAACGCGACCCGCAGGAACCCCCTGAAGTGCACCACCCGGTCGAGCGCGGTGGCGAGCACCATGCTGAGCACGACGGTCAGCGGCACGTTGATGATCAGGAAGATCCCGACGTTGCCGAACGACCGGATCACGGCCGGGTCGGTGAAGGCGGTCACGAAGTTCTGCAGGCCCACGAACGGCCGCTCGACGACGGCGCCGGGTGCGGTGAAGAAGTAGTCGTGGAACGCGATGTACACCGCGTAGATCAACGGGTAGGCGAAGACCGCCAGCACGAACACCAGGTACGGCGCGCTGAAGAGCAGGCCGAGGGGGTTCTTGCCGAGCAGCCCGCCACGGCGGCGGCGGGCCCCGCGATCGGAGCCGGGGGTCCCCGAGGAGGCGCGGCGCGCCTCCTCGGGGCGACCCCCGGGTCCCGGCACCGCCGGGACCTCGTGCAGGGTCGACACGATCAGCCCTGCGCCGCGAGCTCGTCGATCTTCGCGGCGGCGTCGTCGAGCGACGACGAGACGTCGCCCTTGCCGAAGATGACGCTGCTCGACCAGGCGTCGCGGAACGCCTGCAGCTCGGCGACCGTGTTCGGTCCCGGCGGCACCTCGACGGTGCGCGCGGCCTGGTCGCCGAACAGCGCGTAGGCCGGGTTGGCCTCGAAGTAGTCGGCGTAGGTCGTGGCGAGGTCGCTGCGGATCGGCATCTGACCGGTCGTCTCGAGCAGGGCGCGGTCCTGGTCGTCGCTGGTCGAGAACTTAAGGAACTCCCACGCGGTGCCCTGGTTCTCGCAGGCGGTGTACATGCCGACGTTCTTGGCGTCGCTGAACGTGTAGGTCTCGTCGGCGGGGGTGCCCTCCTCGGTCGGCACGGGCACGGCGCCCCAGTTGACGTCCTTGTAGACCGAGACCGCCCACGGTCCGACGATCGACATCGCGGCCTCGCCGTCGGCGAACGAGTCGCCGGTGTACTGCTCCTGCCCGGCCAGGCCGTCGGCGTAGAGCGACCGCCAGAAGGTGGCGACGTCGACGCCCTCGGTGTCGGCGAACGTCGCCTTCCCGTCGTCGACGAGCCCGGTGCCGCCGGTCTCGGCGGCGTAGAGCGGCATGAAGTCGAACTGGGTCTGGAAGAACTCGCTGGTCGGGGCCGGGTGGATGGCGTAGTCCGAGACGCCCGCGTCGACCAGGGTCTTCGACGTCGCGAGGAAGTCGTCGTAGGTCGACAGCTCCGGGTTCTCGGCGTCGAGGCCGGCCTGGGTGAACAGGTCCTTGTTGTAGAAGATCATCACGGGGTTCGACTTCCACGGGAGCTGGTAGTAGTCGCCCTCGGCGTCCTGGTACTGCTTCGCCAGGTCGCCGCTGCGATCCTCGACGTAGCTCGCGCCGTCGGGGAAGCTCGACAGGTCGACGAGGCCGCCCTGCTTCTGGAACTGCCCGACCGCGCTGGGGGCGGTGTTGTAGACGAGGCACGGTGCGTTGCCCGCGGTGATGGCCGCGCCGATCACCTCTTCGCTCGACTTGCCGGCGGGGATCTCCTGCCCCTTGACCTGCTCGTCGGGGTGGTCGGCGTTCCAGGCCTCGACCATGGCCTTGCCCCACGAGACCTCCGCCTCGTTGTTCGAGTACCAGATCGTGATGGGGCCCGTGGCGGTGAGGGCGTCGCCGGATGCGCCGCCCCCGCCCGAGCAGGCCGTCAGGCCGAAGGCGGCGACCAGGGCGGCCGCTCCGATGACGGTGGTGCGTCGTGTGAAGCCTGTGCGTCGTTGCACGGTGTTCTCCTCGGTTGTCAGATGGAACGGGGTGGGGTGGTGTCAGGGGCGTCGGCGCCGTCGGCGCCGTCTCGGTAGAAGTACAGATCGCGGCGACCGGGAGGCGCGTCCCAGCCCTGCGCGAAGGTCCAGCGGCCGCCGACCCGCTGCAGTCCGCCCCAGCTGAGCGAGCCTCCCGGGGCGACGGCGAGCTGCTCGAACGGACGCTCGAGGTCGTAGAGCACCTGGCTCGCCGCGAACACGCCGTCGACGTCGTGGAACACGTCGAGGACCAGGTGGCCGTCGCCCGTGACGACGGCGGCGGCGACCTCGTGCAGGTGACCGCCGACCGGCGACAGGTCGAGGTAGGGGCAGGGCTCGAAGACCCAGGTCGCCATGTCGGTCGATCGGCCCACGTGCAGCACGCCGTCGAATCCCTCGCTGACGAACATCAGGTACTCGCCGCCGATCCGCACGGCCGCGCCGTGCTCGTCGCGCGGGATGACGGCCCCCTTGGCCCACAGCCGCGTCTGCGCGTGGTCGGTGATCGGACCGAGCGGCTGCCAGTCGACGAGGTCGTCGCTGACCGACACGAGGATGTCGATGCCGACCGCCTCGACGGGGTAGCCGAGACTCGGGAACGCGACCCGCGCCTCCTCGGTGATCGGGAAGACGCCGTTGTGGAACAGCCACCAGCGGCCCTCGGCCCGGTACGCCTTCGGGTCCTCGACGCCGAGCAGCTCGACGTCGCGGGTGGGGCGGACCAGGGGGTTGGCGGGGTCGTCGATCCAGGCGGCGCCCGGCGTCCGGAGGTCGAGGGTGGCGTGGCCGATGCGGCTGCCGAGGCTCTCCTTGCGGGGCGAGGCCCGGTAGAAGAGGTGCAGGACGCCGTCGTGCTCGATGACGCTCGGGTTGTAGAGGGAGTCGCTCGTCCAGCCGATGCCGTCGGGGTCGGGCCACTGGCCGTCGAGCGTGAACGTGAGCGCGTCGTCGGCGGCGAACGGACCGACCTGCCAGATCGTGCCCTGGTCGCCGTAGGCCGCGGGACTCGAGAAGGTGAGCTGCGAGAGCGCTCCGGTGAGGTCGTTGCGGTGCTGCAGCGCGTCGTCGAGGACCTGCTGGAGGCGCGCACGGGTCAGGGGGACGAGGTACGGGTGCGTCGCGGGTGCGGGGGTCGCGGGTGCGGGGGTTTCGGGTGCGGGGGTCGCGGGTGCGGGGGTTGCGGAGGCGGGCGTCGCGGGTGCGGGTGTCTCGGGTGCGGGGGCGGGCGTCTCGGAGGCGGGCGTCGCGGGTGCGGGCGTCGCGGGCTCGGGGGTTGCGGAGGTCATCGGGTGCGCCAACTTCGTCGTCGTGCGGTGATCGGGTCTACCGAAACGTTTCGGTTATTCGTAAAGTAGCACGAGGATCGTCGCCGCGATAGCCCCCGCTCACGCTCGCCGGACTCGCCTCACGCTCGCGTCGCCCCTCCATCGCCCGACGCTCATCCCGCCCCGCCTCGTCCCCGCCTTACTCGATCGAGTGGTCCGAAGATGCTCTTCGCACGCCGACGAAGGACATCTTTTGACCACTCGACGTCGCACCCACGTCTCGCGCCCGACGCGAGACGCGAGACGCCCGTCGACGCCCGCCCCACCTCACCTCACCTCACCTCACCTCACGCGATCGAGTGGTCCGAAGATGCTCTTCGCACGCCCACGAAGGACATCTTTCGACCACTCGGCATCGCACCCACGTCTCGCGCCCGACGCGAGACGCGAGACGCCCGTCGACGCCCGCCCCACACGCCCACCCCACGTCACGTCACCTCACCTCACCTCACCTCACACGATCGAGTGGTCCGAAGATGCTCTTCGCACGCCCACGAAGGACATCTTTTGACCACTCGGCATCGCACCCGACGGGCGACGCTCGTCGGGCGGCGGCGCGGGGCGGGGCGGGTCAGCGCGGGGCGGGCGCCGTCGACGCGCGCACGAGCAGGCGAGCGTGGTCGATCTCGGCGTCGGGCACGGGGTCGCCGTCGACGGCCGCGAGCAGCAGGCGGGCCGCCTCCGCGCCGATCAACCGCGGGGCCGTGGTCAGCGTGGTCAGCGCCGGCCGCACGTACGTGCCGAGCTCGATCCCGTCGAACCCGGCCACGCTGACGTCGTCGGGCACCCGGACGCCGAGCCGGTCGGCCTCGGCCATGAACCCGATCGCCGCCAGATCGTTCGCGCAGAACACCGCCGTCGGCCGCTCGCTCGGATCGTCGACGCGCACGGAGCCGTCCCCGACGCGGGCGGAGCCGCCGGCGCCGCCACCACCGAGCAGCTGCGCGGCGGCCCGCGCCCCGCCGTCGTAGGTGAAGTCGGCCTCGACCACGACGCCCGGGTCGCGGTCGGCGGCGACGAGCGCGTCCCGCCACGCGGCGCTCCGACGCCGAGCGTGCACGAAGCGGTCAGGCCCCGAGACATGCGCGAAGCGCCGATGCCCCAGGGCGACGAGGTGGTCCACGAGCTCGCGGATCCCCGCCGAGTCGTCCTGCCGCACGGCCGGCAACGGGAACCCCGCCGCCGGGTTGACGCCGACCGCGGGCAGGCCGAGCTGCTGCACGAGCGGCACCCGGGGGTCGTCGACGACGAGCTCGTTGAGGAACACCCCGTCGACCCGGCGCCCCGCCGCGAGACGGCGGTAGCGGTCGAGGGTCTCGTCGGCGGCCGACCCCATCTGCAGGATCAGGGCGTAGCCGCGCGGGTCGAGCACCGACTCGAGCCCGCCGATGAAGCTGCCGAAGAAGGGGTCGGACTCGAGCACGAACGGGTCGCGGTGCACGACGAGCCCGACGGCGAACGCCCGCTTGGCGCTGAGGCTCCGGCCGCGGACGCTGGGCACGAAACCGAGGTCGTCGGCGGCCTGCTTGATGCGGGCGCGGGTCTGCTCCGAGACCCCGGGGCGGTCGTTGAGCGCGCTCGACACCGAGCTGATGGCGACGCCGGCCCGCGCCGCGACCTCGACGATGGTGACCCGCTCCGCCACGCCGCGCCTCCTCGGCTCGCCCTCGGGCACGCGCTCGCGGGCCCGCCCCGATGCTACGGCAGCCGTCGCGACGGGCAGCGCGCCGTAGGCTGGCGCGCATGCTCGTCCTCCCGCTGATCACGGCCTCGCTCGCCGCCCTGCTGCACGTCTCCATCTTCGTGATGGAGTCGCTGCTCTGGACGACCCCGCGCGTCCGCGCCACGTTCGGCGTCACCGACGACGTCCAGGCCGAGCACACCCGGCCCCTCGCCTTCAACCAGGGCTTCTACAACCTGTTCCTCGCGATCGTCACCGCCGTCGGCGTCGTGCTGGTGATCACGACCGCAGGAGGCGCGGGTGACGTGACCGACGCCTCCTCGGCCGGTCTCGCCCTCCTGGTCGCCGGCACGGGGTCGATGCTCGCCGCGGCGCTCGTGCTCGTGCTCTCCGACCGGACCAAGGCGCGCGCCGCCGCCACGCAGGGGCTGTTCCCGCTGGTGACGCTCGTCGCTCTGCTCGTCGCTCTGCTCGTCGCTCTGCTCTGAGCTCCGCCGAGGCGCCCCGACGGGTGCCGCGGCAGGCCCCGCGGACCCGCCTCCGCACGGCGCGTCGCGACGCCTCGGGGTCGCTACCCTGAGCAGGTGACCACCGCCTCCTCCGAGACCACCACCACGCACTGGACGCTGACCCTCGTCTGCCAGGACCAGCCCGGGATCGTGCACGCGATCAGCGGCGCCGTGGTGCAGGCCGGCGGCAACATCACCGAGTCGGCGCAGTTCTCGAGCCACGACACCGGCACCTTCTTCATGCGCCTGCAGGTCGAGGCCCCGGGCGAGCGCGCCGCACTCGAGGGCGCCCTCGCGCCGGTGATCGCGCACTACGGGATGCAGCACAAGCTCGACGTCGTCGGCCGTCCGACGCGCACCCTGGTGCTGGCGAGCAAGGCGGCGCACTGCGTCAACGACCTGCTGTTCCGGCAGCGGGCCGGGCAGCTGCCGATCGAGATCCCGCTGATCCTCGCCAACCACGACGACCTCTCCGGCCTGGCCGAGTTCTACGGCAAGCGGTTCGAGCACCACCCCGTGACCGACCCCGAGTCCAAGGCGGCCTTCGAGGCCCGGGTGCTGCAGGTCGTCGATCGGTACGACGTCGAGCTCGTCGTGCTGGCGCGCTACATGCAGATCCTCAGCCCCGAGCTGTGCGCGGCCCTCGAGGGTCGGGCGATCAACATCCACCACTCGTTCCTGCCCGGGTTCAAGGGCGCCAACCCCTACCGTCAGGCGCACGCCCGCGGCGTGAAGCTCATCGGCGCGACGGCGCACTTCGTCACGAGCGACCTCGACGAGGGGCCGATCATCGAGCAGAACGTCGTCCGCGTCGACCACACCCGCAGCGCCCCCGAGCTCATGGCGATCGGCCAGGACGAGGAGAGCCGCACCCTCACCCAGGCGGTGCGCTGGTTCGCCGAGGACCGCGTGCTGCTCGACGGGGCCCGCACGATCGTCTTCCGCTAGCGCGCGACGCGACGCGACGCGACGCGACGCGCACGCCCGTCGCGAGCGCCCGTCGCCCATCGCCCGCCGCGCGTCGCGCGTGCGCCCGGTGATCGAGTGGTCCGAAGATGTCCTCCCCGGGCGCGCGACGAGCATCTTCCGACCACTCGATCGTCCGACCCGGGGCTCGGGCGCCCGGGGGTGGCGCACGGGAGCGCGTGCGTTCGGGGGTCTCCGCCGTACGCTGGGCTCGTGACCACGCCCGACACCGCGCCTCCTCGACTGCCCCCTCGGCGTCCGGCCGTGACCGTCGTCGACGTCCTCCGCTTCGCGTGCGAGCTCTTCGCGCTGTTCTCGCTGGCGTTCTGGGGCTACCTGGCCTGGCCCTACCCGTGGCCGGCCGTGCTGTTCATGATCGGCGCGCCCCTGTTCGCGATCGTCGTCTGGGCGCTGTTCCGCGCCCCTCGGGCGATCGTCGCGACCGACGCCGTCGGCAAGGCGATCGTCGAGATCGCCGTGATGGGCGCGGCGACCGCGGCCTGGTTCCAGCTGGGCTACCCGATCGTGGGCGCGGTCTTCGGCGTCGTGGCCGCGGTGACCGGCGTCGTGACCTTCCGGCGCGAGGGCCGCGCGTGACGATCCTCTTCCACGACGCCCACAAGGTCGACGCCGACGGCGAGGTCGACGGATTCTGGATGCTCGTCGACGGCGACCGCATCGTCTCGGTCGGCAGCTCGCCCCGGCGACGCGGTGCGGCGGCCGACGCGACCGGCGCGACCGGCGCGACCGGCGCCGCGAGCGCGAGCCACGGCGGCTCGGGAGCCCTCGACGGCTCCGACGGCCGAGGAGGCGCGGGTCTCCCCCCAGCCGACCGCACCGTCGATCTCGGGGGCGCGCACCTGACGCCCGGGCTCGTCGACCTGCACACGCACGGCGGCGGCGGTCACTCGTTCGACCACGACGCCGCGTCCATCGAGGCCGGTCTCGCCCTGCACCGCTCGCACGGCACGACCCGGTCGATCGTGAGCCTCGTGGCCGCCCCCATCGCCGAGCTGCGCGGCTCGCTGCAGCGGGTCGCCGAGCTGCAGCAGCGCGACCAGCTGGTGCTCGGCGCGCATCTCGAGGGGCCGTTCCTCGCTCCCGACCGCCGTGGTGCGCATCACCGGCACTACCTCGCCGACCCCGACCCGGTGCTGATCGACGAACTCGTCGACGCGGGCTGGGGCACCCTCCGTCAGGTCACGCTGGCTCCCGAACTGCCCGGGGGCCTCGCGGCCGTCGACCGGTTCGTCGCCGCCGGGGTCGCCGTCGCCGTCGGGCACACCGAGGCCGGCTTCGACCTGACGAGGCAGGCGTTCGACCGCGGGGCCACCCTGGTCACCCACGCCTTCAACGCGATGAACGGGATCCACCACCGCGACCCGGGTCCGATCATCGCGGCGGTCGGCGACGAGAGGGTCACCATCGAGCTGGTCCTCGACGGCGTGCACGTGCACCCCGAGGTCGCCACGCTCGTCCTGCGGTCGGCACCGGGGCGGGTCGCGCTCGTCACGGACGCCATGGCCGCGGCCGGGTCGCCGGACGGCGCGTACCGCCTGGGCGACCTCGACGTCACCGTCTCCGACGGGGTCGCGACCCTGACCGGCAGCGACACGATCGCGGGGTCGACGTCGACGCAGGATCACGCCCTCCGCGTGGCTCTCAGCCGCACCGGGCTCACGCCGACCGAGGCGGTCGCCGCGTCGACGATCGTGCCGGCGCGCGCCCTCGGGCTCGACGACCGACTGGGTCGGCTCGCCCCCGGGTACGTCGCCGACGCCGTCGCCTGGGACACGACCTGGTCGGTGGAGCGGGTCTGGGCCGCCGGCGTCGAGGTGCCCGCGGCGCGCTGACGACGTGACCCGCGCCTCCGGAACCGCGTCTCGGCCGGGTGGCCGAGTGGTCGAGTGCTCGAGTGGTCGAGTGGTCGGAAGATGCTCGTCGTGGCGCGGTGAAGCGCATCTTCCGACCAATGGATCCGTCGCCAGTGGATCCGTCGAGGAGGCGCGGGGCGGGCTAGAGCGTGCGTCCCGCGTTCGCGTCGAGCCAGGCCTTCGGGTCGATCTGCGTCGATCCGCCCATGAGCACCTCGAAGTGCAGGTGCTCGCCGGTGGCGACGCCGGTCCGGCCGACGGCCCCGACGAGCTCGCCCACGCCGACCTGCTGACCGACCGTCAGTGGGCTCGATCCGGAGCGCATGTGCGCGTACATGGTGCTGACCAGGCCGCCGTCGATCATGTGGTCGATGACGACGTACGTGCCGAACTGCGCGTGCACTCCGGCGATGCGGACGGTGCCGGCGGCGACGGCGCCGATCGGGGTGCCGCCTCCCGGAGTCATGTCGAGCCCCATGTGCATGCTCGAGCAGGCGGCGCAGGGGGCCGAGCGGGGTCCGAAGCCCGAGCTCAGGACGACGCTGCCGGGGAACGGCCAGCGGATGTCGCCCGTCCCGCTGTTGACGATCGTCCCGCCGCCCGACGCGACCGCCCCGACGCCGCCGACGACGGCGCTGCTCGACGACGAGCCCGTGACCGTCTGCTCGACCGCGGCGGGCTCCGGCTCGGGCGGGGGCGGGGGCGGCGGGTCGGTGACGCCGTACGAGTCGCGGTCGGCCACGGCGAGCACGACGAGCGACGCCGCCAGGGTCTGCCCGGTCATCGGGGCGGCGGTCGAGACGGGGATCCCGGAGCCGCCCAGATCGGACGCCGACGCCGGAGTGACGTTCGACGAGAAGAACAGGGTCGCGAGCAGCAGCGCGAACGCCGGGACCGCCGCCTCGCGCACGCGCCGCAGGACGGCGTCGGGGCGAGGGGCACCGAGGAGGCGCGGTGCCGGGCCCGCCGCGACGCGGGCCGTCGAAGTGGTGGAGGTGGCCGAGGTGGCCGGCGCGGGGGTGCGGGTCGCGGGCGCCGTCGCCGTAGCCGTGCGCGTCGCGGGGGTGGTGGCGGGCGTCCTGGGCACGGGCGCGGCCGAGGCGCTAGTCACAGTCGAAGCGCGCGTCGACGGGGTGGAGGCGCGCGTCTCGGTCGACGTGCGCGTCGCGGGGGTGATGGCGGGACCGGTCGCAGCCGACGCGGCAGCGGTCTTAAGGGAGGGGCCGCCTGCGGCGCGCTCTCGAGCCAGCGCCTCGCGCCGGGTGAGGGGCGGGCCGTCGTGTCGCGGATCGCTCACGAGACCACGGTGGTGGTGTCGGCGCAGCTGATCACGGGTCTCCTCGGGGTGGATCACATGAGCTTATGCAACAACCCCGAGTCTGGCCAGGGTTCCCGGCCATGTCGTCCGCGAATCGAAGCGTGTGGGCCGACCCGCGCCTCCTCGGCCACCGCTCCGCGTCTCGTACAGCGCACCGCGTCTAGTCGCGGTGCAGCGCACGGAACGCGGTGCGGAGCCCCCGCGGCCACCGGCGAGCGGGTCACCGCTCCGCGTCTCGGGCACCGCACCACGTCTCGAACAGAGCACCACCCTTCGGGCAGCGCACCGCCCTTCGGGTAGCGCACCGCGTCTCGGGCACCGCACCACCCTTCGGGCACCGCACCGCGTTCTGCGCCCGCGCAGCGCTCCGAGCCCGGACCGCACCGCGTCTCGTACAGCGCACCGCGTCTAGACGCGGTGCAGCGCACGGAACGCGGTGCGAAGCCCCTCCGGGCACCGGCAGGCGGCCACCGCACCCCGTCTCGTACACCGCACCGCGTCTCGGGCACTGCACCGCGTCTCGGGCACTGCACCGCGTCTCGTGCAACGCACCGCGTCTCGTGCAACGCACCGCGTCTAGTCGCGGTGCAGCGCACGGAACTCGGTGCCGAGCCCGCGCCGCCGCTACCCCTTGAGCCCGGGGAAGTCGTCGTCGCGCCACTCCCCCGCGAGGCGCTCACCCACCCGGGCGGCCTCCTCCTCGCGCTGCCGCAGCTCGACGCGGCGGATCTTGCCCGAGATCGTCTTCGGCAGCTCCTCGACGAACTCGACGCGCCGCACCCGCTCGTAGGCGGGCAACCCCGTGCGGGCGTGCGCCAGCACGGCCCGAGCGGTCTCGGCCGACGGCTCGACGCCGGCGGCGAGGGTGACGTAGGCCTTCACGACGGCCAGCCGGACCGCGTCGGGCGCGGGCACGACGGCCGACTCGGCGACCGCGGGGTGCTCGATCAGCACGCTCTCGACCTCGAACGGCGACACCTTGAAGTCGGACGACTTGAAGACGTCGTCGGTCCGGCCGACGAACGTGATCATGCCGTCGTCGTCGCGCACCGCCACGTCGCCGGTGTGGAACAGCCCGTCGCGCATCGAGGCGGTGGTGCGGGCCTCGTCGCCGAGGTACCCCGTCATGAGGTTGACCGGGCGCGTGGTCAGGTCGAGGCAGACCTCGCCCTCGTCGCCGATCGCCCCGGTCACCGGGTCGACCAGCACGACGTCGACCCCGGGCAGGGCGCGTCCCATCGATCCGGCCTTGATGGCGCCGCCCGGGGCGTTGGCGACGATCGCGGTGGTCTCGGTCTGCCCGTAGCCGTCGCGGATGTCGAGCCCCCAGCCCTGCTGCACCCGCCCGATGACCTCGGGGTTGAGCGGCTCCCCCGCCGACAGCGCCTCGCGCAACGCGTGCGGACGCTCGCCGAGCGACGACTGGATCAGCATCCGCCACACCGTCGGCGGCGCGCAGAACGAGGTGACGGAGGCTCGCTCGAGCTGGTCGCGCAACGCAGCCGGCTGGAACCGGCCGTAGTTGTAGACGAACACGGTGGCCTCGGCCGTCCACGGGGCGAAGAAGCAGCTCCAGGCGTGCTTGCCCCAGCCGGGCGACGAGATCGTCATGTGCACGTCGCCCGGGCGGACCCCGAGCCAGTAGGTCGTGCTGAGGTGCCCCACCGGGTACGAGGCGTGCGAGTGCACGACCATCTTCGGCTTGCTCGTCGTGCCCGACGTGAAGTAGACGAGGCACGGGTCGTCCGTCGCCGTCGCGACGTCGGGTCGAGTCGAGGAGGCGCGGTGCGAGTCCGCGAACGCCACCCACCCCGCGGGTGCGTCGCCGACCGCGATGCGGGTGACCCGGTCGACGCCCGGCACGTCGTCGAACGCCGGGGCGTCGGACGCGTTCGCGATCACGTGCCGGACGAGCCCGCGGTCGATGCGGTCGGCGAGGTCGGCGGTGCCGAGCACCGTGGAGGTCGGCAGGATGACCGCCCCGACCTTCATCACGGCGAGCATCGCCTCCCACAGCTCGACCTGGTTGCCGAGCATGAGCATGACGTGGTCACCGTGGGCGACGCCGAGACCGTGGAGCCAGGCGGCGACCTGGTCGCTGCGGCGGCTCATCTCGGCGAACGAGACCCGCTGCTCGGAGCCGTCCTCCTCGACGATCCAGAGGGCGGTGCGGTCGTTGTCGCGGGCGATCACGTCGAACCAGTCGACCGCCCAGTTGAAGCGGTCGCCGACGTCGGGCCAGCGGAACTCGTCGCTGGCACGGTCGAGGTCGCGCCCGAGGCCGAGCAGGTGGTCGCGGGCCGCGCGGAACGCGTCGGTGGCCGGGCTGTCCTGGTGCATCCGTCCATCATCCACCCCGCCCCTGTCGCTCCGCCCCGCTCCGGCCCGCTCCACCGCCCGCGGCATGTCGCGACGCGTCGGCAGACCCGGACCCGGCCACGGGTGCACAGTGGGGCCATGACATCGACGTCCCTGCTCGTCATCGGCGGCACCGGCCAGATCAGCGCCGGCGTCGTGCGGCACGCCCTGTCCGCGGGCCTCGCCGTGACCGTGGTGAACCGCGGCTCCACCTCGATCAGGCCCGTCCCCGCGGGGGTCGAACGGCTGACCGCCGACGTGCGCGACGAGTCGTCGCTGACCCGCGTCCTGGGAGGGCGCCGCTTCGACGCGGTCGCCGACTTCCTGACCTACACCCCCGACCAGCTCCGTCTCATGCTGACCGTGGTGGGCCCGCTCACCGATCAGTACGTGTTCATCGGGTCGGCGTCGACTTACCAGAAACCGCCCGCCGTGCTGCCGATCAGCGAGGTGACGCCGCTGTTCAACCCGTGGTCCGCCTACGCACGCGACAAGATCGCCTGCGAGCGCCTCCTGCGTGACGAGCACCTCGCCCACCGGGTGCGGGCGACGGTCGTGCGCCCCTCGCACACCTACGACCAGACGCACGTCCCCCTGATCGGCGGCTGGACCGTCATCGACCGGATGCGCCGCGGCGAGCCGATCGTGCTGCACGGCGACGGCAGCTCGATGTGGGCCCTGACCCACGCCGACGACTTCGCGCGGGCCTTCGTCGCCCTGCTGGGGCACCCCGACGCGTTCGGCGAGGCGTTCAACATCATGTCGCCCGAGCTGCTCACCTGGAACGCTATCGCCAGCTGCCTCGCCGACGCGGCCGGCGGCACCCTCCGGGTCGTACACCGCACGACCCGCGACCTCGTGCGGCTCGCACCCGAGTGGGACGCCGACCTGCGCGGCGACCGGAGCCACCCGGCCCTGTTCGACACGACCAAGATCCGAGCGATCGCACCCGACTGGGAGGCGCGGGTCCCGTTCGCCGAAGGAGCCCGCCAGATCGTCTCGTGGCACGACGCCGACCCCGCGCGCCGCACGGTCGACGCCGACGTCGACGCCCTCTACTCGCGGCTGGTCTCCGCGTAGCGAGGCGTCCGCCGGGCCGACCCGCGCCTCCTCGACTCCCGCGCCCCTGCGCCTCCTCGACACGCTCGCACCGCGCCTCCTCGCCCCGCGCCTCCTCGACACGCTCGCCCCCGCGCCTCCTCGCCCCTCGACCCTCGCCCCGCGCCCGGCGAGGCATCGACTGGTCAGAAGATGCGCTTCATCGCCCCACGACGAGCATCTTCCGACCACTCGACGCCCGAGCCCGCCCCGGGCGCGGGTGCGGGCACGGACGCGGGTACGGACGAGGGCGCGACGGGCAGGGTCAGACGGAAGACCGCGCCCGGACGGCCGAGGCCCGGGGCGGCGCAGACCAGGTCGCCGCCGTGCGCCCGGGCGAGACCGCGGGCGATGGGCAGGCCGAGGCCCGCGCCTCCGTCGCCCGATCGGCGGGCGCCGTCGAG
>NZ_BJUV01000030.1 GCF_007988805.1 Frigoribacterium faeni | reverse complement strand
CCCGAGCCGACGCCCACGCCCACGCCTGAGCCGACGCCCACGCCCGTCCCCGCGACGGTCTCGGTCGACGGAACGGTGTCCGACATTCTCGGCGCCCCGGTGACGGACGCCCCCGTCGAGGTGCTCCCGGTCGAGTCCGCCGACGTCGTCGCCGCGTCGACGACGGACGCGTCCGGCGCGTTCGTCGTCGACGGCCTCGCCCCGGACACGGACTACCGCCTGTTCGTCGACGGCTACTCGGTGGCCGTGTTCACGACCGGCGCGGACGACGTGTCGCTCGGCTCGCTCATCCTGGTGCGCGGCGTCGTCCCGACGCCCGACGACCCGATCGGCGGCCCCTCCGTCGGCGGCCCGGGGACGGGTCTCGCCTTCACGGGTTCCGACACGGGCGCGCCGATCGGCGTCGCCGCCGGCCTGGTCGCCCTCGGTCTCGTGCTGACGGCCGGTGCCGCCGTCCGCCGCCGCCGGGCCGCCGTCGAGGAGCGGGAGTGACCCGCGCAGCGGGACGGGAGTGACCGCAGGAGGCGCGGTGTCGGCACGACCGGCACCGCGCCTCCTCGGCTCAGGTCGTGGAGATGCCGGCCCGCAGCTCCTCCTCGGTGAGCTGGGGTCCACCGCCCGCCGCGGCCACGGGGTCCATCCACATGACGTCCCAGTGGTGACCGTCGGGGTCGTCGAACGACTTGCTGTACATGAAGCCGAAGTCCTGCGAGCCCGACGCCGTCCCGCCGGCGGCGAGCGCCTTGGCCAGCATCGCGTCGACCTCCTCCTTGCTGTCGGCGCTGAGGCTCAGCTGCATCTCGTTGCTGACGGTCGCGTCGACGATCGACTTGCTCGTGAACTGCTGGAAGAACGGCTTGACGAGGACCATGAGGTGGATGGTGTCGCTGATGACGACGCAGGCCGCGTTGTCGTCGGTGAAATGCGGGTTGATCGACCAGCCCAGAGCCTCGTAGAAGGCCTTCGAGGTGGCGAGGTCGTCGACGGCGACGTTGACGAAGATCATCGTGGGCATGGCGCACCTGGTTCCGGTACCGCCGACGGCCCGGTGCCGCCGGTCGTGGGGCCAGGATGGCCCCACCTCGGTCGCCGGTCAAGATGTGCGGCCGCCCGGTCGGGAGGAGTTGTCTCGACACCATGAAGAACACCACACTCGGCCAGGTCGACGGCGGACTCGACGTCGGACGCATCGGCCTCGGCCTCATGGGCATGTCCGCCTTCTACACCGGCAACAGCACGGACGACGACGAGTCGGTGCGCGTCATCCACCGCGCGCTCGACGTCGGCGTGACCCTGCTCGACACGGCCGACATGTACGGCCCGCACACCAACGAGCAGCTGCTCGGACGGGCGCTCAAGGGACGCCGCGACCAGGCCGTCGTCGCCACCAAGTTCGGCAACGTGACCGACCCCGAGGCCCGCGCCGAGCGCGCGGTCGACGGCCGGCCCGACTACGTGCGGAAGTCCGTCGACGGGTCGCTGCAGCGTCTCGGCATCGACCACATCGACCTCTACTACCAGCACCGGGTCGACCCGCAGGTGCCGATCGAGGAGACCGTCGGCGCGATGGGAGAGCTGGTCACGGCCGGCAAGGTGCGCTTCCTCGGGCTGTCCGAGGCCGCCCCCGAGACCATCCGCCGGGCCCACGCCACCCATCCGATCACCGCGCTGCAGACCGAGTGGTCGCTGTGGAGCCGCGACCCCGAGGTCGAGATCCTGCCGCTGACCCGCGAGCTCGGCATCGGCTTCGTGCCGTACTCGCCGCTCGGACGGGGCTTCCTGACGGGCACGATCCGCTCGGTCGACGAGCTCGACGAGGACGACTTCCGTCGCTTCTCGCCGCGGTTCTCGGGCGACAACCTCGAGGCCAACGTCCGCATCGTGCAGCAGGTCGACGAGGTCGCACGCGCCGTCGGCGCCAAGCCCGGACAGGTGGCGCTCGCCTGGCTGCTCGCCAAGGGCGAGGGCATCGTGCCGATCCCCGGCACCAAGCGCCGCGCGTACCTCGACGAGAACGTCGCCGCCGACGAGGTCGTCCTCGACGAGGACCAGCTGCACCAGCTCGACGACGTGGCCGCACCCCGTGGTGCGCGCTACGCCGACATGTCCACCGTCGACCGGTAGGCCCCGAGCCTGTCGCTCGGCCGGCCCGGAGCCGAGGAGGCACGGGTACGGTCGAGCGATGGACGACGTGATCAGACGGCGGGCGCTCGTGCGCGGCGCCGTGCAGGGTGTGGGGTTCCGGTTCTCGACCGAGGGCGAGGCCGATCGGCTCGGCGTGGCGGGCTTCGTCCGCAACCGGCCGGACGGCGCCGTCGAGGTCGAGGCGGAGGGGCGCCCCGACCGGGTGGCGCTGTTGATCGAGTGGCTGCACGAGGGCCCGGGCAGCGCCGTCGTCGAATCGGTCGACGTCTCGGACGTGCCGCCGGTCGGCGAGAGCTCGTTCACCACGCTGCACTAGACCGGGGCTCGGCGCCGAGGGAGCGTGAGACCCGGCCCGGGCGCTCACACACACCCGACAGTGTGGAGTGTCCCGGACCGGGCGTTCTCGGGTGACCGTCTCCGGGCACGAGTCCAGGTCTACACGCCCGAGGAGGGCGACGGCTGCATGTCCGGGGTGCGCCGACGGATCCGTCGCCGGACACCTCCCCCGGCGGCTCCGGCGGCTTCGGGGATCCCGACCTCACATCCGGGCCCCGGCGGACGTCTACGGGGTGAGTAGCATCGCCGAGTGTGAGGAGCCGACCGTGACGATCGAGCAGGACGAACAGACGACGACGCCGGCGTCGACGTCGGCGTCGGCGTCGGCGTCGGCGTCGGCGGTGATGGTCCACACGGTCGTCCCGACCCCCGTCGGAGACCTCACGCTGGTCGGGTCCGACGGCGGTCTCACCGGCGTCTACTTCACCGAGCACCGGCACCTCCCCGATCCGACGGGCTTCGGCTCGCGGTCGCGCTCCGGCGTCGGCGCCACCGACTTCGCAGCGGTCGAGCAGCAGCTGGGCGAGTACTTCGCCGGCGAGCGCCGTGCGTTCGATCTGCCGCTCGCCCCGGTCGGCAACGACTTCCGTCTCCGGGTGTGGGCCCTGCTCCGCGAGATCCCCTACGGCGAGACCCGCTCCTACGGACGGCTCGCGGGCGCGCTCGGCGACGTCCGACTCGCCCGCGCCGTCGGCGCGGCCAACGGCCTGAACCCGCTCAGCATCGTCGTGCCCTGCCATCGCGTGGTGGGCGCCGGCGGGTCCCTCGTCGGCTACGCGGGCGGGCTCGAACGCAAGAGGTTCCTGCTCGGCCTCGAGGCCGAGCAGCCCTCGGGTCCCGAGACCGGACGGCTGTTCTGAGGTGGAGCCCTTCGAGCGCGTCGTCGCCCGGCACGGGCGCACGGTGTGGCGGGTCTGCCGGGCCGTCCTCGACGAGCACGACACCGACGACGCGTGGAGCGAGACCTTCGTGGCGGCCCTCGTCGCCTACCCGTCGCTCCCCGCGTCGACGAACCTCGAGGCGTGGCTGGTGACCATCGCGCATCGCAAGGCGATCGACGTGCTGCGGGCTCGAGATCGTCGCCCCCGTCCGGTCGAGACGGTGCCCGAACCCGTCCCCGCGCCTCCTCACGACGAGGCGATCGCCCGGGCCGACGAGCTCGACGGGGCGTTGCGCAGCCTGCCGCCGGGGCAGCGGCGTGCCGTGGTCTACCACCACCTGGTGGGCCTGACGCACCGCGAGGTCGCCGAGGTGACCGGCATCAGCTCGGACGCGGCCCGTCGTGCGTCCGCCGACGGGGTCGCGGCGCTGCGGCGACTGCTCGCGGAACCGGCGGCGCCGCGACCGAGCGGCTCGTCCCTCCGTGCCGCCACCCGCTCCTCCTCCCCCGAGCCGAAGGGCGCCCGATGACCGTCTCACCCGCCGACGCGTCGGCCGATCCGCGCGACCTTCTCGCCGGCCTCGACCCGGCCGACGACCGCCTCGCGGCCTTGCACGCCCACTTCGCCGACGCCGCCCTCGACGCCGGTGCGGTCGACGTCGCCTACCGCACCCTCGACTCCCCCGTCGGGCGGCTGCTCGTCTGCGCGACCGATGTGGGCGTGCTGCGGGTGGCCTTCGAGATCGAGGGCCACGACGCGGTGCTCGATCGCCTGGCCTCGACGGTCAGCCCCCGCATCGTGGAGGCGCCGTCGCGGCTCGACCCCGTGGCGCGAGAGCTCGACGAGTACTTCCGCGGCGAGCGCCGCCGGTTCGACCTGCCGCTCGACCGGCGCCTGTCGCGCGGTTTCCAGCGGACGGTGCTGGAGCACCTGCGCGACATCGGCTACGGGTCGACGGCGAGCTACGCGGCGGTGGCCCTGGCCTCGGGCAGTCCGCGGGCGGTGCGGGCGGTCGGCACGGCCTGCGCGACCAACCCGCTGCCGGTCGTCGTGCCCTGCCACCGGGTGGTGCGCAGCGACGGGTCCGCCGGTCACTACCGTGGGGGGATGGCGGCCAAGCAGATCCTGATCGACCTCGAGGCGCACCGGTGAGCGACGTCGTCGTCGGCGACGACGGGTCGGCGCGTCCCGCGTGGGCGGCGACCGACCCGTTGATGCGCGACTACTACGACACCGAGTGGGGCATGCCCGTGCGCGACGAGCACGGTCTCTTCGAGCGACTGAGCCTCGAGGCGTTCCAGTCGGGGCTCTCGTGGGCGACGATCCTGCGGAAGCGTCCGGCGTTCCGCGTCGCCTTCGCCGACTTCGACCCCGAGATCGTGGCCCGTTTCGACGACGACGACCGGGCGCGTCTCCTGGCCGACGCGGGGATCGTCCGCAACCGGCTCAAGGTCGACGCGACGATCCGCAACGCGCAGGCGACGCTCGACCTGCGGGCGGACGGCGGGCTCGTCGACTTCGTCTGGTCGTTCCAGCCCGCCGAGACGCCCGCGCCCCGCACGATGGCCGAGGTGCCGACGACCTCGCCCGAGTCGGTCGCGCTGTCGAAGGCGCTCAAGGCGAGGGGCTTCACCTTCGTGGGGCCGACCACGATGCACGCGCTGATGGAGGCGGCCGGGCTGATCGACACGCACCTGGTCGACAGCCACCGGCGCGGGTCGTCCGGTGTGTGGCCCGCACCGACCGTCGGGTCGGCGACGCCCGCGACCGACGGCGGCGCCCCCTCGTGACGCGACTGGTGCTGGAGCCGGTCGGCGCGTACGACCACCTGCACGCGCTGGGGCTCCTGGCCGCGCACAGCATCCCGGGGGCCGAGGTCACGGACGTCCGAGCAGGGACGCACGCGCGACTGCTCGAGCTGGGCGACGGAGCCGGGCGCGCCTCCTTCCGTCTCGATCTCACCTTGCGGAGCGAGGCCGTGACGGTCGACGTGACGGCGGCGGATCCGGCGACCGGCGCCGACCTCGAGGGGATCGTCGGAGTCGTGCGCCGCTGGCTCGACCTCGACGCCGATCCGACGGTGATCGAGAGCGCGTTCGCCGACGACGACACGCTCGGGCCGCTCGTGGCGGCCCGCCCGGGCATCCGCGTGACGGGCAACCCCGACGGGTTCGAGACGGCGGTGATGACCGTGCTCGGGCAGCAGGTCTCGCTCGCCGCGGCCCGCACCTTCACCGGGCGTCTCGTCGCGGCGTACGGCCGCCCGGTCGAGGGGACCGGCCTGACCCGGTTCCCCCGTGCGGAGGTCCTCGCCGCGGCCGACGTCGACGAGCTCCGCGCCGCCGTCGGCGTCACCAACAGCCGCGCCCGGACCGTCCACGCCCTCGCCGAGGCCGTCGCCGACGGGCTCGTGATCGCACCCGACGTCGACCGGGTCGACGCCCGACGCCGGCTGCTCGCGGTGCCCGGCATCGGCCCGTGGACGGTCGAGTACCTCGCGGTCCGCGCGCTCGGAGACCGGGACTCCTGGCCGGCGGGAGACCTCGTGCTGCGTCGGGTGCTCGGCGGGCTGACCACGAGGCAGGCCGAGGAGGCGGGGGCCGGCTGGTCCCCGTGGCGCGCGTACGCCCTGTTCCACCTCTGGGCGGCGGTCCTGCCCACGGCTCCCTGACCGCGCGGGGCGGATCGACGAGGGAGCGCCTACCGTCGACGGGGACCCGCACGAGAGGACCCCGCATGAGCGCACAGCCCGACACCCACGACCAGGACGACGACCGGGCGGCCGTCGAGGCCGCCGCCGTCGCGACGTACCGCGACACCCGGGACGCGGACGGCGCGACGACCGGGTCGCCTGCCCGGACCGACACGCAGGGCGCTGACGCGTCGGGTGACGAGGCCACGCCCGACGGCGACGTCACGCAGGCGCTCGGCGGGACCCAGTCCGGCGAGGAGGACTACGTCGCCGTCAGCCCGAGCGGGCGCTCGGGCGAGCAGGACGCCGCCCTGACGGCCGACGAGGAGACCGGCGGCAGCGCCGATCCCGACGACGGCGCCCACCGGGGCGACATCGGCGCGAACCGCGGCGGCAGCGGCGGCCGCTGACCGTCCCGCCGGGTGCGTCGAGCCGTCACGACTCGACGACGGCCGGGGCCGGGTGGTGCATGCTGGTGGGGATGACTGACACGCGCCCCCACCTCGACGACTTCGCCCGCTTCATCCAGGCCTCGCCCTCCTCGTTCCACGCGGCGGCCGAGGCCGCCCGTCGGCTCGACGACGCGGGCTTCACGGCCCTCGACGAGACCGCGGAATGGCCCACCGGCCCGGGGCGCCGCTACATCGTGCGCGACGGCGCCGTCATCGCCTGGATCGAGCCGGCCACGGCGACGGCGACGACGCCGTTCCGGGTGGTCGGCGCGCACACGGACTCCCCCGGGTTCAAACTCAAGCCGAAGCCCACCACCGGGACCCGCGGCTGGCTCCAAGCCGGAGTCGAGGTCTACGGCGGGCCCCTGTTCAACTCGTGGCTCGACCGCGACCTCGAGTTCGCGGGACGTCTCGTCACGCGCAGCGGCGACACGCACCTGGTCCGAACCGGTCCGCTGCTTCGGTTCCCCCAGCTCGCGGTCCACCTCGACCGCGGCGTCAACGCCGAGGGCCTCACGCTCGACCCGCAGCGGCACCTGAACCCGGTCGTCGGTGCGGGCCCTCTCGAGGACGCCGACGTGCTGGGCCACCTCGCCGGGCTGGCCGGGCTGACGGGAGCCGACGTGACCGGGTACGACGTGGTCGTGGCCGACACCGCGCCTCCTGCCGTCCTGGGGCTGGACGGCGAGCTGTTCGCCGCCGGCCGGATGGACAACCTCTCGTCGACCCACGCCGGCCTCGTCGCGCTGATCGAGACGGCGACCTCGGGCGTCGAGCTCGACCACGTCGCCGTCTTCGCCGCGTTCGACCATGAGGAGGTCGGCTCGGCCACGCCCTCCGGGGCGGCCGGCCCCATGCTCGAGGACGTCCTCGCCCGGGTCTCCGCCGGACTCGGCGCCTCGCCGACCGACCACCGTCGGGCCCTGGCCGCGTCGTGGTGCCTGAGCGCGGACGCCGGGCACGCGGTGCACCCGAACTACCCCGAGCGCCACGACCCCGTGAACCAGCCGGTCGTGAACAAGGGGCCCCTGCTGAAGATCAACGCCAACCAGCGGTACGCGACCGACGGGCTCGGCGCGACCGAGTGGTCGCGCGCGTGCGGACAGGCCGGCGTGCCGTTCCAGGAGTTCGTGTCGAACAACTCCGTGCCCTGCGGCTCGACCATCGGGCCCATCACGGCCACCCGCCTCGGAATCCGCACGATCGACGTCGGCATCCCGCTGCTCGGCATGCACTCGGCCCGCGAGCTGTGCGGCGCCGACGACCCCGGCTACCTGTCGCGCGCGGCCGCGGCGTTCCTGGCGCCCGCCGCGTAGGCGCCCCGGGGCGGGCGCGAGTCACCCGGGGCGGGTCGACGCTGACCCGCCCCGGGTGACGCGGACCCGCCGTCCGCCGTCGAGGACCCGTCAGCCGAAGGCGTCGGCGGCGGACGCCCCGAGCGCCCAGGCCAGCGCCGCGGGCCACGCCCCGTAGCCCGAGTCCGGGTTGAGGTGACCGCCCCGGGGGATGACGACGACCGGGGCGTCGACCCGCGCCTCCCAGGTGTCGACCGGGCCGAGGGGCAGCCACTCGTCGTCGTCGCCGGCCACGACGACCGCCTCGCGCGCTCCGCCCGGCGCGAGCAGCCGGCCGTCGAACAGGTCGCCCGCGACGAAGGCGCGGATCGGCTGGCCCGCGATCAGCTCGGGGGACGGAGGCGCGACCAACGCGACCCGGTCGACCCGAGGAGGCGCATCGCCGGCCTGCAGACGCAGCCAGACCAGGCAGCTCAGGCTGTGGCAGAGCACGGTGACCGGTCCGTCGTCGGACAGCGCGTCCAGCTCGTCGCGCACGGCCGCCTCCCACGCGGCCGGCGTGGGTTCGTCGGCGTCGGGCAGCTGCGGGTAGCGGACCCGGTGTCCGACCGCCTCGAGCTCGCCCGCCAGCCAGTGCTGCCAATGGCCCGCCGGTCGGTGGTTCTGCCAGCCGTGCAGCAGCAGGAACGACGTCGGTGCGGGGGCTTTCGCGGCGGTCATGCCCCGATCCTGCCCTGTCGAGGGCCGACGACGTGGCAGGGTCGACCCATGACGTCACACCCGCCCCGGCCGCACCTCGACCGTTTCGGCGACTCGTACGACTTCGACGGCGAGCCCGCGCTCGACGGACCGCCGCCCGAGGGATTCCACGTCACCACGCGCAGCCGGACGATCGGCCACGGGCCGGCCGCCTTCGAGGCCGCGGGCGAGGCCGTGCTGCGGTGGCGGGTGCACCGCGGATCGGGTTTCGTGCCGCTCGACGTGCCCGATCGGGTCACCGTCGGCGCGACGAGCGTCTGGGGCGTGACCCTCGGCCCGCTGCATCCGCCGGTCGCCTGCCGGGTGTTCGCCGTCGTCCGGTCTCCCGACGAGATCGGCTTCGGCCACGCCGCCCTCGTCGGGCACCCGCAGCGCGGCTGGGAGAGCTACCGGGTGCGTCACCACGCCGACGGCCGCGTCACGCTCGACATCCGGGTCGTGTGGCGTCCCGCCGCCCGGTGGATGCGCGCCACCGGGCCGCTCTCGGGCGTCGCCCTGGCGCTGATCCTGCGTCGGAACCTCCACGCCCTCGACGACGTGGCGCGTCTGGCCTAGGGCCGGGCGTCGCCCGAGCGACCGCGGGCGGCGGGCACCGGCACCGTGCCCCGAGCGCGCCGTGGCACACTGGCCCGATGAGTCCTCGACGTCGCCACGCCGGTTCCGCCCGCCGTGCGGCGGCACGCGACGCCGCCCGCGCCTCGGACGTCGACACGAACGTCACCGTCCGCCGCATCGAGAGCGGCGACCTCTACGTCCGGGTGAACACGATCGGCGAGACGGGCGAACGTCCGTTCGTGCTCGTGCCCGGCATCGGCGTCTCGTCCGACTACTTCGAGCGGCTCGCGCCGAACCTCAACGAGTTCGGCCCCGTGCACGCCCTCGACCTCCCCGGCTTCGCCGGGGTGCCGCACCCGGGCCACGCCCTGACCATCCGCGAGTACGCCGACCTGGTCGGTGCGGCCATCGACGGGCTCGGCCTGACCGACCCGATCGTGGTGGGTCACTCCATGGGCACCCAGATCGTCGCCGACCTCGCCGCCCGCCGACGCGACCTCTCGACGGTCGTCCTGATCGGCCCCGTGATCAACCCCGCCGAGCGCCACGTGCTCACCCAGGCGTGGCGCTTCGCCCAGGCCGCCTGGCACGAGCCCGGTCGGGTGAAGTTCCTGGCCCTGAGCGCCTACGTGCTCTGCGGAGTGCGCTGGTTCTCGCGCATCCTGCCGAAGATGATGACCTACCCGATCGAGGACCACCTCCCTCGGATCACCGCCGACACCCTGGTGATCCGCGGCGAGCACGACGCCGTGGCGCCCCGCGACTGGGTGCGCCGGGTCGGCGAGCTCCTCCCCGCGTCGCGCCTGTGGGAGATGCCCGGGGCCGCCCACTCGGTGATGCACGCGCACGCCGAGGAGGTCGCGAAGCTCTGCGTCGAACACGCTCAGCAGCCCATCGCGTCCGACGAGGGCGCCGAGCTGCACCACTACGAGCACGCGAGCGACGGCGACGAGAGCGACGACTTCAGTCCGAGCGCCGCCGACTTCGTCACCGCCGTCGGCGCCCGCCTGCGCTCGACCGTCGCGACGCTGCGGGGCGACGACGCCGCCCTGGCGAAGGCGAAGACGGATCACGCCGAGTCGATGCAGGCCGCGTTCGACCGTCGGCAGGCCGAGAAGGCGGCCGCCGGCGACGAGCCCGACGACGGGCCTCACATCGAACCCACCGACGCCCGCCTCTGAGCCGAGGGGCCGGCCCGGTCACGCCCCGCTGACGATCAACCAGATCAGGGCGAGGTTCAACGCCACGACGACGGCGACCGAGGCCCAGGCGGCGATCCGGATGCCGAGCGCGTTGCGGCTGGAGCCCATCAGATCGGGGTCGCTCGTCGCCCGTACCAGCGGCACGAGCGCGAACGCGATGCCGAAGCTCAGCACCACCTGGCTCAGCACCAGCAGCCAGGTGGGACTGACCCCGGTCGCCAGCAGCACGAGCGCCGGCACGAGGGTGACGACACGACGGACGAACAGCGGGATCCGCACATGGAGCAATCCCTTCATGATCTCGGCCCCCGCCATCGAGCCCACCGAGGTGGACGCCAGCCCCGACGCGAGCAGGCCGACGCCGAAGAGCACGCCCACCAGAGGACCGAGCGCGTCCGTGATGGCGGCGTGCGCGCCGGGGATCGAGTCGGTGCCCGACCGACCCGGCAGCGTCGAGGCCGCGAGGACGAGCATCGAGATGTTGACCCCGCCCGCGACCAGGAGCGCCAGGACGACGTCCCACCGGGTCGCCCTGAGCACGCGCCTACGGTCGGCCCCCTCGGCGACGGGACCGTGGTGGTCGCGGACCAGGGCGGAGTGCAGGTACACCGCGTGGGGCATGACCGTCGCCCCGAGCATCGACGCGGCCAGCAGCACCGACTGAGCGCCCTCGAACCGCGGGACGATGCCCCCGAGCATGCCGCCGATCGACGGCGGGGAGAAGAGCAGCCCGGCGCAGAAGCCCAGCGTCAGCACCGCGAGCAGACCGATGATGATCGTCTGGAAGACGTGCCCGCCCCGATAGCGCGTGAGCATGAGGATGCCGAGCGACACGACCCCGGTGATCAGGCCGCCCAGCACCAGCGGCACGCCGAACAGCAGCTGGAGAGCGAGGGCCCCGCCGATCACCTCCGCCACGTCGGTCGCCGCGGCCACGATCTCGGCCTGCCCCCAGTAGGCGAGCCGACGGCGACGCGGCAGACGCCGACCCATCACCTCGGGCAGGGACCGTCCCGTGACGATGCCGAGCTTGGCCGAGAGGTACTGGACGAGCACGGCCATCGCGTTCGCCGCGACGAGCACCCAGAGCAGCAGGTAGCCGAACTGCGCCCCGGCGGTCAGGTTCGCGGCGACGTTGCCCGGGTCGACGTAGGCGATCGCCGCGATGAAGGCCGGGCCGAGCAGGGTGCCGCGGGGTCGCGGGTGGGCGGGGCGCCTGCGGGCGTCGCCCCGCGCCTCCTCGGTGCCGGTCGTGGATGCGGAGCTGCGGGACATGACCACGACTCTACACAGATTTCGGCACGCCGAACTTTCACTCTCGGCATGCATCAACTCTCATCGACCGAGACCACGGAACCACCGAACCGTGGAGCATGGGCCGGTGGTTCCGGGTGGTGCGGTGGGACGATGTCCTGCGCGCTACTGCGTCGCGACCGTGATCGTGGCGACGCCCACCAGGAGCTCGTCGGGGACGAGATCGGTGTCGAAGGTGGCGTTCAGCAGCGCCGCCGCATCGGGGCTGACGTGCACCGTCGTACCCTCGAGGACCGCGTTCGTCCCCTCGGTGCGCAGCGGCTCGAGCGTGCCGCCCCAGAGATTGAACAGGTACGCGTGGCCGGCCACGGGCTCGCCGTTCACCGAGACGTCGCCGTAGAGCTTGGATGCGCCGGGGTCGATGTCGAAGTTCGTCAGCTCGACCACGGTGTCGCCCGCCGTCAGGCTGAGGCCGGAACCGTCGTGCTGGATGTCGCCCTGCACGTAGGGTCGCACCTCGCCCTCGGGGTCGAAGTACGTCACGTTGCCGCCGGTGATCGGGAACGAGAACGTGCCGTCGGCGAAGGTCGCGTCACCGACGGGCGCCGGGGTCAGACCGAGCAGGGTCAGCGCGCTGACGAATCCCTCATCGACCGCCACCTGGGTGTCGACGCCGCCGCTCAGGTCGGGCACCGTCGCGACCGGGGTCGCCTCGGAGGCGGGCAGCGTCGGGTTCGTCCGGTGGATCGGCGCGGTGTTGTTGCTCTCGGAGTCCGACGTCGAGTAGCAAGCCGTCAGGCTGAAAGCGAGGGCGCCCGCGGCGACGACACCGGCCACGGTGCGGGCGAGGGAGGGACGGGTGGAGTGGCGCATGGTTGTTCCTTCGTTCTGTCGGGACGAGCTTGTCACACCTGGTCGGACGGGATGAAGCGGTCGACCTTGCGGTGCCAGCGCTGCCCGAGCAGGCCGCCGAGCACGGCGCCGACGAAGCTCAGCACGACCACCAGACCGACGAACACGATCGACTCGATCGACGTCGGCGACTCCATCGGCGTCGAGGTGGCGTCGGAGGAACCCGAGAACGGCGAGACGCCGAGGGCCACGAATCCGACGACCGCGAGGATCACGCTGACGACCAGGCCCCAGAGCCACGTCGCGACGCCCTGCTTGAAGCCGGAGAACCGGGCGACCCGCGACGCGGTGAAGCCGCCAATCAGGTAGCCCGCGAAGATCACCACGAGCACCACGATGGCGGTGACGGCCGACAGCAGCCGCCCGTTGTCGGACACGAACTGCTGGAACCCGAGCATGTTCGACGTGGACGTGCCGGATGCGGCCACCCAGGCCGCGACCACGCCGCCGTAGATCGACATGATGACCACGCCGAAGCCGGTCGCGGCGAACCAGCCGAGCAGGCCGGCGCCGAAGCGGATCCCGCCGAACTCGTCCTTCTGCTGGGTCAGCAGGTCGCGACGCAGGGCGACGTGGTTGACCCCGCCGTCGGCCACGAGCGGGTACGCGCCCGTCCCGGGCTGCGTCGGGTACGCGGTGGTCGCCGCCGCGGACGGGGCCGCGACGGTGGGCGCGTCGTCTCGGGGCCGGTCGGTCGAGTCGTCGATCGAGGAGGCGCGGGTCGAGTCGGACGCGACCGGCGCGGCGACCGTCGGGGCGACCTGCCCCCCGCGGCTCTCGCCGTCGCGCGGTTCGGACCGCGAGGCCTCGGCGGCGCGGAGGGCATCGTCGTCATGCAGGGTGCGGCGGGCGGAGTCGTCGCCGCTCGTGGCCGACCAGGCCCGGGCCGGCGGAGGCGTCGGCGCCACGACGGGCGGGACGACGGCGGTGGGCTGATCGCGGTCCGAGGCGCCCTCGACCCGCTCGCTCCCGGCTGAGGTCGGGACGTCGTCGCGCTCGTCGGCGCTCGTCGCCGCCACCGGCTCGTCGGAGGTCGCGCCGCCGGCGGCGCGGTCGTCGGCTGCGCGGTCGTCGGCTGCGCGGTCGTCGGCCGAGACGGGCGCCTCGTGGGACGTCTGCGGCTCGATGACCTCGGTCTCGCCGTCCGTGGACTCGCGCGCGGGGACGGCCGCGGGCGCCCCGAAGTCGACAGCCGGCTCACGGGGCGAGCCGACGTCGCCGGCGGGCTCGCTCGGCGCGCCGAAGTCGACGGCGGGTTCGCGGGGCGAGCCGAAGTCGACCGCCGGAGCCTCGGACCCCGTCGTGTCGAGGCCCTCGCCGCGCTCGTCGCGGTCCTCCGGTGCGACCGCGGGCTCGCGCGGGGTCGTCTCGTCGGGCTCTCGGTCGTGGTCGGGGCGGTCGCTCCCGGGAATGCGTGCGTCCGTCATGTCAGGCTCCTCGTACGTCGGGGCCCCGTGGTCGTGGCCCTGTGATCCTCCTGAACGGTACGCCCCGGCGGCCCCCGAGGCCGGGAGGCCCGCCCGCCGGGCGGCGACCCGGACGACGGCCGACCGGTAGCGTGGAGCTCACCGACGAGCGAAAACGAGGACGAGGACGTCATGACCGACACCGCCGACAGCACTCCGACGGGGACGATCCCCACGCAGACCACAGGGTCCACCGGGCGAACCGAGCGTCGCCGCCCGAACCCCGACATCGCCCGCTCCTGGCTCCTCGTGCCGGGCACCGCGCCCGAGCGCTTCGACTCGGCCGCCTCGTCGCGGGCCGACCAGATCGTGCTCGACATCGAGGACGCCGTCGACCCGGCCCGCAAGCCCGCCGCCCGCGGCGACGTCGTCTCGTGGCTGACCGGAGGCGGCAGGGCCTGGGTCCGCATCAACGACCGCTCGACCGACTTCTGGTCGGGTGACGTCGACGCGCTGCTCGGCCTCCCCGGCCTGCAGGGCGTCATGCTCGCCAAGACCGAGGCGCCCGAGCACGTGACCGAGACCTTCGACCGCCTGGGCGGTTCGCTGCCCGTGCTCGCGCTGGTCGAGTCCGCGCTCGGCATCGAGGAGAGCCCGGCGATCGCCAAGGCCCGCGGGGCCTACCGCCTGGCCTTCGGCAGCGGCGACTACCGTCGCGACACCGGCACCAGCGCAGATGATCTGGCGATGGCCTACCCGCGGTCGCGCCTCGTCGTGGCCAGCCGCATCGGCGGCCTGCCCGGCCCGATCGACGGCCCCACGGTCGGCAGCAGCCACCCCGTGCTGCGCGAGCAGGCCGGCGTGGCCGTCGCCCTCGGCCTGACCGGCAAGCTCTGCCTCGACGTCGAGCAGCTGCCCGTGATCAACGAGGTCATCAGCCCGACGCCCTCCGACGTCGCCTGGGCCCAGGACTTCCTCGCCGACTTCGAGAGCCGCGGCCGCGTCATCCGCGACGGCAGCGACCTGCCGCGTCTCGGCCGGGCGCAGAAGATCGAGAAGCTCGCCTCGGCGTTCGGCGTGCAGGCTGCGACCTGAGCCGACCACTCATCGACGGAGGAGGCGCACCCCACCCGGGTGCGCCTCCTTTTTTTATTTGTCCCGACTGTTGACAGACGATAGTCAACGACATATCTTTGACGCATCGCGACAGAACGTCGCGGTGACGACCTCTTCGAAGGGAGTACCCCATGGGTACCGACACCGACCACGAGAACCACGGCGACCCCCGTCGCCGACACCACGACTCCCCCGACGCCCGCCGCGAGATGTTCGACCGCGGCGCCTTCGGCCACGACTCCGAGGGGCGCGGGCGCTTCGGCCGCCCCTTCGGACGAGGCTTCCGACCCGGCCCGGGCTTCGGCGGCTTCGGCCCCGGCGGCTTCGGCCCCGGCGGACCCGGCTTCGGCCCGGGTCGAGGCGGCCGAGGTCGGGCCCGACGCGGTGACGTCCGACTGGCGATCCTGTCGCTGCTCGCCGACGCCCCGTCGAACGGCTACGGCCTGATCAAGGCGATCGCCGACCGCACCGAGGGCGCCTGGAAGCCGAGCCCCGGCTCGGTCTACCCGACCCTTCAGCAGCTCGTCGACGAGGACCTCATCACCTCCGACGAGACCGCGGCCAAGAGCGTCTTCAGCCTGACCGACGCCGGTCGCGCCTACGTCGGCGAGCACGCCGACGAGATCGACCGGGCCTGGGCGGCGACCGCCGACGACGCCAGCGACACCGACCGCGAGTTCCAGACCAGTCTGATGAAGCTGATGGGCGTCGTGAAGCAGTTCCACCACGACGGCAGCGAGGCCCAGCGCGCGGCGGCGACCGCGAAGCTCGACGAGACGCGACGGGCGCTCTACGCGATCCTGGCCGACTGATCCGCCGGCCCCGCAGGGTCGACGGCCCGCTGTCGGTGGCGAGGTGCAGCATGACAGGACCGGACCGACAGCCCAGGAGGCGCGCATGAGCCAGGCAGACAACCGACCGGCGGGTGCACCCGCCGCCGGGTACGACCCCGACTTCCTCGCCGCGAGGGTCCCTCTCCCCGGCACCGGCGGGCGCCGCGTCCGCGAGCTGCCCTACGAGCACTTCACCGTGCTGCTCGACCCCGCTCGACGACTGGCCGCTCTGACGGCCGTGAACATCGACGGCTCGTCGCTCGTCGACCTCGCGCGCGGCGACGACTGGCACTACGACGAGCGCGTGCCCGAGGCCGAGCAGTGCGGCCCGGAGGTCTACGCCCGCAACGACCTCGACCGGGGGCACCTCGTCCGGCGCCGCGATCCGGTGTGGGGCCCCGACGCCGACGCGGCCCGAGCGAACCTCGACACGTTCTCGTTCACGAACGCGGCCCCTCAGGCCGCCGGATTCAACCAGTCCGACGAGCTCTGGCTCGGGCTCGAAGACCACGTCCTGGCGTACGCCGAGGCATGGCGGCAGCGGATCTCGGTGCTCACGGCACCGGTGCTGTCGCCGGACGACGCTCCGTACCGGGGCATCCGCATCCCTCGCAGCTTCGTCAAGATCGCCGCCTGGGCGACACCGGGGGGCGCCCTGCGGACAGCCGGTTTCGTGCTCGACCAGTCGTCCGAGCTCGACGGCGTCGAGCTCGAGGCGGCCTTCGCCCGGGCGCACGAGGCGGGCGATCCTCCGCCGCTCGGCCCCTTCCGCACCTACCAGGTGCCCGTCCGCGACATCGCACGGCTCACCGGGCTCGAGCTCGCCCAGCTGGCCGAGGCCGACTCCCTGCAGACGGTCCCGACCGTCGAACAGCCCGACGGCCTCCGCGACGGCTGGGTCCCCCTCACCGACGTCGACCAGCTGACCTTCTGACCGACGACGCCGATCCGTCCGACCTCTCGGCGGGCGCGCAAGCTGGCGTGGCACACTCTCGGGCCGTGACCGACTCCACCCGACGCCCTCTGCCCGACGACATGTCGCGAGCCGTCACGGTGCGACGCGACGACGACCTCGCTCCGAGCCTCGCCAGCCCCTGGCGTGAGGTCACGGTCTCCTTCGTCGTGCCGACGGCGTCGGCCAGGGCGGCCGACGCCGTGCGCCCCCTGCTGCCCGAGCCCGAACTGCACTGGGCACCCGGGCTCCGTCGGGGGACGCTGGCGGTCCTCCCGCACCCCGCCGCGCTCACCCGCGTCCTGCTGAGCGGGGAGTGGTCGATCGCGGCGGCCGACTTCGCCGTGCACTCGCTCGACGCCGATCCGTACACCGAGGGCGAGCAGGCCGCTCTCGAGGACTGGCTCCGGGGCACGGCGACGAGGCTGCATCTGCTCGACGGGGCCGTGGCGACGGCCGTGAGCCGGGTCGACGCCGACGTGACGGACGGGCTCGACGACAGCGCGCCTCCTGCCGGGACTCCCGACGGGCTCGTCGTCCGCGCGACCCTCGGCACCCGGGTGGCCGCCCCGGATCCCGGGGCCGCGCACCCGCGCGTCGACGTCCGGCTGCCCGACGGCGCCGACCCGGGCTGGGAGGTCTTCGTCGACGTCGCGACGAGCGAGCGTCTCGGATTCCGCCGGACGCTCGACGACGACGGCGAGCCGTACGCGTTCAGCTACCTGGTCGCCGACCACGTCGACGACGTCTCCCCCGACGACCTGAGGCGCTGGCACGACCAGCACATCCACCGGCAGCTGCTCGCCGACGACACCCGGCAGGCCTACGTGCACCTGCTGGCGGGTCTCGAGGCGCCCGTCTCCGTGACCTACTCGGGCTGAGCGAGGCGCTCGCCGCGGTGGGCGGCAGCGCCTCGGCGCGACCGGCGACCGGCGTCGCGGCGCGAGGGAGCTAGGGGCGCTCGTCGACGATGGCCACGAAGCGGCTGCCGACGCCCGACACCTCACGACGGGCGAGCCCGGGCTCGGGTTCGGGCAGCTCGTCGACCCCGTGGTCGTCGCAGCTGAGCCAGGTGTAGTCGGGCCACCACTTCTTGGGCCGCGCGGCCTCGTGGAATCCGCAGACCACGCAGGCGAGATCCACCCAGACGGGCTTGCCGGTGCGATTGGCGCGCGACTGAACCAGCCAGGCGGGCGGGGTCTTCTCGAGCTCGAGCAGCTCGTCGAGACTCAGCTTCGCGGGGATGCCGTGCCGCTTGGCCATCTCCAACGGGATGTCGAGCTGCAGGGCAGCGTCTCGTCGCGTGATCACGGCACCCACCTTAAGCGACCCGCGCCCGGTCCGCGCTACGGTGAGGGCAGTGACACGGGGTGCCGTCGCGACCGACGGCTGAGATCACACCCGTCGAACCTGATCTAGCCAGTACTAGCGAAGGGATGTCGCCGTGAATCAGCGCGCGCCAGAAGACCAGGCCCACCACCCGGGCACCGTCCGGACGAGCAGCGAACTGCTCGTCGATCTCCGCGAGCGGTCGCCGCTCGTGCAGTGCATCACCAACACGGTGGTGACGAACTACACGGCGAACGTGCTGCTCGCCCTCGGGGCGTCGGCGGCGATGGTCGACCTGCCGACCGAGGCCGGGCCGTTCGCCGCGGTCGCCTCGGGACTGCTCGTCAACCTCGGGACCCCGCACGCCGAGCAGCGCGCGGCGGCGGTGGAGGCGGTCGAGTCCGCCGCGATCGCCGGCACCCCCTGGGTGCTCGACCCGGTCGCGGTGGGCGGCCTGCCCGTCCGCACCGATCTCGCACGTCGACTCGTGGCGGCCCGTCCCACGATCGTGCGGGGCAATCCCTCCGAGATCATCGCGCTCGCCGGGCTCGGCGGCGGTGGTCGGGGCGTCGACTCGTCCGACTCGCCCGACGACGCCCTCGACTCCGCACGGCTGCTCGCGGAGCGGCACGGAGCGGTCGTCGCCGTCTCGGGTGCCGTCGACCTGATCACCGACGGCGCACGAGTCGTGCGCGTGTCGACGGGCACCCCGCTGCTGACCAGGGTCACCGGCGGCGGCTGCGCGCTGGGTGCCGTGATGGCGGCCTTCGCCTCGCTGACCGCCGACGCCCTCGCCGCCGCCGTCGCGGCGACCACCGTCTACACGGTGGCCGCGGAGCAGGCGGCCGAGGAGGCGCGGGGGCCCGGATCGTTCGCCGTCGCCCTGCTCGACCGGCTCGCCTCGGTCGACGGCGCCGACCTCGTCGCCCGGTCGGTGCGCGCATGAGCCGCGTCGACGGCCTGCACGTCGTCACCGACCCCGGTCTCACGGCCGCCCGCGGGTTGCTCGCCCTCGTGGCCGCCGCGGTCGAGGGCGGCGCATCGGTCGTCCAGATACGGGACAAGACGGCCGACGGCCGCTCCCTCTTCGAGACGCTCGTCGCCGTGGCCGGCGTCGTGGCCGGTCGATGCACGCTGCTGCTCGACGACCGGGTCGACGTCGCTCTGGCCGCACGAGCCGCCGGTGCCGCCGTCGACGGCGTGCATCTCGGCCAGTCCGACCTGCCCGTCGCGTCGGCCCGCGCCCTGCTGGGGCCGACGGCGATCGTCGGTCTGACCGCGAACACGCCCGCCCATCTCCATGCCGCCGACGCCCTGCCCGCCGGCACCGTCGACTATCTCGGCGTCGGCGTCATCCGCCCGACGAGCACCAAGCCCGACCATCCCGAGCCCCTCGGGTTCACGGGACTGGCCGATCTGGCGACCCGCGCCTCCCTGCCCTGCATCGCCATCGGCGGGATCACGGCCGCCGACGCGCCCGAGCTCGTCGCCGCCGGCGCCGCCGGGTTCGCCGTCGTGTCGGCCGTCTGCTCGGCGGGCGATCCCCGTGCGGCGACCCGCGGCCTCGTCGACCGCTGGTCGTCGGCCGTGGACGCATCCGGCGCCCCGGCGACCCGGTCGACGGGAGGACGGTCGTGAGCCGCGGCCTGGGGCACGTGACCCCTCGCGCCGTCCCCCGCGTGCTGAGCATCGCCGGCACCGACCCCACCGGCGGTGCCGGCGTGCAGGCCGACCTGAAGAGCATCGGCGCGGCCGGCGGCTACGGCATGGCCGTCGTCACCGCCCTCGTCGCCCAGAACACCCACGGGGTGCGGTCGGTGCACACGCCCCCGGCGGAGTTCCTGCGCGAACAGCTCGACGCGGTGTCGGACGACGTCGTCGTCGATGCCGTGAAGATCGGCATGCTCGGCGGCGTCGCCGCGATCCGCGAGGTCGCCTCCTGGCTCGAGCGCGTCGCGCCGCCGATCGTCGTCCTCGACCCGGTCATGGTCGCCACCAGCGGCGACCGGCTGCTCGACGCCGCGGCGGAGCACGAGCTCCGCGAACTGGTGCGCCGAGCCGACGTGGTGACCCCGAACGTGCCCGAGCTCGCGGTGCTCGCCGACGAACCCGCGGCCCGCGACCGGGAGGCCCTCGTCGCCCAGGCGCACCGGGTCTCGGCCGCGCTCGACGTCGTCGTGCTGGCCAAGGGCGGTCACCTCGGCGGGCCCGACTCGCCCGACGCCCTGGTCGACGCGTCGGGCGGCCTCCGAGGAGGCGCGACCCGCGTCGACCTGCCCGCCCGCCGGGTCGAGACGCGCAACACCCACGGCACGGGCTGCTCGCTGTCGAGCGCGCTCGCGACCCACGCGGCCCGTTCCGGCGACTGGGTGGACGCGCTGACCCGGTCGAAGGAGTGGCTGCTGCTCGCTCTGGAGGCCGCCGACGACCTCGAGGTCGGAGGCGGCGCCGGTCCGATGGACCATCTCGTCGCGCTGCGTCCCCGGGGTGAGGCGCCGTCCTCGTCCGCCACGGCCACGTGGTGGGCGGACGTCGCCGATCTGCGTCTCCGGCTGGACGAGCTCGAGTTCGTCCGTCGGATGTCCGACGGCAGTCTCGACCGGGGCGTCTTCGAGCACTATCTCGCCCAGGACGCCGTCTACCTCGAGCGCTACGCCCGAGCCCTGTCGCGAGCCAGCGCCCTCGCACCGACGCCCGACGAGCAGGCGTTCTGGGCCACGAGCGCGGCGGCGTGCCTCGGGGTCGAGCGCGAGCTGCATCGCGAACGACTCGGCGGCGAGCTCGACACGATGCCGCTGGTGCACGAGGCGACCACGGCGTACACCGATCACCTCCTCGCGATCGCGGGCGGCGCCTCCTACGGCGAGCTGGTCGCCGCCGTGCTGCCCTGCTTCTGGCTCTACAGGGACCTGGGCGAAAGGCTGCTCGCGGCCCGCACCGCCGAGCATCCCTACGGGGAGTGGCTCGACACCTACGCCGACCCCGGCTTCGCCGACTCGACGGCTCGCGCACGCGCGATCGCCGACCGTGCCGCCGAGCGGGCACCGGAGCACGAGCGGGCGGCCATGGCCCGGGCGTTCCGGGTCTCGTGCGCGCACGAGGTCGCGTTCTTCGACATGCGGCCGCCGGCCGCCGCGGCCGACGTGGACCTCGCCTGAGGTCTAGTCGAGCACCAGCTCGAAGCAGATCGACTGCGGGATCGTGGTGATGTAGGGCTCGTAGGTCGCCAGGGGCGTCCAGCCGACCTTCTGATAGAGCGCGACGGCGTCGGGCTGCCGGTCTCCGGTCTGCAGGATGAGACGCGGGGCGCCGGCGGCCCGGCCGATCGCCTCGATCTCGGCCATGATGAGTCGCCCGATGCCTCGACCGCGCTGCTCGCCGTCGACGATGACCCGCTTGACCTCCCACTCGCCTCGGCGGTCGTAGAGCACGGCGTGGCCCAGGGCGGTGCCGTCCGGGTCGACGACCAGCAGGGTGGCCCGCACCTTCTCGGGGTGGACCGCGAGGGCAGCGTCCCGCGCGGCCGCCTTCTCGACGGGCTCGTCCGGGGCGCGACCGAGCGAGTAGACGGCGGTCATCTCGGCATCCATGCGCGCGCGGAGCTCACGGGCGCGGGGGTCGTCGTATTCGACGCGTTCGATGTGCAGCGGGGGCAGTTCGGTGCGGGGCGTGTTCGTCACCCCATGATTCTGCCCCGTCGTCGGAGTGGCGCGTGACGGACCGGGATCGGCCCGCCCGGGCGGATCAGCCCAGTCCGACGCCGCGGGCGGCCATGAACGGGACCGGGTCGGTCGAGTTGCCGTTGATGCGGGTCTCGAAGTGCAGGTGGCAGCCGGTCGAGTTGCCGGTGGAGCCGACGAGGGCGATCAGCTGGCCCGCGACGACCGACTGGCCGTTGGCGACCCGGATGCCGCCGTTGACGATGTGCCCGTAGGCGGTGCTCACTCCGCCGCCGTGGCTGATCCGCACGTAGTTGCCGTAGCCGCCGTAGTACCCGGCGTAGCTGACGGTGCCCGAGTGGGCCGCGTAGATCGGGGTCGAGCAGCCGGGCGCCAGGTCGACGCCGTCGTGCAGGCGGTAGATGCCGGTGACGGGGTTGACCCGGTAGCCGTACGGGCTCGACATGTAGCCGCCGCTCGGGCGGACCCATCCACCGCCACCACCGGTGGCGGGCGCGGTCGGAGTCGACGGGGTGGCGGGCGTCGGCGCGGACGGGGTCGGAGTGCTCGGGCGGGCGGCGGCCGCGGCGGCGGCCTGGGCTGCCGCAGCGGCGGCGGCCTGCTCCTGCTGACGGCGGAGCTCGGCGGCCTGACGGGCGGCCTCCTCCTCGCGGGCCTTCTTCTCGGCGGCGAGGCGCTGGCGTTCGACCTCGACGCCGGTGGCGTAGTCCTGCTGGGTCGTGGCCGTGGTGTCCTGCAGCACGGCGAGCTGAGCCTGCAGCGTCGCCTCGTTCTCCTGCTGCGCCGCGACCGCGGCGGCCGCGGCGTCGAATGCGACCTGCGCCTCCTGCATGGAGGTCTCGGCGTCGTCGCGCAGACCGACCAGCGCCTCCTTCGCGACGGCGGCCTGGTCGCTGAGCGACGTGGCCACGTTGCGGTCGGCGACGGCCTGCTCGCGGATGCCGGCCGCCTGCTCGGTGATCTTGCTCATCGCGCCGAGACGGTAGAGCAGGTCGTCCGCGCCGGCGGAGTCGCCGATCAGCTGGGTCGACACGTCGCCGCCGCCCGTGCGGGCGAGCTGGGCCGAGACCTGGCCGGCGCGCTGCTCGCTCTCGTCGGCGACCTTGTTCTGCTCGTCGACCTGCTTCTCCAGCTCGGCGAGCTTCGAGGCGGCCTCGTCGGCGTCGCTCTGCGCCTCCTCGAAGGCGGCGCCCTTGGCCTCGGCCTCGGACTGCGCGCTGGCGGCGTCGTTCTGCAGCTGGCTCAGCAGCGACTGGAGCTCGCTGATCTGCGCGGCCTTGGTGTTCTCGTTCGCCACCGCGGCGCGGACGTCGTCCCAGCTGGGGTACGTCACGGCCTGGGCGGGAGAGCCGCCGGTCACGGTGCCGGCGACCACGAACGCGAAGGCGAGCAGCACCGTGCAGACGGCGGCGGGCACGCTTCGGAAGCGGGGGGCGGTCGCGGGCGAAGTCACGGAGGCGGAACCAATCTCGAGGTCGACACCGGCGGGAGCGGGCGTGATCGGATCACGCGCTGACCGGGGAACTCGATCAGCCTAGGTGCCAGACCCCCGAAGGGTAAACCCTGGGCTGAAGGTTTCTGATCCTCATCTTGTCCCCAGAAGGGGCGTCCCACCCATGCGCTCCCGTCACACGAGTCACACGCGTCACGGATCCTGTCCCCCGGATCGAGGAGGCGCGGTGCCGGTCAGCCCCGCGGGTCGCCGCCACGGGACGCGTCGCCGGGCGTCTCGGCGTAGGCGGAGTTGAGCCGTCGGAGCGACGCGGCGAGCGCGTCGACCTCGGTCTCGCGCCAGCCCCGCAACCGGTCGGCGAGCGCCGCGCGGTTCGCGTCGACCGACCGCGCCAGCAGGTCCCGGCCGGCGGGCGTGACCGACAGCCGCTGGCCGCGACGCGCGTCGTGACCGCTCGCCTCGGCCGAGACGTCGTCGACCGGACCGTCCGCGACGATCAGGCCGAGCTCGACGAGATGGGCCAGCTGTCGGGACACCGTCGAGCGGTTGAGGGAGAACTCGGCGGCGATGTCGATCGCCCGCCGACCGGGCTCGGCCTCGATCACGTCGAGCAGCGAGTGCTCGACGAAGGTCAGCGGGGCGCTGCGGCGACGGGCACGGGCGACGGCGCGCCGAGAGACCCTCTCGAGCTGCTCGTAGACGTCGTCGATGCCGGTCGGAACGGGGTCGGTCACGGGTCGAGCCTAGGCCGATCGCGCCCGCGCGCCCGGCCCGTCGGGTCGGAGCCGCCCGGAGCCGGCCGGTGCCGGGACGGCCCGGTGGTGCGGGGTCGGGGCCACCGGCCTAGGAGGCCTCGCCGGTGGGATCGTCGGCGGCGTCGTCTTCGTAACGCAGACCGCCGAGCGGCGTGCCCTGCCACGAGAGGAGACGCCAGCCCGCGTCGGGGCCGCCCTCGAGCGTGACGACGCCGGTGTTCTCGAGCGGGTGTCGCGAGACGAAGTCGGCCGCGCCGTCGAGGCACCGGGCGCCGCACCAACCGCGGATGGCCGCGCCGTGGCTGACCACCGCGACCGTCTCATGGCCGCCGGCCACGGCCTGGGCGACGGCGGCGTCGAACCGGTCGAAGAACTCGTGGCCGTCCTCCGATCCCGGCATCCGCCGGTCGAGGTCGCCCTCGACCCAGGAGACGACCGTGCCCATGTAGGTGGAGACGGAGGCGTGGTCGCTCCGCCCCTCGAGGTCTCCGGCCACGACCTCGCGGAACCCGTCGACGACCGTGGGCTCGAGCCCGAGCGTCGTGGCGAGCGGCTGGGCGGTCTCGTGCGTGCGCAGCAGCGTGCTGACGTAGAGGGCCCCGATCGACTCGCCCGCCAGCGCGGCGGGCACGACGGCCGCCTGCTCCCGGCCGAGGGCGGTGAGCCCCGGCCCGGGGGCCGCGGTGCCGAGTCGCCCGGCCACGTTGTCGGGCGTCTGACCGTGACGGATGAGGAGGAGGCGCATGTCAGCCACCCTAGGGCCGGCCTCCGACGTTCAGGCCCGGTCGGTCGCCGCCCGCTCGCGACGGGTGCGCAGCAGGCCGCGCAGCCCCGCGATGGCGACCGGCGTGACCGAGAGCAGCACGAGCACGATGGCCCAGACGTCGACGTGGTCGCGGATGAGGGGGATGCCGCCCAGCAGCGACCCGAGCACGACCATGCCGACGGCCCAGAGGAAGGCCCCGGTGACGTTGAACAGGAGGAACGACCGGTACCGGTAGCCGGCCGTGCCGGCGGCGAGGGGGACGTAGGTGCGCACGATCGGCACGAAGCGACCGAGGATGAGCGAGACCCCGCCGTACTTCGCGAAGAAGGCCTCGGCCTTCTCGAGGTGCGCGGTCTTGAGGATCCTCGCGTCGGGCCGGAACCACCGCCGTCCGAACCGGTTGCCGAGCAGGTAGCCCACCTGGTCGCCGAGGAACGCCGCGACGAAGGCGCAGAGCGCGATCACCCACACCTGCAGGCCGAGGGCCTCGTGGAGCAGCCCCGCGGTGAACAGGAGCGAGTCGCCGGGCAGGAACGGGAAGAGCACGCCCGACTCGATGAAGATCATCAGCGAGATCCCGGCGAGGGCCCACGGCCCCAGGGCGGGGAGCAGGGACTCGGGGTCGAAGAGCAGGAACCCTCCCGTCGCGGCGGGCAGGGCGGAGGCGAGGAGGGAGGCGGAGGTCACCGGAGGACTGTAGCGTCCCCGACCCCGCCGCGGGGCCTGCATCACCCTCGGACCAGCCGAGAGCGCGCCCTCCCCCGGGCGGGCGAGACGAGGACGGCCGATCTCCTACGTTCGAGGGATACCGCCCGGACGGAGGGCGCTCCTAGGCTGGCCGGCGGGACGAGGTCGCCGTCGGCGGCCCCCACGGCACGAGGAGCATCCCCACCGATGATCGAAGCCCATGGCTTGACCAAGAGGTACGGCCCGAAGGTCGCCCTCGACGACGTGTCATTCACCGTCCGCCCCGGCATCGTGACCGGCTTCCTCGGACCGAACGGCGCCGGGAAGTCGACGACGATGCGCATGATCGTCGGTCTCGACCGGCCCACCGCCGGCAGCGTGACGGTCAACGGCCGGCGCTACGCCGAGCACGCGGCTCCGCTGCGCGAGGTCGGCGTGCTGCTCGACGCGAAGGCCGTGCACCGCGGCCGCTCCGCCGCCGACCACCTGCTCGCCATGGCGGCGACGCACGGCATCGGGAAGTCGCGCGTCTCCGAGGTGATCGCCCTCACCGGGCTCGAGTCGGTCGCGAAGAAGCGCGTCGGCGGCTTCTCGCTCGGCATGGGTCAGCGACTCGGCATCGCCGCAGCGCTGCTCGGCGACCCGGCCACGGTCATCCTCGACGAGCCGGTCAACGGCCTCGACCCCGAGGGCGTCGTCTGGGTCCGCACCCTCGCACGCCACCTGGCGAGCGAAGGACGCACCGTGTTCCTCTCGTCGCACCTGATGAGCGAGATGGCGCAGACCGCGGACCACCTCATCGTGCTCGGTCGGGGCCGCATCCTCGCGGACTCGCCCGTCAGCGACGTCATCGCCCAGGCGTCCGGCGACGCCGTCCGCGTCCGCAGCCCGCACGCCGAGGACCTCGTCGGACTCGTGCAGGGCGGCGAGGTCGCGATCACGGCCGTCGAGCCCGGCGTGGTCGAGCTCCGCGGCATCACCGCCGCCCGCGTCGGCGAGCTCGCCGCCTCGTCCGGGATCGTGCTCCACGAGCTGACTCCCCTGGTGCGCTCGCTCGAGGACGCCTACATGACCCTCACGCAGGACTCCGTCGACTACCAATCAGGAGGCGCGCCCCGCACCCCCGAGACCGTCACCACCGAAGGGGCCCACCGATGACCGCCACCGCTCCCACCCGCTCCGGCCGTTCGCACGCGACGGGCTCGGGCCTCACCTTCGGCGGGGTGCTGCGCTCCGAGTGGATCAAGCTGCGCAGTCTGCGTTCGACCGTCTGGTGCTTCGCCATCATCGCGGTGCTGATCATCGGCTTCGGCGCGCTGTTCAGCAGCGTGGCCTCGGGCTTCGAGGGGATGGACGCCACCCCTGAACAGCAGCAGTCGCTGGCCGCCTCGGTCACCACGATCGGCGTGGCCTTCGCGCAGCTGGTCGCCGCGGTGCTCGGCGCGCTCATCATCACAGGCGAGTTCGGCACCGGCATGATCCAGTCGACCTTCGCGGCGGTGCCGCGCCGGACTCCGGCACTGGTGGCCAAGCTGATCCTCGTCGCCGTCGGCACCTTCGTCGTCTCGGCGGTGAGCCTCGCCATCACCTCCGTCCTGGCCGTCCCGCTGCTGAGCGGAGTCGACATCGACCTCGATCTCGCCGACGGACAGTACTGGCTCTCGATGCTGGGTGCGGCCGCGTCGGTCGCGTTCATGGCCATGATCGCCTTCGGCCTCGGCATGATCATCCGCAACAGCACGGGTGCCATCGCGGCGGCCATCGGCCTGGTCTTCGTCGTGCCGATCCTGTTCTCGATCGCCATGAGCCTCATCTCGGGCACCTGGATCGTCTCGCTCTACGAGTTCGTCCCGCCGACCGCGGCGTCGCGACTCTACGAGTACGCCACCGACGGCTCGTCGGTGCTCGTCGCGCCGCCGGTCGACGGCGCCCTCCGCCTCGAGGCCTGGCAGGCGCTCCTCGTGCTCGTCGGCTGGGTCGCGGTGCTGTTCGCGGCCGGGCTCGCCCTCGTCAAGCGGCGCGACGTCTGACCGACCCGCACCGCGCCTCCTCGGCGTGATGGTCCGGTTCGCCTCGATCCCGTCGGATCGGGAAGAACCGGACCATCTCGTGCGTTCGGACGCACAAGCACACCGGCCGTCACTCTCGAGGAGCCCCCTTTGACCACCGCCCCATCCCCGACGTCGACCACCGACGACCGCACCGACGACGACGCGACCGCGGCACGCAACAAGCTCGTCATCGGCCTGCTGCTCGTCTCGGCCTTCGTGGTGATCCTGAACGAGACGATCATGGGCGTGGCGCTGCCGAGCCTCACGCGCGACCTGGACATCACGGTCACGGCCGGTCAGTGGCTGACCACCGGCTTCATGCTCACCATGGCCGTCGTCATCCCGATCACCGGGTTCCTCCTCCAGCGCTTCAACACGCGTCCCGTGTTCATCACCGCGATGAGCCTGTTCAGCCTCGGCACCGCCATCTCGGCCATCGCGCCCGGATTCGGCGTCCTGCTGCTCGGCCGCATCGTGCAGGCCTCCGGCACGGCGATCATGATGCCGCTGCTGATGACCACGGTGCTCACCCTCGTGCCGCCGGCGACCCGCGGACGCACGATGGGCAACATCTCGATCGTCATCTCGGTGGCCCCCGCCATCGGCCCGACCATCTCGGGCGTCATCCTGAGCGTGCTCGAGTGGCGCTTCATGTTCATCCTCGTGCTGCCGATCGCGCTCGCCGCCCTCGCTCTGGGCGCGGCCCGCGTGAAGAACGTCACGACCCCGAAGAAGGTACCCCTCGACGTCCTCTCGGTGATCCTGTCGGCCTTCGCCTTCGGCGGCATCGTCTTCGGACTCAGCTCGATCGGCGAGGGGGCCGAGGCGGCGATCCCGGCCTGGGTGCCGCTCGCCGTAGGCGTCCTCGCGCTCGTCGTCTTCGTGCTGCGTCAGCGCGCCCTCCAGCGCCACGACCGGGCGCTGCTCGATCTCCGCACCTTCTCGTCGCGCACCTTCACGATCTCGGCCACGGTGCTCGGCATCGGCATGATCGCCCTCTTCGGAACGCTCATCGTGCTTCCCATCTACCTGCAGAACGTGCACGGCCTGGACCCGCTCGCGACCGGTCTGCTGCTGCTGCCGGGCGGTCTCGTGCAGGGTCTGCTGTCGCCGATCGTGGGTCGGCTGTTCGACAAGCACGGGCCGACCGTGCTGCTCGTGCCCGGGACGATCCTGGTGAGCGCCGTGCTCTGGTTCATGTCGACCGTGTCGGAGGCGACGCCGATCCCGATGATCCTCGCCGCCCACGTCGCGCTGAGCATCGGTCTCGCGCTCATGTTCACCCCGCTGTTCACCTCGGGCCTCGGCTCGCTGCCCTCGAACCTGTACTCGCACGGCAGCGCCATCGTCGGCACCGTGCAGCAGCTGGCCGGAGCCGCGGGGACGGCCGTCTTCATCACGGTCATGACGCTCGCCACGGCCGCGGCCGCCGGCGGAGGCACGGTCGACGTGGCCTCGACCGGCGCCGGCGTCCGAGCGGCGTTCCTGGTCGGCGCGGTCATCTCGCTGTTCGCCGTCGTCGGGTCGTTCTTCGTGCGGCGCCCGCCGGTCGTCGAGGGCGCTGCCCCCGTGGTCGCTCACTAGCGACGCCCGTCGTCGCGCGCTGGTCGCGCGCCGACGTGGACGGCGCGCCTGCGCCTCGCGACGATGGCCCCGGAGACGACGATGGACCCCGTTCACACGGGGTCCATCGTCGTCTCCGGGGTCGACGACCGTCAGCCGGCGGCCTCCGTGTACGCGCTCTGGATGACGCTGCCCCAGTACGGGCCGAACATCGTGTCGGCGACCGAGTCGTAACCGAAGCTGTTCACCGAGTTCTGGACTCCCGCCGAGCCTCCGCCGGTGAACCAGGGACCGCCCGACGACCCGCCGGTCATGTCGCACGGGATGCCCTGCGACTGCGACTGGCCGAACGGGTCGGCCGTGGCCGTCCCCGCGCAGGACTGCAGCGTCTGACCGGTGAACGGCGCGGCGGCCGGGTAGCCGTAGGCCGTGTAGCTCTGGCCGCGGGCCTGGTTGAACGCGACGCCGGAGGCGCCGACGGTGCTCGACAGCGACTGCCCCGTTCCTCCGCTCACGACGGCGAAGCCGGTGTCGTACGTGATGTCACCCGAGCGGCTCCACTGGGTGGGGGCGATCAGCTCGGTGGCGGCCCACTGACCGTAGGGGGCCGAGCCGTTCTCGTAGGCCGGCACGAAGACCCAGTTGCTCGCGAAGGTGCCGGGGCCTTCGTTCAGGCAGTGTCCCGCGGTCGAGACGGTGCTGCCGTTGCCCGAGGCGACCGAGTTGCCGGAGCAGACGTAGTCGGTGCCGCCGAGGGTGAAGAACACCTTGCCGATGGTCGGGACGGGCGACTCGGGGTCGGCGGCGGCCGCTCGCGGGACGGCGACGCCCTCGACGGCGCTGGGCGCGCCCGTGGCGACGTCCGTCGAGGTGCTGCTCGCGCCTCCTTCGGCCTCGGCTGCGGCGACCTTGTCGGCGACGAGCGCGTCGGCGGGAACCGCGGACCGCATGCGGTCGGCGGACCATTCGACCGGGCCGCTGCTGAGCTGCGGGACGTGATGCACGTCCACACCGTCGGCGGTCGCCGCGGAGGCGGTGCCGCCGGCGGCGAGACCTCCGGCGAGCAGCATTGCCACGGCGCCGAGACCGGTGATCAGGTTCTTCGTCTTCATGAGTTCTCCTGCGAACGGGACACGGTCGGATCGCGTGTCGTGCAGGTCATCCTGGAGAGCCCGCCCGGTCGGCGCCAGGTCTCCGCCTCGATTTGGTGGGCTCCGAGAACCTCCTTGTAGGAGTCCGAGAATGCGCCCCGTTCGGGGGTGATCTGTGGCCTGTCGGCCGGAATGCCCACCCGTGCTCGACCCCCGGCGGGGGACATCGTGCACACACTGCACGATGCGGGAGTAGCTTCGACCGGTCCTCGTCCGTGCACACTCCGCACCTTCTCGGTGCCGCCGCCGTGTGCGGATCCTCATCCGTCCGGAGGCCGTCGATGTCCAGTCCGTCCACTTCCCGCGGGGGCACCCGCAGTCTCGTCCCGGCGCGGATGGACCGCCTGCCGTGGACCCGCTTCCACTGGTCGATCGTCGTCGGGCTCGGGTTCTCATGGGTGCTCGACGGACTCGAGATCCAGATCGTGGCGTCGGCCGGATTCCAGGCCGACCTGGGTCTGACGGCGGCCGAGGTGGGTCTGCTCGGCACCGTCTACCTGGTCGGGCAGGTCTTCGGGGCGCTGATCTTCGGACGGATGGCCGACAGCCTCGGCCGCCGGAAGCTGTTCATCCTGACACTGGCGATCTACCTCGTGGCGAGCGCGATCGCAGGGCTCTCACCGAACTTCGTGTTCCTCGCGGTCTTCCGGTTCTTCGCCGGCGCGGGCATCGGCGGCGAGTACGCGGCGATCAACTCGGCGATCGACGAGCTCATCCCGTCGAAGTACCGCGGCCGGGTCGACATCGCGATCAACGGCACGTACTGGGGCGGCGCGGCGCTGGGCGCGACGGCCAACATCTTCCTGCTGAACACCGACCTGTTCGCCGAGAACGTCGGGTGGCGCATCGGGTTCTTCATCGGACCGGTGCTCGGACTCGCGATCATCTACCTGCGGCGGCACATCCCCGAGAGCCCGCGGTGGCTGATGACGCACGGTCGCGAGAAGGAGGCGGAGCAGACGGTCGACGAGATCGAGGCCCGCGTCGAACGCGACAAGGGGACCGACCACCTCGAGCCCGTGTCGGACGACCAGGCGATCGAGGTGACGGCCACGGGTCGCATCCCGTTCACCACCATCGCGCGCACGCTGGTGAAGGACTACCCGAAGCGGACCTTCGTGGGCGCCGCGATGATGATCACGCAGTCGTTCCTCTACAACGCGATCTTCTTCACCTACGCGCTCGTCCTGCAGAACTTCTACGGGACGAGTCCGAGCAGCACGCAGTACTTCTTCCTGATCTTCGCGGTCGGCAATCTGCTCGGTCCGCTCGTCCTCGGCCCGCTGTTCGACAGCTGGGGCCGTCGCCAGATGATCTTCCTGACCTACGCGGTGTCGGCGGTGGTGCTGGCGGTGTCGGCGATCCTGTTCCAGGCCGACGTGCTGAACGCGACGACGCAGACCGCGTTCTGGAGCGTGTCCTTCTTCTTCGCGTCGGCAGGCGCCTCCTCGGCGTACCTGACGGTGAGCGAGATCTTCCCACTCGAGCTGCGCAGTCAGGTGATCGGCTACTTCTTCGCGCTCGGCCAGATCGTCGGTGCTGTCGCGCCGTCGCTCTACGGCGCCCTGATCGGCGACGGGACCGACCGCGGCCCTCTCACCGGCGGGTACTTCCTGGGTGCGGGCGTGATGCTGGTCGGGGGTGTCATCGCCCTGATCTTCGGTGTCGACGCGGCCCGCAAGTCGCTCGAGACCATCACGACGCCACTGTCGGTGGTGACGCCGGCGCGCGACGGGTCGGGCCCGACGCAGAAGTAGCCGAGGAGGCGCGGGTCGGCTCTCATTCACCGCCGTCGTAGGTCTCGATGCACGTCAGGATGTCGAGGCCCTCGGCGTCGACCCGATCGCGGAGGATCGCCTCGTCTCCGGAGCCGTCGAGCCCTTCGGCCTCGAGGCACTGCGACAGCCAGGTCGCCAGTTCGGTCTCGGGCGGATGCTCGACCTGCCACGTCATGTCGATGTAGGAGAACTCACGCTCGTAGCACTCGTCGCTGACGGGGACCGCTTCGATGGGTATCCCGACGTCGAACTTGGTCGATGGGCGTCCGAGCTCCTCGAGGGTGAAGCCGGCCTCGTCGACGCACGATACCCAGCGGTGGTAGCCGGCCGTGTACTCGGCTTCCGAGACGTGGGCGTCGTCGAGCGCGGCGATCTGCTCGTCGGAGAACGGCGACAGATCCTCGCGCATCATGTCCCGGTGCTGCCTGCCGTAATCGACCGGCTCGTCGGGGGACTGCCCGCCCATCGGCGAGGCCGCACACGATGTCAGCGACACGGCGGACAGAACGATCGTCGGGATGACGAACCTGGAACTCATCACGAGAAGGGGAAGTTCTTCCGGTATGCGGTCATGGGGCCAGACACCGAATGCTTTGCGGACGTACCACGGCCTCCCGCCGGAACGATGCAATTTGCGGTCTGCGGGTGATAGACGTAGCCCATGGTCGTCGTCCGGCCGTTCTTCGAGTAAGTCAGCGAAGCCATCGCCATGCCGCAGTTGTGCCCTCTCGTCACGCTTGTCGCCGCACTGGTCGAACTTGATACTCCGTAAGCCGTATAAAAAGGGCTGCACGCCTTGCGAGAAGAATGAGGATGCATGTCCGCCGACACAGCTATGCCCTCGCTGCCAGCAACGAGCATGACTGTCAGGACGGCGGTTGAAAGCAGGACACGACGCGTCCCAGATATAGCGTGAGAGAGCATTTGAGTCCCTTCGAGGGTTCCTCTGTTTATTAGATGACTGCGCGACGGCGAATAAGCCGGCAGGATGACGGCAGATAAGAAGAGAACAGGGACACGGTGCGTCTCATGCAAACTCATCTCATCGACTTTCCATAGCTTGCCCATTCGTTATGAATAAGTCAAGTGATCACTCACTCTCCTCGCGCGCGAGTCCGGCGAGGTCGGCTCCGATCCCGATGTCGATGAGCACGATCCGCCCGGCGAGGGCCGGGCCGCGGCCGCGCAGCAGGCCGGCCTTGCAGCCGCCGAACGTGACCGTCACGTCGGCGGGCAGCACGACGTCGTCCGCCACCGATCCGTCGTCGGGGTCGAGGCCGCTCGGGATGTCGACGGCGACGACCTCGGGTGCGACCGGGCGACCCAGCGAGGGCAGCAGCGCCTCCACCACCCGCCGGGCGTCGCCGCGGAGCCCCGCCCCGCTGCTCCCGGTGCCGACCAGACCGTCGAGCACGACGTGGTGGCGCGGCAGTCTCTCGGACACGGCACCGGGGTCGCACCAGCCGGCGAGCTCGTCACGCGTCGCACCGGCGGCGAGCGCCGCGGCCAGCCCGGCCTCGTGCAGATGCGAGCCGGCCGCGACGACCGTCACCGCGCCTCCTGCGGGGACGATCTCGTGGGCGAGCGCCGCACCGGCGAACAGGGCGTCGCCGCCGTTGTTCCCGCTGCCCACGAGCAGCAGCACCCGCCCGGGCCGGCCTTCGCGCGAGGCCGTGGAGGCGCGGAGCATGTCTCGCACGACCTCGGCCAGCCCGTCGGCGGCCCGCTGCATGAGCGGCTCGCCGGCGTCCAGGTGCGGCTTCTCGGCGGCGCGGATCTGGGCCGCGGTCCAGGCATCGATCATCACCCCAGCATGGCCCCGGGCTGTTCCGTGCGGCTCCCTGCCGCTCACCGGCGACGGACGCTGCGCCCCACGGGCCGGCCGGCCGGCGCGCGCAACGAGCACAACGCGCAGAACGCGGGCGATGAGCAGTACGACCACAACTCACCCGTCACCCAGGCTGCTGCCAGACTGATCCCATGCGTGCGCATGCGAACAACCCCGTCGACGGCACCGAGATCGCGTACGAGGTCGACGGTGACGGTCCTCCTCTCGTGCTCGTGCACGGTTCCGGGCTGTCGCGCGGCACCTGGCGCGGGCTCGGCTACCTCCGCGACCTGCAGCGCGACTTCACCGTCGTGGCCCTCGACATGCGCGGCCACGGCAAGAGCGGCAAGCCGCACGACGCCGCCTCGTACTCGATGGACCTGCACCGGGGTGACGTCGAGGCGGTGCTCGACGCGACCGGCCTCAGTCCCGCCCACTACATCGGCTACTCGTTCGGTGCGCGCATCGGGCTCTCGATCGCGGCGCACTCCCCCGAGCGTCTGCGGACCCTCACCACGATCGGCGGCAGCTGGGCGCCGATGAACGGCAACATCGGCGCGACGTTCGCCCCCGACTGGCACGAGGCGCTCACCACCGGCGGCATGGCCCGCTTCATCGACAGGTGGGGCGAGACGATCGGGCGGCCGATCGACCCCGAGACCCGCCTCGCCTTCATGCAGGACGATCCGGAGGCGCTGGCCGCGTTCTTCACCGCCGCCGAGACGGGTGGCGGGCTGACCGTCGCGCAGCTCGACGCGGTGGACGTCCCGACCCTGCTGCTCGCCGGCACCCGCGACGTCGATCGGCACCGCGAGTCGCAGGAGGCCGCGCGGCGCATGCCGGCCGCCGTCTTCTACTCGCTCGTCGGTCAGGACCACGCCTCGTCGCTGCTGCCCGTCGACCAGGTCACCGATCTGCTGCGGACGTTCCTCGAGACCGTCGACGCCTGACCGCCCGGTCACCGCGCCTCCCCCTCCCCCTCCCCCTCCACC
>NZ_BJUV01000029.1 GCF_007988805.1 Frigoribacterium faeni | reverse complement strand
GGGTGCGTCAGGGCGTCAGGCGGGGGCGGGGGTGGCGGCGGCGAGCACCAGGGGGTCCTCGCAGCCTCGGGCGAAGCCCTGGATCCGGCGGTCGATGTCACGCTGCAGCACGACGGCGCCGATGCGCTCGGCCAGAGGGGCGAGCCATCGCGGCCGGCAGGTGAAGTTGTACCGCCAGATCGCCAGGGTGCTGCCGGGGTCGCCCTCCACGGCGCTGAAGCGCCAGCCCCCGCCCATGCGCTCGAAGAACCACGAGCCCTTCGTCATCTTCATCCCGACGTTCGTCGGCGGCGCGTACGACACGTACTCGCTCACCATCCGGAAGCCGAATCGCTGCACGGTGAGCGTCCGAACGCCCTTCGCGGGCCCCGTCGCACCACCGAGCAGGCGCTGACGCCGGATGAAGGGATCCCAGCGCTTGCGCGCCGCACCCTGGGTCTGTGACACCGCGAAGGCGACCTCGGGGCTCACCGGCACGATCAGACGGGATTCGACGACGGGCATGGGCTCATCGTGGCACGACAGGAGGCATGCCGGGAGGAGAGCGCCGAGAGGGGCGACCCCCGCTCGGCTCAGCGGTGGATCGCCCCTCTCGGCGCAGTCGCTCGGGGCTACGCCGCGCCGTCGAACATGCTCGTCACCGAGCCGTTGTCGAAGACCTCGTGGATGGCCCGGGCGATCAGCGGCGCGATCGGCAGGATCTCGAGCTTGTCGAACTTCTGGTGCTCGGTGAGCGGGAGCGTGTCGGTGACGACGACCGAATCGATGAACTCGCTGTTGAGGATCTCGGGCGCGGGGTCGCTGAAGACCGCGTGGGTCGCCGCGACGACGACACCGATGGCACCCGCCGCCTTGAGCGCCTCGGCCGCCTTGACGATGGTGCGACCGGTGTCGATGAGGTCGTCGACGAGCAGGCAGACCCGACCGGCGACCTCGCCGACGATCTCGTGCACGGTGACCTGGTTCGGCACGAGCGGGTCGCGACGCTTGTGGATGATCGCCAGGGGGGCGTCGAGCTTCTCGCTCCAGATGTCGGCGACGCGCACGCGACCCATGTCGGGCGACACGACGGTCAACGTCGAGTTGTCGAGCTTCGCACGGAAGTGCTCGAGGAGCACGGGCATGGCGAAGAGGTGGTCGACGGGGCCGTCGAAGAAGCCCTGGATCTGGGGGGCGTGCAGATCGACGCTCATGATGCGGTGCGCACCGGCGGCCTTGAACAGGTCGGCGACGAGACGGGCCGAGATCGGCTCACGACCGCGACCCTTCTTGTCCTGCCGGGCGTAGGGGTAGAAGGGCGCGACGACCGTGATCCGCTTGGCCGAGGCGCGCTTGAGGGCGTCGACCATGATCAGCTGCTCCATGAGCCACTCGTTGATCGGGGCCGAGTGCGACTGGATGACGAACGCGTCGGACCCGCGGACGCTCTCGTCGAAGCGCGCGTAGAGCTCGCCGTTGGCGAACGTGCGCGCATCGGTCGGGATCAGCTCGGAACCCAGTTCGGACGCGATCTGGTTCGCCAGCTCGGGGTGCGCACGCCCCGAGATCAGAACGAGTCGGTTCTCGCCGGTGATCTTGATTCCGGACACGTCACTCGCTCTCCGGCCCCGAGGGGCCAACCCGACCGGGGTTCAGTCGGTCGTTCGTTCGGCACGAGCGGCGGCCTCGGCAGCCGCGGAGTCGGGGCGGTTCGCCTCGACCCATCCGCTCGCATTGCGCTGTGGAGCGATGCTCAGCGCCAAGGCACCGGCCGGCACGTCTTTGCGGACGACCGTTCCTGCACCTGAGTACGCTCCGTCGCCAATCCTAACCGGGGCGACGAAGACGTTGTGCGACCCGGTGCGCACGTGCGACCCCACCTGGGTGCGGTGCTTGTTCACGCCGTCGTAGTTGGCGGTGATGGTGCCGGCCCCGATGTTGGAGTCCCGGCCGACCTCGGTGTCGCCGATGTAGCTGAGGTGGGGCACCTTGGAGCCGTCGCCGATCTCGGCGTTCTTGGTCTCGACGAAGGTGCCGATCTTGCCGGCCACGCCGAGCACGGTGCCGGGCCGGAGGTACGAGAACGGACCGACGGAGGCGCGGGCGCCGATCACCGCGAGCGTCGCGTCGGTGCGCGTGACGACCGCGCCCTCGCCCACCTCGGTGTCGACGAGGGTCGTGTCGGGTCCGACGACTGCGCCGGCGGCGATGTACGTGGCGCCCTTCAGCTGGGTGCCCGGGAGGATCTCGACGTCGGCGCTGAGCGAGACGTCGCGGTCGATCCAGGTGGTCTGCGGGTCGACGACGGTGACACCGGCGCGCTGCCAGTGCTCGACGATGCGGTCGTTGAGGCGCCGGGCCGCAGCGGCGAGCTGGACCCGGTCGTTGATGCCCTCGATGCGCCAGGCGTCGTCGACGACGCGGGCGCCGACCTTCTCGTCGGCTGCGGTGAGCAGGCCCACCATGTCGGTGACGTACTTCTCGTTCTGCGCGTTGGCCGAGCCGATGCGAGGCAGGTGCGTGCGCAGCGCGGAGACGGTGAACACGTAGGTGCCGGAGTTGATCTCGCCGAGGGCGCGCTCGGCCTCGTCGGCGTCCTTGTGCTCGACGATGCGGTCGACGTCGCCACCCGCCCGACGGACCACGCGCCCGTAACCGGTCGCGTCGGCGAGTACCGCCGACAGCAGCGTGGCCGCGGCGCCGTCGCCGCGGTGCTGATGCAGGAGGTCGGCCAGGGTGCCGTGGTCGAGCAGAGGGACGTCGGCGCTGACCACGACGACGTCGCCGTCGAAGTCGGCGGGGAGGGCGGCCACGGCCTGCTCGACGGCGCGGCCCGTGCCGGGGGTCTCGTCCTGGTCGACGATGAGCGCAGCGGGGCTGCTCTCGAGCACGCTGGCGACCACGAGGTCGCGCTCGTGCCGGACGACGGCCACGAGGTGGTCGGGCGACAGCGCACCCGCCGTCTCGAGCACGTGCTGGATCAGGGGCAGCCCCGCCAGACGGTGCAGCACCTTCGGCGTCGCGGACTTCATGCGCGTGCCCTGCCCTGCGGCGAGGACGATGACGGCGAGGCGGCGTTCAGGCATGGTGCTCCTTGGTGAGGGGGTGCGTGATCATCTGGAATTCTGTCATGGGCGGCCGAGGAGGCGCGGGTCCCCTCCTCCGATCGGTGGCGGAGGCGGACAGCCGCGCGTCTGTGCGGGGATCAGCGAGAGCGGACGACGGCGACGCTGCCCGAGACCGCGACGGCGTCCTCCACGAGCGCCACGGCGAGGTCGGGCAGCCCGCTCTTCTCGACGACGGCCTTCCGCGCCAGGTAGAACAGCCAGCTCCCGGCGACGGCGCCCGCGGCGCCGACGACGGCTCCGGCCACCGGGCTGCCGCCCCGCCCCGTGCCGCTCATCGCGATCCCCGCGACGGCACCGGAGACGGCGCGCCCGAACAGAGGCCCCAGGCCGACGCGGCTCGGCGTCGCGGGCAGCTTGTCGCCTACGAGCTCGCCGGCTCCGGCGGCCACGGACGCCAGGCGGCCGAGGGGTGAACGGAACAGGCGCCAGCGCTGCCACGGGCCCCGTGCCTCCTCGGCATGGTGGTTCAGGGCGAGCACGGCGAGCGGGGTCGCGGAGCGCGAGCCGCTGAGGAGGCCGAGGAGCGTGGCGCGGGCGAGAGGCGGGAGGGTGCGGGTGGTCGACATGGCGGGTCCTCGTCGTCGGGGTGCCGGCGCGACCGGCGGGTGAGACCGCAGGCTATCGACGAGAGCCCGTCGATGTCCGGTGCGCGCGTCTGCTCGCCCGGCTCCTCGAGCTCGACGGGATCGACCTGAGTGCACGGGGACAGGGCGTCGGTGCTGTAGCCGCGCTCGTCGGCCACGAAGTCGATGGACGTCCCCGAACCCCGGATGCCACGTCCTTCGCCTGGTCCGTCTCCACAGGCCGCCCTCCCCTGTCGGCGTCCGCCCCTGCGCATCCGGAGAGCATCAACGACACGGACGCCGGGTGAGACCGCAACCCGTCGATCCCCGACTACTCGCCGTCGTTCTGCAGCTGGGCGGCGTCACCCTCGACGCACGCCGAGAGCCCGCTGACGCTGTACATCCGAGCGTCGGCCAGGAAGTCGAGCGAGCCGGCCGCCTCCTCGTCGCCGCGCACTCCGAGGATGGGGTCGTCGCCTCCGCTCTCGTAGCGCTCGGTCGTCAGGCCTCGATCTCGCCAGAGACCGTCCACGGCGGCCACGTCGGCCTCCGGGTCGGAGCCACCGGGTCTCAGCGTCGTGATGTACGAGTACGAGGCGCCGTCGCTTCCGTCCGACATCGTGCAACCCTCGACGGCGGGGCCGCTGTAGACGTCCCACTCACCGCCCAGGGCGTCGCTCGTGTCGTCGACGATCGTGACGACAGCGTCCTTCGCGCCGTTCGCGTTCACAGTGTCCTCTCCTGCGCTGCACCCGGAGAGCATCAAGGTGGCCACGATCATGGTCGCGACCGGTGTGGCGGACCGGTCCGTTCGTCTTCTGGGCAGGGGCATGGTCAGTACTGTGATCCCATCGAATCGAGGAGGCCCTGCTCGAGCAGGGTCGACCCGAGCGGCGTGTACTCCGTCATCCGCTCCCCCCTGTCCCGTCGTGGCGAACCCGCCGCCTCGGGCCGGTCCGCCGCCCCGACGTCGAATTCGATGGTCGCCATGTCATCCCCCCGATGAGCACGCGGACGCGTGCGAGACGACACTATCGATCCGCCAGGCGAAGACCGACCGTTCTGGCTCCGCCACCAGGATTCGAACCTGGACCTAACAGCTCCAAAGGCTGTCGTGCTGCCGTTACACCATGGCGGACCGCGCTCACGCGCCCCACCAGTCTGCCAGACCCGTCCCCGCCGCCCGGTCGTCATAATGGTCAGATGCCCGAGCAGGACGAGGTCGACCGGATCGTCGAGGCGTGGCGCCACGAGCGGCCCGACCTCGACTTCGCGCCTCTGCACGTCCTGTCGCGCGTCGGCCGGCTCGCGAAGCACCTCGACCGGGCCCGTCGCGAGGCGTTCCAGGCCAGCGACCTCGAGTCGTGGGAGTTCGACGTGCTCTCCGCCCTGCGCCGCGCGGGCGACCCCTACCAGCTGAGCCCCAAGACCCTGCTGCAGCAGACCCTCGTCTCGAGCGGCGCCATGACCAACCGCATCGACCGCCTCCTCACCCGGGGGCTCGTCGAGCGCCGCACCGATCCGAACGACGGACGGGGCATCCTCGTCACGATGACCGCCGAGGGGCGCCGAGCAGTCGACGCCGCCATCGAGCGGCTCGTGGCCGCTGAGGACGCCCTGCTCAGCGACCTCGACGTCGACGATCGACGTCAGCTGTCCGACCTGCTCCGCACGCTCAGCCTGACCCTCGGCGGCTGACCGGACGAGCCCCGGCGGCCGGCGCCCGGTCGCCGAGGAGGCGCGGCGCGGCCCGACCTCGCGGCCGGACGCCCCGAGGACTAGGCCAGCAGCTCGCTCAGCTCGAGCCAGCGCACCTCGAGCTCGGCCGTCTTGTGGTCGAGAGTCGTGAGCCTGGCCTGCAGCGCGGCGAGCCCGTCGAAGTCGGACTGGTCGAAGGTGGCGAACTGCGCCAGCAGCGACTCCCGCTCGCCGGCGGACTTGGCGAGCTTGCGGTCGATCGACCCGAGCTCCTTCTCGGCGTTGCGCTTCTCGGCGCCCGACAGCCCCGAGGCGGCGGCGGAGGCCGCCACGGAGGACTGCGCGCCCTGGACGGCCGTCGGGCGGTCCGTCGCGCCTCCCTGGTGGTCCGTCGCCTGCTTGCGCAGCTGCAGGTACTGGTCCACGCCGCCCGGCAGGTGGCGGAAGCGCCCGTCGAGCACCGCGTACTGCTGGTCGGTGACGCGCTCGAGCAGGTACCGGTCGTGCGAGACGACCAGGAGCGTGCCGGGCCAGCCGTCGAGGAGGTCCTCCATGGCGGCGAGCATGTCGGTGTCGAGGTCGTTGGTGGGCTCGTCGAGGATGAGCACGTTCGGCTCGTTCAGCAGGATGAGCAGGAACTGCAGGCGGCGCTTCTGACCGCCCGACAGGTCCTTGATGGGCGTCTGCAGCTGCGCGCTGGTGAACCCCAGGCGCTCGAGCAGCTGCCCGGGCGTCATCTCCTTGCCGGCGGTCACGTACGAGGTGCGCTGGCGGCCGATCACGTCGTTGACCCGCTCGTGCGCGACCTCGTGCAGGTCGGCGAGCTGCTGGTCGAGGATCGCGAACTTGACCGTCTTGCCCTGCTTCACCCGACCCTCGGTGGGGGCGATGACCCCGGTGACGACCTTGAGCAGCGTGGACTTGCCGGCGCCGTTGACGCCGAGCACGCCGGTCCGCTCGCCGGGCGCGATGCGCCACTCGACGCCCTGCAGCACGCGCTTGTCGCCGAACGAGACGCCGACCTCGACCAGGTCGACGACGTCCTTCCCGAGGCGGGCGGTCGCCATCTGCGACAGCTGCACCGCGTCGCGCACGGGGGGCTCGTTCGCGATCAGCTCGTTGGCGGCGTCGATGCGGAACTTGGGCTTGGTCGAGCGGGCCGGGGCGCCGCGACGCAGCCAGGCGAGCTCCTTGCGCATCAGGTTCTGGCGCTTCGACTCGCTGGCCGAGGCCATCCGGTCGCGCTCGACGCGCTGCAGCACGTAGGCGGCGTAGCCGCCCTCGAAGGGCTCGACGATGCCGTCGTGGACCTCCCACGTGTCCGTGGAGACCTCGTCGAGGAACCACCGGTCGTGGGTCACGACGACGAGCGCGCCGGAGTTCGTCGACCAGCGGCGCTTCAGGTGCTGGGCCAGCCAGGCGACGCCCTCGACGTCGAGGTGGTTGGTGGGCTCGTCGAGGAAGAGGACGTCCCAGTCGCCGACCAGCAGGGTCGCGAGGGCGACCCGTCGGCGCTGACCGCCCGAGAGATCCTCGACCCGCGCCTCCCACGGGATGTCGGTGGCCAGACCGGAGATGACGTCGCGGATGCGCGCGTCGCCGGCCCACTCGTGCTCGTCGCGGTCGCCCACGATCAGGCTGCCGACGGTGGAGCCCTCCGGCAGCACGTCGCGCTGGTCGAGCATGCCGATGGTGAGGCCGCGGCGGGTCGTCACCCGCCCGTCGTCCGGTTCGAGCCGACCGGCGAGCACGGACATGAGGGTCGACTTGCCGTCGCCGTTGCGGCCGACGACGCCGATGCGCGAGCCCTCGTCGATGCCGAGGGTCACCCCGTCGAGGACGACCTTGGTCGGGAATTCGAGACGGAGGTTTTCTGCGCCGAGTAGATGAGCCACCCCAGAAGCGTAGACGGCTCGCGCTGGGCGACCGACGTGGGGGGCGTCAGCCGAGCGACGCCGTCCACTCGTCGGAGCCGTCGGCGAACTCCTGGCGCTTCCAGATGGGGGTGCGGGCCTTGACCTCGTCGACGAGCGCCGAGCAGGCGGCGAACGCCTCGGCCCGGTGCGCCGAGGCGACGGCGCAGGCCAGGGCGACGTCGCCGATGCCGAGGTCGCCGTAGCGGTGCTCGACGGCGATCGCGACCGCCGGGTGCGCCTCGGCCACGGCGAGGGCGACCTCGCGGATGACCTCGGTCGCGCTCGGGTGCGCCTCGTAGTGCAGCGCCGTGACGCCGCGCCCGTCGTCGTGGTCGCGGACCACGCCCTCGAAGGTCACGACCGCCCCGGAGGCGCGGCTCGCCACGAGCGCGGAGCAGTCGGCCACCGAGAGGGGCGCGTCGACCACCCGGGCCCGCAGCACGCGGTCGGCCGCAGGGGAAGCCGGAGCGGCGGCGGCAGAGTCGTCAGAAGGGGAAGCGGCGGCGGCGTCAGTCATGCGAGCCTCCGGCGAGCTGGTCGATGACGTGGTCGACGAGGCCGTCGAGCACAACGAGGCCGTCGCGCACTCCCCCGCGCGACCCGGGCAGGTTGACGACGAAGGTGCGGCCGGCCACGCCGGCGACCCCGCGGGAGAGCACCGCGAGTGGCGTGGCGGAGACCCCGCGGCGGCGGAGCTCGTCGGCGACGCCCGGCAGCTGCCGGTCGAGCAGCGGCGCCGTCTGCTCGGGGGTGGCGTCGGTGGGCGAGACGCCCGTTCCGCCCGTGGTGACGATCACGTCGGGCGACGACGCCAGGGCCTCGGCGAGCGCCCGGCCGACCGGTTCGCCGTCGGCCACGACGACCGGCGGCGCGACGTCGTAGAGGCGCTTCTCGAACCACTCGCGGATGACGGGCCCGGTCAGGTCGTCGGCCCGACCGGCGGCGGCGCGGGTCGAGGCGACGATCACGACGGCGCGGCGGACGGGGAGGGTCGTCATCGCGACCAGTCCCCCGACTTGCCGCCCTGCTTCGCGAGCACGCGGACGTCGTGGATCTCGGCGAGCGGGTCGACGGCCTTGATCATGTCGTAGAGGGTGAGGGCGGCGATGCTGGCGGCGGTCAGCGCCTCCATCTCGACGCCGGTCCTGCCGTGCGTCTTGACCCGGGCGAGCACCGTCACGTCGGTCTCGCCGATCTCGAAGTCGACGGTGATCGACCCGATCGGCAGCGGGTGGCAGAGCGGGATGAGCGACGAGGTCCGCTTCGCGCCCATGATGCCGGCGATGCGGGCCGTGCCCAGCGCCTCGCCCTTGGGCAGGCTGCCCTCGGCGAGCCGGGTGACGACGTCGGCACGGGTGGTCAGCCGCGCCTGGGCCGTCGCGACGCGGGTGGTCTCGGCCTTCGCCGTGACGTCGACCATGTGCGCCGTGCCGTCGTCGCGGACGTGGGTGAGCCCGGGAGGCGCGGTGTCGTCGGGCAGGTCGCGGTCAGTCATCGAGGGCCCACACTACGACGTCGTCTCCGTCTTCGACCCGGTCGACTCCGACCGGGACGTGGACGAGCACGGTCGCCTTCGCGTGACTGGCCAGGAGGTGCGAGCTCGGACCGCCGACGAAGGCGACCCGACCGTCGACGTCGAGGCGACCCCGACGCAGCTGGTGCTTGCCGACCGGCGAGTCGGCGGACTCGGCCATCGCGGCCGTCCGTTCGGATCGCGCAGCGCCGACCCCGGTCGCGGCCTGCAGCAGCGGCCGCAGGAAGACCTCGAAGGACACGAGCGCGCTGACGGGGTTGCCGGGGAAGCACACCGCGGGCAGCGTCCGGTCGTGCACCGTCAGCGTGCCCCGCCCCTGCGGACCGCCGGGCTGCATCGCGACCGACTCGAAGACGACTCCGGAGGCCTCGAAGGCGTCGCGGACCACCTCGTAGGCCCCGGCGCTGACGCCGCCGGTCGTGACGACCAGATCGACGTCGTCGGCGTGACGGGCCACCGTCGCCAGCAGGGACGCGGCGTCGTCGGTGACCCGCGCGGGGACGACCTCGACGCCGACGTCGGCGAGGGCCGCGGCGAGCGCCGCCCCGTTCGCGTCGTGGATCGCCCCGGGGGCGAGCTCGCTGCCGGCGGCGGCGAGCTCCTCGCCGGTCGACACGAGGAGGAGGCGCGGGCGGCGCCGGACGGGCACCTCGCCGAGTCCCGCGGCGGCGAGGACGCCCCAGCGCGCGGGGGTGAGCACGGTGCCGGCCGCGAGCAGGAGGCTGCCCCGCGGGACGTCCGTGCCCGCGGCGCGGACGAAGGCGCCGGCGGCGACGGGGCCCCGGACCGTCACGCGCGCGTCGGCGCCCTCGGCGGGGAACGACGGCGGGTCGACCTGCTCGACCGGGATCACGGCGTCGGCACCGTCGGGCACGGCGGCGCCGGTCATGATCGGGGCGGCCGTGCCCGGTCGGAGGGCGTCGCCGACGCGTCCGGCCGGGATGCGCGCGACGACGCGCAGCGTCGAGACGGCCGCGTCGGCGAGATCGAGCGACGACACCGCGAAGCCGTCCATCTGCGAGTTGGCGAACGGCGGCAGGTCGATGGGGGCGAGGACGTCGGCCGCGAGCTCCCGGCGCCGGTAGCGATCGGGGGCGGCGGCGATGCTCGACGGGTCGACGGCCAGGCGTTCGATCGGACGGGCCTCCAGAGCGGCTCGGACCAGCTGGGCGACGTCGTTCTGGTGCTGGTCGATGGTGCGCACGCGGTTCCTCTCGGGCTGTCGCCAGTAGCGTAGCGGGGGTGACCGACACCACCGCCTCCTCGTCCCCGCCCCGCGTCGACGTCGCCGTCATCGGCGGCTCCGGCCTCTACTCCCTGTTCGCGCCGGGCACGGCGACGAGCCACACCGTCGCGACGCCGTACGGGCCGACCTCGAGCGAGGTCACCGTGGGCGAGCTCGGCGGCAAGCGCGTCGCGTTCCTCACCCGCCACGGCGCGGGCCACTCGGTGCCGCCGCATCGCATCGACTTCCGGGCGAACGTCTGGGCGCTCGCCTCGCTCGGGGCGAAGGCGATCGTCTCGTCGTCGGCCGTGGGCGGCGTCAGCCCCGAGTACCCGCCGGGGACCATGGTCGTCACCGACCAGTTCATCGACCGCACGTGGGGCCGCCCCGACACGTTCTACGACGTGGAGGGGTCGGTGCAGCACCTCGTGGCCGCCGACCCGTTCGACCCCACCCTCCGGGCCGCGGCCGTCGAGGCGCTCCGGGCGCAGGGCGAGCCGTTCGCCGAGACCGGCACCTGCGTCGTGATCCAGGGGCCGCGCTTCTCCACCCGGGCCGAATCGCTCTGGTTCCGCGCCGCCGGGGCCCACACCATCAACATGACGATGTATCCCGAGGTGCCCCTGACCCTCGAGCTCGGCATGGGCGCCGTCAACATCTCGTTCGTGACGGACAGCGACGCGGGCATCTCGCCCGAGGAGGGTCCGGACGACGACGCCGTCAGCCACCAGCTGGTGATGGACCGCCTCGCGGCCGCCCAGCCCCGCATCGTCGCGGCCATCGAGTCGATCGTGGCGGCGCTGCCCGCCGACTACGAGCCGCGCGAGCTCATCCCCGCCGACGCCGTCGCCGCAGTGCTGGCCCGCCCCGTCGCGGCACGACGGACCGCGCTGTGACCGACACGGGCGCCGACGGGGCCGCGGCGCGCCTCCCCGGCCTGCTGCTGGTCACCGGTGGTGCCGGGTTCATCGGCTCGGCCGTCGTCGAGCAGGCCCTCGGGCGCGGGTGGCGCGTGCGGGTGCTCGACTCGCTGCGCGCCGACGTGCACGGCGGCGCCCCCGCCCTCGACGAGCGGGTCGACTTCGTGCACGGCGACGTGCGCGACGCCGACGTCGTCGACGCCGCGCTGATCGGAGTCGACGCCGTCTGCCATCAGGCGGCGAAGGTCGGCCTCGGCGTCGACTTCCAGGACGCCCCCGACTACGTGTCGTCGAACGAGCTCGGCACCGCCGTCGTGCTCGCCGCGATGGATCGAGCGGGCATCGACCGGCTGGTCGTCGCGTCGTCGATGGTCGTCTACGGCGAGGGCAGCTACCGCACCCGCGACGGCAGCACCGAGCGCCCCGCGCCGCGCCGCATCGCGGACCTCGACGCCGGCGTCTTCGACCCGCGCGACGAGTCGGGCGATCTGCTCGAGCCGCAGCTGATCGCCGAGGACGCCCCTCTCGACCCCCGCAACGTCTACGCGATCACGAAGCTGACCCAGGAGCACCTGTCCACCTCGTGGGCCCGCAGCACCGGGGGTCGCGCCGCGGCCCTGCGCTATCACAACGTGTACGGACCGGGCATGCCGCAGAACACCCCCTACGCCGGGGTCGCCTCGTTGTTCCGCTCGGCGCTCGAACGGGGCGAGGCCCCCCGCGTCTTCGAGGACGGCGCGCAGCGGCGCGACTTCGTCCATGTGCGCGACATCGCGTCGGCCAACCTCGCCGCGCTCGAGTGGACGGCCGAGCAGCAGCCCGACACGTTCCGCGCCTTCAACGTCGGCAGCGGCGCCGTCCACACCATCGGCGAGATGGCCGCCGCCCTGGCTCGCGAGGCCGGCGGTCCCGAGCCCGTCGTCACCGGCGAGTACCGCGCCGGCGACGTCCGCCATGTGACGGCCTCGTCGGCCCGCCTGCGCGACGAGCTGGACTGGGAGCCGGGCGTGACGTTCGAGCAGGGCATGCGCGAGTTCGCGACCGCCCCGCTGCGCGCCGCCGTCACCGGCTGAGCGGACGGACGCGGGGAGGCGCGGCTCGTCCACCGGGACCGCCCCACTTCGAGGGCTCCCATCACCTTCATGGCGGCGCGTCCGTACAGTCGGGAGGATGAGCACTCCCCTGGTCGACGTCGTGCTCCCGTGTCTCGATGAGGCGGGAGCGCTCCCCTGGGTGCTCGGCCGCCTCCCCGAGGGCTGGCACGCGATCGTGGTCGACAACGGATCGACCGACGGATCGGCCCGGATCGCGGCCGAGCACGGCGCGACGGTGGTGCACGAGTCGCGGCGCGGGTTCGGCTCCGCGGCCCACGCCGGCCTCGAAGCCGCCACCGCGCCCTACGTCGCGTTCTGCGATGCCGACGCCTCGATGGACCCCGCCGATCTCGCCGCTCTGGCGGCCCCCGTCATCGCCGGCGACGCCGACCTCGTGCTGGGTCGCCGCCGGCCCACCATGCGGGGCGCCTGGCCGCTGCACGCCCGCTTCGCGAACCTCGTGCTCGCACGTCTGATGCGGCGGGCCAGCGGGGTCTCCCTGCACGACCTCGGCCCGATGCGCGTCGCGCGTCGAGAGGGCCTGCTCGCCCTCGACCTGAGGGATCGACGGAGCGGCTACCCGCTCGAGATGGTGCTCCGCGCCTCCGAGGCCGGGTGGCGGATCGTCGAACAGGACGCGCCGTACTCGCCCCGCGTCGGTCGCAGCAAGGTCACCGGGACGATCCGCGGCACCACGGTCGCCGTGCAGGACATGTCCCGTCTGCTCCGCGAGGCCGGCCGATGACCACCATCGTCGTGATCGCGAAGGAGACGATCCCCGGCCGGGTGAAGACGCGCCTCCACCCTCCGCTGAGCCTCGAGCAGGCGGCGGACGTCGCGGCCGCCGCCATCCAGGACACCCTCGCGGTGGCCTCCGCCCTGCCCGCCACCCGACGCGTCCTGCTCTTCGACGGCAACCGAACCCCGCCCGGCTCCGAACAGTTCGATGTGATCCCTCAGATCGGTGGCGACCTCGACGCACGGCTCGGCGCCCTCTTCGACGAGGTCGACGGCCCGACCGTGCTCATCGGGATGGACACCCCGCAGGTGACGGTCGAGACCCTCGCCCCGGTGTTCGACCGGTGGACCGACGACGTCGACGCCTGGTTCGGACCGGCCAACGACGGCGGCTTCTGGGCTCTCGGCCTGGCCCGACCGACCGGGGACCTCCTGCGCGGCGTGCCGATGTCGCGCGACGACACCGGTGCGCACCAGCTCCGACGACTGGCCGACGCCGGGCTGCGGGTGCGGATGCTGCCCGAGCTCGTCGACGTCGACACCATCGACGACGCCCGTCTCGTCGCCGCCACCGCACCGCGGAGCCGCTTCGCGGCCGCCCTCCGGCTCGCCGACACCGCCATCCCATCGTCCCCCACCCCCGCCGAGTTCCCGATGCCGGCCCGCTCGAACACCGAGGAGTCCCGCCCGTGACACTCACCGCCGACACCCACCCCATCGCCACCTTCGGCTCCGGCGGGGGCGAGCCGTACGCCAGGGCGCTCCGCCGCGAGGGCCTCCTGCAGCTCGTCCGGGCCGACGCGACTCCCGCGCCGACGACGGAGCGGACCTCCGACGACGAGCCCTTCGACGTCGCCCGCTGGAGCGCAGCCGCCGACGCCGCCGACCTCACGACGCTCGACGGAGCCGGGTCGGTGCTCGACATCGGCTGCGGCCCGGCGCGCATGGTGCGCGCCGCCGTCGCCCGCGGGCTCCACGTCCTGGGAATCGACGTGTCCGAGACCGCGGTGGCGATGGCCGCCGACGCGGGCCTCCCCGTGGCCGCCGGCTCGGTCTTCGACCCGCTCGAGGACGAGGGCCGCTGGGACGTCGCCCTGCTGCTCGACGGCAACATCGGCATCGGCGGCGACCCGTCCGTCCTGCTCGCCCGCTGCGCCGAGGTGGTCGCGACGGACGGCTCGGTCGTCGTCGAGACCGCGCCCGACGCGGGGGTCGACGACGTCTACGACGCCCAGGTCGTCGACGACCAGGGCCTCAGCAGCGCGACCTTCCCCTGGGCCGAGGTCGGTCGCGAGGCGCTGCACGTGCACGCCCGAGCCGCCGGCCTGCGGGTCGCTCAGACCTGGTCGGTCGACTCGCGCACCTTCTGCCGCCTCGTCCACACGAGGTAGCCGGCGACGACGGCCGCGGTGATCACCGCGATCACCAGCCACATGGCGCCCAGGCGTCCCGCGTAGTCGAACGGGAGGACCGTGTCGTTGCGCGGGCCCTTCGCCTTCGCGACGATCTCGGGGACGACGATCAGCGACAGGATCGCCCCGACCACGACGGCCGACTGCACCATCACGATCACGGCCGCCGGCACACGGCGGCCGGTCCGGCGCACCACCAGTCCGACGCCGACCACGATCGGCGCGATGACCGCGTCGTGCACGATCACCGAGCCGATCAGCCAGATCAGCAGGCCGGTGTACCGGGTCGGGCTCACGGTGTCGACGAGCACGAAGCCGCCGAGGCCGATCAGGGCGACGCCGAGGGCGAGCAGGACACCGCGCGTGACGCGCACCCCGCGCCCTCCGGCTGCTCGGGACGTGCTCATCGGATCACCTCGATCGTGGTCAGCCATTTGGTCTGCAGCACGCCGGGGCGCCCGGGCGCGATGACCCGCGCCGGGTAGCCGTGGTCGATGCTGAGTCGTTCGCCGTTGAGCTCGAGCGCGACGAGGGTCAGGGGATCGGTCGCGTACTCGGACCCCATCAGCATGACGCGGTACCCCCCGCGCTCCTCGAGGCTGGTGAACCGGAGCCGGGCGTCGGACGGCGCATCGACCATCGCCATGAGGTCGACGAGTCGGACCCCGCGCCAGCGCCCGGTCTGACTCCAGCCCTCGACGCAGGAGATGGGCAGGGCCTCGTCGTTCTGGGTCATGGCCGTGAGGTCGTCGGCGCTGAAGGCGAGCGAGCGGTCGCCGTTCGACACGGTCAGTCGCCAGTCGGGCGCCATGGCGCTCTCGAGCACCTTCGCGGCGGCCGCCGTCCGGTTGATCGGCAGATCGTTCGGCCCGATGCCGCGCTGCCGCGGGGCGAACGCGTTGAACGGCTCGAGGGCCGTGAACGACTGCCCGGCGGTGAGCACGACCGCGCCACCGGTGGCGACGCCGATCGCGCCGAAGAACCCTCGGCGCGAGAGTCGGGTGCGGCGGGGATCGTCGTCGCCCTCGTGCGCCGTGTCGATCCAGTGCGTGACCCGCCCGACCACGCCCCGGGGCCGAGGAGGCGCGGTGCCGGTGTCCGAGGCGACCCGCGCCTCCTGCCGGCTGCGTCGGGCCGACAGCTCGCGGGTGGCGACGAACTCGGCCTGGGCGGGGTCGAGGTCGCCGTGCGGCTCCACGAACACGCCGTCGGCGTCGTAGCTGTCGCGGGCCCGCCAGTACCGCGTGATGAGCGGCAGCTTGACGGCGATGTGGATCGCGAGCGACCCGATGATGACGAACGAGAGGGCGAAGTGCACCTGCCGGAACGGGAACGGCCACGGGTAGTACTGGAACGTGTTCAGGAGGCCCGTGACCAGCTGCAGGACCGAGGCCGCCACGAACAGGGCGATGGAGGCGCGCTCGAGCACCTGCACCGGGTGACGCACCGGCGGGTACTGGAACAGCTGCGGGAACACCGCGTGCAGCTTGCCGAACAGCAGCGGGATGCAGGCGATGCCCGCGGTGATGTGGACGCCCTGGCTGACCTGGTAGAGCCAGACGGGCCGGGTCGGGAACCGCATCCAGTCGGCGGGCTCCTGCAGGAAGTGGCTGTACAGGCCGGTCAGCAGGCAGACGAGGAACGCGAGGCCCAGCAGCCGCCCGAGCACCGTCGCCGTCCGGGCGTTCCGCGTCGGCGAGGTCGCCGCGTGGCGGAGGGTGAAGAGCAGGCTTCTCATGACGGTTCGTTCCGTTGTCGGACCGGCCGCCTCGGACACCCGGCTGGGCGTCCGACAGACTGGTCTCGTGCGTACTCTATTCGCGGCCGTGGCCGTCAGCGGTTTGGCCGTGGCCGTCGGCTGGGGTCTGCTGACGCTCGGATTCGTCGCGAAGGAGACCCGACCCGACTTCGTCTACTGGACGACCGCGTGCTGGGTGCTCTTCGCCGTCGCCGTGCTGCTGCTGCGCCGGGTCCCGGCCCGGGCCGTCACCGCCCTCGTGCTGATCGGCTCCGCCCTGGTCGGCGGAGCCGCGCTGCTCAGCCCGCCGAACACCAGCACCGACCCGGCGCGCTACGCCTGGGACGGCATCGTGCAGACGGAGGGCGTCTCGCCCTACGAGTACACCCCCGAGGCCGGCGAGCTGCGCGATCTGCGGCCCGAGTGGATCTTCCCGCCCGCCGCCGAGTTCACCCGCGACGACGGCACGATCGGGCTCCGCTGCGGCCAGGAGACCCGTCAGATCCACCGGGGCTACGACACCGAGACCGGCGACGTGGTCTGCACGGCCATCAACCGGCCCGACGTGCCCACCATCTACCCGCCGACCGCCGAACTGTACTTCTGGGCCGTGCGCGCCGTGGTCGGCCCCGACGCCGAGTTCGCGCCGTTGCAGGTGCTCGGCCTCGTCATGGTGCTCGCCACGACGGCGGCCCTGCTCGTGGCCCTCCGGCGCCGCGGCCTCGATCCGCGCTGGGCCGCGCTCTGGGGCTGGTGCCCGCTCGTCTTCAGCGAGGGCGTCACCAACTCGCACGTCGACCTGCTCGGCGGGGTGCTCGTGCTCGCCGCGTCGCTCCTCGTCTCGACGCGGCGGCGCTGGCGCGGCGGCATCGCGCTCGGCGCCGCCATCGCGACCAAGCTGATCCCCGTCATCGCCGCCCCCGCGCTGCTGCGCCGCCAGCCGCACAAGGTGATCGTCGGCGCGATCGTCACCTTCGCGGTGCTCTACGTGCCGTACGTCCTCTCGACGGGCATCGCCGTGCTCGGCTACCTGCCGGGCTATCTCACCGAGGAGGGCTACGAGGACGGCAGCCGGTTCGCCCTCGTGTCGGCCTGGCTGCCCGACTCGTGGGCCACCCCGGCGGTCGTGCTGATCGTCGGCGTGACCGGGCTGCTCGTCTGGCTGAAGACCGACCCCGACGACCCCTGGCTCGGCCAGCTCGTGATGATCGGGGTCACCCTCGCCGCGGTCAGCCCGCGCTACCCCTGGTACGCCCTCCTGCTCGTGCCGTTCGTCGCCATGACGGGGCGCGGGGAATGGCTCGCGATCCCCGTCGCCCTGCTCGTCAGGCAGCTCGAGCCCGGCCTCGCCCTGCAGCGCTCGTCGCTGGCCACGGCCCTGCTGGTCGTCGTGCTCGTCTCGCTGTGGCGGGCCCGGCCGGGGTTCGCCGACCGCCTCCTCGACGGTCTCGCCGACGACGGACGGCGGCTGCGACGACTCGTCTCGCGACGACGGCGCGCGATTCCGGCCGACGGGGCTTAACCTCGACAGATGACCGTCTCACTCGGACTGCCCACGATGCCCGGTCGGGCCGATGACACCGTCACCGTCCCGCGCCCCGGCTCCGACACGGCCCCCGGGCTGCTCGACCGGTTCGGCCGCACGGCCACCGATCTGCGCGTCTCGCTGACCGACAAGTGCAACCTGCGGTGCACGTACTGCATGCCCGCCGACGGCCTGCCCGCCCTGCCCCGCGAGCAGGCGCTCGACGCGGACGAGATCGTGCGGCTCGTCGAGATCGGGGTGCGCCTCCTCGGCATCCGCCAGGTCCGGTTCACCGGGGGCGAGCCGCTGCTGCGCGCCGACCTGATCGACATCGTCCGTCGCGTCGCGGCGCTCGAGCCCCGCCCCGAGGTCTCGCTGACCACCAACGCGATCGGCCTCGCGCACCGCGCCCAGGCGCTCGCCGACGCCGGCCTCGACCGCGTCAACGTCTCGCTCGACTCGCTGCACGCCGAGACCTTCATGAAGGTCTCGCGTCGGCCGTTCCTCGACAAGGTGCTCGCCGGCGTCGACGCCGCGGCCGCCGCCGGGCTCACCCCGGTCAAGATCAACGCCGTGCTGCTGCCCGGGGTGAACGACCACGAGGCGCCCGACCTGCTCGCCTGGGCCCTGCGCGGCGGGCACGAGCTGCGGTTCATCGAGCAGATGCCGCTGGACGCCGATCGGAGCTGGGACCGCGCCTCCTTCGTCACCTCGCGCGACATCCATTCGCTGATCGCCACCCGCTTCGACCTCAGCCCCACCGACATCGAGCGGGACGGCGCCCCCGCCGAGCTGTTCGACGCGGTCGGACGCGGCGACGACGCCGGGCTCAGCGGACGGGTCGGCATCATCGCCTCGGTCAGCGAGCCGTTCTGCGCCGACTGCCGCCGGACGCGAATGACCGCGGAGGGCGGCATCCGCAGCTGCCTGTTCAGCGGCGGCGAGACCGGTCTCCGCGACCTGCTGCGCGACGGCGCGAGCGACGACGAGCTCGCCGACGCCTGGCGCGGCGCGATGTGGGCCAAGCCCTCGGGCCACGGCATCGACGACCCCGACTTCGTGCAACCCGCCCGCACCATGAGCGCCATCGGAGGCTGACGTGACCACCACCCACCCGACTCCCGCGACGGCCTCCCTTGTCGAGTCCGCCTCGGTGACCGCGACCCTGCGCTTCTTCGCCGCCGCCCGCGCCGCCGTGGGCCGCGACGAGCAGCACGTCGTCGTGCCGGCCGGCGAGCACCCCACCGTCGGGCGTCTGCTGACCGAGGTCCGTCCGGTCGAGGGGATGTCGGCCGCGGACTTCCGCGACGTGCTGCTGCGCTGCTCGTTCCTGGTCGACGGACTCACCACGCGCGACCGCGAGCAGCTCGTCTCCGACGGTGCCGTCGTCGACGTCATGCCGCCCTTCGCCGGGGGCTAGGACCGGCTCGATCGGCCCGACCTTCCCGGCTCTCGCGCCTCAGACCCGGGTCGCGAGCTGCCAGCCGAGCATGCCGCCGTGCAGCACGGACACGTCGTAGCCGTCGGCGGCCAGGAGGTCGGCCGCCGCCCGTGCCCGTGGACCCCTGGCGCAGTAGACGACCACGCGCCGCTCCGGGTCGAGCTCGGGACGCTGCCGGGTCCGCGTGCCGAAGCCGGGTGCCGGCAGGTCGCCGTCGATGTGGGCGAAGTCGTGCTCGTCGACCTCGCGGACGTCGAGCAGGGTGAAGTCGGCGTCTCCGGCGGCGCGGGCCGCGAGCAACGTCGACAACTCCGGCGATCCGATGTCGGGGCCCACGCTGCGCGCACGAGAGGCTCGATCGCCTGAGTTGCCGACGGCGACGGCGACGGCGTCGGAGCCGGTGGCCGAGGAGGCGCGGCGCGCGGCGTTCGCCGTGGCCCGGGCCTCGGCACGGTGCGGCGCCCGGGCCAGCCTGCTCTCGCGCCAGGTCGCCGAGAGCGCGTCCACCGTCACCACCCGGCCGAGCAGCGGCTCGCCCACGCCGGTGATCAGCTTGATCGCCTCGCTCGCCATGGCCGTGCCGACGGTGCCGCAGAGCGGCCCGAGCACCCCGACGTCGGCGCAGGACTCGTCCCAGCCGGAGGCGGGAGGCGCGGGGTGCAGATCGCGGTAGTCGACCGCGCGGCCGTCGGGCGCGTCGTCCCAGAAGACGCTGAACTGCCCGTCGTAGCGGTTGACGCTGCCCCACACGACGGGGAGACCACGGGCCGCGGCCTCGTCGGCGACCGTGTAGCAGGTGTCGAACGAGTCGCTGCCGTCGATCACGAGGTCGTAGTCGTCGAGCAGCGCCGCGTTCTCGGCGGACAGTCGCAGCGGGTGCACCACGACGGCGACCTCGGGCGCGGCCGACCGCACCCAGTCGGCGGCCGCGCGCGCCTTCGGCACCCCGATCTGGTCGGGGCGGAAGAGCACCTGACGTTGTAGGTTCGACAGGTCGACGACGTCGTCGTCGACGATCCCCAGCGTTCCGACACCGGACGATGCGAGATAGTTGATCACCGGAGCGCCGAGTCCCCCGGCGCCCACGACGAGCACCCGCGCGGCCAGCAGACGGCTCTGCGCATCGAGGCCGAACCCCGGCAGTCGCACACTCCGCGAGTAACGGGGCGACGACTCGTGCGCCGATCCATCCGCAGCCCCGGGCGACCGATCGGGCGCAGACGACGCCGACACCGACGAGACGAGAGGGGGCAGAGACGACATGGCAGACCTCCTGAGACCGCGTGCGGGTGACGCGTCGTCCACTGTAACCGCGCCTCCCGACCCGGCCCGACCGTCGTCGGACGGCGGACCGCTCCGTCGCCTGCTCGGCCGCCGGCACGCCGACGCCGTCCTGATCGGACTCCTCGGGGCGCTCGTCTCGGGCGCGTTCCTCTGGGTGCCCTCCGTCTGGTACGACGAGGCGGCGACCGTCGTGTCCGCCACGCGCTCGTGGAGCCAGCTCTGGGCCATGATCCAGACCGTCGACCTCGTGCACGCCGCCTACTACGCCGCGATGCACCTCTGGTTCGACGTGTTCCCGTACTCGCCCGTCTCGCTGCGCGTGCCGAGCGCGCTCGTCACCGGGGTCGCCGCCGGGCTCACGGTGGCCCTCACGCGCATCCTGGTCGATCGACGCACCTCGATCGTCGCGGGGCTCCTGTTCGTGCTGCTGCCGCGGGTCACCTGGATGGGCGGCGAGGGACGCTCGTACGCCCTCTCGGCGATGCTCGCGGTCGCGCTCACGCTCGTGCTCGTCGTCGCCGCCCGACGGACGTCCGAGTCCGGCGCCGACCGCACCCACCGCTCCGTGGTCGGCTGGTGGGTCGCCTACGGCGTGCTGGCCGTCGTCTCGGCCGCGTTCTTCCTGTACCTGGCTCTGCTGGTCGTCGGGCACGCCGTCACCATGCTGGTGCGGGTGCTGCGCGACCGGCACGACCAGCGCCTCGAGCGGGCCCGGGTGGACGAGTGGGCCCGCACCGGCTCCGTCGCGGTCGTGCCCGCCGCCGGCGCGCGTCTGAGCGTGCGGTCGTCGCGTCGCGCCCTGCTGGGCTGGTTCGTCGGCGCCGCCGTCGCGGGGCTGGCCAGCCTCCCGCTGGCCTGGTTCATCGCCTCGCAGAACTCGCAGATCAGCTGGATCGAGCGACCGACGTTCGGCACCGTCCGCTCGGTGCTCGTGACGCAGTGGTTCTACCAGAACGAGAGCTTCGCGATCTTCGCCCTGCTCTGCGCGGGCGCGAGCATCGTGGTGCTCTCGCTGCGCCTCGTGCCCGCGGCGCGCGGCTTCGCCGAGGTCGTGCTGCCGTGGATGATCGTGCCGACCGTGGGGCTCGTCGTCGTGTCGCTCGTCGTCAGCCCGCTGTACTCCCCCCGGTACCTCACCTTCGGGACCCCGGCCATCGCGATGACGATGGCCGTGGCCGTCGCCGCGATCCGTTGGCGGCGCGTCGTGGCCGCCGTCGTGGTCGTCGCCCTGCTGCTGACGGCGCCGACCTACGTCTCCCAGCGGCAGCCCGAGGCGAAGGACTCGTCGGCCTGGAACCAGGTCGCCGCGCTGATCGCCCGCGAACGCGCCGACGAGCCGGCCGGCACCGAGGAGGGCGTCGTCTTCGGACCGGTCCGCCGCCACCCCAAGGCCACCTCGCGCATCATCCAGGACACCTACCCGGCCGCGTTCGAGGGCATGTCCGACTTCACGCTCGAGACGCCCGGGGCCGAGACCGACGGCCTGTGGGAGGTCCAGCACCCGCTCGGCGACGTGCTCGACCGCACCGACGGCCTCGACGTCGTCTGGCTCGTCACGAGCGACCGGCAGGACTGGCGGCCGCGGGTGACCGAGCAGCTCGCCTCGAAGGGGTTCCGCCTCGACGACGAGTGGAACCTGACCCGCACGAACGTGCTGCGCTACGTGCGCTGACGCCGACGCCGACTGTGTCGGCCGTCCGATCCGCTCCGGGCGGCCTCTAGTCGGAGATGACGCGGGCGCCGTGCACCGGCCCCGTGGCCCGGACGACCGAGAGCCGCGCCGCGCTCAGGGCTATCTGCAGTTCGAGGGCGCCGTCGAGGTCGGGTGCCAGGAACGCGACGGTGGGACCCGAGCCCGAGACGAGTCCGGCGAGGGCGCCGTTGCTCTCGCCGATCTCGAGCACGCGGGCGAGACCCGGCTCGAGGTGCAGGGCCGGCGCCTGGAGGTCGTTGTGCATGGAGTCGGCCAGCATGCCCGGGTCACCCGCGCGCAGCGCCTGGAGCACCCCCGTGTCGACCACGGGCTGACGGACCGGCGAGATGTCGCCCGAATGCCGTCGGCGGTGCTCGTCGAGCTCGCGGTAGACCGTCGGCGTCGACAGGCCGAAGTCGGCGAGGGCGAGCACCCACTGGAAGGTGCCCTTGGCCAGGGCGGGACTGAGCTCGTCGCCCCTGCCGGTGCCGATGGCGGTGCCGCCGGCGAAGGCGAACGGCACGTCGGCACCCAGTTCGGCGGCGAGGTGCAGGAGGTCGTCGCGGCCGAGCCCCGTGCCCCAGAGGGCGTCGCAGGCCAGCAGGGTCGCGGCCGCGTCCGCCGAGCCGCCGCCCATGCCGCCCGCGACGGGGACGTTCTTGTCGATGCGCAGCTGGACGCCGCCGCGGTAGCCGGTGGTGGTGGCGAGGAGGCGCGCGGCGCGGATCGCGAGGTTGCTCGCGTCGGTCGGCACGCCGGACACGTCGACGGCGGCGCCCCCGGTGACGTGCACCGAGAAGTCGTCGGCGTGCCGGGCCCGGACGTCCTCGTAGAGGGAGACGGCCTGGTAGGCGGTCGCGAGCTCGTGGTACCCGTCGTCCTGCAGGTCGCCGACGGCAAGGTAGACGTTGATCTTGCCGGGCGCACGGGTGTGGACCACGGTCGGGTTGGCCACGGAGGTCATACCCCCCAACCTAGTCAGTTCTGGCGATCCCCCATGACCTCGACGGCCCGCGTCAGGGCCTCTCGGACCGGCTGCACCCGCTCGGGGAGGCGCAGGTGGCCCTGGGTGAGGGTGACGGAGCACTTGCCGTCGGACGCGGGGACGACCCGCACCACCAGGGTGTCGCCGTTCGACAGCCCCCATTCGGCCGTCGGGCGGGTCGCGGAACGGCTCGTCGCCGTCGGCGCTCCCCCGGTGTAGCCGGTCAGCCGATCGACGACGAGGTCGAGCAGGTCGAGGGGCCCGCCGCGCAGACTGCGGTCGACGGACACCGCGAACGAGCCGTCGGCCTGCTGCCCGGGCAGGGGCATGCCGCGTTCCTACTCGTAGCGGACGGTGATGCCCTGGGCCCACCACGAGGCGACCTCGAACCGGTCGACGAGGAGGCGCGCGATCTGCTCGTGCGACAGTCGCGTCGCCGAGACCCCGTCGAGGATCGCGAACCACTCGAGCGCGCTCCGGCCCGTGCCCGAGCCCAGTCGCGCGTCGCTGATCCGCTGCGGGGCGGCGGACCGCTCCGGGGGCCGATCGGACGACGTGCCGTCCGACGGACGTCGCCGGCGACCGGGCACGGGTCAGTCCGCCTCGGGCACCGACGCCCCCGCGAGGGCGTCGAGGTCACTGGAGCGGGCGATCGCCAGGAAGTCGTCGACGGTGAGCTGCTCGCCCCGCTCGGTCGGAGCGACGCCGGCGCGCTCGAGGATCTCGGACGCCGCGGCCGACGAGCCGTAGAGCGACGACAGCGACTGCCGCATCATCTTGCGGCGCTGCTGGAACGCGGCGTCGATCAGCGCGAAGACCGCGAGGCGCTCGCGCTCGGTGCCCCGGGCCTCACGGCGATCGAACGCGACGAGGATGCTGTCGACGTTCGGCACGGGCCAGAACACCTGGCGGCTGACCTGCCCGGCGGCACGGAACTCGCCGTACCAGGCGGCCTTGATGCTGGGTGAGCCGTAGACCTTCGAGCCCGGCGCGGCCGCGAGCCGCAGGCCCACCTCGGCCTGCACCATGACGAGGCCGTGCTGCAGGCTGTCGAAGTGCTCGAGGAAGTGCAGCAGCACGGGAACGCTGATGTTGTAGGGCAGGTTCGCGACGAGGTGCGTCGGCGCCGAGGGCAGCGACGTGACCCGCATGGCGTCGTCGACGACGACCGTGAGCTCGGCGGCCGGCTGCAGCAGCGCGACGGTCTCGGGCAGCTGCGCGGCGAGCCGCTTGTCGATCTCGACGGCGACGACGGAGCTCCCCGCCTCGAGCAGCCCCAGGGTCAACGAGCCGAGGCCCGGCCCGATCTCGACGACGGCGGTGCCCGCCGACACCCCCGACGCGGCGACGATCCGCCGCACGGTGTTGGCGTCGTGCACGAAGTTCTGGCCGAGCTTCTTGGTCGGCTGGATGCCGAGCATCTCCGCGAGATCGCGGATCTCCGCCGGGCCCAGAAGCGTCGAGCGCGCCATCAGGCGTCGACCGTGACGGGTTCGGAGTCCCAGGTGCCGTAGACCAGCTCGGTGTTCGACGAGATCTGGGCGGCCAGCATCGAGACGTCGGTGCCGATGGTCTCGGCCATCGAGCGCAGCGTGAACGGCACGAGATAGGGCGCGTTCGGGCGACCGCGGTAGGGCACCGGGGTCAGATAGGGCGCGTCGGTCTCGACCAGCAGGAGGTGGCGCGGCAGCTGGACGAGCGCGTCGCGGAGGGGCTGGGCGTTCGAGAACGTCACCGTGCCGGAGAACGACGCGTACCAGCCGTTCTCGGCGAGGATGCCGGCCAGCTCGGGTCCGCCGCTGAAGCAGTGGAACACCGTGCGCTCGGGTGCGCCGACCTCGAGCAGGAGGTCGACGACGTCGTCATGGGCGTCGCGGTCGTGGATCTGAAGGGCGAGGTCGTGACGCTTGGCGATCTCGATGTGCGCGCGGAAGGACTCGAGCTGGGCGTCGCGCCCCTCGGGACCGGTGCGGAAGAAGTCGAGCCCGGTCTCGCCCACGGCGCGGACCCGCGGCCGTGCGGCGAGTTCGTCGATCTCGGCGAGGGCCGCGTCGAGAGCGCCCTCGGCGGCGAGCCTCGGCGCCTCGTTGGGGTGCAGGGCGACGGCCGCGAGCACGCGCGGTTCGCGTGCCGCGATCTCGGCGGACCAGCGCGAGGTCTCGAGATCGGTGCCGACCTGGACGACGCCCCGGATGCCGACGGCGGAGGCGCGGTCGAGGTGCTCGCGATAGTCGAGCGGGCCGCCGTCGGCTCCGGGATCGCCGACGCCGTCGGCGATCTCGAGGTGGGTGTGGTTGTCGTAGACCGGCACCACGAGCGGGTTCGGCGGCGCGGGATAGCTGAGGTCGCGCTTCTTGCCGCCGGACTCGGTGGAGGCGCGGTGCCGGACATGCGCGGGGGTGGCGTCGGTCACGCGGCGGGCTCCGGCTGCTCGATCCTCGGGAACAGCCCGGCGGCCAGCGGCACGACGGACGGCGCGCTCGACCACTCGGCGGCGCGGTCGACGGGCTGGCTGGTCAGCTCGCCCTGCCCGATCGAGGCCCAGAGCGTGGTGGTCGCCGTCGGGATGAACGGCGAGAGCAGCACGGTCAACGTGCCGAGGCCGCGGAGGGCCGTGGCCAGGACGGTGGCGAGGCGCTCGCGCTTCGCCTCGTCTTTGGCGAGAGCCCACGGCTCCTGTTCGGTGATGTAGCCGTTGAGGGCGTCGACGAGCTCCCAGATGCTCGACAGGGCCTCGTTGATGGCGAAGCGGTCGATCGCCGCGTCGGCCGCGGCCGTGACGCGCAGCTCCGTCTCGCGGATCGCCAGGTCGGCGTCGGCGAGCTCGCCCGCGACCGGGACCGTGCCGTCGAAGTACCGGGTGATCATCGCGATGACGCGCGAGGCGAGGTTGCCGAAGCCGTTCGCCAGCTCGGCCTGGTAGCGCGCCGAGATGTCCTCCCAGCTGAAGTTGCCGTCCTGGCCGAAGGTGATCGCGCGCATGAAGTAGTAGCGGAACGCGTCGGAGCCGAAGACGTCGGTGATCTGCTGCGGCGCGATGCCGGTCAGCTTCGACTTCGACATCTTCTCGCCGCCGACGAGCAGCCAGCCGTGCCCGAAGACGTTCTTGGGCACCGGAAGGCCTGCGGCCATGAGCATCGCGGGCCAGATGACCGCGTGGAAGCGGGCGATGTCCTTGCCGACCAGCTGCACGGCGGGCCAGCGACGCGCGAACTCGTCGTCGTCGACGCCGTAGCCGATGGCGGTGATGTAGTTGAGCAGCGCGTCGAACCAGACGTAGACGACGTGCTTCTCGTCCCACGGGACCTTGACGCCCCAGTCGAAGCTCTGCCGCGAGATCGAGAGGTCGCGGAGGCCGGACCTGACGAACTGCACGATCTCGTTGCGGACGGTCTCGGGCTGCACGAAGTCGGGCTGCTGCTCGTACAGATCGAGCAGACGCTGCTCGAAGTCGCTCATGCGGAAGAAGTAGTTGCTCTCCTGGAGCAGCTCGACCGGCTTGGAGTGGATGGCGCAGACCTGCTGCCCCTCGAACGGACCCGTGCCGTCGACCAGGTCGCCCGGCTGCTTGTACTCCTCGCAGCCGACGCAGTAGAAGCCCTCGAACTCGCCCTGGTAGATGAAGCCGTCGTCGTAGAGCTTCTGGAGGAAGGTCTGCACGCCCTTCTCGTGACGGGCGTCGGTCGTGCGGATGAAGTCGTCGTTGCGGATGTCGACGGTCTCGAGGAGGGGTTTCCAGGCCTCGGTGACGAGCTTGTCGGCCCACTCCTGAGGGGTCACGCCGTTGCTCGTCGCGGTGCGGAGGATCTTCTGGCCGTGCTCGTCGGTGCCGGTCAGCAGCCAGGCGTCGTCGCCGCGCTGACGGTGCCACCGGGCGAGCACGTCGGCTGCGACCTCGGTGTACGCGTGACCGATGTGCGGCACGTCGTTGACGTAGAAGATGGGCGTTGCGATGAAGAAGGAGTCGCCGGCGGGCATGGGGACCATCTTAGGTGCGGGCACCGACGCCGTGACGCGACCCGCGCCTCCTCGGCTCTCGCGGATCGGAGCCGGCAGGAGGCGCGGGTCGTCGCGAGCGCTCAGGTCGCCTGGTCGGACCGCTCGTCGCTGCCGGCGCGGTCGCCCTCGCGTTCGCCCGGGTACTCGACGACGTCCATGCCCAGCACGTACTTGCCGCGGGCGTGCCCGTCCTCGAGGTCGCGGTAGGCGTCCGTGACGCGGTCGAGGGGGAAGACGCCGTCGATCGGCACGACGATCTTGGCCTCGGCGATCAGGCCGAGCAGCTCGGCGAGCACGGCGGGCGTCGTCGCCTGCGCGCTGCCCTCGCCCTTGACGCCGTGCCGCTCGACGGCGGCGAAGTCGATGATCGTGTCGATGCGCTGCGGTGCCACGCCCAGCTCGAGGGCGTACTCGACGTTGCCGTGGCCGTAGCAGTCGATGTACGCGTCGACGCCCTGCGGCGCCGCCTCGCGGATGCGGTCGACCACGCCCTCGCCGTACTCGACCGGGATGACTCCGAGACTGCGCAGGAAGTCGTGGTTGCGCTCGCTGGCGGTGCCGATCACCGTGAGACCGCCGAGGATCGCGAGCTGCGAGGCCATGACGCCGACGCCGCCGGCGGCCGCCGACACGACGATCGTGTCGCCCTCGGTGGCCTGGACGGCGCGCAGCGCGGCGTAGGCCGTGGGACCGGTCACGCTGATGCTGCCCGCGACCTCCCAGACGACGTTCTCCGGCTTCGCCACGAGCTGGTCGCGCGGCACGACGACGAACTCGGCGTGGGACGACCGGGTCGCCCAGCCGACGACCTCGTCGCCCGCCGACCACTCGTCGACGCCCGCGCCGACCTCGTCGACGATGCCGGCGAAGTCCGTGCCCTGCCCGGAGGGGAACGCGGCCGGGAAGACGTCGTGCAGCAGCCCGGCCCGGATCGCGGCCTCGCCGGGGTTGAGGCCGGCGGCCTTGACGGCCACGACCACCTGGCCCGGGCCCGCCTCGGGCTTGGCGATCTGCTCGACCTTGAGCTCGTCGACGTCGCCGTACTGCTCGAATCGGACTGCCTTCATGCCGTGCTCCTCGCTCTGCCGGCCGCGCCTCCTGCAGGAGCGGTCGCCTTCGAGCTTGCTCCCCCGCACGGAGCGGGGCACGCCGAACCGGGAGCGCTGCACCGCATATCGCGCACCGCACCGCGTCTCGTCCCGGTGCGCTGCACGACACGCGGTGCGGTGCGCGGAACGCGGTGCCACGCGCGCGTCGAGGGGCCGGGGCGGGCTACGGGCGGGGCGGCCTCGCGGCGAGGGCGGCCTGGTACAGGTCGCGCTTCGAGAGGCCGGTGGCCGCGGCCACGTCGGCCGCGGCCTCCTTGAGGCGGGTGCCGTCGGCGACGAGCGACTGCACCTGGGCGAGCCCGGCCGCGAGGTCGACGATCCGCTCGGGCGCACCCTCGACCACGATGCAGATCTCGCCGCGCACGCCCTCGGCGGCCCAGGCGGCCAGCTCGGCCGCCGTTCCCCGCCGGACCTCCTCGTGCAGCTTGGTCAGCTCGCGGCAGACGACCGCGCGACGCCCCTCGCCGAGCGCGGTGACGAGGTCGCCGAGCGAGTCGGCCAGCCGGTGCGGCGACTCGAAGAAGACCATCGTGCGGCGCTCGTCGGCGAGCGCGCCGAGCACGCGGAGCCGGTCGCCCTGCTTCCGGGGTAGGAACCCCTCGAAGCTGAACCGGTCGGTCGGCAGCCCCGACACCGCGAGCGCGGTGAGCACGGCGGAGGGTCCGGGGATCGCCGTCACGGTGACGCCGGCGGCGGCCGCGGCCTCGACGAGAGGGAACCCGGGGTCGCTGATGGCGGGCATGCCGGCGTCGGTCAGCACGACGACGTCGGCGGCGCGGGCGAGCTCGACGACCTCGGCGGCCTTCTCGCGCTCGTTGTGCTCGTGCAGGGCGATCAGGCGGGGCCGGTTCTCGACGCCGAGGGCGCGCATCAGGTGGATCGCGGTGCGGGTGTCCTCCGCGGCGACCACCTCGGCGTTCGACAGCGTCTCGATCAGGCGGCGCGAGGCGTCGCCGAGGTTTCCGATGGGGGTGGCGGCGAGCACGATCACCCGCCCATTGTCCCCCGAGGTCGGCGGCGCTCATTACGATGGCCGGATGACGACCCGGTCCGAGCGCGACTTCGACGCGCTCCTCGAGACCGGCGCCGCGCCTCCCGAGGGTGCCGCGGCGTCCGAGCCGGACCGGTCGCCCGCGGTGGCTGCGGCTCCGAGCCACGCCGTGCCTCCTGCCGTCGCCGCCTCGCCCCCGGCGATGACCCGGCTCGACCGCTGGTGGGGGCGTCTGCTGTCCACGCCCGGGCGCCGCCGGGCCTGGGCCTGGGGCGGTCCGATCGCGGTGACGCTGCTCGCCGCCGTGCTGCGGCTGTGGAACCTGGGGCGGCCGGGCACGCTCGTCTTCGACGAGACCTACTACGTCAAGGACGCCTGGACCCTGCACGAACTCGGCTACGAGGCCGCCTGGCCCGCCGACTACGACCCGACCTTCGCCGCGGGAGGGGCCGACGGGTTCACGACCGCCGCGTCGTTCGTCGCGCATCCGCCGCTCGGCAAGTGGCTGATCAGCCTCGGCATGGCGGCGCTCGGCCCCGACGACCCGGCCGGCTGGCGCCTCAGCACGGCGATCGTGGGCATCCTCGCGGTGGCCCTCGTCGCGATCATCGGCACGGTGCTGCTGCGGTCGACGCTGGTGGGCACGCTGGCGGGCTTCCTCCTCGCGATCGACGGCCATGCGATCGTCATGTCGCGGGTGTCGCTGCTCGACAACTTCGTCATGTTCTTCGGCCTGCTCGCGTTCGGAGCGGTGCTGCTCGACCGTCGCGACAGCGCCCGGCGACTCGACGCCTGGATCACCCGGAGGCGCGGGGCCGGTCGCGACATCGCCTGGGGCCCGGTGCTCTGGTCGCGTCCGTGGCTGCTCACCGCGGGTCTGCTCTGCGGCCTGGCGACCGGGGTGAAATGGAACGGCCTCTACTTCCTGGCCGTCTTCGCCGTCTACACGGTGGTGGTCGACATGCTGGCCCGGCGCCGCGCCGGGGTCGAGTTCTGGCTGTCGGGCACGCTGTTCAGGCAGGCGCCGGTGAGCTTCCTGCTCACCGTGCCGGTGGCGGCGGTCGCCTACCTGATCACCTGGACGGGCTGGTTCGTCACCGACGGCGGCTACTACCGGCACTGGGTCGAGGACGGCGGCCAGCGCTGGACGGGCGCGCTCGCCTGGGTGCCCGACGTGGTGCAGAACTTCTGGCACTACGAAGCGGGCGTCTACGCCTTCAACGTCGGGCTGCAGACGCCGCACTCGTACCAGGCGAACCCCTTCACCTGGCTGCTCATGCTGCGGCCGACGAGCATGTACTACCAGGGGTTCGACGAGGGGCAGGGCGGCTGCGAGGTGGCGCGGTGCGGCGAGGCCATCACCTCGATCGCGAACCCGCTCATCTGGTACGCGGCCGTCGCCGCCTGCCTGTACCTGCTCTACCGCGTGGTCCGGCACCGCGAGTGGCGCTACGGGGCCATCCTGCTGGGCGTCGCGGCGGCGTACCTGCCGTGGCTCGCCTACTCGGGCCGGACGGTCTTCCAGTTCTACACGATCGCGTTCGAGCCCTATCTGGTGCTCGGGCTCGCCGCCGTGCTCGGCATCATCCTCGGGAAGCGCACCGACCACATCGACCGTCGGCGCAGCGGCATCGCGGTCACCGCGATCGTCGTCGTGGCCGCCGTCGCGGTCACCGTCTTCTTCTACCCCCTGTGGACGGCCCAGCTGGCCGACTGGGAGTTCATCCGCATCCACTACTGGATCCCCAGCTGGAAGTGATCCGCGCCTCCTCGTCCCTCCCCCGATCAGGAGGCGCGGCTCGTCATGTGTAGTTCTGTTACCGAGCGGGTCCCCGCGTGACGCCCAGCGGCTAGCGTTGGCCCATGGCAGATCGTGAGTACGGCTTCCGCACGCGTGCGATCCACGCGGGCAACATCCCCGACGCGGTGACGGGTTCGCGGGCGCTGCCCATCTACCAGTCCAGCGCGTTCGTGTTCGACGACACCGACGACGCCGCGGCGCGGTTCGCCCTGCAGAAGTACGGCAACATCTACAGCCGGCTGGCGAACCCCACCACGGCCTCCTTCGAGGAGCGGATCGCCAGCCTCGAGGGCGGGCTGGGCGCGGTCGCGACCTCGAGCGGGTTGAGCGCGCAGTTCATCACCTTCGCCTCGCTCGCCGGCGCGGGCGACCACATCGTGGCGAGCGCGAACCTCTACGGCGGGTCGATCACGCAGCTCGACGTCACCCTCCGCCGGTTCGGCGTCGAGACGACCTTCGTGCAGTCGAGCGAGCCGGCCGACTACGCGGCCGCCATCACCCCGGCCACCAAGCTGCTCTTCGTCGAGACGGTCGCGAACCCGTCGGGCGAGATCGCCGACCTCGAGGGGCTGGCCGAGGTCGCCCACGCGGCCGGCATCCCGCTCATCGTCGACTCGACCATCGCGACGCCCTACCTCAACCGCCCGATCGAGTGGGGCGCCGACGTGGTCATCCACTCGGCGACGAAGTTCCTCGGCGGGCACGGCACCACGCTCGGCGGGGTCGTCGTCGAATCGGGCCGCTTCCCCTGGGACACCGATCGGTTCCCGCTGTTCGACCAGCCGGTGCCCAGCTACGGCGGTCTCAACTGGTCGGGCAACTTCGGCGAGTACGCGTTCCTCACCCGACTCCGCGCCGAGCAGCTGCGCGACATCGGGCCCGCGCTGGCCCCGCACTCGGCCTGGCTGCTGGCGCAGGGCGTCGAGACCCTCCCCTTCCGGATGCGCGCCCACGTCGAGAACGCCCGCCACGTCGCCGAATGGCTCGACGCCGACCCCCGCATCGAGCGCGTCCGCTGGGCGGGTCTCCCCGGACACCCGCACCACGAGCGCGCGCAGAAGTACCTTCCCGAGGGGCCGGGCTCGGTCTTCACCTTCGAGCTGAAGGGCGGCCGGGCCGCCGGCAGGACCTTCATCGAGTCGGTCGAGCTGGCCAGCCACCTCGCCAACATCGGCGACGCCAAGACCCTCGTGATCCACCCCGGATCGACCACCCACGCCCAGCTCAGCGAGCAGCAGCTCGTCGACGCCGGCGTGCTGCCCGGATCGGTCCGCATCAGCGTCGGAATAGAAGACCCCGCCGACATCGTTCACGATCTCGACCAGGCGCTCAGCGCCGCGACGAAGGGCGAGTGACCATATGACCTCCGCACCGACCCCCGCCGACCTCGATCCGGCGGCTCCGACCACCACGGTCGGCGACACCGTCACCACCCAGCTGACCAACGGTCTGACCTGCGAGCTCCCGGCCTCGTCGCCGCTCGCGCGCCTCCTGAAGTCGCAGCGCACCTGGGTGGGACCGAGCGCTCGTGAGCGGCAGGCCATCCTCCGCGGGGCCTCGAGCGTCGCGATCGTCGGCGCGTCGCCGAACCCGGCCCGCTCGAGCTACTTCGTCGGCACCTACCTGCAGCAGTCCAGCGATCTGCGGGTGTACTTCGTCAACCCGAACGCCGACACGATCCTCGGCCAGAAGGCCTACCCCGACCTGGCGTCGCTGCCCGAGGTGCCCGACATCGTCGACGTGTTCCGCAAGGCGAGCGACATCCCGTCGGTCGTCGACGACGTGCTGGCCAGCGGCGCGACGACCATCTGGGTCCAGCTGGGCATCTACAACGAGGAGGCGGCACGCTACGGCGAGGCCCACGGCCTCACCGTCGTGATGGATCGCTGCATCAAGGTCGAGCACGCGAGGTTCCACGGCGGACTCAACCTGATGGGCTTCGACACCGGGGTGATCTCCGCCAAGAAGACCGGCCGCTGAGACCGGCGCCGGACCCCTCGGTCGCCGGACGGCCGTCCGGAGGCGGCCGACCTCGACGCGCATGACGCCGTGTTGCCGGCCTCCCGCTCGATGTCCGCGGTCGTGGGTACCGTGGTGCCCATGCCCCCCGTGCTGACCTCACCGCTCGTCTCGACCCAGTGGCTCGCCGACCACCTGGGCGCCGACGACATGGTCGTGGTCGACACCACCGTCCTCCCCGTCGCGGGGGTCGACGGCACGCCGACCGGGCGGTTCGTCACCGGCCGGGAGGGCCACCGCGCCGAGCACGTGCCCGGCGCCGTGTTCGCCGACCTGATCCGCGACTTCAGCGACGCCGACGCCCACCTGCCGTTCACGCGGCCCGACCGCCTGCGCTTCGAGGACGCCGTCGGCGCCCTCGGCATCTCGAACGACACGACCGTCGTCGTCTACGACGACTCCCTGGGCGAGTGGGCCTGCCGGCTCTGGTGGTTGTTCCGGGCCTTCGGCTACGACGACGTCGCGGTGCTCGACGGCGGCGCTGGCGTGTGGCGCGACGAACGCCGCCCCGTCGAACGGGGGCACGTCGAACCCGAGCCCACGCTGTTCGAGGCTCGCGAGCGTCCCGAGCTCTGGGTCGACAAGGCCTTCGTCGAGCGCGTCGTCGCGGGCGACGAGACCGCTGCGCTCGTCTGCGCGTCGCCGAGCGCCGAGTTCGCCGGCACCGAGGGGCGGCGTCCGCGCCGGGGGCACATCCCCGGCAGCCTCAGCGCTCCGGCCTCGACCCTCGTCGACGGCGACCACCAGTTCCGACCCGACGCCCAGCTCAAGTCGATCTTCGCCCCGGTGGCCGACGCCGCGCGCGTCGTCGTCTACTGCGGCGGAGGCATCACCGCGAGCGCCGACGCCTTCGCCCTCACCCTCATCGGCGAGCGCAACGTCGCCCTCTACGACGGCTCGCTCAACGAGTGGTCGGCCGACCCGGGCGCACCCCTCGAGTCGCTCGCGGCCTGATCCACGCGCCGCTCCACCGACCCGGTCCTCTCGCCGCACATGCCGCATCCACCCGCACGGCGTAGCGTCCCGCGCATGCACGATGACGAGCACGACATCCAGTCCAGCGACCTCCAGCCCGACTCGACACGATCGACCGGCGCGGCCGTCGAGAGCGACGATCCCACGGCCGACGTCCCGCGCAGCGAGGCCACGACCGCCGAGATGCAGCGCTCCGCCACGGAGGACTCCCCCGCCGTCGACGCCGACACCGACCTCGACGCGGTCCAGACGCTGCCCGGAGAGGGAGGGCCCGACGACGGCGGCGACATCGAGGTCGACCCGGCCGACCTCAATCTCTCGGGCGACTCGATCCCCGGCCACCCCAAGCCGGGACCGCCCAAGCCCCGAGGCTGATCCCCGCCCCTCTCCTCGGTCCGGCCAGGGCCGCGGCTCCGGTGCGGGCGCCGGTCTCGGCCTCGGCCTCGGCTCCGGCTCCGGCTCCGGCTCCGGGTCAGTGCTCGGCGAGCTCCTCGTCGAGCACGACCGGGTCGGTGATCGGGAGACGGCAGACGAAGTCCTGGCACAGGTAGGCCGTGGCGCGGTGGCCCGAGGCAGGGCGTCCGGCGAACAGCTCGAAGCCGGCCTCGGCGAGGGTGACCGCCGCCTCCTCGTCCACCACAGCGGCCACCGCGCCGGGACGCGTCAGCCGCCGCGCACGCCGACCGAGGCGGTCCGACGGATCGACCGGATCCGCGGCGAAGGCCTGCCCTGCCGCCTCCACCGGCTCGACGACGACCAGCTGCGTCAGAGGCGCCTCCAGCTCGACGAGCAGGCCGAAGGTCGCGCCGTAGGCCAGGGGGTTGTCCAGGGCCTGTCCGGTGACGGCTCCCACGAGCTGCTCGGCGACGAGCCGGTAACGCAGCTCGCCGGTGAGCCGGTGCAGCGTCAGGGCGGCGGCGGCGATCGCGCTCGCCCCCGACGGGTAGGCGCCCTCGCTCGGGTCGCTCGACAGGGCGACGCCCTGCGAGACGAGCACGGGGTCGCCGCCCGCCGGGGCGACGACGGTCTCGGGGCGGCGCTCGGCGTCGGCCGGCACCGCGTCGACCGCGGAGCCCGGCACCGCGCTGGTCGTCGAGTCGTCGGGCAGGCACGCGTCGACCAGTGATCGAGCGGCCACCGCGTACCGCGGCAGTCCCGTGGCGCAGGTCAGCGCCAGCAGGCCCGAGGCGAACAGACCGTGGTCCTCCAGGGTCGCCACAGCCGTCGACACGGCCGTGCCGGTGGACGCCCGGAGGAGCCGACCCTCGGGCGTCACGTGCCGCTCGAGCAGGAGATCGGCTGCCCCGGCCGCGGCCGCCACCCAGTCCCCGCGGTCGTGCCGGGCGCCGGCCTCGGCGAGCGCCGCGATGGCGAGACCGTTCCAGCCCGTCAGCACCTTCTCGTCGACGGGCGGTGCCGCGATCTCCGCACGCCCGGCGGCGTCGCGCCGGTAGTACCCGCCCTCGTCGCGCTGCCCGTCGATCGTGCTCTCGCTGTCTTGCGCCGAGCCGAAGCCGCCGTCGCCGATGCGCAGTCGACTGATCAGGAAATCCGCGATCCCCGTCGCGATCTCCGTCGGATCGAGGCCGATCGCCTGAGTAGCCGACGCGGGGACCGACCCCGACGGCGGCACGGCCGCCGACGCGGGGGCGGACCCCGACGGACGCACGGCCGCCGACGCGGGGCCGGCTCCCTGCGGACGCGCGTCGGCGGCGGCGTCGGCGTCCGCCCCGTCGAGCACCGACAGCCGCGAGTACGCCAGCAGCAGCTGCGCGTTGTCGTAGAGCATCCGCTCGTAGTGCGGCTCGGACCAGTCGCGTCGCACCGCATAGCGGAAGAACCCGCCCTCGATCGGGTCGCGCAGCGGCGACGCGGCCATGCGGGTCAGGGTCCGGGTCACGAGCTCGCGGGCGCCGTCGTCTCCCCCGGCCCCCAGGGCGAGCAGCGCCAGCTGGGCGGGCGCGGTCGGGAACTTCGGCGCTCCCCCGAAGCCGCCGTGCTCGACGTCCTCGTGAGCGGCGAGTCGTGCGACGGCGTGGGCGAGCTCGGGGCGGCCGGGCAGGGCGGGGCTGCCGGAGGGCCCGGGAGGCGCGACCGACGTCGGTCCCGCGGCCAGCGCCTCCTGGACGGCCGCCGCGGTGGCGTCGACCTCGGCTCGGCGGGTCGTCCACGCCTCAGCGACCGCGTCGAGCACCTGGCGGAACGAGGGCCGCCCCTGCACGGCGACGGGCGGGAAGTAGGTGCCGGCGTAGAACGGCCGGCCGGTCGGCGTGACGAACACGGTGAGCGGCCAGCCGAGACCCTCGACGAACGCCGACGCGGCCGCGAGGTAGCTCGAGTCGACGTCGGGGTGCTCCTCGCGATCCACCTTGACGGCGACGAAGCGGTCGTTCAGGTGGGCGGCCAGCACGGGGTCGCTGAAGCTCTCGCGCGCCATGACGTGGCACCAGTGGCAGGTGGAGTAGCCGATCGAGACCAGCACGGGGACGTCGCGGCGGGCCGCCTCGTCGAACGCCTCCTGCCCCCAGGGCCGCCAGTCGACCGGATTGTCGGCGTGCGAACGGAGGTAGGGGCTGACGGCGTCGGCGAGGCGGTTGGGCATGCTCCCACGCTAGGCGCGCGGCCTCCGCGGGGTCCGGCCGGCCGGCTCCGGCGCCGACGGGCCCCGAGGAGGCGCGGGTCGCCTCAGCCGCGCGCCGGCACGTCGCGGAGGTCGGACCCGTCGTAGTGGCTGAGGGGCCGGATCAGCGAGTTCGCCTCGCGCTGCTCGATCACGTGGGCGCTCCACCCGAGCACGCGCGAGGCGACGAACAGCGGGGTGAAGACCGAGGTGTCGAAGCCCATCAGGTGGTAGGCCAGCCCCGACGGGTAGTCGACGTTGGGCTTCAGTCCCTTGCGGTCGAACACCCCGGCGGCGAGCGCGTCGTACGTCGCGGCGAGGTCGTCGACGCGGGTGTCGCCGGAGGCGCGGGCCCGGTCGACGAGGCGGTCGAGCGCCTGCTCCATGGTCGGCACCCGGCTGTCGCCGTTCTTGTAGACGCGGTGGCCGAAGCCCATGATCTTCTCGTGGCGGGCGAACGCGCCGTCGAGCCACTCGCCGGCGCCC
>NZ_BJUV01000028.1 GCF_007988805.1 Frigoribacterium faeni | reverse complement strand
CGCCCGTGGGGATGCGCGGCACGAGGCGCGGCGCGCGCACGGGGGTGCAGCGTCAGTGCGCCGTGAGGCGCTCGATCAGCTCGCGGTAGCGGGCGGCCGTCCGCTCGACGACGTCGGCGGGCAGCTCGGGCGGGGTGCCCGTGCCGTCCCAGTTGGCCGAGAGCCAGTCGCGCACGATCTGCTTGTCGAAGCTCGCGGTGCGGTCGCCGGAGGCGTAGACCTCCGCGTCCCAGTAGCGGCTGCTGTCGCTGGTGAGGACCTCGTCGCCGAGGGTGATCTCGCCCGTGCTGCGGTCGGCCCCGAACTCGAACTTGGTGTCCGCGAGGATGACCCCGCGGGCCTCCGCCACCGAGGAGGCGCGGCGGAAGACGTCCAGCGAGAGGTCGCGCAGGGCCTCGGCCGTCTCGGCGCCCACGAGCTCGACGGTGCGCTCGAAGGTGATGTTCTCGTCGTGGTCGCCGAGCTGCGCCTTGAACGCCGGCGTGTAGATCGGTTCGGGGAGACGGTCTCCGCTGGTGAGGCCCGCGGGCAGCGGCACGCCGCACACGGTTCCGTGCTCGCGGTACTCGATCCAGCCGCTGCCCACCAGGTAGCCGCGGACGACGCACTCGATCGGGAACATGTCGAGCGGCTTCACGAGCATCGCGCGATCGCGGACCTGCTCGGGCAGCGACACCGAGGCGGTGGTCGGGTCGACCAGGTGGTTCGGCACGGTCTCGAGCTGGGCGAACCACCACAGGCTGAGCTGCGTGAGCAGGGCCCCCTTGCCCGGGATGCCGGGCTCGAGCACGTGGTCGTAGGCGCTGACGCGGTCGCTGGCGACGACGAGCACGTGCTCGGTGTCGGCCAGCGTCGCCGCATCGCCGACGGCACCCGCGACCGGGGCGGGGACGTAGAGGTCGCGGACCTTGCCCGAGTAGACCGGCGTCCAGGCCTCGAGATCGAGGGGCGCGCCGGGGGTCATCGAGCGACCCGCTCGGCGATGTCGCGGCGGTACTGACCGCCCTCGAGCTCGATGCGCGACAGGGCGTCGTAGGCGCGATCGCGGGCCTCGCGGAAGTCGCCCCCCTCGGCGACGATGCTCAGCACGCGGCCGCCCGTCGCGATCAGGCGGTCGTCGAGACGGGCGGTCGCGGCGTGCGCGATGTGGACGCCGGCCACCGCGGTGGCATCGTCCAGGCCGGTCAGCGGCCGACCGCTGACCGCGGCCTCGGGGTAGCCCTCGCTGGCGAGCACCACCGTGACGGCCGAGGTCGACGCGAACCGGGGCGACTCGTGGTTGCCGAGCGACCCGGTCGCCGCGGCGAGCAGGAGACCGCTGAGCGGCGTGATCAGGCGGGGGAGCACGACCTGCGTCTCGGGGTCGCCGAAGCGCGCGTTGAACTCGATCACGCGAACGCCCTGCTCGGTGAGGATCAGCCCCGCATAGAGCAGCCCGATGAACGGAGTGCCCTCGTTCTCGAGCTGGCGCACCGTGGGGGTCGCGATGGTGTCGAGCACCTCGTCGACGAAGTCCTTCTCGCTGCCGAAGCGGTCAGTCAGCCAGGGCAGCGGCGAGTACGCGCCCATGCCGCCGGTGTTCGGCCCCTCGTCGCCGTCGAGCAGCCGCTTGTAGTCCTGCGCGGGGCTCAGCGGCACGACGGTGTGGCCGTCGCTGAGGAAGAACAGCGACACCTCGGGCCCGTCGAGGTGCTCTTCGACGAGCACGGGCCCGTGCTGCAGCCAGTAGGTCGTGTGCTCGACGGCGGCGTCGCGGCTGTCGGTGACGAGCACGCCCTTGCCGGCCGCGAGGCCGTCGGCCTTGACGACGTAGGGCGCACCGAACTCGTCGAGCACGGCGACGGCCTCGTCGAGGGTGCCGACCCGGGTGGCACGACCCGTGGGGACGCCCGCCTCCTGCATGATGCGCTTGGCGAAGGTCTTGCTGCCCTCGAGCGCAGCGGCCTTCTTGCCGGGCCCGAACACGGGGATGCCGCGCGTGCGGAGAGCGTCGGCCACACCGGCGACGAGCGGCGCCTCGGGGCCGATGACGACCAGCTCGACGTCGTTCTCGAGTGCGTACTCGGTGACGACCGCGCCGTTCGACGGGTCGAGGTGCACGACCTCGACCTGTGCCGCGATGCCCGCGTTGCCGGGGGCCGCGACGATCTCGTGGCCCGCGTCTTCGCGCAGGAGGGCGGTGATGATGGCGTGCTCGCGAGCACCGGAACCGAGGACGAGGATTCGCACGGCGACAGCCTACCGAGAGGCGCCTGCGGGCGGGGGCGGTGATGGGCGCAGCAGGCGGACCGACCGCCTGGGGAGGGATCGAGAGCCGCACACCGGGCGTGGGGTGCACCGCACAGGCCGGAGGGACGGGGCGGGCCCGCGGAGTATCGTCGACGGATGGCCAAGGCACGGATCGACGACGCGGTGGGCGCCGCCGCCGTCCGCGACGCGACGACGGCGATCGACGGAGGCGAGTCCGCACCGCGCACGGTCACGGCGACCGCGGTCCGCTGGCTGCTCCAGGTGATGGCCGACGCCGAACCCGGGGCCACCGTGGAGGTGCGGGTCCCGCCGTTCGGCGCGGTCCAGTTCCGTGAGGGGCTGAGCCACACCCGCGGCACGCCCCCGAACGTCGTCGAGACCGACGCCGCCACCTTCATCCGTCTCGCCACCGGCCGCCTCACCTGGCCGGACGCCGTGGCGCAGGCCCTCGTGTCGGCGTCGGGCAGCCGTGCCGACCTCACGGGCTACGCGCCGGTGCGACTGCCGGCCTGAGAGCCGCGCGACGGCCCGGACGACGACCGGGGCGGCGTGCGTATGGGGCAGGGCCGCGCCTCCGGGGAGGTGCGGTGCGGGTCGGACGGGGACGCGCCTCCTCGGATCCGGGGTCTCGTGGCGTCGAACGACTGGGCGAGGGTGCAGCCGCCGTCTGGGAGAATGACCGGGTGACCACCGCACCCGACGAACCGCAGCAGCCCGCCGCCCCCCGCGACGGCGGTGACGAGGGCGACGCCCCGCGCGCGGACCACGCCACGGGCGCGACCACCGCCGCAGCGGCAGAGCCGACGCAGCCGGTCGAGCAGACGGAGCCCGTCGACCAGACCGAGCCCGTCGGTCAGACCGAGCCGGTCGAGCAGACGCAGCCGGCCGAGCCGGTCGAGATCGCCACGCACGACGAGGTGACCGTGCGCCGGGCCCCGAAGTACCCGGTGTTCCTGATCATGGGTGCGCTCGCCGGGGTCGTCGTGTCGCTGATCGTGACGTCGCTGTTCCCGTTCGCGGAAGGGGAGGGCGTCGCGTCGACCTATGGCTACTTCTCGCTGTGGGGTCTGACCTTCGGCGGTGCCATCGGCTCGCTCGTGGCGATCGTGGCCGACCGCGTCTCGCTGCGCCGGGCCAAGAGGGTCACGGCCGAGCGCAACCGCGTCGACGCCCCCGAGGAGCCTCCGGTCGAAGGCGACATCGAGCCCTGACCCCAGGGCGCCGACCGCCGGCACGCTCGCTCCCTACCCGCGGGCACGAGCCGCCGCCGCCGGCGCGCCTCACCGACCGCCGGTGCGCCTCAGCCGCCGCTGGCGCGCCTCAGCTGGCTGAGCAGCTCCGGCCCGCGGGCGTCGAGCGACTTCCCGCCGCGGTCGATGCCCACGAACAGCAGTGCCGTGCCGAGCCCGACGCCCACCACGAGCGTCAGCCACCCGAGCAGGGCGCTGCCGGTGATCAGCGCCGCGATGGCGAGGGCGATCGTCGGCGCCGCGCAGGCGAACGCGATGATCCACACCAGGTAGGTGATCAGGGCCGTCGTCAGCGTCGATCCCTGCGGCGACTTGAACGGGCTCTGACCCGCCTCCGGCACCGGCATCAGGAACCGCGTCGACGCGACGCTCGACACCCCGAACCCGGTCAGCATCACGCCGAGCGCCAAGCCGAGCAGCACGGGCACGAGGTCGAGCCGGTCGAGCACCACGAGCGGCACCACGGTCGCGAGCAGCACGGTCGGCACCGAGAAGAGCGACAGCGTGAGCACGCGCCCGGCCCGGTCGGCGCGACCGGAGAGGCCCGTCGAGAGGTGCGCCGCGAACGCGGTGCCGTCGTACGAGATCTCGGCGCTGAGCGTGATCATCAGGAGCGCGCCCACCACGGGCCCGATCGCGTAGAGCAGCCAGTCGCTGCCGCTCGTCACCGAGATGAAGATCGCCAGCACGGGGATCAGCGGCACCGTGATCAGCGATCCGCCGTAGCGGGGGTCGCGCAGCCAGTAGACCGCGGCGCGGGCGGCGACGGCGCCGGTCGGCGTCGCCGGGAACCAGCGGAACGGTCCGAGGCCCTTGCTCGTCGTGGCCGAGTCGGTCGTGGGAGGCGCGATGAGGGACGCCGCCAGCCCGCGCCTCCAGAGCAGGAGCAGCAGAGCCAGCGTGGCGAGTGCGATGCCCGCCTTGGCGAGCGCCTCGAGGCCGCGACCCGCGGCGAGGTCGCCGGGGATCGACCAGGCGGCTCCGAGCGGCGTGAACGACAGGGTGCGCGCGATCTCGGGCAGGTCGCCGCCGATGACGCTGAGGCCGCTGCCGATGATCGAGATCAGCGGGAACGCCAGCAGCAGCGGCACGAAGATCAGCACGCTCATCAGCTCGCGGTAGCGCCGCTTGTTGCCGAACGACGCCGTGATCGACTCGACCGCGCGCGAGGCCGCGATGCAGGTCAGCACCCCGACGACGGCGCAGAACGGCGCCACGATCAGGGCGACCGGGTCGCGCAGCCAGCTGAGAGCGGTCGCGACACCGGCGATGGTGGTCACGAGCCCGGGTACGCCGAGCACACCGCAGACGAGCAGGGCCACCAGGAGGCGGTCGGCCGGGATCGGGAACGAGCGCAGCTTGTCCATGCTCAGCGTCTGGTCGAGCCCGCGCAGCAGCAGGGGCACGAGCACCCAGCCCAGCACGGTGACCGAGCCGCCGAGCACGGCGGCCGTCCAGGCCCACCCCTCGGGGGCGAACGAGAGCGAGACCAGGCCGGCCACGACGACGCCGAGGATGCCGAGGCCGTAGAGCAGACCGATGATGGCCGCGACGAGCTGCCAGGTGCTGCGCGAGAAGCCGTTCAGCATCACCCGCCAGCGCAGGCTCAGGAGGTGCGCAACCACGACGGCCCCTCGTTGTGCTGGCGACCGCCGACGAGCTCGACGAAGCGGTCTTCGAGCGTCGACCCGGCGCGCACGGCGTCGGTCGTGCCCTCGGCGAGCACCCGCCCGTCCGCGACGACGGCGACGTGGTCGCACATGCGCTGCACGAGGTCCATCGAGTGGCTGGACACGATGACGGTGCCGCCGCCCTCGACGTAGCCGTGCAGGATGTCGCGGATGTTCGCGGCCGAGATCGGATCGACCGACTCGAACGGCTCGTCGAGCACGAGCAGGCGCGGGGCGTTCACCAGCGCGCAGGCTAGCGCGACCTTCTTGGTCATGCCGGCCGAGTAGTCGACGACCAGCGTGCCGCCGGCCGAGCGGAGGTCGAGCAGATCGAGCAGGTCGCCGACGCGCTGGGCCGTGGTCTCGCGGTCCATGCCGTTGAGCAGCCCGTGGTACGTGACGAGCTGCTCTCCGGTGAGCCGGTCGAAGAGGGCGATGCCGTCGCTCAGCACGCCGACCAGGGCCTTGGCCCGGGTCGGGTCGCTCCACACGTCGTGACCGAGGACCCGGATCGTGCCGGCGTCGGGTCGCAGCAGCCCGGTCGCCATCGACAGGGTGGTGGTCTTGCCGGCGCCGTTCGGCCCGACGAGGCCGTAGAACGACCCGGCCGGCACGGTCAGATCGACGCCGTCGACGGCGACCTTCTGCCCGAAGGCCTTGCGCAGTCCGGTGATCTGCAGGGCGGGCGTGGACTCGGCAGGAGGCGCGGCATCCGTCATGCGGGCCAGCCTAGAGAACAGGACGGTTCGGTACCACCTCCTCGCGGGGGAGATGAGGATCCATCCGGCACCGCGCCTCCTGGGGAGGACGGGAGGGGGCCGAGGAGGCGCGGGTCGTCGGATCCGCGCCCCCGCGGCTAGCTGAGCTGGTTGGCCTCGACCCAGGCGAGGTACTCGGGGCTGACCGTGCCGGTGACGTAGTCGCCGGTGAAGCAGCTCATCTCGAGCTCGGTGACGTCGCTGCCCTCGGTGATCGCGGCCTGCATGTCGGCGACCTCCTGGTAGATGAGGTGGTCGGCGCCGAGCTCGCGGGCGATCTCGGGGATCTTGCGGTCGTGGGCGACGAGCTCCTGACGGGTCGGCATGTTGATGCCGTACACGTGGGGGAACCGCACGGGAGGCGCGGCCGAGGTGAAGGTGACCTTGTTGGCCCCGGCGGCGCGCGCCATCTCGACGATCTCGCGCGAGGTGGTGCCGCGCACGATGGAGTCGTCGACGATGAGGATGTTCTTGCCCTTGAACTCCGACGACATCGCGTTGAGCTTCTGGCGCACGGAGCGCTTGCGCTCCGCCTGCCCGGGCATGATGAAGGTGCGGCCGACGTAGCGGTTCTTGTAGAAGCCCTCGCGGTACTCGATGCCGAGCTTCTGGGCGACCTGCATGGCCGCGGGGCGCGACGAGTCCGGGATCGGCATGACCACGTCGATGTCGCCGATGGGCGAGTGCTGCGCGATCGTGTCGGCCAGGCGGTTGCCGAGTCGCAGGCGGGCGTCGTAGACCGAGATGCCGTTCATGATCGAGTCGGGGCGGGCCAGGTAGACGTACTCGAACGAGCAGGGGATCAGGCGCGGGCTGGCGTGGCACTGCTTCGACACCATCTCGCCGTCGAGCGAGATGAAGATCGCCTCGCCCGGGGCGACGTCGCGCACGATCTCGTAGCCGCCGGACTCGAGCACCAGCGATTCGGAGGCGGTGATCCATTCCTCGCGCACGCCGTCGGCGGCGAGGCGGCGGCCGAGCACCAGTGGACGGATGCCGAACGGGTCGCGGAAGGCGAGCAGTCCGTGACCGGCGATCATCGCGATCGCGGCGTAGGAGCCCTGCACGCGGTCGTGCACCCGGCTGACGGCGGCGAAGATCTGCTCGGGGTCGAGGTCGCGTCCGTTGACCTGCTCCTGCAGCTCGTGCGCGAGCACGTTGACGAGCAGCTCGGTGTCGCTGTTCGTGTTGAGGTGGCGGCGGTCGACGTGGAACAGCTCGCTGGTGAGCTCGCGCGTGTTCGTCAGGTTGCCGTTGTGGATCAGGACGATGCCGTAGGGCGCGTTCACGTAGAACGGCTGCGCCTCCTGCTCGTTGCTGGCCGCGCCCTTGGTCGCGTACCGCACGTGGCCGAGGCCCATGCTGCCGAGCAGGGCGCGCATGTCGCGGGTGCGGAAGCCCTCGCGCACCTGACCCTTGGTCTTGTGGATGTGGAAGATGCCGCCTTCGGCGGTGGCGATCCCCGCGCTGTCCTGCCCCCGATGCTGCAACAGGAGGAGCGAATCGTAGACGAGTTGATTTGCTGGCTCGTGTGCAACGAGACCGACGATGCCGCACATGCGGATCTGGCTCCAGACCGTAGAGTTGGGGTTACCGCGACAGTCTAGAGCGACACCGAACGGATGAACGAATGGCGACCTCCTCTGCCCCCTCGACCAGCGCCTCCTACGCCGCGGCGGGTGTCGACACGGCCGCCGGCGACCGCGCCGTGGAGTTGATGAAAGCCGCGGTCAGTGCCACTCACGGCCCGGGCGTGGTGGGCGGCGTCGGCGGATTCGCCGGCATGTTCGACGTGTCGTTCCTGAAGTCGTTCGACCGGCCCCTGCTCGCCACCTCGACCGACGGCGTCGGCACGAAGGTCGCCATCGCGCAGGCCCTCGACAAGCACGACACCATCGGTCAGGACCTCGTCGGCATGGTCGTCGACGACATCGTCGTGGTCGGCGCCCGCCCGATGATCATGACCGACTACATCGCCTGCGGCCGGGTCGTCCCCACCCGCATCGCCGCCATCGTGGAGGGCATCGCCCGCGCCTGCAGCGAGACCGGCACCGCCCTGGTCGGCGGCGAGACCGCCGAGCACCCGGGCCTCCTGGGCCCCGACGACTACGACGTGGCCGGTGCCGCGGTCGGCGCGGTCGAGGCCGACCGCCAGCTCGGTCCGCACCTGGTCGCCGACGGAGACGTCGTGCTCGCGCTCGCCTCGTCGGGCCTGCACTCGAACGGCTTCTCGCTGGTGCGCCACATCCTCGCGTCGCGCGACCTCGGCTACACCGACTCGGTCGCCGACCTGTCGGGCACCCTCGGCGAGGCCCTGCTCGAGCCGACGCGGCTGTACACCTCTCCTCTGCTGCGGGTGCTCGACGACCCGGCGCTCGCCGGGGCCGTGCACTCGCTCAGCCACGTGACCGGCGGCGGCATCGCGGCGAACCTCGCCCGGGTGCTGCCGCAGGGCTCGTGGACCGAGGTCGACCGTGCGACGTGGTCGCCGGCGCCCGTCTTCCGGGTGCTGAGCGACCTGGCCGGTTCGACGCTCGAGTCGAGCGAGGGCACCTGGAACCTCGGCATCGGCATGATCGCGGTCGTCGCGGCGTCGCAGGCGGCCGCGGTCTCGGCCGCGCTGGTCGCCGACGGCATCGAGACCTGGCAGGTCGGCACGGTCGCGACGGCGACGCGCGACCTGACCGGGTTCGAGCAGGGCGCCAAGGGCGTCGATGGAGGCGCGGTGCGGCTGGTCGGGGCGTTCGCCGGCTGAGCGGGCGGGGGGCCGGGTGCCGGGTGCGGTGAAACCACACTTTCGCGATCACACCACGGATAAACGTGGTTTCACGGGCGGATCGTGGTGTGACGTCCGTGCGGAGGTGCTGGGGCCCTAGGCCGGGGAGTGCGGCGGCGGGTGAGCGGCTCGCGTGCCGTGACCGGTGTGCGCAGGACCGACCGGCGGAACTCTTTGCGCGCCCAGCACCTATTACGCATCGATGCGTAATAGGTCGAGTGGGAGCGGAGTCGTTCGCCGGGCGGACCTGCGGTGCGTGCTGTCAGCGGGCGGACCTGCGGTGCGCAATGTCGCCGGGCGAGTCTGCGTGGCCAGTCCGTTATTACGCATCGATGCGTAATAGGTGGAGTGGGAGCGGAGTCGTTCGCCGGGCGGACCTGCGGTGCGCGCTGTCAGCGGGCGGACCTGCGGTGCGCGCTGTCAGCGGGCGGACCTGCGGTGCGTGGTGTCGCCGGGCGAGTCTGCGTGGCCAGTGCTTCTTTCGCATCCATGCGTAATAGGTGGAGTCGGAGCGGCGTCGTTCGCCGGGCCGACCTGTTGCGCGCGGGATCGCCGGGGAGTGCGGCTCCAGGAGGCGTGGCGCGGCTTCGTGACGTGGGGCGTGGCTCAGCGACGCGGCACGTGGCTCAGCGACGCGGCGAAACGCGGCGCGTGGCTCGGCGGGGCGGCGCGACGCGGCGCGTGGCTCGGCGGTGCGGTGCTCCGACCGACGCCCGGGCAGGGTTCAGCGGCGCGAGCCGAGCACGCAGAACTCGTTGCCCTCGGGATCGGCGAGCACGACCCAGGAGACGTCGGAGGTCTGTCCGACGTCGGAGCGCGTCGCTCCCAATGCGAGCAGGCGCTCGACCTCGGCGTCCTGATCGTCGGGGCGGAAGTCGAGGTGCAGGCGGTTCTTGAGGGTCTTGGCCTCGGGTACGCGCACGAAGAGCAACCCCGGCAGGGAGTCGGGGCTGCTGCGGATCTCGGGCTCGTCGTCGCCGACGGGGGAGACGACGACCCAGCCGAGCGCCTCGGCCCACCAGTGCGCGAGCGTGGCGGGTTCGAGCGCATCGACGATCACCTGCTCCCACTCGAGCGACGGGGTGCTCGCAGCGACCGGGGCCGTGGCGGTGGTCGACGCGTCGAAGGAACCGGCGTCGAAGGAGTCAGGCGTCGAGGTCATGACCGTGAGCCTTAGGCGCTCTTGTTCTGGTCGGTCTCGGCGCCGTATTCGTCGTCGTCGAAATCATCGGCCCACTTGTCGACGTAGTCGTCGCCGGAGTCGCTCTTGGTAGCCAGCTCTTTTTCGAGTGCACCGTAGTTGGTGTCAGGGCTGAAGTACTTCAGCTCTCTGGCGACCTTGGTGTGCTTGGCTTTTTGACGGCCGCGCCCCATGCGTGACCCCCTCTGAATTCGGCCCGGAAGCGGTGTCGGACGAACCGGGTACAGCCGACAGATGACAGTTGCAAAACTGGACCGATCTTATCATGTACCCCATGCCCCGGCTGCGCTCCGGCTGCAGACGAGCTTCGAGCGGGCAGAATGACAAAGGTGACGACGACGGCCGAACCCGAGCGTACCCGTGTCGCCGTCATCGGCGCTGGTCAGGCCGGGCTCTCGGTCGCCTGGCATCTGCGCCGGCTGGGGCTCGTGCCGGGCGTCGACCTCGTCGTGCTCGACCGCGGACCGGGCCCGGGAGGCGCGTGGCAGCACCGGTGGGACTCCCTCCGTCTGGGCTCCGCGCACCGGGTGAACGACCTGCCCGGCATGTCCGAGCTGGGCCTCAGCTTCGACACCGCGGACCGCGACGCCCCGGCCAGCCAGATCGTCGCCGACTACTACGAGCGGTACGAGCGGGCGTTCGACCTGCGGGTGCGGCGTCCCGCGGAGGTGCGGGCCGTGGGGGATCGCGGTGGCGGGCTGGCTGTGAGGTACGTGACCCGTGCCTCCTCGACCCGCGCCTCCTCGGGGGATGCGGAGGCGCAACCGATCGAGCGTGAGCTCGTCGCGGAGGTGGTGGTGAACGCGTCGGGGACGTGGGGAGCGCCGTTCGTCCCCTGGTACCCCGGCCGCGACCGGTTCGCTGGCCGGCAGCTGCACACGGCGGACTACCGCGAGGCGGGCGAGTTCGAGGGCCTCGACGTCGTGGTGGTCGGCGGAGGGACGAGCGCGATCGGGTTCGTCCTCGAGCTCGAGGGGGTGTCGGCGTCGACCACGTGGGTGACGCGGCGTCCCGTCGAGTGGCAGGCGCGGGGAGAGGGACTGGCTCAGGAGGCGGCGGTCGCGGCCGTCGCGGAGCAGGACGAGGCGGCGCGGCGCGGCGCCACCCTGCCCAGCATCGTCAGCGGCACCGGTGTGCCTCTGACGCGGAGGTTCGCCGCGGCGATCGAGCGGGGCGTGCTCGTCGAACGGCCGATGTTCACGTCGATCGAGCCGGAGGGGGTGCGGTTCGCCGACGGCGAGCTCGTGCGGGCGGACGCGATCATCTGGGCGACGGGGTTCCGGGCCGAGCTGCACCACCTGTCGGAGCTGCACCTGCGCGAGCAGTCGGGCGGCGTGGCGGTGACGGCGGGGGTGTCGGAGCGTGATCCGCGGATCTTCCTGGCCGGCTACGGGCCGCAGGCGTCCACCATCGGCGCGAACCGCGCAGGCCGCAGCGTCGCGCGGCAGGTGATGGCCCGGCTGGAGGCGCGGGTCGGCTGATCGGGGGAGCCTCGGTCACCCGCTGCGGTGGCCGGCGAGGTGGAACGGCTCGGGTCGTTTCGCTTGCGCGTCAAGTGCGGTTCCCCAGGCTCGGTCTGTCACCATGGCGGTCAGACCGTCGGGCCAGTGTCGCTCACGACGCCCGACGAGAGGCGTGACCATGACCCGTGCGACGTTGCGCGCCTCCTGGGCGAGCCGGACGATCGCCGTCGCGGCGCTGGCGCTCTACGGGGTCGCCGTGGCTTTGATCGCCTTCTGGCCGACGCCGGTCGACCGCGGTGCACGTCCGATGATCGATCGGATGCTGTGGCGGCTGCATGAGCGGGGCCTGCCCGAGGCGTTCGACTACAACGCGCTCGAATTCACGGCGAACATCGCGTTCTTCGCACCGGTCGGATTGATCGTCGTGCTGTTGGTCGGCGGCCGCCGCTGGTGGCTCGGGGTCGTCGTGGGGCTGCTCGGCAGCGTGACCGTCGAGCTGGGTCAACATTTCTTCCTGCCGTCGAGGTTCGCGACCGTCGACGACGTCATCGCGAACACGCTCGGTGCCCTGATCGGCTCGATCGTGGGCGTGGCTGCGCTCTGGTTCCGCAGATCGAGCCGCCTGACGAGGAGGCGCGCCCGGCGTCAGGAGCGGCGGTCGCGCGAGCGCATCGACGCTTCGGTCTAGCCGCCCCCTACTCCCATCGGATGAACAGCGGGCCCCATTCAAGGGGCCAAGTATCACGATCAGGACCCGGAAGTTCGGAAACAGGCGACGGCTATGTGAGGATAATCCAGGCTCAATGTGACGATTGTTCGTGAGGCAGGATCGAAATCGATGCCTTTTCACGTCATGATGGGCCGCTCTCGGGGGCTGTGCCATAGCGCCGGGTACCCGACCGACGACAGAAAGAGGCCGCCGCGTGGAGCTGCGTGACTACATCCGGATTCTCCGCAAGGGATGGATCCTCATCGTTGCCGTGACCTTGGTGGGAGTCGCCGCAGGCGCTCTCTCGTCGATCCTGGCCACCCCGAAGTACGTCTCGTCGACGCAGCTCTTCGTGAGTGTGCAGTCGTCGGACGCCAGTAACGCGTCGGACCTCGTTCAGGGCAGCAGCGCCGCCCAGCAGAAGGTGCGCTCGTATGCCTCGGTGGTGACGAGTACGAGTGTGCTGACACCTGTCATCGATGAGCTCGGGCTGAACATGACTCCTGGCGAGCTGGCCGGTCAGGTCTCGGCTGAGACCCCCGCCAACACGGTTCTCATCGACATCACGGTTCAAGACACGGATGCTCAGCGCGCTGCGGCCATCGCAGACGCGGTCGGGTCGAGCTTTGCCGACGTCGTCGCCAATGACCTGGAGTCGCCGGCCGGAGGGGGGCCGAGTCTCGTCAAGATCGCGACGATCGAGCCGGCCATCGCAGCGACATCCCCGTCATCCCCTCGCCCCATCGTGAACATCGCCTTGGGATTCATCGTCGGCCTGGCCCTCGGTGTCGGAGCGGCAGTGCTGCGCAGCACGCTCGACACACGCATCCACGGGTCTCACGATGTCGAACTGGTCACGGACGCCCCGATCCTCGGCGGTATCAGCTATGACCCGGGCGCCAAGAAGCAGCCGCTCATCGTGCACGCGGACCCTCGCAGCCCCCGAGCCGAATCCTTCAGATCCCTTCGTACCAACCTGCAGTTCGTGAATCTCGAGTCGACCTCACGCTGCTTCGTCATGACATCCTCTCTGCCGGGCGAGGGCAAGACGACGACGACGTCGAACCTCGCGATCGCGCTAGCCGAGACGGGCGCTACCGTCGCCGTCATCGATGGAGATCTTCGCTTGCCCCGCCTCGCGAACACCATGGGTCTCGAGGGCGCCGTGGGTCTCACGGACGTGCTCATCGGTCGAGCAGACCTGCAAGATGTCCTCCAGCCGTGGGGCCGTGGCACCCTCTACGTGTTGCCGGCGGGCCGTATTCCCCCGAACCCGAGCGAGCTGCTCGGATCGAAGGCGATGGTCGCACTGATCGAATCCCTCACGTCGTCCTTCGACTACGTGCTCATCGACGCGCCTCCGCTGCTACCCGTGACGGACGCGGCCATCCTCTCGAAGCTGACTGGTGGTGCCATCGTCGTCGCCGCGGCGGGGCGCACCACACGAGCAGAACTGCAGTCGGCGATGCGCACCCTCGAGCACATCGGTGGACGCGTGCTCGGCGTGGTCATGACGATGCTGCCGACGAAGGGGCCGGACGCGTACGGGTACGGAAACTACGGCGCGTACTACGGCATGGATCAGGACAAGATCGACGGACCTGACGAGATGCCGGCAGTGCCGTCCAAGATCAAGGCGAAGGCACAGCCACGATGAGCATGGCGTTCACCTTCGACCGGCCGCCAGGGTCGTCGACGTTCCGCATCTTGACGGTCTGTACGGGGAACATCTGCAGGTCTCCTCTCGCAGAGCAGTATCTCCGAGCAGGACTAGCGGCTGCGGGCGTGTCGAACGTGGTCGTCGAGAGCGCGGGGACCATGGCCCAGGACGGCCAGGCGATGCCCAGACAAGCCCTCGATCTTGCGCGTCGATACGGGGTCGCTGACGCCGAGGCTCACGGTGCGCGCTACCTCTTCGAGGGGCACGTGGCGGGTGCGGACCTGGTCTTCGGGATGGGGCGCGACCATCGTCGGGCGATCGTCTCGCTCTTCCCTCGTTCGAGTCGGTACGCCTTCACACTCCGCGAGTTCGCGCGACTAGCTCAGGGCATGACGACCGACGACCTCGCCGACGCAGCATCCCTCGATGCAGGCGACGTGGCGGGGCGTCTGCGTTCGGCAGTGGCGGCGGTCGCGGCGCGCCGCGGGCTCGTCGCACCGCCCGCCGAAGTCGTCGATGATGACATCGTCGACCCCTACAAACTCGACGATTCCGTCTTCGCGGAGAGCGGGCGCCAGCTCGTCCCCGCTGCTGACGTCGTCGTCAAGCTGCTGGTAGCCGCGGCACGTGTCCGGGTCGACGACAAGGCTGCCATCTGATGGCCCAGGACAGAGCTCGCAAGAGGGGACGCCGGAATAACCGGCCCGTCATCATCGGAGCCATCGCACTCTTCGTCGTCGTCGATGTCGCCCTCGTCGGCTACGCCATCCTGAATACGGACTCTGCCTCCGATTCGTCATTCGCAGAGACTCCCGTCCGCGAAGACAACAACACGCCGAGCGCTGAACCGACACCCACGCAGACGGCTCGCGAGCCGCTTGCGGCTCCAGCGACCTACCTTTCGGCCGTGGATGCGACCACCGCTTATCGGACTCAAGCGGGTGACTGCGGATCGGCGACGACAGCCGTGCTCGAGAAGACCTCCGACGGAGGGGCGACGTGGACATCCAGCACCCTGACTACGGATCTGTCATCTGTGTTCCGACTGCAAGCGCAGGATTCGACTTATGCATTCATGGTCGGAGGGGCGACGTCCACCTGTGAGGTGGGCTTCACGGCCACCTACACCTCTGGCACGGGTTTCCAGACGTATCCCGATCGGGTCGCTGCGACGTGGTACGCGGACCCGGCGACGCCCGGTGTGGTGCACTCGCCTGCCGGCAGCTTCGCGTCTCCCTGTGGTGTGGTGACCGGCCTGGCCCCCAGTACCGACCTGAGTGCGGCAGTACTGTGCGACGACCGCACGATCTACCGCACGGGCGACGGAGCAAGGGCATGGGACAGCGGAACGTCCGTCAGCGGTGCCGTGGCCTTGACTCAGACGTCCAACGGTTATCTCGTCGCATCGACCGACGACGCCGCCGCGTGCGTCGGCGTCTCTGTCGCGTCCCTCGGCTACACCGGCGATGCCACGCCGATCGGCTGTATCGCGGGCGTGGACACAGCGGACGCACCGCAAGTGCTCCTGTCGGCTGGAGCCACCAGTGTGTGGGCTCAGGTCGGGAACGACGTGGCTGTTTCGGCAGATGGCGGCGTGACGTGGCCAGCACGAGGCTGACCGACACGGATTGAGGACGTCAGCAGGGGCATATCGGATGCCTCTGCCCAGTAGCTCGGGCAATGTGGCTCGATAACATGAGGAAGTCGCATGAACCGCATCGATTCGGTGGACGTAGGCCGGGGCATGGCCATGTTGATGGTCGTGGGTTCGCACGCCATAGAGTGGTCGCGCGCTGGGGAGTTGAGCGAACCGATCCAGACGCTGCACGTCATCTTCGCTTCCGCGATGTTGCCGATGTTCTTCTTCCTGTCTGGGGCTCTGGGCAGCAGGGCGGTCGCATCCTCCTGGCGCAAGATGCTCTTGAGTCGTGTAGCGCCGCTCCTCTGGGTGTTCGTCCTCTGGCAACCTGCCGTGTTCGCCTATAAATTCACGGCTGGCCAGATCCTCCCGGAACAGGAAGACACGAGCCTCGCCGCGCATCTCGTGCGTGCGGGAGCGTCTTTCGTCCGGCCTTCGGGTGAGCTCTGGTTCATCTGGGCCTTGGCCATCTTCTTCGTCGTCGTCAAACTGCTCCACCGCGTCCCGGCCGTCGTACTCGGTGTTGTCGCGGGTGTCGTGTCACTCGCTTGGTTGAGCTTCTCCGGCGTTCTTCTCGGAGAGTCGTTCTCCCGTCTGCTGGGTCCTGGCCTGAATGGGTTGCCGACGTACTTCTTCTTCTTCGTGCTCGGACTGGTCAGTTCGGACATCACGATGAAGTGGATGAGTCGAGCCTCGTCCGAGATCTCGGGACGACTGGTCGTCGTCGTCGTCGCCTGGCTCGGCATCATCATCTTCGCGAGCGTCTTCCAGGTGTTCGATGCTCCGATCATCGTCTTCGTGATCAAGGTGGTCGGGCTCGTCGGTGGCCTCGCGGCGGCAGTGCTGCTCTCCCGAGTCCGGTTCTTGAGATTCATCGGGCAAGGGTCGATGCCGATCTATCTCACCCACAGTCCACTGATCGTCGGGTGCATCTCGGTCCTGTACGCGACGCAGCTCGTCGATGTCCCCTGGCCCTGGTGGGGCACGCTGATACTCGTCGCGTTGGTGGTCCCGGTGGGCCTGCTCCTCCACGTGCTGAACACGAAAGGGCACCTGGTCTGGCTCGTGGCCCTTCCTTCGTGGCTCAATTCGTGGTTGGCACGAGTCGGGGCGAGCAGCGGTGAGCGGCAGCCCCTCTAGTCCCTGGAACGGCTGAGTCGAAGGGCTCGCCAGCGCCGCACGGGTGCGACACCGGTCACGAACTGCGGCAACCCGGCGCGAACGGCGATGAGACCCGCGAGCCAGGGGACAAGCAAGACCAGGGCGAACTGCCAGATGCGCGCTTCGTCCGGAACGCCGAGTGCCCAGAGAACGGCTGGGTGAAGAAGCACGACTATCAAGCCTGGAACGGCCAGGGATGTGACGGCCAGCGAGGTCGCGGTCGATGCCTTCGCGAACAGGGACTCGCTGACGAGAAGCAGGCCGACGCACATCGAGAGCGCGATCAGGACGCTCAAGGGGCTGCCGTAGGAGCCACCTTTGATGTTCATGGCAGGTGCGACGTTCGAGGCGATGCACGCGACGCTCAACACGAGGAGCGCGGATCCGTACAGCCCAGGGCGCCTGAGCCGCTTCCTGATCGAACGGAGCTCTGCCCCGGCCACGACGAAGAAGAGGCAAGGGAGAGCGGATGCGATCGAAAGCGGAGTGCCGGCGAGTTCTGGTCCGAAGACCAATCCGAGGACGATGCCGGCGCCGGCGCATATCCATCGGATCATCTTCGGGAACCGCCAGATCACACGTGCGAGGAGCGCAGTGAAGAACAACACGGAGAAGAACCAGAAAGTCGTGAAGGGCCTGTAGGCCGCTGAGCCGCCCCAGATGACCATCTCGATCGAATCGGGCCCGAGCCGCGCAGCATTCGCGAGCCCGAGGCCGTAGGCCAAGCCGAAGACGACGAGCCAGAAGACGTAGGGATAGGCCAGGGAGCGAACACGTGATCGGAACTCCACGGAGAACGATCTATCGTTCTTGAGAAGGTATCCCGTGAGGAAGAAGAAGATCGGGACGTGCCAGGGGTATACCCAGCGTCCGACGGCTTCGATGTTCCATGAATGCCCGACGACGACGGCGACGATTCCCAGCACGCGGACGAAATCGATTCCAGCGTTACGAGCTTTCTTGACCGTTGCCACGCCGTTCAAGCTGCCCCCAGTTGTAGTCAGTCTTATGAGGGTTGTTGTCCTTGACCGAACCCGCTCGTAGCATTCTAGGGTGAGTCGTTACTAGGGGTCGGGCGCGGGCCCCGGCTGCAACAGCCCTGCGGCGGCGGAGCCCGTTCTCTGGAGGAACTTTCTTGAGCAATCGATCCCAACGCTCGCTCGTTACTCGAGCGGAGCACACACGATCAAAGAGTCTCATCGGTGCGGCCGTCGTCATCGTCATCGCTCTGACCGGGGCGATCCTCCCTTCCGGTCCCGGCCCAGAAAGCGCTCAGGCTGCCGTCACAGCGCCCGCTGTCGTCTCAGCACATCCCCGGCTGCTAGCCAGCTCGGCGGACTTCGCTGCCATGCGCAAGAGCATCACTACCGACGCGACGGCCAAAGATCTCTACGCGGGCATCAAGAAGCGGGCAGATGCGGCTCTCCTGGAGCCGACAGTGACCTATGACAAGTCCGACGGCGTGCGCATCCTCAACACGAGCAGGAAAGTCCTCGACCGCGCCTACGACCTCGGATTCGTCTGGCAGATGACAGGAGACGCACGGTACGCCGACCGACTCTGGCGTGACCTGGCGGCCGCCGCGAGTTTCAAGGATTGGAATCCCGACCATTTCCTCGACACAGCGGAGATGACTCATGCTTTCGCGATCGGCTACGACTGGCTCTACGACCGCTGGACGCCTGCTCAACGGAACACATTGACAACCGCTATCCGGGCTAAGGGGCTTCAGGCTGGTCTGCCTGTCTACGCAGCCCCGGCGAGTAGTCGCGGGCCGTATCTGAACGGCGGCAACTGGGCGCAGATGACCAACAATTGGAATGTCGTCGCGAACTCAGGATTGGGCCTGGGTGCTCTAGCGGTGGTCGACGTGGACCCGACGCTCGCGAATGATGTGCTGAACAAATCCTTGGCCAGCATCAAGCGCGGTGCCTCTGCCTTCGCGGACGGCGGCGGATATGCCGAGGGGCTCACGTACTGGGAGTATGCGGCGCGCTACTACTCGACCTACGCTCTGGCCCTCACGACGGCGACTGGCGCCGATCAGGGTCTGATGAGCGCCTCTGGGGTTCGCGAGACGGGATACTTCCCGATCTATGGAACCGCACCGAACGGACAACCTTTCAACTTCGGCGACAGCGACGCTGCAGACACTCGTACATCCGCCCTGGCTGTCCTCGGTGTGCTGGCGAACGACCCCGTGCTCGTCAATGAAGGTGCCGCGGGTCGGACGTCGGGCAACAACGTCCAACGACTCGTGGCGTTGAATCGCTTCGCCACAGAGACGAGGTCTCCGGCGCAAGCGCGACTGCCACTCGATCGATCGTTCGCCAATGCCGGTGTGGCAACCTTCCGCTCATCGTGGGACGACGCGCGAGCGACATCTCTGTCGTACAGGTCGGCGAACAGTCCGAAGGCCGCGCACCAGAATCTGGATGCCGGCACGTTCGGTCTCACCGCTCTCGGTGAGACATGGGCGGAGGAGCTCGGCAAAGACGATTACGGACTCGCCGGTTACTTCGACGAGGGTGCCTCAGGCAGCCGCTGGGACTACTACCGCGAGCGGCCCGAGGGGCAGAACACCTTGGTGCTCGACGGTTCTCGTGCTTCCGACGCCCTGATAAACAACCAGTCCGCTCGAGCTTCTTTCGCGTCTAACTCCGTATCGGCTCAGAGCGTGTCGGATTTCTCCACCCTGTACCCGGGCTCGCTCAGCAGCTGGAAGCGCGGAGTCAGGTTGACGGACTCGAAGCAGCAGGTCGTGATCCAGGACGAGGTCGTAGCGCCCGGAGCCTTCGAAGCACGCTGGACCATGCATACGAAGGCTGACATTCGCATCGCGTGGGATGGCAAGTCCGCGACCCTCTACAAAAACGGGGAACGCCTCGTGGCTCGTATCACCAGCCCTGGACCGTTCACATTCGTCGATGCACCCGCAAGCCCTTATCCGACGTCGCCCGACCCTGGTCAGCAGGCTACGAACGGCAACATGCGCAAGCTTCTGATTGATGTCGCGGGGAGTGGGTCAGTACGGCTGACGGTACAGCTCACACCGGTTTCGGAGCCGACCAAGAGCCTCCCTGCCGTTCTCCCCGTCGTGCCCCTCGCGAACTGGGCTCTCGACGCCGAAGGGAGCGCCAAGCTCGAGGGGATCACGGTCGGAGGGAGATCCGTAGCGGCCTTCGACCCCAACGTCTTGCAGTATCGGGTTTCCGTTGATCCCGCGCTCGCCGTGCCCTCGGTAGTCGCACGGGCAGCTAGTGGGACGACGACGAAAGTGACGCTCCCCCCGAGCATTCCTGGACGGGCCACGGTGACAGTCGGCGCCGGTACGGCCGCGCGCTCGTATTCCGTGCTCTTCGAACGTGGCGCTACTGCCATCGGATCTGCATGGGCTTCCTATACGAAGGAAGGCAACGTGAATTCCACCGTCGATGGAGATCCGTCGACATACTGGGCGACCTACGGGGATCGCCAGATCGCGTGGAAGCTGAAGGCCTCGAGCGCGGTCCAGAGTGCTGTCATCGCGTGGCGGAACAACACCTCGCTGTACACGAAGTTCGAAGTCGAGACTTCCCAGGACGGCTCGACCTGGACTCGGCAGTACAACGGGTCCTACTCGGGTAGGCCCGGCGAGCAGATCGTGAACTTCTCAAGTCCAAGGTCGGCCCAGTATGTTCGCTTCCTCGTCCACGGCGACGCGAAATCAGATCTGTGGACAGCGATCTCGGACGTGTCTTTCTACAATTACGATGCCCGCCCCTCGGGCCCTGCAGCACCATCCGTGAGACCAGAAAGCGTCGCCGTTCAAGGCCCGACCGGCTCCATGCTGGCAGGGACTACGGCGCCTCTCACCTATGTCGCGCGACAGGCCGATGGTAAAGGCATCACGCCCACGGCGGTCAAGTTCGTGGCTGGCGACGCATCCATTGCCAAGGTCTCGTCAAATGGCGTGATAACAGCTGTCGGCCCTGGCTCGACGCAGGTCGGTGTCGTCGTCTCAACAAATCGATATCTGGCTACTGCCTCTCTCAAGGTGACCGTCACAGATCCGACCAAATTGCGCTTGTACCCGTCTGGGGACAGCTATGTGCAAGGAGGAAGCTCGGCCGCAACCAACTTCGGATCGGACTCCGCTCTACTCGTGAAGACCCTTCCCAGCGCGGCAACGGACAAGAGCGGAGAACGTGTCTCCTACATTTCGTTCGACTTGTCGAAGCTTCAGGGAGCCCGCGTGACGAAGGCTACGTTGAACACCTACGGTTACGTCCTCGACGGCGCCGGCGATTCGACCAGGATCCGTGCCTATGGCGTCAACGGAACGTTCGTCGAGAAGTCCTTGACTTATGCCAACCGACCTAGTCTGACAGCGGGGCTGGGCCAGGCGACCTTCACGAAGACCCAGGGGTTCAGGAGCTTCGATGTGACTTCGTTCCTGAATCAGCAATCCGTCGGTGGGGCCAAGGCAGCAGCCGTCGGGTTCGGGAACGACACGGCGTCGGGCAACCCCGCGCTCTTGACGGCGCTTTTCAGTCGGGAGTCCAAGCAGGTCCCTTATCTGGACATCGTCTTGCAGCCGTAACTCCGCTGACGTGCTTCTCCTCTGTTCCTGAGCCAGACCGGCTCTGAGCACGACCGCTGACTGGTAGATGATTGCGAGTTCGTCACAGGGGGTCGCGAGGGGTCGTCCATGCGTGAGAATTCTGGGACTCAGGTCAGCGTCGGGTGCGATGAGCTCCTGGGCTGTGAGGATGCCGTCTCTCGCGAGACGATAGTCAACGTGGCCGAACCCGTCTCTTCCGGGGATCTGTGGAGACATCGTCTGGTCGGACGCCATATCGCCGCAGGAGATGACGACGGCTCGGCAGGCTCCGACCGAGCGACTTCACGAGGCGGACCTCATAAGCCGCATGGGCGGCTTGGAAACGCCTCCGGGGGGAGCCGTCCTGGTCGACAACAGTCCCGCCCGGTGTGTCATCTGTCACGGCGAGGCGGGGCTGCGGCTGTGGTCGGGCCTATCCGATGCGAGCAGTGTCGATCGACGGGGCTGATTGCGCGGAACGAGATGCGAACTTTCGGAGCAACAGCCTCGTGATCGGTTTCTCCACAAAACGGTAGATCAAGAGCGACGCGATGACCACGCCGACAATGGACACGATCACGGAAACCCAACCATTGTGGATGCCGACCGCGAACAGAACGACAGGAACGAGGGGAGCCATCAACGGGTGGAACAAGTACAGCGAGTACGACGCATCCCCTAGGCGGATCAACCACTTCGGTATGCGTCCGTGTAGCAGCGGCTCCAGGGCTATGACTGCGGTGAGCAGCACCGTGATGCCGACCTTGCGGATGAGGCTCGGTTCGTAGATCGGCACGCCCTCCACGATCGACTGCAAAACGGCTATGCCCGTCCATAGAGCGACCACCCCGAGCAGCCAGATGATGGCCGCACGGAGATTCCGGTCGACAGTCCATTTGCCGAGGATCATGCCCACGACGAAGTACATGACGATCGGGTTGAGGTAGAACATCGCTGGAGGCCAGTCTTCCGGTGGCCGGAACACGCTTGCTATGGAGACGAGGGTCAACACAGCAGTGCAGAAGAAGAGAACGTTCGCCCGGACCATCAGGGCGACCGTGAATACGAGATAGAACATCATCTCGAACACGAGGGTCCATCCGACGCCGAGCAGCGGCTCCACCTTGCCGTCGACATTGACCGAAGGAATGAAGATGTACGACAAGATGGTGGCACCGGGGTTGAGTACCGCATGCAGGGCCGCGCCTGGCACGACGATCATGAGTAACAGTTTCACCGTCGTCGCGATCCAGTACATGGGCACGATCCGGATCAGGCGGCGGATGCCGAACAGCTTCCACCCGCCTTTCGCCCCAACCAGCGAACCCGTGGAGGTCATCATCACGAAGCCGCTGACGATGAAGAAGATGTCGACGCCCACTTGGCCCGGATGCCAGATGGTGAAGCTCGGATCTAGTCGTTCGCTCGCGTACGCGGTCGTGTGAGTCGTAACGACGAGAAGCGCCGCGACGAACCGCAGGGCCTGAACGCCCTCAAAAATCTTATTTTTCAATAGCGCCCCCGTCGCGCGGTAGCCTAGCGGACCTGCGGGTCACCTATAGCGCCGAACCCGAAGGTGAACGCGCATGCAGTCGACCGTCGGGATCAACGGCAGCTGGTCTCCCAAGGTCACCTCCAGTGAATCCACGCATGCTGAGCTGGCTCGTGTCGGAGTGCGCCGGCGCACCTTCGTCGCGGTTTCGGCCATGCCAGAGGTGAGTGCCTTGACGCTGGATCCCGAGCTCACGGGTGGCGTACGGCACGGGTCGGCGGCCGCGGACGACCGGCTCGGTGAGCAGGGCCCACCCGTTGTGAACTCGACGTGCTACCAACGTCATGGCTGAGTGCATCAGCCGATCTCGCCACGGGCTCTCTTGATCTTGAGCAGGAGATCTGGAGAATACGACGCTCGGATCTGATCGTCGTTGCCAGCGGCCTTCACATTGTCGTGATAGAGACCTTGTCCTTGCGAATCGGGAAGCATGGCGTAGTGCTCGGGGGCCGTCTTGGTCTGCTTGACGCGGATGCCGTTGCTTGCGGCGACCGAGTGCAGATAGACGTCGTCGGCCTTCGGAGCGGACGTCAGGAAACGCCTTTCCCCAGCCCGAAGGAGGTCGATCATCGTCCTCGGGTAGATCACTCCGGAGACTCCGGTCGCGAAGACCGCGATGCTGCCCTTTCGAGTCCAGCACTCGTCCCACTCTTCGTAAGGTGTCAGGGATCCAGGTTCGTCGAAGGTGACCAGATGTGCTCGATGGCAGTGAATGAGCTGCGGCTCGCTACGATTGGCCCTCACGAGACCTCGTAACCAGGAAACTGGGTAGAGCATGTCATCGTCTGCCGTGACCAGTAGGTCGTCGATCGAGAGATCGTCCAGTGCCGGGTAGTACTTGGTGTGCGGGCCGAAGTTCTCGGTGAGCCGGATCTCCAAGCCCCGCTTTTCCAGCCGACGAAGGGATTCGGGGCGGTCTCTCCACGCATTCTCGTCGTCTAGCCAGAGAACGATTCGGCCCGGCCGCTCACGCCCACGGGCTATGGATTCGATCGTCAAGTGCACGTTCTCGAGTCGCGCCCCATGCGTCGTCAAGCTGACATAGGCCGAGTGCGACGAGTCCGTCACAGGCGCGGAGGACCGTACGTTGCGCCGGTGTAGCCGCCTGACGGTCAGAGGGGTCAGGGCCACGCGCGACTTTCGTCTGAGTTTGCGTGCGACTCGCGGAAGAAAGGGGTACTTCACGTTCAAGCTCTTTTCGGGATGTTCGGGTTCACGAGTTATTTCTTGAGGAGCGACCGCAGGTTGCCCACGAATGCACGACCGTCGGAGGGTCGCAGCAGATAGAAGTCACGGACGCGCATGGAGTACAGGCGGGCGGCGATGAGGATGTTGATGTTGCTTGAAACGAGATTCCCTGCAAGCGTCGCCACTCCAGCGCCGATGGCTCCGTAGACGGGGACGAGCAGCACGACCAGGGTCAGATTCACGGCGAATGCGCCGAGGAGTGCGAGACTGCGAAGACCAGGGCGACCACGGGCAGCGAGGGCTGCTCCAGCCACGGAGCCGGGTGGCCCTACGACGGTCGCGAGAAGCAGAAGGAGCGTCAACGCGATGGCTGGGCGGAATGCCTCTCCGAACAGGATGGGGAACCACCAGAGGATGGTGGCCGCCATCCCTCCTGCGAAGAGGAGGCACAACGCGCCGCTTACCCGCGCAGCATATGTCAGGCGTGCGTTGTTGTTACTCCGGGCATCGGCCGCGAACATCACCTCGCGCACGGTGTTGTTCACGAGCAGAGGTATCTCGGCGACACTGACGGCTACTGCGTAGAGACCCAACTCGTAAACGCTGGAGAGCGGGACCATGAGCGTCTGGTCGAGGCGGGCGAGGAAGACGCCTGAGATGGAGCCGATCCAGACGAGCGAGCCGTACCTCGCGATCTGCGTGTACGCGAGCTCTGACGGCACCGTCTCGGTCTTCATTCCTCCTCTGCGTCGCAGGAGCAGGCAATAGAGCAGAGCCCCGGTGATGGGAGCCCACGCGTTCACATAGACGGCGTGCGTGACTGTCAAGGAGTCGACCTGAATCAGGAGCACGATGGCGCCTAGCCGGAGGAGTGACGACGTTGATCGCTCGACCGCTACTAATGTCCATGCCTCTTGGCCGATCGCTGCTGCTCTCACGACCGAGAGGAGCAGAGTCGGAATCAAGGCCACAGCGGAGATCGTCAAGAGGTCCGCGACCCGTGAGTCGCCGCCCGAGAGAGGGCCACGAAGCCCGAGAAGCGCGACCAGGCTGACCGCTCCGGTCAGGATCACGAACACGACGACCCGTCGGGTGATGAGCCCCAACAGCGAAGGGAAGCGTGCGACCAGGTAGGTCGTCGCCTCGGGCAGCCCGAATGTCGCGGCAGCGACGAACAACAGGAGAGGGGCCTGGGCTGCTGAGACCAGGCCGCGTCCTTCGACTCCGAGTGCGTGCGCGAGGAGGGGAGAGGTGACGAACGCGGCGACGGGGGGAACGAGGTTTCCCGCCGCATTGATCGCGACGTTACGGGAGACGCTCTTCCTGCCGCTCATCGAGAGCCCGCCTGGTCTCGGCTCGAGACATGCTCGGAAACGGCGTCTCGTACGATGTCCGGTATCGCCCGGCTCGGGTAGCGGGAGGGGATGGGTTCGGAGAAGGCCAGAGTCCCCTCCTTGAACCTTCCGAAGACGTCAGCGAGCGCGCCACGATCCTCAGGGTCGATGAGGACGAACCGTCCTCCATGAGACTCGGCCGATTCGGCGAGTCCGCCACGGTTGGAGATGATGAGCGGCACGCCGAGCGCAGCCGCCTCGGCTGCAACGCGGCCGAAGGGCTCCTCCCACACGGAGGGAACCACCAGAACATCGACTGAGGCCAGGAACTCGTTCGCGTCGACATGGCCGACGAAGTCAGCCCCGGGAAAGCGCCTGCTGAGTTCGTCCCGGTACGAATCTTGACCTGCGCCGGCCACCCGAACCGTGACATCGGCCTCTTCCGCGGCCGCGAGCATTATCTCCACGCCTTTTTCGGGACCCAGCCTGCCGAGATACCCGATCACGCTGTTTCGACTCATCGCCTCGTCAGGTCGACGTTCCACCACTCGGCCTGCGTTCGTGATCCTGGGGTGCGAGTAGGCGACGGGGGCGCCACCGAAGAGGCCATGCTGCTGGTGGAGCTCGATGACTCTTCGCGAGATGCCCACGACAGTGCCCCCGGGCCAATTCCGTTTCGATGCGTCCCGGCGTGGTCGGCACTTGCCGCAGATGGTCTCGCAGAGACCGTTCCGCATCAAGTTGGAGCGAACGCACAGCAGGTTGTAGTCACGGACCACATGGACAAGGGGTATTCGCGCTTTGGCGGCGAACGCCCACGGGCCGTAGGCCCAACCGGAGATGTTGTTGGTGACGATCACATCGGGGCTCAGCCTGTTAGCCGTCCGTCTGATCCGCATGAGTCCCACGAGGGATGAGAGATCGATGACATTCCACAGCGTCTCGAAGACCCTCGGGCGTCGGCGTCTCGTGCCCCATTTCCAGAACAGATTGGGTATGCGCAGGCGGATCACCGTGATCCCGCTCACGCTCCTCACATCGGCTGCCCCTCTGCCCTTGAGCGCGAGAACCGTCACCCGGAAACCCGCCGCCACGAGTTCTTCGCAGAGGGCTTCGACGGAGCGTTCGGCGCCGCCGACGTAGGGCGGGGGGAACATCGTGTTGAGGACGACGACGTGTGGGCCCGACGGGCCACTTGCTGGGCTCAACGTCTCACCAGCGATCTGGAGCGACCCACCTCGGCTTGGCCCGCGGACGGAGTCGGACCTTCTTGTGTCGATCGCCGTGAATCGGCGATGGACACGGCCGCCAGCGTGACCAGCGTCCAGAAGATGGGTGTGGCGGCGCTCCGCGTGGACAGCGAGCTGTAGCCGACGGCCATCACGAGACCGAAGGCCAAAGCTAGAGCGAGCCCGCGCCTCTCGGCCACACGCCAGGCGACGAGCGCAAGAAGAATCATCGCGAGGAACCAGAGGGCCGTGGGCAGGGCGCCGAAATCGTAGGCGAACGACAGAGCCGCGTTCTCGATGCTGGAGGCGAGCACACCGGCGTCTCTCAGCGATCCGCCGCGCGAGTAGCCGTAGCCCAGGAAGATGAAGTCCGAGACGTTCTGGAGCATGTAGGACACCGCTGTCCCTCGGACTTCGCTCGAAGCGACCGAGCCTCCTAGGCGGTCCAGAGCCGTCTGAGCCAGGTCCGTCTGCAGGAGCACGATGAGTGAGGTCACGGCGGCTACTGCGATGGATGCTTTCTTGCCGATCGACAACCGAGTTCCCAGCAGGGCGAAAAGCCAAGCCGCGGCTGAAAGACCGATGGCCAACCGTGAGGCGGTGAGGGCGATACCGGCCGTCAGAATGAACATGGCCGTGATCCTCACCCACGACCGCCGTGTCATGACAGCAAGAGGGAGCGCGACGAGAAGCAGCATCGCGAGGTCGAGTGGGCTATCGAGGGTCCCGGTAGCTCGGTTGAACTGATTAGAGGTGTACCACCAGAACTCTTGCCTGGCTGTTTCGAAGAACAGCACTCGACCCGTGCCGAACTGCACCAACGCGAGGAAGCTCTCGAACACCGCCAACCCCAGGAGACCGTTCCGCACTGTCTGCGACCATGTTTCACTTCGATCTTTGTCTCGCATGACGAGTGCGAAGAGCACGAGGGGTGCGACCAGGGAGTCGGCGATACCCGGCAGGTACCGCGGCCCGGGGCCGAGAAGTGTGCTCACCACGGCAGCGATGAGCAGCAGGATGGTCGCGATCGTGACGGTCGTCGCCAGCCGGCTGCCTGGAGGACGAGGGCGTCCGCTCGTCATGAGTGCACGAACGGCGAGGTACATCGCCAGGAAAAGCGTCTGAGGAGCGAAAAGGCTGAGCGGCCCCATCAACGGTGGACGAGCAACGGATGGAATGAGGACTGCGAGGGCGACGACGATCAAGAGCGCCCGGTCTGAACGTCGCCTCGTCCAAATAGCGGCGGCCATGAGAACGATGCAGACACTGCCGAAAATCACGAGGAACTCCTGGGTGATCGTGTGACGGGGTGGCCGCCCGAAGACGCCGGGCTCGCTCTGCGGAACTGGCTACGAAGCATGGATCGGGCCCCGTCCGAGGAGGCCGAGCACGAAGGCGGACTTTCGCTGCCAGGTCACGTCGGAGGGCGTATCCGTGACTTGGCGATCGATTCGGGGTCCGGTCGATGTGACGGCGCGCAGCCAGGATTTGTGGTCCTCTATGCGCGCCACGTTCACGTTCGACAGACCTCGACTCGAGGCGCCGACCACGGGGGTCGTGAGAACCGGCAACCCGGCCGCACGGTACTCGTAGGTCTTGATCACGTCGCCCCCTACTTCCCCGTCACCGACACGGTGGGGGACCCAGCCGACGTCGAACGACGTCAGTAGTGCAGGCACCGCGTCGTAGTGAACGTCTCCGAGCAGAGTGACGTTCGGCAAGCTTGCAAGTGGGCCCCGATATTCGTCATCGAGGATAGGGCCGGCGAAGACGAAGGATAGGTCGGGTGACGCCTTTATCGTCTCGACGATCCCTTCGAGGTGCAGTCTCCGCCCGATCTTTCCGACGTACCCGACCGTCAACGGGCCCGACGCGCTGGAATCCGTCGAGAACCGTTCAGGATCGACACCGTTCGGAAGAAGATGGACGTCGTCGCGGCCGAATCGTCGGGCGAGTTCGGCTGTGCCCTCGGCGTTCGCGGTCACGTGATCGGCGGCCTCGAACGCTGCGGCGTAGGCCTTCTCCACGTGCGGCCTGATCGTCGAGAACGCGTAGTGAACCGTCCAATCGTCGAGGAGATCGAGAACGACTTTGCTCTTCGACGAGAACGGGTTCGATGCTCGGGGCGAGAGCGCGACGAAAGGATTCCACACGACTGCAGGTGCGCCGTCGGCCACCTCTGGAAGAGCGGGGTAAGCACCTGCCGAGCGGACCCACCAATGACGCTTGTCCGTGAGCTTCGGCACACGCATGGTGCGGCGCCCGACGTGCACCGTGTTGCGGGCAGGTGTACCGGACAGCCCTCTCGAGGGAAGGATGAATGGCTCAGGTCGCGATACGACCTCCACCTTGGAATCCCCTTCCAGGTGACGACCGAACCATTCGATCATGTGGCCGTCCCGGGTCCGGTATCCCTCCTCCAGCAACTTGCGCTGTCCGTGCATCGGAAACGTCAGCAACGGAAGATTGTTTGTTGCGTTCACGCTCGAGTAGCCTTTCCGCGTTTCTTGATCAGCAATCGCAGGGCTGCCTCGTACTTGGTTGCGACCGACGGCCAGCTGTAATCACCGCGGGTTCGTTCGCGAGCGCCGTCCCCGAGTCGGTCTTGCGCTTCCTCGTCATTCAGCAGCCGGGTGACGGCCTCTGCGATGGCTACGGAATCGGCGGGACTGTAGTGCCCCTGGGCATCCAGCACCTCGCGGTTGTAGACAGTGTCGCGAGCCACGATCGGGGCACCGAGCGTCATCGCCTGCACGAGAGCCGGGTTCGTCCCGCCGACGCTGTGGCCGTGGAAGTAGGCGCCGGCGTGCTGCCACAGGGAGAAGAGGCGCTTGTCGTCGCTCACGTGGCCGAGCCAGTGGACGCGCGGATTCGAGGCGGACAGGGCGGCGACGCGCTCGTCGATCTGGCCGCCGTAACCGCTCGAGCCGACGATGACGACATCGTGCGTTTCGGCGATCGTCGGAGCCGCTTCGATGAACTCGAGCACGGTGTTCTCGGGCACGAATCGGGCGACGACGAGGGCGTAGCCGCGATGGGTCAGGCCCGGTTCCAGTGGGAGCTCGGGGGCCTCGTCGCCTCCGTAGGGGATGAAGACGCCGTCTCGGCCGAAGCCGGACTTCCAGCGCCGTCCGATCTCATGGGCATCGAACACGAGCCGATCCGCCCACCAGGCGGTGGTCTTCGCGCCCCAGCGGAAGACGGCCTTGGCCAGCCGGCCCCACTTCGCCCGCTCCCATTCGATGCCGTCGACGTTGACGAGCGTCGGGATGCCGCGCAGTCTGAGGAGGGGCAGCCAGTAGCCGTTGGCGACGTTCATGATCAGGGCGACGTCCGGTTTGCGTCGCATCGCGTCGACGATGGCGCTGAGCCCGTAGGTCAGGGTGCTGAGCGACTTCGTCTCGAGGCCGCGGGTCACTCGCGTGGTGACGCGGGGATCCCGATCGGGATCGTCATCACGGGTGGAACCGGGGCGGCCGTAGACGGTGACGTCCCATCCCTCGTCGACGAGGTACGGTGCGAGCTTCCGCACCGCGGTCTCGAACCCGCCGTAGTAACTGGGATAGCCCCGGGTGCCGATGATGGCGACCGAGGGCTTGTCGGACTTCTGATGGGGCATCTAGTAGGCACCGCTTCCACGGAACACGGCGCGCGCCGTGCGACCGAGCAGGATCATGTCGTTGAGAACCGACCAGTTCTCGACGTAGTACAGGTCGAGGCGGACGGAGTCCTCCCACGACAGGTCGCTCCGGCCGCTGACCTGCCACAGCCCGGTGATACCGGGGCGGACCAGGAAGCGGCGGAAGTTGTGCTTCTCGTACGCCTTCGTCTCGGCGTCGAGCGGGGGGCGCGGGCCGACCAGGGACATCGTGCCGTTCAGCACGTTGAACAGCTGCGGCAGCTCGTCGAGGCTGTACCGGCGCAGGAAGCCGCCGACCTTCGTCACCCGCGGGTCGTTCTTCATCTTGAACAGGACCTGGTTGCCGGCATCGCGCTGCTCGGCCTGGAGGGCCGCCAGCTGAGCCTCGGCGTCGACCTTCATCGAGCGGAACTTGAACATGGTGAACGTCTCACCACCGAGACCGACCCGCTGCTGACGGAAGATGATGGGGCCGCTCGACGTGACCGCCACGGCGATCGTGATCGCCAGGAGCACCGGCGAGAGCAGCACGACGGCGAGACCGGCGGCGGCACGGTCGATCACCGTCTTCGTCCAAGCCTTTCGACCCGCGAAGACCGGCGACTCGACGTGGATCAAGGGGAGACCCGCCACCGGACGCGTGTGCATCCGCGGCCCAGCGATGTCGGTCAGAGCGGGCGCGACGATCAACTGCGTGCCCGACTCCTCGAGCGACCACCCGAGCTGCCGGACCGCGAGCGGTGACAGCTCGTCGCTGCTCGTGACGATCACGCAGTCCACGTGGTGACGGGCCAAGACGGCCGTCACGTCGTTGAGGGCTCCGGCCACGGGCACGTGGGCAGCGCCGATGGTGCTGCCGGACGTCCCGTGCGGCAGGCAGGCCATGACGGGCCGGTAGCCGGCCGACGGCTGCCCCGAGAGCTGATCGGCGAGGTGCTCGACCGAGTGCCGTGAGCCGACGAGCAGAGCTCGCGCGGAGTACTGGCCGACACGGCGCTGCGCGACGAGCCACTGGCGCCAGCCCCAGCGCGACAGGACGAGCCCGACGGCGGCCACCGGGAACGAGGTCAGGACGAAACTGCGGCCGAGATCGAGTCGCAGGATGATAGCCACGATCGCGAAGACGCCGAAGAGCATGAGCGACGATTCGAGCACCCGTTTGTACTCGAGGGTGCCCTGGCCGATGATGCGGGAGTCCCGGGTGCCGTAGGCGGTGAGCACGAGCAGCCACGCGGCGAACAGCGCGAGGCTGACGACGGTGTGCTTGGTGGCGACTTCTCCCCACTCCAGCCGATCGGCCAACGACCCCATGTTCATGGCGTACCAGGTGAGTTCACCCGCGGCGACAGCTATGAGCACGACGAGACTGTCGGTCAAGGTGAGCCGGCGAGCGTAGTTCCGGGCCCACGGTGCCGGAGCGTCTCCGACGAGGCCGTGGCGCAACGTCGAATCGGCGGCAGTGGTGGTCAACAGTCCGGTCCCCCTCGGGCAGTCTTCGAGGGCGGGTCGGCAGGTTGCGGGGCCTGCGCGGTCACCAGGATCCGTGCGACCAGCCGGGTTGTGGGCGGCGCGGAAACCCTCGGTTCATACATAGTAGTGAACAGTCGTCGGTTTACAAGATGGATACTCGTGGGTATGCATTGGCTGGTCCCCGGTTGTGGGCCGTACCCCCACGGGTCTTCCGATTCTCCGCTCCGAGCTGGGGGTGTCACTCGTCTCACAGGGTCGGCAGGTACGCCCCGAGCGTGTCGTTCGCGAGGGCGTCGCGAAGACCCGGCATCTTGCCCTCGGCCTGCAGGACCACCGACTGGCCGCCGATCGTCCCGGTGCCCGACGTGGGGATCGTGAAGAAGTGGATGTTCTCGTTCTTCACGTCGCGCAGGCTCACGCCGAGCGAGGCGATGGCGCCGGCGTCGAGGGTGTCGTCGACCGTGAGGTAGTCCGAGACGGAGCCGACGAAGTTCGTGATCGCCGTCGGGTTCGTCAGCGTGTCGCGCGAGATCAGCTTGTCGGCGACCGCCTGGAGGAAGCGCTGCTGGTTCTCGACCCGGGTGTAGTCGCCGTCGGTGAACGAGTAGCGCTCGCGCACGAAGTTGAGGGCGTCCTCGCCCTCGAGGTGGTTCGTGCCGACCTGGATCTGCGTGCCGCGGGCCGTGAAGGCCTTGTCGCTGACCACGTCGACCCCGCCGATGGCCTCGGTCATGCCGGCGAAGCCCTCGAAGTCGATGATCGCGACGTGGTCGATGCGCGCGCCGGTCAGCTGCTCAATGGTCTGCACCGTCAGCGGCGAGCCGCCGTAGGCGAACGCCGCGTTGATCTTGGCGTCGCCGTTGCCCGGGATCGGCACCCAGAGGTCGCGCATGATCGACATCACGTAGACGTTCTTCCGGTCGGCGTCGATGTGCATCAGCATCATCGTGTCGGTGCGCTGGTCGGTCGAGGAGGCGTCGTCGAGGTTCGTCTCGTCGCCGCGCGAGTCGGAGCCCATCAGCAGGATGTTCATCGCGCCGGTGGCGGAGACGGTCGGACGAGTGGACTCCTCCGGGAACGCCTGCGGCAGCGTCGTCGTGCGGTCGTCGAACGTGCGCGCGAGGTTCATCGCGTAGACGCCGGCCACCACGCCGACGATCACGAGCAGGCCGACCAGGATCGACGCGACGATGATCAGGGTCTTGACGGGGCGCGACAGGCGCTTCTTCTTGCGCGGCCGCGTGCTCGGGTCGTCGTGCTGAGTCTTCTCGTCAGGGCCGAGGTCGAAGATGTCGGTCATGGTGATGGCTCCCATGGGCGGCGATCGGTGTGCCGCCCGGTGTTGGCGTCCGACGAGCCTAACCGGATGATGAGTCGGGCTCGATCGCGAGCGCTCCCCCGTTCGGGGGGTGTCGCGGGTCTCACGCCCCCGGCGCCACCACCCCGTGCGTCGCCGCCCAGACCGCCACCGCCGCCGCCGCGGACCAGGCCTGCGGCCGGCACGACGCCGGGTACGGCACCGGCGCGGGCACGTCGGCCGCCGAGTCGCCCGAGTGCAGCTCGGGCATCCGGTAGTCGAAGGCCGGCGCCGCCGCGAGCAGCCCGTCGGCGAGCTGCTGCGCCTCGGCCGCGAAGCCGGCGCGGGCGAGACCGGAGACGGCGATGGCGGTGTCGTGCGTCCAGACGCTGCCCCCGTGGTAGCTCAGCGGCCAGAAGCCGGCGCTGTCGCTCGACATCGTGCGGAGGCCGAAGCCGCTCGACAGCTCGGGTGAGACGAGTCGGGACGCGACCCGCGCCTCCTCGGCGGACGTCAGCAGCCCGGTGCCGAGCAGGTGCCCCAGATTGCTGGTGACCGTATCGACCGGGCGCTTCGCCGCGTCGAGCGCGATCGCCGGGTAGTCGCCCGCCGCGTCGGACACCCAGAAGGAGGCGCGGAACCGGTCGCGCAGACGCCCCGCCCACTCCCGCCACCCGTCGGCCCCCGGCCGCCCGAAGTGGTCGAGCAGGTCGGCGCCGTGCATCGCCGCCTCGTACGCGTAGGCCTGCACCTCGCAGAGGGCGATCGGCCCCTCGGCGAGCGAGCCGTCGCGCCACTGGACGCTGTCGCCCGAGTCCTTCCAGCCCTGGTTCGCCAGCCCGTGCCCGGTCTCGTCGACGTACTCGAGCAGGTCGTCGCCGTCGCTGTCGCCGAAGTCGCGCATCCAGGCCAGGGCCGCCTCGAGGTTCGGCAGCAGCGCCTCGACCTCGGCGTCGGGCAGACCCCAGCGCCACGCGTCGTGCAGCAGGCAGACCCAGAGCGGCGTCGCGTCGACCGTGCCGTAGTAGAGAGGAGGCAGGCTGACGCCCTCGTCGGGGATCGTGAGCGTGTGCTGCCGCAGCTCGTGCATGATCTTGCCGGGCTGCTCGGCCGTGTCGGCCACCGAGGTCGTGCCCTGCAGGCGTGCGAGCACCCGCAGCGTCCCCGCCGCGATCGACCGGTCGAGCGGCAGGGTGAAGCGCGCGGCCCAGAGCGAGTCCCGCCCGAACAGCGTGAAGAACCAGGGGGCCCCGGCGGCGAGGAAGACGTCGTCGGGGGAGTCGGCGGTCGTCAGCCGCAGCGCCGACAGGTCGCCCTGCGCCCGGTCGAGCCAGCGGGCGAGGCGGTCGTCTCGCGGAGCGGGCTCGATCGGCGCCCAGGCCTGCTCGCCGTCGACCCCGGCCACCACCGCGTCGTCGAGCGTCGCGCTCAGCTCGAAGCCCACCGTCGAGGAGGCGCGGGCCGGCACGGTCACCCGCCAGACCAGCTCGAGGCGGTCGCCCCGCCGAGCCACGTGGCCGCCGCGAGCGTCGAGCGAGACGTGCGCACCGCCTCCGGACCAGGAGGCGCGGGTCGGCACGCCCCCGTCGTCCGGCTGCTCGAGCTCGACCGTCTGCGGGGGAGTCGCCGGGCGGCCCGACTTGACGACGTCCATCGACGAGGCGTCCGGCGTCAGACGGACCCGGATCGTGAGCTCGAGCGGCCGGGCCAGCCGCGAGGTGACCGTGATGCCCTCCGTGACACCGGACCGCGTCACGTCGCGCCGCACGGCGAGCCGCACGTCGGGGTCGGCCCCCGGGTCGTCGAGATCGCGCAGCAGCGACTCGAAGCGGACCGACGAGGCGCCGAGCGGCACGGTCGCGATGTGCTCGGCGACCGCGCCGTCGACGGCCGCCGTCGCCGCGGAGACCAGGCGCGTGTCGCCGAGGTAGACGCCGTGGATCGGCGCGGCCCCCATCCGCCCGTCGGCCGCCGACCAGGCCTGCGCCGGCGCGCGCAGCACGACGGTCTCGCCCGCCGGCAGGGGCTGACGGAACGCCGTCGGCGCGGTGTCGGAGGGGGAGGGGGCGTCGGTCGACGTGGCGGTGTCGGTCATGGGGTCCTGATCGGTGAGGGCGGTCGTGCGGGGTGCTGCGGGCGGCGTCATTCCTTGACCGCCCCGGCGCTGGCGTTCATGATGCGGCGCTGGAAGACGAAGAACATCACCGCGACCGGGATGGTCATCACCGCGGCGGCCGCCAGCTTGATCGGGTACTGCGACCCCTGGCTCAGCTGGCCGGACGCCAGGCTGGCGACGCCCTTCGTCAACGTCGTCAGCTCGGGCGACTGCGTCGAGATGATGAAGTGCGAGAGCTCGTTCCACGAACCCTGGAACGACAGGATGATGATCGTCACCAGGGCGGGCCGCGCCATCGGCAGCACGATCGACCAGAACACGCGGAACGTGCCGGCGCCGTCGATGCGGGCCTGCTCCTCGACGCTGCGCGGGATCGACTCGAAGAAGTTCTTCATGATGAAGACCCCGGCGGCGTCGGTCAGCAGCGGCACGATCATGCCCGAGTACGAGTCGTACATGCCGAGCTGATTGATCACGAGGAACTTCGGGATCAGCAGCACCACGTTCGGCACGGCCATCACGCCGATCAGCAGGACGAAGATCACCGACCGGCCCCGGAACCGCAGCCGTGCCAGCGCGTACCCGGCGAGCGAGTTGAAGAACACCCGGCCGAGCGTCACGAAGACGGTCACCACGGCCGAGTTGGCGAACCAGGTCGGGAAGTCGCTGTTGAGGAACAGCTGCTGGTAGGCCGCCGTCGTCCAGGTCTGCGGGATCAGCGACAGCGGGTCCGCCGCGGCCTCGGGATCGGTCTTGAACGACGTCGCCACGTTGATGAGGAACGGCAGGATGTAGATCGCCGCGATCGCGATCAGCGAGGCGTAGAGCAGCGAGGTGCCGGCCACCCGGCGGGTGCTCCGCGGAGCCTTCCCCGCGGGTCGGGGCCCGGTGGGAGGCGCGGCGAGCGGAGACGCGGACGTCGCGTCGGCGATCGGTGCCGTCGTGGTCATCGCGGGTCTCCCGTCGTGTAGAGCCTCATGCGGCGGGCCGAGACCTCGCGCTCGCGCAGCACGATGCGCTGCAGGATCGTCAGCGCGACGATGATGACGAACAGCACGAACGCGATGGCCGCACCGCGTCCCCACTGCTGGTCGCCGAACGCCGAGGTGTACGACAGGTAGGCCGGGGTCAGCGTGGTCTTCTGCGGCCCGCCCTGGGTGCCGGTGTAGATCTGGTCGAAGACCTGCCAGGTGCCGATCAGTCCCAGCGTCAGCACGGTGAACAGCGTCGGTCGCAGCTGCGGCAGGGTGACCCGCCAGAAGCGCTGCCAGCCGTTCGCCCCGTCCATCATCGCGGCCTCCTGCACGTCGCCGCCGAGGTTCTGCAGCGCCGCGAGGAACAGCAGCATGAACGTGCCGCTGGTGGTGAAGACGGCCATGAGCACGAACGCCGACATCGCGACGGAGGGGCCGGCCAGCCAGTCCCACCAGCTCACCCCGAGCGCCGTGTTGTCGACCAGCACCGCGGGGCCCTGCGTCACGCCGAACAGGCCGAGCAGGTTGTGCAGCACCCCGCTCGCGTCGTTGAACCAGGCGGGCCCGGTGATGCCGACGAACGACAGCAGCTTGTTGACGGCCCCGCTCTGCGAGAACAGGAACAGCCAGAGCACCGTGATCGCCACCGAGCTCGTCACCGACGGGAAGTAGAACGCGGTGCGGAAGAACCCCCGGCCGCGCAGCACCTGCCGGTTGACCAGCACCGCGAGCAGCAGGGCCACGGCGGTCTGGATCGGCACCACGAGCACCACGTACCAGGCGTTGTTGCGCAGGCTCAGGCCGAAGTCGCGCTCGGCGAGTCCACCCCCAGCGAGGAGCTCTGAGTAGTTGTCGAGACCGACGAACCCGACCTGGTTCGAGAAGGGCGATCCGCGGCCCGACCAGTCCGACACGCTGACCCACAGGGCCATCAGCACGGGGATCGCGAGGAACAGCCCGAGGATGATCAGGATCGGCGAGACGAACAGCCAGCCGGCGCGGCCCTCGCTCTTCGAGATGGACGACACGGGATCCGCCTAGTCGAGGATGGCCTCGAGGTTCGCCTGAGCGGACTCGAGGATCGTCGCCGGGTCGGCCGTCGCGAGGCCCGAGAGCTGCGAGTTGAAGTCGGCGATCACCGCGGCGGAGCCGTCCTGGTTCGGCACGCCCTGCGCGAAGTCGGCCGAGTCGAGGAACGCCGCGTCGTCGGGGTTGTCGGTCTTCCACTGGTCGGCCGCCGACTGGATGGACGGCATCACGCCGAACGCGTCGGCGAAGGCCAGCTGCTGGTCGGTGCTGGTGAGCTGCTCGACCAGCGCGACCGCCGCCTCCTGGTTGGGGCTGTCGGCGGCGATGCCCCAGCAGTTCGTGAACTGCAGGGTGCCCTGGCCTCCCGGGCCGGCGGGCAGCTCGGCGATGCGGTAGTCGACGTCGGGGTAGTCGTTGGTCATGGCGCCCGCGATCCAGTTGCCCTCGATCGTCATCGCGGCCTGGCCGGTGCCGAAGGCCTCGCCGCCCCAGCCGGCGCCGAGGTCGCTGGAGAACGCGGCGTCGCCGCTGGTGAGGAGCTCCTTGACGTAGGTCAGCGCCTCCTCGTTCTCGGGGGAGTCGACCGTGGCCTCGGTGCCGTCGGCGTTCGTCAGGGCGCCGCCGGCCTGGGCCATGAAGGCCCCGACCCGGGCGAACTCGGGGCTGAAGGCGAGTCCGACGTGGTCGTCGGTGGTGAGGGCCGCCGCCGCGGCGGTGAGGGAGTCCCAGTCGGTGGGGATGTCCGCGTCGGTGAGGCCGGCGTCGTCCCACATCTGCGTGTTGATGACCAGGCCGAGCGTCGAGAAGTCCTTCGGCGCGCAGTAGAACTGGTCGTCGATCGTGAAGCTCTGCACCAGCGTCGGGAAGAAGTCGTCCTTGTTCGACAGGCGGTCGCCGTAGGCCAGCAGGCTGCCGTTGCCGGCGAACCCGGCGAGCGTGTCGGTCGACACGTAGAAGACGTCCGCGGGCTGACCCGACGCGAAGCCCTGGCTGAGCTGCTGCGGCAGGTCGCTGGCGACGCTCACCTCGGCGTCGGTGCCCGAGTCGGCGGACCACGACGCGACGGCGTCGGTGACGGCCTGCGTCTCGGCGTCGCCGCTCGAGCCGATGAGGACGCTGAGCGCGTCGTCGCTGGAGGTCAGCTCGCCCGAGGCGCCTCCGCCGTTCGCGTCGCCGGTGTCGCTGAAGCCGGAGCCGCAGGCGGTGAGGGCGAGCGTCGTGGCGGCGGCCAGCGCGCCGATCGTGGCCAGTCGGGATGTGCGTCGTTGCATGATGTGCCTCTCGCGTCGTTGCGATGTGGTGCGGGGTGGTCGGGTCGTCGGGTCGTGCTCGTGGTGCGGCTGATCGTCGGGTGCGGTGCCCGAGCTATTTGAACGATCAAATCGCAGTGGTCACACGCTAAATCGGCATGGGCGTCCTGTCAAGACCGACCCGCGCCTCCTCGACTCGGAGGCCGCCGGGGGCTGCGGTAGCGTGTCGGCAGGTCGGGGCCGGTCCCGCGCCGGTCGGAGGTGAGGATGACGCGCTCGCCGTCACCGCGCCTCCCGACGGTCACCGACGTGGCGACCGCCGCCGGTGTCTCGCGGCAGACCGTCTCGAACGTCCTGAACGCGCCCGACGTCGTCAAGCCCGACACCCGCGGCCGCGTCGAGCGGGCCATCGCCGACCTGGGCTACCGCCCGCACGCCTCGGCCCGCCGGCTCCGCACCCGTAAGAGCTCGACCATCGGCATCCGCCTCGACCCGGTCACGAATGGCATCTCGGGGGCGGTGCTCGACCGGTTCCTGCACGCCGTGACCGAGCAGGCCGATGCGCGCGGCTACCGGATCCTCCTCTACACGGCGGCCGGGCCCGAGGACGAGATCGCGCAGCTCCGGCGGCTGCTCGACGGTGCCGACGTCGACGGCTTCATCCTCACCTCGACCTTCTTCGACGATCCCCGCACCGAGTGGCTGATCGCCGCGGGCTGCGAGTTCGTCACCTTCGGACGGCCCTGGGGGCTCGACGACCGCGGCGACCCGCGGCACCGGTGGGTCGACGTCGACGGCCGTCACGGCGTCGCATCGGTGACCCGCGATCTGCTCGACCGTGGGGCGACGAACGTCGCGTTCCTGGGCTGGCCGGCGGAGTCGGGAGCGGGCAACGACCGGAGGCGCGGGTGGCGCGAGGCGCTCACCGAGCGCGGACGACTCGGCCCGGACGAGATCGAGGCGCTCAGCCTGAGCGTCGAGGACTCCGTCTCGCTCGGGGCGGACAGCGTGCGAGCCCTGCTCGCGTCCGGAGTCGCCGTCGACGCCGTGGTCTGCGCGAGCGACACCCTCGCGCTGGGAGCGTCCACGGTGCTGGGCCGGGGCGTGCCCGTGGTGGGGTACGACGACACCCCGGTCGCCGCCGCGCTCGGGCTCTCGAGCGTGCAGCAGCCGCTCGAGGAGGTGGCGTCCGCCGCGCTGTCGCTGCTGCTCGACGACAGCGAGCCGCGGCAGCGCCTCCTGCGCCCCCGCCCGGTCTGGCGCTAAGCGCTGCTTCTGTGTGCAAATCGCGACTGTTCGCGCTGAGGGCGGGGTCTTTCGACCTGAATTTCGGTTGTTGGAGCCGCCGTGGTCGCGATTGGCACGCGTGATGACGGGGTTGAGGTCGGGAATGGTGCTGCGCCGCGCCTCCTCGGCCCGGGCGGTGCCGAACCCGACATGTGGCGCCGGGTGCTGCCCGTCAGGCGGGGGCGGTGGGGCCGAACCCGACAGATGGCGCTGGAAGCGCGGCGTCTCGACCTGATTCTCGGTTGTTCAAGTCGCCGGTGTCGCGATTTGCACACGTAGGGCGGGGGCGGGGCCGGGGCCGGGG
>NZ_BJUV01000027.1 GCF_007988805.1 Frigoribacterium faeni | reverse complement strand
GGGGCCGCACTCCCCAGTGCGGCTCCGCCAGGCCGTGATCGCTGACCGGCGATCGACGGCGCCCCCCGAAGGGCGCCGAGCGGCTGTGATCACTGTGCGGCCCCGACGCTCGAGATCGTCTCTCGCCGGGCCGATTCTCAGAAACTGCTTAAAAACGTGCGGTAATTGGATGAATCATTGCGCAATCCACCGGAACCACGTATATCTCAGGTAACGGGGAACATCCGCACGTCCGACACGTGCGTTCAGGTGCCTCCTCTCCTTAGTCAGGTGCCGCCATGGCCCGCTCGACGTCCACCCTCCCCCTCGCCCGTTCGGCGGTGGTGCTCGGCCTGGCCGCAGCGCTCACGCTGTCGACGGCCTTCTCGGCCCAGGCCGACACGATCATCGACGGGCCGGTGGACCTCGGCTCGGCCAGCACCTACGGCGTCCTCGCCGGTTCGACGGTCACCAACACCGGCACGAGCGTCGTCCGAGGCGACGTCGGCCTCAGCCCGGGGACGAGCGTGACCGGTTTCACCGGCGGGCCCGGGGTGATCGTCGGCGGCGTGCAGCACGTGAACGACGCCCCCGCCGCTCTCGCCAAGGCCGACCTGCGCACCGCCTACGGCGTCGCCGCGAGCCTCACCCCGCAGGAGAGCGGGATCACCGAGCTCAACGGCCGTTCGCTGAGCCCCGGGGTCTACTCCGGAGGCGCGGTGCAGCTCGCCGACACCGGCGCGCTGGCCTTCGCGGGCTCGGCCGACTCCGTCTGGGTGATCCAGGCCGCCAGCAGCCTGACCATCGGCTCCGCGACCCGCATGACCTTCTCGGGCGGCGCGAGCGCGTGCAACGTGTTCTGGCAGGTGGGCAGCTCGGCCACTCTCGGTGCGGCCGCCCAGTTCCAGGGCACGATCCTCGCGCAGCAGTCGATCACCGCCACGACCGGAGCCACCGTCGCCGGGCGTCTGCTCGCTCGCACCGGGGCCGTCACCCTCGACACGAACACCATCACGGTGCCCCAGAACTGCGCGCCTCCCGGCACCCCGTCGGGGACGACGTCGCCCACCATCACCTCGGGCACCCCCTCCGACGGCACCGTCGGCACGCCCTACTCGTACGAGGTGACGGCGACCGGCAACCCGGCCCCGACCTTCACGGTCACCGACGGCACCCTGCCCGCCGGCTTGGCCCTCGACTCCGACTCGGGCATCATCTCGGGCACGCCGACCACTCCCGGCGACACGACCGTGACCATCACGGCCGACAACGGCGCCGCCCCCTCCGACAGCGAGACCTACACGATCGGCGTGACCGACGTCGCGGTCGTGCCCACGCCCGGACCGACGCCCGCGCCGACGCCCGCTCCGACGCCCGCTCCCACCCCCGCGCCGTCGGACTCGCCCACCCCGGCACCGTCCGACTCGCCCACCCCGGCGCCCTCGGACTCGCCGACCGCGACGCCCACGCCGTCCGACTCGCCGACTCCGTCCGCGACGACTCCGATCTTCCCGGCCGGTGACGACTTCGGCGGCAACGGCAACGGCAACGGCAACGGCAACGGCGGCGGCAACGGCGGCGGCACCTCCGGCTCGGACTCCTCCGGTGCGCTGGCCTTCACCGGCAGCGAGTCGAGCGGTCCGCTCCTGGCCGGCGGGCTCGTCCTGCTCGCGGGTGTGGCCCTGGTGGTCGTCGGCGCGGTCCGTCGACGACGTGCGCTCCTCACCGAGAAGTGACCCGAACCTCCTGACGGCCACCTTCGTGTGCTTCGATGGTGACCTGCGGATGTTCAGACACGACTGACGGATGCTCGCGGACCGATTCGAGAGGTCCCTCATGAGCGACGCACCGGCAGCACCCGCCCTCCTCCCCGACGACGACTTCGTCTTCGAGGCCGACACCTCGTCGGGGAGGGTGGTCGCCGCCATCTACGCGATGCAGGACGCCGCCGCGCTGTTCCAGGCCAGGCTCAGGGCCCGGGTCGACATCGGCGCGAACGAGCTGGTGGCGGTGCAGTACCTCGCCCGGCTCGAGATGCAGGGCATCCAGGGTCGTCCCAAGGGGTTGGCCGCGGTGCTCGGAGTGACGAGTTCGGCCGCGTCGATCATCGTGACGCGGCTGGTGTCGCGCGGATACGTCACGCGCGAGGCGAACCCGCACGACGGCCGTGGCCAGGTGCTGGCCCTGACGCGGGCGCTGCACGACGACGTCCGGCGCGCGACCGGAGGGGGGAGGCTCGGAGCCCTCGGTCAGGTCACGGGCCTGTCGGAGCGCGAGTCGAACCGCGTCGTCCGACTGCTCGGGCAGGTGACGTCGGGGTACGCCGACTCGGCGGTCGGCCCGACGGCCTAGCGTCCTATCCGTCCTGCGGACGCGAGCATCCGCTGAGGTTTCGCCCGGAGGCGTAGCCGTGGCGCGCCTCCCTCGCTATGGTTAGGGTCACCTAACCGACTCATGGAACGGAGGGGCCCGCGATGTCCGTCGTCATCCCCTTCTCGCAGGCCCTGCGGGAGCGCACCTCGGCGTCGAGCGCCACCGGCGACATCGGCTGCACGTTCATGGCCGACCTGATGACCGGGCGCGGCACCCGCGACGACTACGTCCAGATGCTCGCCCAGCACTTCTTCGTCTACGAGGCGCTCGAGGAGGCGGCCGAGCGGTTCGCCGGCGACGAGGTCGCGGCACCCTTCCTCTCACCGGCCCTCACCCGGCTGCCCGCGATCACCTCCGACCTGGCCTTCCTGCTGGGCGACGACTGGCGGTCGCGGATCGAGCCGCTCGCCGTGACGAGCGACTATCGCGCCCGCATCCGGTCGGCGTCCGAGTGGGTCGGCGGCTTCATCGCGCACCACTACACGCGCTACCTCGGCGACCTGTCGGGCGGCCAGCTGATCCGCGGCATCATGCAGCGTCGGTTCGGCTTCGACACGAACGGCGTCGGGTTCTTCCTGTTCGCCGAGATCGCCGAGCCGAAGGAGTTCAAGTCGACCTACCGTCGGCAGCTCGACGCCGTCGACTGGAGTCCGGAGGCGCGTGAGAGCGTGCTCGACGAGGTGGCCGTCGCCTACCGCTTCAGCACCGAGCTGTTCGTCGAGCTCGCCGCCGCGAAGGCGGCGGCGTCCGCCGCCGCGTGATCGCGCCGCTCGCGCTCAGGCCCCGTCGCCCGCCATCGCCGTCGCGTCGGCGGCCGCCCGGATCGCCGGCACGCGCGTGGCCTGGCTCATGAACCGCCGCACGTCGAGGTCGACGATGATGTCGGCCGGCCGGAGGGGCCGAGAGAGGTAGAGGCCCTCGAGCGAGGTGATCCGGCTGAGGGCGACGTAGGTCTGCCCGGCGCTGAACACCCGCGAGCCGAGGTCGACGATGGCGCTGTCGTAGGTCTTGCCCTGGGACTTGTGGATCGTGACGGCCCAGGCCAGCCGCAGCGGGAACTGCGTGAACTCGGCCACGACGTCTTTGCGCAGCTGCTTGGTCGACTGGGAGTAGCTGTAGCTGTACTTCTCCCAGACGGCGGGCTGCACCTCGTGCTCCTCGCCGTCGACCTCGACGAACACGGTGTCGCGCACCTTCGTCACGGTGCCGGTGGTGCCATTGACCCAGCGCTGGTCGGAGTCGTTGCGCAGGAACATCACCCGGGCGCCCCGCTTGAGCTCGAGGGCCTCGTCGGCCGGGAAGGCCCGGCCGCCGAACTCGCCGCTGACCTCGGCCCGGGCGGTCAGCACCTTGCCCGGCAGCCGCTCGAGCTCGACCTTGTTGATGCGGTTGACGGTGTCGTTGCGGGTAGCGAGCGTGATCGCGTCGCCGTCGGCCGGCACGGGGCGGGCGCCGGCGGCGTTGAGGTGCCCGGCGATCTCGGCGGTGACGCGTCCGTGCCGGACGGCGTTGAGCATCTCCTTGAAGTCGCCCTCGGTCTGCCGGTGGATGAAGGCGAGCTCGTAGATGCGCAGCGCCGCGTCGTTCCAGACGTGGGCGTCGAAGAACCACATCGACCGGTAGTTGTCTCGGAAGTACGCGCGCTCCTCCGCGTCGCCCGGCACCGGCGGCAGCTGGTACGGGTCGCCGAAGAGCACCACCTGCACGCCGCCGAACGGCTCGGACCTGCGCTGCCGCGCCTGGCGGAGCGACCGGTCGATGGCGTCCATCAGGTCGGCGTTGACCATCGAGACCTCGTCGATCACCAGGGTGTCGATCGTGTTCAGCAGCTTGCGCAGCTCGGCGTTCTGGTCGATGTCGTGGTCGGCGATGAGCCCGATGGAGAGGCGGAAAAGGGAGTGGATGGTCTGCCCGCCGACGTTGAGCGCGGCGACCCCGGTGGGCGCGCAGATGACGACCTGCTTCTCGGTGTTCCAGGACAGGTGGTTCAGCAGGGTCGACTTGCCGGTGCCGGCCCGTCCGGTGACGAAGATGTGCTCGCGGGTGTTCTCGATGGCGTCGAACACGGCCTGCTGTTCGGCGGAGAGCGCGACGGACACGGAGGGGGCGACCTTTCGACGAGTCGGGAGGGGGAGGGCGAGGCGGTGACGGGCGCGTCCAATCTACCCGCGCCTCCTCGGATCCTCGGCGATCCGTGACCTCGGCCGACCTACACTGTGCAGATGTCTTCTGCTGTGGGGGAGAGAAGGGCCGCTCCACGCCGGTGGCCCTTAGTCGCCATCTGGGGAGGCGCGGCCGTCCTCGTCGTCGTCGCGTTCCTCGTGACCGTCGCCGCCCTCAACGCGACCGTCTACAGCGCGGGCGGCTTCGCGCGCGGCTACGTCGACGCCGTCGATCGCGGCGACGTCTCGAGCGCTCTCACGCTCGCCGGGGTCGAGGTCACCGACGACCTCGACGACAGCCTGCTCGACGTCCCCTCGCTGGGCGGGCTCGCCGACGTGCACCAGGTCTCCGAGCTCGAGCTCGGCGACGGCACCCGCACGGTGACCCTCGGCTACACGCTCGACGGGGTCGCGGGCGAGTCGCAGTTCGTGGTGCGCGAGGCCGGCACGCGGTTCGGGTTCTTCCGCCAGTGGAGCTTCGCTCAGTCGCCCACCGCCACGATCGACGTCACCCCGCGCAACGACCCGCGCTTCGAGGTCGACGGTCGCCGGGTGACGACGACCGGCGGCGACGTGACCACCCGGTTCACCGTGCTCGCCCCGTCGCGCTTCGAGCTCTCGCACGACAGCACCTATCTGCACGCCGAGCCGGTCGAGGTCAGCGCCGCGAGCGTCTCGTCGACGACGGCGGTGGCGGTCGACATCCGACCCCGGGCGTCGTTCGCCGAGGTGCTGCAGACGCAGCTCGACTCGCAGCTCGACCGGAGCTGCGTCACGCAGAAGGTGCTGCTGCCCGCGGGCTGCCCCTTCGGGCGCCAGGTCGACGACCGGGTGATCGGCGAGCCCGCCTGGTCGATGGTGACGCACCCCACGGTCGCCGTCGTGCCGTCCTCGACCCCCGGCCAGTGGCTCGTCGACGAGGCGCCGGGGACCGCCCATCTCGTGGTCGAGGCGCAGTCGCTCTTCGACGGCCGCGTCTACACGATCGACGAGGACGTCCCCTTCACCGTGAGCTACACGATGACGATCGCCCCCGACGACACCCTCAGCTTCCAGTAGCCGAGGAGGCGCGGGCCGGCTACCGGACGGACGCCCGGCGCAGGAACGCGAACGTCCCGCCGACCGACAGCACGATGAGCGCGGCGGCTCCGACGACGAGCCACCACGGTCGGAAGGCCGTAGTCAGCGCGTCGAACGACGGCACCGCGACGAGCAGGACCACGGCGAGCACGAGCACCGTCGCAAGACTGATGGCGAGCGGTCCGCGGGGCCCGAAGCGCAGCCAGGCGGCGCCGAAGACGCTGCCGATCGAGAGGCACAGCAGGCTGCTCACGGCGATCGTCGCGGCGAACGTCGCCGGGTCGCCCGCTCCGAGCAGACCGACGTCGAAGACGTAGAACCCGCCGAACCAGTGGTCGGTGAGCAGCTCGAGGCCGAGCAGCGCGGTGAAGACGGCGGTGAGGTAGAGCGAGGTCAGCAGGTGGGCGAGGGTCGTGCCGAGCGCGAAGTCACGGCGGGTGGTGCCGAGGGACGCGGCCAGGGGGAACGTCGACGCCACCGTCGAGACGCCGAGTGCGACGAAGTAGCCCGTCTGGGCCCAGGCGATGGCCGGGTTCAGACGCGCGCCGGCGGCGTAGTCCGCCGCGGTCGACCCACCCGCGGTGGCGCGTTGGATCGCGACCTGGATGACGATCGTCACGACGAACACGACGGCGGTGATGATCAGCGGCACGACGAGCACGTTGATCCGTCGGGCGAGGTGGAGGCGGGTGACCGCCGCCACCCTGCTCGACGTCGGCGTCGCGCCTCGTGCTGCTTCGGTCAACGGCAGGGCGGTCATGACCGGGCTCCTTCGCTGTCGGTGGTGGCAAGGGTGGTGTCCGCCCCCGCGTCGATCGGGTCGGGGTCGGCGTCCGCCCCGAGGGCTGCGACGACCTGCTGCAGGGTGACCCGCGAGAGCTCGACGCCGAGGCGGTCGGCGTCGGCGCGGACCGCCGCATCGGCCGCACCGTCGACCGTGGCCGTCATCAGACCGCCGATCGTGTGGGTCGACAGAGGTCGTCGGCCGGCCAGGAACCCCTGCACGGCGCGGGTGGTCCCGGCGACGGCGAAGGCCGAGGCGCGTGCCTCGTCGACGTCGCAGTCGAGGCGGACCCGACCTCGGTCGAGCACCACCACCTGCTCGAGCAGGGGCTCCATCTCGTCGATCAGATGGGTCGACAGCAGGATCGTCCGCGGGTGCTCGGCGTAGTCGGAGAGGAGGCGGTCGTAGAAGATCTGCCGCGCGGTCGCGTCGAGGCCCAGGTAGGGCTCGTCGAAGATCGTCAGGGGAGCGCGCGACGCCAGGCCCACGACGATCGAGACGGCCGAGGCCTGGCCTCGCGACATCTTCTTGATCGCGGTCCTCGGCGAGAGACGGAAGTCCGCGACGAGCGATGCGGCCAGCTCGGCATCCCACCCGCGGTGGAAGGCCGGTGCGGTCGAGAGCAGGTGCGTCAGACGGAAGTCGTCGGGGTAGCGCTGATCGTCCCGGATGAACGACGTCCGCGACAGCACCGTCGCGTCGTCGACCGGATCGTGTCCGAAGACGCGCACCGTGCCTCCCGACGGTCGCTCCTGACCGGCGATGTGGGCCATGACGGTGGTCTTGCCCGCGCCGTTGCGACCCAGGAGTCCGCAGACGGTGTTCTCGGCGACGGTGAACGTGACCCCGTCGAGGGCGAGGGTGGAGCCGTAGCGTCGGTGCAGATCGGTGATCTCGATCGCGGTGCTCATCAGGTGTTCTCCTGTTCGATCAGGCTCATGAGGGTCGGGAGGTCGATGCCGAGGGCTGCGGCCTCGCGCATCAGGGGGCGCACGTACCCGGCGGCGAAGGCGGCGCGCCGCTGCTCGCTCAGTCGATCGCGGGCGCCGGCGGCGACGAACATGCCGACGCCGCGACGCTTGTAGAGGATCCCGCGGTCGACGAGCAGGTTGACGGCCTTTCCGGCTGTGGCGGGGTTGATGCGGTAGAACGCGGCGAACTCGTTGGTCGAGGCCACCTGCTCGTCCTCGGGGTAGGTGCCGTCGAGCACACGCTGCTCGATCCGGTCGGCGAGCTGCTGGAAGATCGGAGTGGACTCGTCGAACATGCGCACCTCCTCACTGGTTCATTACTTGACTAATGAACCTAGGAGGTTCGTGTCGTGCTGTCAAGAGGGGCGGCAAGTCGTCTGCGGGCCTGGGCGCGGGCCCCGGTTCGCCAGCGGGCGGCGGTCGCGATGCAGGGGCGCGGCCCCGAGCCTGGGGCACGGCGCCAGGAAATGGGCACCGCGCCAGGAGAAAGCCTGGCGCTGTGCCCATCGCGTGGTGCTGTAGATCCGGCTCCGGCTGCGGCCCTGGCCGCGAAGCGAGTGGCGGGAGCGCCTGCGCACGGCCCTGCCGTCCGGCTCGACTACTGTCGTCGAGTCGTCACCCCCGTGACGCATCCCTCTTGTTGCTCTGGCAATCGACCGTGCGCGGCGCTTCCCCGGTGTCAACAATACATAGATCCTGCGAGAATGACAGAAGTCGAGCATGATCCGCTCGCGCCGCGTCGATCGCGTGCCCCCGACGTGGTGAGAGGAGGTGTGCATGTCCGTCCCCTCCTCCGAGTTCCGTGACTGGGCGCGCCTCGTCGGCCTCCCCACGGCCGCGCTGCCTCTCGCCCGCGCGCTCGGAGTGAGCCGCAGCACCCTCCAGGCGCAGCTGCTCCGGGGCCGGGTGCCCGAGGTCCAGGTGGTGACGGCCGCCCGCGCGGCCGGGGTCGCACCGGCGGCCGCGCTCACGGCCTTCGACCGGTACGCCGATCTCGCCGACCTGCCGATCGCTCCGTCGACCGCCGAGGTGCTCGCGCAGGTCGAGCTCGCCGACGCCCTCGTGGCTCTCGTCGGTCGCCAGATCGACGGCTCGCGCGAGGCGCTCGTCGGGGTGCACGAGTGGCGCGACCCGCCGCAGCCCGGGTCGGTCCGCAACTGGCTCGACGCGGTCGACCCGGGAGCCCTGCGCGCGACCCTCGCCGAACGCTGGCGGATCGCGCCCTCGAACCTGTCGGCGGCCATCACCTCGGCCCGCCTGCGCCCCTCGCAGCTGATCGAGATCAGCCGCATCGCGGGCACCTCGTGGACGGGCGGGCTCGCCGCCGCAGGAATTCTCACGCTGGAGGAGGCAGGATGGAGGCACGGTGCCAGACCCGAAGCCCTGGCACGCTTGTCCGACGTCGACCTGAACGACCTGGTCGCCGACCGCCTCTCCGCGGCGCAACGCGACGCCCGTCGCCTGGCCGCCGACCGGGACGCGGCGCACCGCATCCACGACACCCTGGGGTGACATGACCATCGCATTCTTCATCGTCGTCGTGCTGGCGGCGCTGGCTCTCACGCGCCTCCCCGGGGCCATCCGCGGACGGAACCCGCTCATCGCCGCATCGGCCGTCGCGATCGCGCTGGCCTTCGCGCTGATCACCGCGCCGGTCTACGAGGCCGTCGACCGCCTCCTGCCGATCGTGAACGCCACCGACCTCGTGGCGAAGCTGCTGCTCTTCACCGGTCTGCTGCTGGCCGGCACGCAGGTCGCCCGCGCCTACGACGCCCCGCGCACGCAGCGGCTCGTCTCGGGCTGGCCCGGCGTCGCCGTCTTCGCGGGGCTGTTCGTGGTCGAGGTCGTGGTCTTCGTCGTGGTCGACGCGGGCGCCCGGTCCGCGGACCTCGCGGCCGACCTCGACCAGCCGCTCGTCCGCCTGTACTCGACGGTGGCGACGGCCTACCCCGCCTACGTCTTCGCTCTGCTGCTGCCGCACGTCGCGCGCGGGCTGCGGAGCTCGCAGACGAGCACGCGGGTGACCTCGGCGTTCCTCACCGCGGGCGGGGTGCTCGCGCTGGTCCGTCTCGTGCTCGGGCTCGTCACCCTCGTGGCGCCCGGCGCCTACCCGGTGGGTCAGGTGGTCAGCGGCGTCGCGGCCGTGCTGGTCGCGGTCGGGCTCGCGACGGCGTTCTTCGCGCGGATCGCGCGCCGTCGTCATGACGCCGCTGAACCCGCCCGCTGAGGGCTCGCTGGGCGGTCTGCACCGCGTTCCGGTCACCGCACCGCTCCTAGTCGCGGTGCGGTGTCCGTTCCGCGGTGCGGTGCCCGTTCCGCGGTGCGGTGTGCGGCGCCACCGCGGCGCGGTCAGGCGAGCTCGAGCTGAGGCGCATCCGCCGGGCACGCGAACGCCGCCCGATACGCCCGCGGCGTCGTGCCGAGCACGCGCCCGAAGTGGTGCCGCAGCACCGCCGCCGACCCGAACCCGACCTCGTCGGCGATCGCGTCGAGCCCGAGGTTCGTGCTCTCGAGCAGCTGCTGCGACCGCAGGAGGCGCTGCGACGTCAACCAGGCGCCCGGCGTCGTCCCCAGCTCGGCCTTGAATCGGCGGGCGAAGGTCCGAGGCGACATGTGCGCCCGGGCGGCCAGCGCCTCCACGGGGAGGTCGCGGTCGAGATGCGCCAGCATCCAGTCGGTGAGCGGGGCGAGCGATGTCTCGACCTCGGTCGGCATCGGCCGCTCGATGAACTGGCTCTGCCCGCCGTCGCGGTGGGCCGGTACGACCATGCGCCGGGCGATCACGTTCGCGGCGGCCGCGCCGTGCACCCGTCGGACGAAGTGCAGGCACGCGTCGATGCCGGCCGCGGTGCCGGCGCTCGTGATGACGCGGCGGTCCTCGACGAAGAGCACGTCGGCGTCGACCTCGGTGGCCGGGAACTCCGACTGCAGCCGGTCACTGTAGCGCCAGTGCGTCGTCGACCGGCGGCCGTCGAGCACGCCGGCCTCGGCGAGGACGAACGCGCCGCTGCAGACGCTGATCAGCCAGGCGCCGCGTGCCTCGGCCTCGACGAGCAACGTGCGCACGGCGTCGGAGAGTCCGCCGGCCATGCCGTAGTTCCATAGCGCGGGCACGCAGATCACGTCGGCCTCGGCCGCCGCCTCGAGGCCGAGCTCGACGGTGATGCCGAAGCCCTGGTTCGTGCGGATCGTGCCGGGGGTCTCGGTCACGATGCGGTGGTCGAAGGCCGGCCCGCCGTCGTCGCTGCGGTCGAGGCCGAACACCTCGCAGAGCACCCCGAACTCGAACGGAGCGATGCCGTCGGCGACCAGGGTCGCGACGACCATCCGGGGGAGCGGAGTCGCGCCGGCGGCGGCACGCACCGGAGGGGTCATGGTCGACACGGCGGTCTCCTCGGTTCGGGATGCGGTGTTGGCAGTACTTCGTCGAACTGTGGCAACACTGCCACTCGTGGCGGGATCTGTCCACTCATAGATTCTCTGCCATGACCATCGTCCAGCTCGTCCTGATCCTGCTTCTCGCCGCGGTCGCCCTCGTGGGCGTCGTCGCGTCGATGCTCGCCGTCCTGCGGGACGGCTTCGGCCCCGTGCCCACCGACCCGAAGCGCGCGTCCGCCGACCGCGAGACGACGTCCGGCACCGAGGAGGCGCGGCTCCGATGATCGACGCCTCCCACCTCGACCGGCTGCTCACGCCCCCGACGCCCACCGCCGAGCGGGCTCTCGCCGTGGCGCGCGGGCAGGCCTCGCCGTCCCTCGTCGACCACAGCCTGCGGTCGTTCGCCTTCGCCGCGGCGCTCGGCGAGCAGGAGGGCCTCGCCGTCGACGGCGAGCTGCTCTGGGTGGCGGCGATGCTGCACGACGTCGGCCTCGCACCGCAGTTCGACAGTCACACCGTGGCGTTCGAGCGGTCGGGGGCGGAGGTCGCACGGGTCTTCACCGCGGGCGCCGGCTGGGATGTCGAGCGGCAGCAGCGGACCGCCGAGGTCATCGAGCGGCACATGTGGCCGACCGTGTCGGCGGAGCTCGACGTCGAGGGGCACCTGCTCGAGCGGGCGACGAGCCTCGACGTGAGCGGCGCGGCTCCGGGGGACTGGGACTCGTCGTTCGTCTCGGCCGTCGTCGCCCGGCTGCCCCGCGGACGCTTCGGCGACGTGTTCGCGACGCTCGCCGCCGAGCAGGCGCACCGCAAGCCGTCGAGCGAGGCGGGCCGGTCGGTGCGGGCCGGGCTGCCGGCCCGCGCCCGGGCCAATCCGCTCGACGAGCTGCCCGCGGCCTGACGCGCCCGTGCCCGCACCCTCGGCTGCACCGCACCGCGTCCCGTGCACCGCACCACGTCTAGTCCGGGTGCGCTAGACGGAACGCGGTGCGGTGGATGCGGCGCGGCCGCCGACGCGCCGCACCGCGTCCCGTGCACCGCACCACGTCTAGTCCGGGTGACCTGTACGGAACGCGGTGCGGTGGGTGCGGCGGGGCGTGCCGTGCACCGCACCGCGTCTCGTGCACTGCACCGCGTCTCGTGCACCGCACCGCGTTTTGGGCGTCGCACCGCGTGCCGTGCGCTGCAACGCGTCTAGTCCGGGTGTGCTGCACGGAACGCGGTGCGGTGAGCCCGGTGCGGCCGCTGACGCGCCGCACCGCTTCTCGTGCACGGCATCGCGTCTCGTGCGTCGCATCGGGTCTCGTGCGTCGCACCGCGTCGCGGGCGTCGCACCGCGTACCGTGCACTGCGCCGCGCCTAGTCCGGGTGCGCTGTACGGAACGCGGTGCGGTGAGCGCGGCGGGACGCCTCACGCGTGGCTCCGTGTGCCCCACCGCATCCCGTGCACTGCACTGCGTCGCGGGCGTCGCACCGCGTGGCGTGCGCTGCACCGCGTCTAGTCCGGGTGCGGTGTTCGGAACGCGGTGCGGTGAGTGCGGCGGGGCCGCCGATGCGTCGCACCGCGTCTCGTGCACTGCACCGCGTTTTGTACACGGCACGGCGTGCCGTGCGTCGCACCGCGTGGGGTGCGCGGTGCCGCGTCTAGTCCGGGTGCGCTGTACGGAACGCGGTGCGATGAGCCCGGCGCGACCCGCCCGGGCACTGGACGCGCGCCTCCTCGACGGGTACAATTCATGCAAACGTATGAATAAGTGAGACGGTCAGGAGTCCCATGTCACACCCCCTCGAGTTCGGCCTCGACACCTTCGGCGACGTCACCGAGCGCCCCGCCAGCGGCGACGGCGCCGGAACGCTGGTCACCCACGCCCAGGCCATCCGCGACCTCGTCGAGCAGGCCGTCCTCGCCGATCGCGTCGGACTCGACTTCATCGGCGTCGGCGAGCACCACCGCGTCGACTTCGCCGTCTCGGCCCCCGAGGTCGTGCTCGCCGCCATCGCCGCCCGCACCGAGCGGATCCGTCTCGGCTCGGCCGTCACCGTCCTCAGCTCCGACGACCCGGTGCGCGTGTACGAGCGCTTCGCCACCGTCGACGCCGTGTCGAACGGTCGCGCGGAGGTGATCCTCGGACGGGGTTCGTTCACCGAGTCGTTCCCGCTGTTCGGCCTCGACCTCCAGGACTACGAGAAGCTCTTCGAGGAGAAGATCGAGCTGTTCGCCGAGCTGCTGAAGGACGAGGCCGTGACCTGGCAGGGCAGCGTGCGCGGGTCGCTCAGCGACCAGTGGGTCTACCCGCGCCCCGAGTCCGGCACGCTGAAGACCTGGGTCGGCGTCGGCGGCTCGCCGCAGTCGGTGATCCGGGCCGCGCACTACGGGCTGCCGCTGTTCCTCGCGATCATCGGCGGTCAGCCGGCCCAGTTCGCGCCCTACGCCGACCTCTACCGTCGCGCGCTGACCGAGTTCGGCAAGCCCTCGCAGCCCATCGCCATGCACTCGCCCGGATTCATCGCCGAGACCGACGCCGAGGCCAAGGAGATCCTCTACCCGTACCAGGAGGAGCAGACCAATCAGCTCGGCCGTGAGCGCGGCTGGCCGCCCTACTCGCGCCCGCAGTACGAGCAGAGCGCGAACCCGACGGGAGCGCTCTACGTCGGCTCGCCCGAGACCGTCGCGCAGAAGATCGCGAAGAACCTCACGCTGCTCGGCGCGAGCCGGTTCGACCTGCGCTACAGCATGGGACGCCTGCCGCACGAGCACATGATGCGCAGCATCGAGCTCTACGGCACCGAGGTCGTGCCGCGCGTGCGCGAGCTGATGGCCTGACGCGTCACCGCCGCGCCGCGGACGCACCGAGCCGAGGAGGCGCGGGTCGAGAGGTCTCGACCCGCGCCTCCTCGGCTCCCTCCGTCGTCGACGGGAGTCAGCTCTTCTCGCAGGCGATGCCGTCCTTGTCGCGGTCGAGCTTCGCGTTGGCGTTGTAGAGCGCCGTGTCGGTCTTGACCGTGCCCTTGAGCTTGCGCTTCTCGACCGTGCCGTTCGACTTCGTGACCTTGTTCACCGTGACTCCCTTCTTGGCGATGCCGCCCGACCACGACTTCTGCACCTCGGTGCAGTTCGCGTAGGTCTTGGGAGCGGCGAAGGCGGGGGCGCCGCCGCCGAGCGTCAGGCCGGCGGCCACGGCGATCGCGACGAACGCGACTCGGGTGCGGGCGAAGGTGGTGGTCGACACGGGGATCCTCTCGGCGTGCTCGGGCAGCACCTGTCGAGGGTGTCTCATGAGTGCGGCGGCGGCCAGCCCCCCGATCGGGTCACGCGCGCCCGGGCGACAGGCGGGGTGAGAACCCGGGGTGAGAGCCCGGTGTCAGAGCCCGGTGTCAGTGCCCGCGGTCGGCGCGCGCCAGGGCCTCGAGGTTCTCGTTGTAGGCCTTCAGCTCGGCGTCGTCGTCGCGGTCGGCCTTGCGGTCCTTCCGCTTGGCCTCGCGGGTGTCGCTGCGGCTCCACATGATGGCCACCGCGATCGCGAGCGAGACCGTCGGGATCTCGCCGACGCTCCAGGCGATGCCGCCGGCGGCGTACTGGTCCGCCATCGGGGTGGCGCCCCAGGTGCGGCCCATCGCGCCGTACCAGTCGGCGAGGAACAGCCCCGTGCTCGTCATGATGCTGAGCCCGAAGAACGCGTGGAACGCCATCGTCGCCAGCAGCACGAGGAGCCGCATCGGGTAGGGCAGGCGGCCCTTGACCGGGTCGATGCCGATCATCGACTGCACGAACAGGTACCCGACGATCAGGAAGTGCACGATCATCCAGTAGTGGCCGAGGTGCGTCGTGGTCGCCCAGCTGAAGAGCGACGTGTAGTAGAAGACGAACAGCGAGCCGGCGAACAGGACCGCCGACACGATCGGGTTGCTGATGACGTGCGCGTAGCCCGAGTGCACGAGGATCATGATCCACTCGCGGGGCCCGCGCGTGCCGTCGGTCCGCTTGTGGATCGCCCGCAAGGCGAGCGTCACCGGCGCACCCGGGACCAGCAGCACCGGCACCACCATGCCGAGAGCCATGTGAGCGAGCATGTGCGCGCTGAACAGGTACTCCTCGTAGACGTTGGGTGCGCCGCAGGTGATGTAGAAGAGCACGACCATGCCGGCGATCCACGACACGGTGCGGCCGGCCGACCAGCGGTCGCCGCGACGGCGCAGTCGCGCGACGCCGGCCAGGTAGAAGAAGACGCCGAAGGCGCAGATCAGAGCCAAGAGCATGTCGGGGTTCCACTCGGTGATCCAGCGGATCGGGGTGAGCTCGGGCGGCAGCAGCTCCTCGGTGAGGATCTCGGCGGGGGTCGGGTCGGCGAGGTCGGTCGTCGCGACCTGCTCGACGGGGGTCGCCGTCCGTCCGAGGGCGGCGGCGACGCCGGAGGCGAGGCCCATGAAGGCGAGCTCGGCCGAGACGAACCACCAGAACAGGCGGGTCGTGGCCTTCGGGTGGGTGGCCATCCGGGCGACCAGGAACCTCCGCTGCACGACGCCGAAGAGCCCGAGCGCCACGAGCGCGAAGGTCTTGATCAGGACGAGGACGCCGTAGCCCGTCGTCAACGACGACCAGCTGCCGAGACGCAGGGCCGCGCTGCCCACGCCCGAGACCCCCACGACGACGAAGCACACGATGGCCAGGGTCGAGTAGCGCGCGAGCACGACGCCGAGCCGGCCGTTCTCGAGGGTGCTGCGCAGCAGCACCAGCGCCAGGAGCCCGCCGAGCCAGACGGAGGCGCCGACCAGGTGCAGGGCCAGGTTGGTGACGGCCGCGTCGTGGCCGCTCGCACCGGCGGCGTGACCCTGCTGCGCGATGGGGATCAGTCCGCCCATGGCGAGGAGCGTGACGCCGATCAGCAGCCAGATGTTGCGGACGACGAAGCACAGCACCGTGACCGCGGCGGCGATCAGCGTGGTGATCAGCCAGGCGTTGCCGAGCTCGGTGTCGGTGAGGAAGAACGCGAGGGTGCGGCCGAACTGGTCGTCGAAGGTGACGGCGACGTTGGCGACGCTGAGGAACGTGAAGAACGTGGTGACGGCCGAGGCCACGGCCCAGAAGCCGGCGGCGCCCGCCGCGATGTCGAGGGCGCGGTCGAACTCGGGCCGATCGCGGGCCAGGGCGAAGCAGGTGAGGGCCAGCGTGCCGATCGTCGCGGCGGCGCCGATGTTGTTCAGCATCTTGGCCATGGGCAGCCCGTACCGGACGACCTCGCCGGGGTCGACGACGAGCGGGGCGTCGGCCGCGCCGCCCAGCTTGAGGGCGACGAGCAGCGAGGCGAACGCCACCAGCACGAGCAGCGCGGGCCCGGTGATGCGGGTCAGTTTCGGCACGGGTTCCAGCCTAGGTCGGGTCGTCCGCCTGAACGGACGGATGGTTCGGCCCCGAGACACACGAAATGCCCCGAGACGCACGAAAGGCCCCGAGACGCACGAAAGGCCCCGAGACGCACGAGAGGCCCCGAGACGCACGAAAGGGGGTGGCGACCGAAGTCGACACCCCCTGGGGCTTCGTGAGAAGCGGAGGACTACTTGACAGCGGCCTTCAGCTTGCTGCCGGCGCTGACCTTGACGCTGTCGCTCGCAGCGATCTCGAGAGCCTCGCCCGTCTGCGGGTTGCGGCCGGTACGAGCGGCACGGTGCGTCTTCTCGAAGGCGATCCATCCGGGGATGGTGACCTTCGTGCCGTCGGCGACGGACTTCGAGACGACGGAGAAGAACGCGTCGACGACGCCGCTGACGGCGGCCTGGCTCTGGCCGGACTCGGAAGCGACAGCTGCGACGAGCTCGGTACGGTTCAGTGACTTGTCAGCCATGTAATTGTCCTCCTCGGACTTCGTTCGTAAGACGAGACGCGGCGTTCACCGTGTCCGTGCGGTACAGGCCAGAGACCCGAGGGCCCTGTGGAACCGCGTAAAACCTACCAGGAAGACTTCGTGATGCCCGGAAGCTCACCGCGGTGAGCCATGTCGCGGAAGCGGACACGGCTGATGCCGTAGGCCTTGAGGTGACCGCGGGGGCGGCCGTCGACCTGGTCGCGGTTGCGGAGACGGACCGGCGACGCGTCGCGGGGCAGCTTCTGCAGACCGAGACGAGCGGCCTCGCGGCTCTCGTCGGTGCCGTTCGGGTCGATGAGCGCCTTCTTGAGCTCGAGACGCTTCTCGGCGTAACGGGCGACGATGACGGCGCGCTGGTCGTTCTTGGCGATCTTGCTCTTCTTGGCCATGTTTAGCGCTCCTCGCGGAATTCGACGTGCTTGCGGATCACGGGGTCGTACTTCTTCAGCACGAGGCGATCGGGGTTGTTACGACGGTTCTTCTTGGTCACGTACGTGAAACCGGTGCCCGCCGTCGAGCGGAGCTTGATGATGGGACGGACGTCCTGCTGACGAGCCATTAGATCTTCTCCCCACGAGCGAGCAGGTCCTTCACGACCGACTCGATGCCACGAGCGTCGATGACCTTGATCCCCTTGGCGCTGAGCTGCAGGGTCACGTTACGACGAAGCGACGGCACGTAGTACGTCTTCTTCTGGATGTTCGGGTCGAAACGACGCTTGGTGCGTCGGTGCGAGTGCGAGATGTTGTGTCCGAAGCCGGGAACGGCTCCGGTCACCTGGCATGTTGCTGCCATGATGTTCCTCCGTAGATACCGTGAGAGCACGTCGTCCGCAGGACGACGACCCTCACCCAAGGTCACTTGTCGGCGCGCGTCACCCCGGTGAATCCGCCGGGCGGACTCGGTGATGCAGGGGATCGGCGCACATGAGCGCAGAGAGCACTCAACCAAACGAGAAGCTTACGCGACACGCCCGGGGACACGCAACCCGTGCCTCCTCGGCGTCACGGTGACGCAGCCCGGGAGGCGCGGGTCACTCCCGAGCGGGAGCCCGCGTCACCGCCGGGTCCCGTCCCGCGGCCACCTCGGCCGAGCACGCCGCGCAGCGCCCGAACACGTCGACGACGTGCTGCGCCTCGGTGAACCCGTGCGTCGCGGCGACGTGCTGCGCCCAGGTCTCGACCTCGTCGGCCTCGATCTCGACGGTCGTCCCGCAGGTGCGGCAGATCAGGTGGTGGTGGTGCGTGCCGGGGGTGCAGGCCCGGTAGAGGCTCTCGCCCTCCTGCTGCAGCGAGTCGGCCGAGCCGTCGGCGGCGAGGTCGGCGAGGGCGCGGTAGACGGTCGCGAGACCGATGCCGGTGTCGCGCAGGTGGGCGTGCAGCGACTGGGCGCTCACGAACCCCTCGCTCGTGCCGAGCGCCTCGCGCACCGCCTCGCGCTGCCACGTGTTGCGCCGCACTACCATCTCGTACCGCCGACCATCTCAGACCTCCTGCTTCGCGGCCAAGGGTACCCGGGCGCCTCGGGAGGGCCTGAGCGACCGCGCGTCGCGCCGCCGGCCGACGAGCCGGCAGATCAGCCAGATGGCGAACGAGATGGTGGTCACGTACGGGCTGATCGGCAGTCCGCCGCCCAGCGCCAGCAGGATGCCGCCGACCACGGAGACGACGGCGAAGACGACGCTGAGCACCGGCACGAGTCGGGGGTTGACGGTCAGGCGCAGAGCGGCCGCGGCGGGCGTGACGAGCAGCGACAGCACCAGCAGGGCGCCGACGATCTGCACCGAGACGGCCACCGCGAGCCCCAGCACGAGCATGAACACGATACCGAGCGAGCGAACGGGGATGCCCGCGGCCGCCGCGACGTCGGGGTCGACGCTCGCGAAGGTCAGGGGGCGCCAGACGACGAGCAGGGTGACGATCACGATCGCCGAGATCACCATCAGCGCGCCGAGCTGCGGGTTGTCGACGGCGACGATCTGGCCGGTCAGCAGCCCGAAGCGGTTGGCCGAGCGACCCTGGTACAGGGCGAGGCAGAGGATGCCGATGCCGAGGCCGAACGGCATGAGGACGGCGATGATCGAGTTGCGCTCCCGGGCCCGCGACCCGAGCAGCCCGATCAGCAGGGCGGCCACGACGCTGCCCGCCAGGGAGCCGGCGACGACGTTCGCGCCGAAGAGCAGCGCCGCCGACGCCCCCGCGAAGGAGAGCTCGCTGATGCCGTGCACGGCGAACGGCATGTTGCGTGTCAGCACGAACGGGCCGATCAGCCCGCCGACGAGACCGAGCACGGCGCCAGCGATGATGGAGTTCTTCACCAGCACGACGAGCTCGCCGAAGTCCTGGAACGAGAACAGCTGGGTCCACAGGTCGGTCATCGCTGCCCTCCGTCGGCGTCCGGCTCGAGGTGGTGGTCGTCGTGCCCGTGGCTGCCCACGATGACGATGCGTCCCATCGTGCGGATGACGTCGACGGGGGTCCCGTACAGCTCGCTGAGCACCGGGGCCTGCAGCACCTCGTCGGGTGTGCCGATGCGGAACGACCCGCCGGCGAGGTAGAGCACCCGGTCGACGACGTCGAGGATCGGATTGACGTCGTGGGTGACGAACACGACGGCGGCGTCGCGAGCGCGTCGCTGTCGGTCGAGCAGCTCGGTGACCCCGCGCTGGTGGCGCATATCGAGGGAGATCAGGGGTTCGTCGCAGAGCAGCAGGGCGGGATCGGCCGCGAGCGCCTGTCCGACGCGGGCGCGTTGCTGCTCACCGCCCGAGAGCGACGCGACGGGTGCGTCGGCGAACGACGTGGCGCCGACCTCGTCGACGAGGGCGTCGATCGCGGCGCGTTCGGCGGCGGACTCGCGCCGCAGGCCCCAGCGGTGGCCCGTGACGCCGAGGGCGATCATGTCGCGGGTGCGCAGCGGCGTGCCGGCCTCCATGAGTCGTTGCTGCGGGACGTAGCCGATGCGTCGGTGCCCGCGTCGCACGGGCCGGCCGAGGAACTCGATCGACCCCGTCGTGAGCTCCTGCTGCCCGAGGATCGTCCGCAGCATCGTCGTCTTGCCCGCGCCGTTGGGGCCGAGCACGGCGATGAACTCGCCCGGGGCGACGTCGAGGTCGAGTCCGGCCCAGAGGGTCCGGTCGCCGAAGCTCACGCCGGCGTCGCGCAGGCGCAGCACGGCGTCGCCGTCACGCCCGGCCGAGGAGGCGCGGGTCGCGACGGCGACGGAGTCGTCGGTCGGACCGGGGGTCACTTCTCGAGTGCCGCCGAGATCGCGTCGATGTTGCTCTGCTGCCACGAGATGTAATCATCCCCCTCCGGGAGGAGTTCCGTGACCGGCACGATCGCGACACCCGCGTCGGAGGCCGCGCTCTCGACCGCCTCGGTCTCGGGGCTCGAGGTCTGCTCGTTGTAGGCGAGCAGGTCGACCCGGCCGTCCGTGAAGAGCTTGAGCGTCTCGTTCAGCACGGCGGGCGAGACGTCGTCGCCCTCCTCGATGGCCTCCGAGAACGACGCCGGGGTCACGTTGACCAGGCCCATGTCGTCGAAGAGGTAGCCGGGCACGGGCTCGGTGTAGGCGACCGACTGGCCGTCGTGGGCCTGGTGGATCTGCTCGACCTGCGCCTCCAGGTCGGTGATCCGCTCGCCGAAGGCGGCGGCGTTCGCCGTGAACGCGTCGGCCTGGGCGGGGTCGACCTCGCCCAGCCGGTGCGCGATCTCGTCGGCCAGGGCGGCCATGCTCGGCAGGCTGTAGAAGACGTGCTCGTTGAAGGCGCCGTGGTCGTGGTCGTGCTCGTCCGTCTCGGCGTCGGCCGACCCGGTCGACTCGTCGGCGTGCTCGTCATCCGAGTGCGCGTCGCCCTCCGCGTCGGGGTCGAGGCCCGAGACGTCGACGGCGGTGACGACGGCGGCCGACGAGTCGCCGGCGCTGAGCATCGTGTCGACGAAGGCGTCGTAGCCGCCGCCGTTCTCGATCACGACGTCGGCCTTCGAGACGGCCAGCTGCGTGCGGGCGTCGGCCTCGTACGAGTGCGGGTCCTGCGAGGGGTCGCTGATGATGCTGGTCACGTCGACCGCGTCGCCCCCGACGGTCCGGGCGATGTCGCCGTAGACGTTCGTGGACGCGACCACCGAGATCGCGCCTCCGTCGTCGGCCCCGGCCGCGTCGTGGCTCGACGAGCAGCCGCTCAGCACGAGTGCCGCCGCGGCGGGCAGGGCGAGCAGGGGGAGGGCGCGAGACGTTCTCATGACCGCAACGCTATTGCTACTGATAATGATTGTCAAAACCGTGCGCCGACGTCGCGCATCCGAAAACCGGCGCCACACCCCGAGTGAACGGGGTGTGGCGCCGGTTACGAGGTGTCGCGAGGCTCAGTCGAGCAGCAGCGCCGGCTCCTCGATGACGCTCGCCACGTCGGCCACGAAGCGGCTGGCCACGTCGCCGTCGACGACCCGGTGGTCGAAGCTCGCGCCGATCGTGGTCACCATGCGGCTGCGCACCTCGCCGTCGACGACCCAGGGCTTCTGCTTGATGGTGCCGAGCGCGACGATCGCGACCTCGCCCGGGTTGAGGATCGGGGTGCCGGTGTCCATGCCGAAGACGCCGATGTTGGTGATGGTGATGGTGCCGTCCTGCATGTCGGCCGGCGTGGTCTTGCCGTCGCGAGCGGTCAGGGTCAGCTGCTCGAGGGCCTGGGCCAGCTCGAGGAGGCTCATCGACTGCGCCTCCTTCACATTCGGCACGATGAGCCCGCGGGGAGTGGCGGCGGCGATGCCGAGGTTGACGAAGTGCCGCACCAGGATCTCGCGATCGGTCCAGGCGCTGTTGACCATCGGGTTGCGGCGCACGGCCCAGATGATGGCCTTGGCCATGATCAGCAGCGGAGACACCTTGACGCCGGCGAACTGCGGAGACGTCTTGAGGCGCTTGACGAACTCCATGGTGCGGGTGGCGTCGACGTCGACGAACAGGCTGACGTGCGGGGCCGTGAACGCCGACGACGTCATGGCCGCCGCGATCGCCTTGCGGACGCCCTTGACCGGGATCCGCTCGATGCGCTCCTCGCCCCACTCGGGCGTCTCGATGTTGCGGAAGACGCTGGCCTGCTGCGCGTGGCGGATGACGTCGTCGCGCGTGACCTCGCCGGCCAGGCCCGTGGGCTGCACGATCGACAGGTCGACCTCGAGGTCCTTGGCCAGCTTGCGGATCGGCGGCTTGGCGATGATCGGCAGCGCCTGCGCGGCGGGGACCGACGTCGTCGGGCGACGGCGGGCCTGTTCGGCGACGCGCAGCTGACGGGCGTCGACCTCGGTCTGGGTCGGCTTGCGGCGACGGGTCGAGCCGGTGCCGCCGGCGGCGCCGTAGCCCACCAGCACGGCACCCGAGCCGCCGTCGCCGCCGTCGGCGTGCGACGACGCGACCGAGCCGGTGCCGCCGCTCGCCGCGACGGCGTCGGCCGACGGAGCCGGGGCGACGGGGGCGGCCGCCGGGGTGGTCGGAGCCGAGGAGGCGCCGGTCGCCACGACGGGGATCGATGCGGTGTCGAGACCCCGCGCCCGCTGCTCGGAGAGGGCCTCCTCGTTCTGCGAGATGATCTGCGCGGTCCGGGCGAGGCCGCCCGATTCGGAGGCCTCGGCCTCGGCGGCGCGGTCGGAGGGGGTGCGCGGGGCGCTGCCGTCGGCGATGGTGATGATCGGGGTGCCGACGTCGACCGTCTCACCCGAGGCGACGAGCACGCTCTCGACGACGCCGGCGTACGGCGACGGCAGCTCGACGAGCGACTTGGCGGTCTCGATCTCGACGAGCACCTGGTTGATCTGGACGGTGTCGCCGGGGGCGACCTTCCATTCGACGATCTCGGCCTCGGTCAGGCCCTCGCCGACGTCGGGCAGAGCGAATTCGCTGGTCATGACGGTCTCTCTCAGTACGCGAGGGCGCGGTCGACGGCCTCGAGCACGCGGTCGGCGTCGGGCAGGTACAGGGTCTCGAGCTTGGCGGGCGGGAAGGGCGTGTCGAACCCGCTGACGCGCAGCACGGGCGCCTCGAGCGAGTAGAACGCCTTCTCGGCGACGGTCGCGGCGATCTCGGAGCCGACGCTCACGAAGCCGGGCGCCTCCTGCGCGATCACGAGACGACCGGTCTTGCGGACCGACTCGAGGATGGGTCCGTAGTCGACCGGCGACAGCGAGCGGAGGTCGACGACCTCGGCGCTGATCCCCTCGGCGGCGGCGATCTCGGCGGCCTGCAGCAGGGCGCTGACCATGGCGCCGTGGCCGAGCAGGGTGACCTCGGTGCCCGTGCGGACGACGCGGCTGGCGTGCAGCGGCGCCTGCGGGTCGCTCCGGTCGACCTCGCCCTTGGGCCAGTACCGGCTCTTAGGCTCGAAGAACATGACCGGGTCGTTCGACCGGATGGCCTCCTGGATCATCCAGTAGGCGTCGTGCGCCGTGCTCGGGCTGACCACCCGGAGGCCGGCCGTGTGCGCGAAGTACGCCTCGGGGCTCTCCTGGTGGTGCTCGACGGCGCCGATGTGCCCGCCGTAGGGCACGCGGATGACGACGGGCATCTGCAGCGTGCCCTCGTGGCGGGCCGTCATCTTGGCCAGCTGCGAGGTGATCTGGTCGAAGCCGGGGTAGATGAAGCCGTCGAACTGGATCTCGACGACGGGGCGGAAGCCGCCCATCGCGAGCCCGATGGCGGTGCCGACGATGCCCGACTCGGCCAGCGGGGTGTCGATCACGCGGTTCGCGCCGAACTCGGCCTGCAGCCCCTCGGTCACGCGGAACACGCCGCCGAGGGTGCCGATGTCCTCGCCCATCAGCAGGACGCGGGGGTCGTCGGACATCGCCTTGCGCAGGCCGGCGTTGATCGCACGGCCGAGAGGCATGGTCTCCAGGGAGGCGCGGGTCGGCCCGGTCTCGGAGGTCGGGTTCAGGGCGGTGTCGGTCATGCTCGTCCTCCGTCGATGTCGGCCGTGCTCGCGTCGCCGGTCGCGGGGCCGAAGCTGTGCTCGTAGCCCGCCAGCCACTCGCGCTGCTCGCGCATCACGGGGTGCGGCTCGGAGTAGACGTGGTCGAACATGGACCCCGGGTCGGGTCGGGGCAGCTCGAGGGTGCGGCGACGGATGTCGGCGCCGAGGTCGTCGCCCTCGGCCTCGAGTCCGGCGAAGAAGGCGTCGCCCTCGCCCCGCGAGCGGAGGAACGCCTCGAAGCGCTCGATCGGGTCGCGGGCGATCCAGCTCTGCAGCTCGTCGTCGGTGCGGTACTTGGTGGGGTCGTCGGACGACGTGTGGGCGCCGATCCGGTAGGTCATCGCCTCGATGAAGCGGGGCCCGCCGCCGCTGCGCGCGGCGTCGAGGTCGCGACGGCTGACGGCGTAGCTGGCCAGCACGTCGTTGCCGTCGATCCGCGTGCCGGGGATCCCGAAGCCGCCCGCGCGGTTGACCAGCGGGGTGCGCGACTGCGTCGCCACGGGCACGCTGATCGCCCACTGGTTGTTCTGCAGGAAGAACAGCTCGGGGGTCTGGAAGCTCGCGGCGAAGACGAGCGCCTCGCTGACGTCGCCCTGGCTCGTGGCCCCGTCGCCGAAGAACGTGACGACGGCCTGGTCGACCTCGGGGTCGCCCGTGCCGCTGAGGCCGTCGAGGGTCAGGCCCATCGCGAATCCCGTGGCGTGCAGCGTCTGCGAGCCGATCACCAGCGTGTAGACGTGGAAGTTGCCGCGCTCGGCGGGGTTCCAGCCGCCGTGCGTGTGGCCGCGGAGCAGCCGCAGGATGTCGACCGGGTCGACGCCGCGGGCCAACGCCACGGCGTGCTCGCGGTACGACGGGAACAGGTGGTCGTGCGGTCGCGACGCGTGCGCGACGCCGACCTGCGCGCCCTCCTGGCCGTGGCTCGGCACCCAGAGGGCGAGCTGACCCTGGCGGGCGAGGGCGGCGGCCTCACGGTCGAAACGGCGGGTGAGCACCATGTCGCGGTGCATGGCGCGGAGCCGGTCGTCGCCGAGGGCGTCGACGTAGGGGCGGAGCTCGGCGGCGGCGTCGGACTCGACCAGCTCGCCCGCCGGAGTGAGCAGCTGGACGGTCGTGACGCCGTGGCCCGCATCGGTGGAAGACATGCGGACCAATCTACTCGCGGCTACATGCCGTCAGAGTGATGTGTTCTGCCGCACCTGCTGGGCCGCGTGCAGCAGTTTGTCGACCGACGAGGGCTCGCCGATCGTGATGCGGATCCCCTCGGGCGCGAAGGGCCGGACGATGATCCCGTGGTCGGCGAAGACGCCCGCCGCGGTGGCCGTCTGCTCGCCGGTGGGCAGCCAGACGAAGTTGCCCTGGGCGGCGGGGACGTCCCAGCCCTGGTCGACGAGGGCCTGCCTGACCTGGTCGCGCAGCATCGCGATGCGGTCGACCCGGGTCATCAGCTCGGACTCGTGCTCGAGCGAGGCGAGCGCGGCGGCCTGGCCCTGCTCGGTGACCGAGAGCGGGATGGCGGTCGCCCGGGCGGCGTCGAGCACCGAGGAGGCGCCGATCGCGTACCCGACGCGGAGTGCGGCCAGGCCGTACGCCTTCGAGAACGTGCGGAGCACGACGAGGTTCGGGTGCCGCTCCGTGAGCGACTCGCCGTCGACGGCGTCGGGGTCGGTGACGAACTCGGCGTAGGCCTCGTCGAGCACGACGAGGAGGTCGTCGGGCACGGCGGCCATGAAGGTCTCGAAGTCGTGCGTGGTGACGGTGGTGCCGGTCGGGTTGTTGGGGGAGCAGACGATCACGAGGCGCGTGCGCTCGGTGACGGCGGCGGCCATCGCCACGAGGTCGTGGCTGCCGTCGGCGCGGTTGGGCACCTGGACGCTGGTCGCGCCGGCGACGGTGACGAGCCCCGGGTAGGCCTCGAACGAGCGCCAGGCGTAGACGACCTCGTCGCCGGGGGCGGCGGCGGCCTGGATGAACTGCAGCAGGAGCGAGACGGATCCGGCGCCCACGTGCACCTCGTCGGTCGTGACGCCGTACTTGGCGGCCAGGGCCGCGCGCAGCTCCGAGGCGGTCGCGTCGGGGTAGCGGTTCACGGTGACGGCGCCGCGGAGGGCGTCGACGACGGCCGGCAACGGCTCGAACGGGTTCTCGTTCGACGACAGCTTGAACGCATCGGGCGACGCCTGCTTGCCCTGGCGGTACGGCGGCAGGGCGGCGATCTCGGGACGGAGTCGAACGGGAGTGGTCACCCGGCCACCCTAGGGGCTGCCACCCCCGGATGACGCGGCACCGCACCTCCTCGGGGGACTCCTTCCACTACCGCGGGAGGTCGCGGGTTCGGCATGATGGGGGCATGACCCGATTCATCGTGAGGCTGCTCGTCAACGCCGTGGCCCTCTGGCTGACCACCCTGATCGTGTCGGGGGTCAGCGTCGACGCCTACGGCACCGGCGGCACCACCGAGACCGTGCTCACCTACCTGCTGGTGGCGCTGATCTTCGGCATCGTGAACGGCGTCGTCGGAACGGTCATCCGCGTCGTCGCGTTCCCGCTCTACGTCCTCACGCTCGGGCTCGTCTCGCTGATCGTGAACGGGCTGCTGCTCGGCATCGTCGCCTGGATCTCCGGGCTGATCGGCTTCGGACTCGACATCGACGGATTCTGGTGGGGCGTGCTCGGCGCGCTCGTGCTGGCGATCCTCGCCTGGCTCATCGGCATCGTGATCCGCCCGATCGTCGAGTCCGGCGACCGTCGGCGGTGAACCGCTTCAGCGTCTGCTTCGTCTGCACCGGCAACATCTGCCGGTCGCCGATGGCCGAGACCGTGCTCCGGTCGATCGCCGACGCCGCCGGTCACGGTGACGACCTCGTCATCACCAGCGCCGGCACCGGCGACTGGCACGTCGGCGAAGGGGCCGACCCGCGCACCGTGACGGCCCTGGAGGCCCGCGGTTACGATGGCTCCCGGCACCGCGCGAAGCAGTTCGGGGCCGACGACTTCGCGCGTCACGACCTCGTCGTGGCGTTCGACCGCGGTCAGGAGCGCATCCTCCGGGCCTGGGCCTCGAACGACGCCGACCGGTCGAAGGTGCAGCTGCTGCTGAGCTTCGATCCGACCGTCGCCCCGCGCAACGGGGTCGAGGGCACCGACGTGCCCGACCCCTACTACTCCGACGCCGCCATGTTCGACACCGTGCTCGACCTGGTCGAGCAGTCGTGCACCGCCCTCTTCCGCCAGATCGAACCAGCACTCCGCAAGGGACCCTCATGACGTTGCCCCCTCAGCCCCTCAGCCCGCTCGACGGCCGGTACCGCGCCTCCGTCGGCTCGCTGGGAGACCACCTCAGCGAAGCCGGCCTCAACCGGGCCCGCGTGCACGTCGAGGTCGAGTGGCTGATCGCGCAGACCGACCGATCGGCGTTCGGCTCGACCCCGCTCGACGACGAGCGGAAGCGCGCGCTGCGGGCCATCGTGACCGACTTCGGACAGGACGCCATCGACGAGCTCGCCGGGCTCGAGGCGACCACCCGCCACGACGTCAAGGCCGTCGAGTACTACGTCCGCGCCCGCCTCACCGACCTCGGGCTCGACTCGATCGCCGAGCTGACGCACTTCGCCTGCACCAGCGAGGACATCAACAACCTCTCGTACGCCGTCACCGTCAAGGCCGCCGTCACCGACGTCTGGCTGCCCGCCTTCGACGCGGTGCTGGCCGCGCTGTCGACCTGGGCGCACGACGCCCGCGACGTCCCGATGCTCGCGCACACCCACGGGCAGCCCGCCACCCCGACCACGGTCGGCAAGGAGTTCGCGGTCTTCGTGCACCGTCTGCAGCGCCTCCGCGCGCAGATCGTCGGGACCGAGTACCTGGGCAAGTTCAGCGGCGCGACCGGGACCTTCTCGGCGCACGTCGTCGCGGACCCCTCGCTCGACTGGCCCGCGACGTCGCAGGCCTTCGTCGAGGGCGCGCTCGGCCTCACCTGGAACCCCCTCACGACGCAGATCGAGTCGCACGACTGGCAGGCCGAGCTCTACTCGCGCATCGCCCACGCGAACCGCGTGCTGCACAACCTCGCCACCGACGTGTGGTCGTACATCTCGATGGGCTACTTCACCCAGATCCCGCAGGCCGGGGCGACCGGCTCGTCGACGATGCCGCACAAGATCAACCCGATCCGGTTCGAGAACGCCGAGGCCAATCTCGAGCTCTCCTGCGCGCTGCTCGACTCGCTGGCCTCGACGCTCGTCACCTCGCGTCAGCAGCGCGACCTGACCGACTCGTCCACGCAGCGCAACATCGGCGTCGCCTTCGGCCACTCGATGCTCGCCCTCGACAACCTGCGCCGCGGGCTCGGCGAGATCGCGGTCGGCACCGTCGCCCTCGAGGCCGACCTCGACTCCAACTGGGAGGTGCTCGGCGAGGCCATCCAGACGGTGATCCGCGCCGAGGTCGTCGCCGGTCGCTCGTCGATCGCCGACCCGTACGCGATGCTGAAGGAGCTCACCCGCGGCAAGCGCGTCACCCGGGCCGACCTCGTCGCGTTCGTCGAGGGGCTCGACATCGGCGACGACGCCAAGCGCCGCCTCACCGCGCTCACGCCCGCCACCTACACGGGCATCGCGTCGGAGCTCGTCGACCGCCTGGCCTGACCCCAGGGGGACGGAGCCGAGGAGGCGCGGGTCGGCGCGCTGCGCCGGCCCCGGTCAGTGCCCGCGCGGCTTGTCGGACTCGTCGAGCTCGTGCTGCTCGTCGTCGTTGGGCTTGGCCGCGAGGGCCAGCATCGCGATGACGACGAGGGCGACGATGAACCCGATGCAGAGGAAGATCAGGGCCAGGTCGAGCTCGCGGGTGGTGAGCAGGACGACCACCCCGATGAACAGGGCGAAGACCGCGCTGAGTCCGAGGAACTCGGCGGGCCGGACTCGTTCGCGCCAGCTGGGTTGGGTCATCTCTGGGGTACTCCGTCTGTGCTGCCGATGTCGGTGGGGGTGGCGGCCGGGTCGGTCGTCGTGGTCTGCCACTTGAGCGAGAGCCCGGCGATCACCAGGAACACGCCGATGAGCGCGCCGTACGCCCCGAGCAGGCCGACCAGGACGGTCGACGACGTCAGCACGCCGTCGATCTCCTCGATGCCGCCGAGCTGCTGGGAGTAGTCGGGCGGGACGACGAGGAACACCAGGCCGAGCACGAGGGTGATCGCCCCGACGGTCGTCCAGTCGCGGGCGAGCGGTGAGCGGCCGCGGCGGCGGAGGCCGGCGACGAGCTCGAGGGCGCCTGTGACGAGGGCCCAGGCGATGACCAGGGCCACGAGCACGGGCAGGCCGCTCTGGGCGAAGACGAGCGCGAGCGCCCCGACGACGACGCCGACGACGCCCTGGACCACCTGCAGGGTGCGGCTCGACGGGTCGGAGCCGAGGCGGGCGACGGCGCCGAGCGCGAGGGCGAGGCCCATGAGCACGGTCGCGCCGCCGAAGACGAGGAGACCGATCCGCGGGGAGTGGTCGGGGGAGAACGTGATCACCACGCCCAGCACCAGGGCGGGCACCGCGCGCAGCAGGGGCACCGGCCAGTAGCGGGCGCTGCGAGCGGCGTCGAGGTGAGCGGACACGTGTCCTCTTTCAGGGGGTCGGGGAACCCGAGGAGTTTACCGCCCCTCCCCTGGCAGCCATCCGCCAGGACTCCCGACGGTCTCCCAGGCCCCGCCATTACGTTCGCACCATCTATCGGGCACACGCTCAAGTCACCCGGCTGCGAAGTCGACCACCGCGGGAGCCCCTTTGACCTCCATCGCACCATCCGCCGCCTCCGGCGTCACGACCGGCCGACTGGCCGACGCGGGCTTCCGGCCCACCGTGCCCGGCCAGGCGAGCAAGCCCACCAGCACCTACTCGGCCCTGCTGAAGAGCGTGCGCGAGGCCGGGCTGCTGAAGCGCCGCACCGGCTTCTACATCACCGTGTTCGTCGTGCTCGTGCTCTGCCTCGGCGGCGCCGCGACCGGGTTCGTCCTGCTCGGGTCGAGCTGGTTCCAGCTGCTGATCGCGGGGGCGCTCGGCATCATCCTGACGCAGTTCGCATTCCTGACCCACGAGGCCTCGCACCGTCAGGTCTTCGAGTCGGGCACCACGAACGACAAGGTCGGACGCGTCCTCGCCGCCGGCGTCGTCGGCATCAGCTACGCGTGGTGGATGACGAAGCACAGCCGTCACCACGCCAACCCGAACACCAAGGGCAAAGACCCCGACATCGCCTTCGACACCATCTCGTTCCTCGAGGAGGACGCCGCGAAGCAGCGTGGCGTGCTCGGCTTCATCACGCGCCGTCAGGGCTACTTCTTCTTCCCGCTGCTGCTCGGCGAGGGCGTCAACCTGCACGTCACGTCGTTCCGCACCCTGCTCGGCCGCGAGAAGGTCGAGGGCCGCGCGCTCGAGATCGTCCTCATCGCCACGCGCCTCGCGCTGTACTTCGGCGTCGTCTTCTGGTTCCTGCCGCTCGGCATGGCGTTCGCGTTCATCGGAGTGCAGATGGCCGTGTTCGGCCTCTACATGGGCTCGTCGTTCGCCCCGAACCACAAGGGCATGCCGATCATCCCCGAGGGCGCGAAGGTCGACTTCCTCAGCAAGCAGGTGCTCACCTCGCGCAACATCACCGGCCGTTTCTCCACCGCGTTCATGGGCGGGCTCAACTACCAGGTCGAGCACCACCTGTTCCCGAGCATGGCCCGGCCGCATCTCCGCGCCGCCAGCAGACTCGTCAAGCAGCACTGCGAGACGCACGACATCCCCTACACGCAGACGACCATCACGAAGTCGTACGCGATCGTGATCCGCTACCTCAACCGGGTCGGCCTCGCCGCACGCGACCCGTTCGACTGCCCCGCCGCACAGCAGCTGCGGCCTCGCTGATCCGGTCGGGGAGCCGTCAGCCGGCGTCCTCGTCGGCGGCGTCGTCCGCCAGGAAGTCCACGTAGCGCATCCGGGGGTCCGTCATCGGATCGGGCCGGGCGGCCAGGCGGTTCCGTTGACGCCGTGTGGCGACGTCGTCGACGGTCGAGGTCCGGGGCTTGCGGTAGCCGACGATGCGGACCGGCTCGGTGGCGGGATCGCTCCGATACATGCTCGACATGGTCACGCGCCTCCCGTCGCTCGCCCCCGGGTCGCGGTGGGGACGCCATCACTGTAGGCAGGGAAACGGCGCCGTCACACGGGCTTGCCAGCGCCCCTCTCCGGGGTCTAGCTTGTGCGCCCGCGCGGTCGTCGGGCGGTCAGGAGAGCGGAGCCGAGGAGGCCCGGGTCGCGATCACGACGCCGGCCAGGCCTCCAGCTGCCACCCGAGCCACGGGCTGAACGCGAACGGCGTGGCGGCCACGGCTCGACGCAGGTCGGCCGGGTCGACCCAGGCCCACTCGGCGACCTCGTCGGGCGACGGGTCGGGCACGCCGACCGCACGCGCGGTGAAGACCGGGCAGATCTCGTTCTCGACGACACCGGAGGCGTCGGTCGCGATGTACCGGAAGTCGGGCAGGATCACCTCGACGTCGCGCACCTCGATGCCCAGCTCCTGCGAGGCGCGCCGCAGCACGGCCTCGGCCGGGGTCTCGCCGGGGGCGGGGTGGCCGCAGTACGAGTTGGTCCACACCCCGGGCCAGGTCTTCTTCGACAGCGCACGACGGGTCACGAGCACGCGCCCGGCCTCGTCGACGACGTGACAGCTGAAGGCCAGGTGCAGGGGCGTCGCGGCCGTGTGCACGGTCGCCTTGGGGGTCGAGCCGATGGGCGAGCCGCTCTCGTCGAGCAGCACGACGAGCTCGTCGTGGGGGACGGCCGCCACGGGCGCGGCCGGGTCGAGAGGAGCGGGCTTCTCGGAAGTCATGAGCGGTAGTCTGCCTAGCGTGGACGGTGAACATCTTCGCGCGAGAACGCGAGAGAGACACGAACGTGTCGATGCCGTCCTCGACGGCTTCTTCAGCCTAGCCAAGCGGCGGGCCGAATCGGTCGGCTCCCGGTACGTCGACCTCTGGTCCGTGCTCGAGCGCAACAGCGCCGGCGGCAAGCGGTTCCGCCCCCGGATGGTCTTCACCGCCTACGACGCCCTGGGCGGCGACGACGACGACGCCGTCGCCGGTGTCGGAGCCGCCTTCGAGTTGCTGCACACCGCCCTGATCGTGCACGACGACGTCATCGACCGCGACTTCTCGCGCCGCGGCATCCCGAACGTCTCGGGCAGCTATCGCGACACCGCCACGACCGCGGGGCTGTCGACGCCCGCGGCCGAGCACCGCGGCATGTCGGCGGCCGTCATCGCGGGAGACCTCGCTCTGACCGGTGCGAGCCGCCTCCTGATGCAGGTGCGCTGCGGCGGCGGGGTCCAGGCGCGCCTCCTCGACATCCTCGACGAGGCCATCTTCGTCAGCGCCGGCGGCGAGATGGTCGACGTCGAGCTCTCGCTCTCGCCCGAGGTGCCCACCGTCGACGAGATCCTCGACATGGAGCGCGCCAAGACGGCCGTCTACTCGTTCGAGGCTCCGCTGCAGGCCGGCGCGGTGCTCGCGGGCGCGCCCGAGGCCGTGGTGCAGGCCGTGGGCGAGTTCGGCCGCGAGGTGGGCGTCGCCTACCAGGTCGTGGACGACCTCCTCGGCGTCTTCGGCACGGAGGAGAGCACCGGCAAGACCACGCTCGGCGACCTCCGCGAGGGCAAGCGCACGGTTCTCATCGCCCACGCCGCGACCACCGACGAGTGGTTCGCGATCCAGCCGTTCATCGGCAAGGCCGACCTCTCGGTCGACGAGGCCGCCCACGTCCGCGCCCGCCTCGAGTCGTGCGGCGCCCGCTCGTTCGCCGAGTCGCTCGTCGAGCAGCACGCCCGACGCGCCCTCGACGTGCTCGACGGCCCCGAGGTCACCGACACCCTGCGCGCGGCCCTCTCTCCGCTGGTCGCCACCGTGCTCGAGCGGGTCCGATGACCGGCCTGGCGCTCTACGACACGGTGGCCGACGAGACCGCGTCGGGGGTGATCCGTCGCTACTCGACCTCGTTCGGGCTGGCCTCGCGCCTCCTCGGCACCGAGGTGCGTCAGCACGTCGAGAACGTCTACGCCCTCGTGCGGGTCGCCGACGAGATCGTCGACGGGCCGGCCGCCGAGGCCGGGCTCGACGTCGAGGCCGCCGGTCGCTGCCTCGACGAGTTCGAGGCCGAGACCGAGCACGCGATCGAGACCGGCTTCAGCGCGAACCTCGTCGTGCACGCCTTCGCCCGCACGGCGCGCACCGCCGGCTTCGGCTCCGAGCTCACCCGGCCGTTCTTCGCCTCGATGCGCGCCGACCTCAGCGCCCGCGAGCACGACGACGAGTCGTTCGAGCGCTACGTCTACGGATCGGCCGAGGTCGTCGGCCTGATGTGCCTCCGGGCGTTCCTGCTCGGGCACGCGTTCCCCGCCACGACCGTGGCCGAGCTCGACGAGGGCGCCCGCCGTCTGGGCGCGGCGTTCCAGAAGGTCAACTTCCTCCGCGACCTCGCCGCCGACTTCGAGCAGCTGGGCCGCAGCTACTTCCCCGGGGTCGACGTCGGCTCGTTCGACGAGGCCACGAAGGCGCGACTGGTCGCCGACATCGACGACGACCTCCGGGTCGCCGGAGACATCATCCCGGTGCTGCCGTCGTCGTCGCGTCGCGCCGTCGCCCTGGCCCACGGCCTGTTCGCCGAGTTGAACCGCCGTCTCGAGGCGACCCCCGCCTCCTCGTTGATCCGCGCCCGTGTGCGCGTCCCCGATCCCGTCAAGGTGCGCATCGCGCTCGCCTCGGCGGCCGGGCGAACGGCCCGCATCCCCGACCGCCCCGCCGAGAGGACCTCGTGAGCACACCCTGGCTCGACCGCGCCACCGGAGACACCACCGTCGAGCGCCACGGTCGCCGGGCCGTCGTGATCGGCGGCGGCATCAGCGGCCTCGCGTCGGCCGCGCTGCTCGCCCGTGAGGGGCACGACGTCACCCTGCTCGAGAAGAACGACGCCGTCGGCGGTCGCGCCGGATCGTGGAGCCACGACGGCTTCCGCTTCGACCTCGGTCCGAGCTGGTACCTGATGCCCGAGGTCTTCGACCACTTCTTCAGACTGATGGGCACCTCGTCCGACGAGCAGCTCGACCTGATCGAGCTCGACCCCGGGTACCGCGTGCTCTTCGAGCCCGCCGCCGACGGCACGTCCGACGCCCCCATCGACGTGCCGCGCGGCCTCGAGGAGAACATCGCCCTGTTCGAGTCGATCGAGCCGGGCAGCGGCGACCGGATGCGCGGCTACCTCCGATCGGCTCGCGACACCTACGAGATGGCCAAGCAGCGGTTCCTCTACACGAGCTTCGAGAGCGTCGGGCCGCTGCTGCGCGGCGACGTCGTCGTGCGGCTGCCGAAGCTCGCGCGTCTGCTGCTGCAGGATCTCGACTCGTTCGCGTCGCGCACCGTCAAGGAGCCGCGCCTCCGGCAGATCCTCGGCTACCCCGCGGTGTTCCTCGGGTCGTCGCCGTTCCGCACGCCGAGCATGTACCACCTGATGAGCACCCTCGACCTCGACGACGGCGTGCTCTACCCGCGCGGCGGCCTCATCGCGGTGATCGACGCCATCGAGCGCGTCGCCCGCGAGGCCGGCGTGCGCATCGAGACCGAGGCCACGGTCACCCGCGTCATCACCTCGGTCGGCCCCGACCACCGCGCCGCGGGGGGGACGGCCGGGAAGGGCGCCCTCGCGACCGGCGTCGAGTACGCCGACGGTCGCGGCGCGGTGCAGCGGCTGGACGCCGACGTGGTCGTCGGCGCGGCCGATCTGCACCACATGGAGACGCAGCTGCTGCCGACGGGGCTGCGCACCTACGACGAGTCCTACTGGTCGAAGCGCGACCCGGGGCCGAGCGCCCTGCTGATGTACCTCGGCGTCGAGGGCGAGGTGCCCGAGCTCGAGCATCACACGCTGCTGTTCGCGAACGACTGGCACGAGAACTTCGACCGCATCTTCGGGTCCGACAAGCGCATCCCCGACCCGCCCTCGCTCTACGTCTGCAAGCCGAGCACCGTCGATCCGTCCACCGCGCCCGAGGGGCACACGAACCTCTTCGTGCTCGTCCCGCTGCCAGCCGACCCGGCTCTCGGCCGGGGCGACGGCGACGGCGACGGCGACACGCTGATCGAGCGGCTCGCCGACCTCGTGATCGACCAGATCGCGAGCTGGGCGGGCGTGCCCGACCTGGCCGAGCGCATCGTGCTGCGCCGCACCCGCGGCCCGCGCGACTTCGTCGACGACGTCAACGCGTGGAGCGGCAGCATGCTCGGCCCGGCCCACACCCTCGACCAGAGCGCGATGTTCCGAGCCGGCAACACGTCCGAGCACGTGCAGAACCTGTTCTACGTCGGCGGTTCGGTGCGACCCGGCATCGGTCTGCCGATGTGCCTGATCAGCGCCGAGATCCTGCTCAAGAACCTGCGCGGCGACCGCAGCACCGAGCCGCTGCCGGAGCCCGCCGCCTGATGGGCGTGCTGTACCTCGTCGCCCTGGGCATCTCGCTATTCGGCATGGCGATGCTCGACCGGCGCTTCACGCTGTTCTTCTGGCGCGACGCCCCGCGGGCGTTCGTCACCCTGCTGGTCGGCGTGGTGTTCTTCCTGATCTGGGACATCGTCGGCATCGACACGGGCGTGTTCTTCCGAGGCGAGACGTCGTTCATGACGGGCGTCCAGATCGCCCCCGAGCTGCCGCTCGAGGAGGTCTTCTTCCTCACGCTGCTCTGCTACCTGACGATGAACCTGCTGGCGGGGACGCGCCTGATCGTCGACCGCCGGGCCGCCCGCTCCGGCGCGTCCGGCGCGTCCGGCGCGTCCGGGTCGTCCTCCGTCGACGACGGGAGAGCCTCGTGACCTACTGGGCGATCAACGCGGTGTTCCTCGCGCTCGTGGCCGTGGTCGCGGGGGCCGCCGCGGTGACGGCGTGGTTCCGTGGTCGAGCCGCGCGCGCCTCCTCGGCCGCGCGCGCCTCCTCGGCCGACCGCTCGGCACGGGCCCGGGCCGCCGGGCTCGCGACCGTCGTGCTGCTGGTCATGACCGCCGTCTTCGACAACATCATGATCGGCGTCGGCCTCGTCGACTACGCTCCCGACCGGATCAGCGGCGTGACGATCGGCATCGCCCCGCTCGAGGACTTCGCCTACTCCCTCGCCGCCCTCGTGCTGCTGCCCTCGGTGTGGGTGCTGCTCGGCGGACCGCGCACGCCGAAGGCCACCGCCGAGGAGGCGCGCCCATGAGAACGCTCACCGCCCTGTTCTGGTCGTCCCGGCCCCTCAGCTGGATCAACACCGCGTTCCCGTTCGCGGCGGCGTACATCCTGGCGACGGCGAGCACGCCGCAGGACGGCTGGTACGCCTACGCCCCGTTGTCGGGTGAGACGTTCCACCCGGATCTCGGCTTCGACTTCTCGGGCGTCCCGTGGCTGATCGCCGTCGTCGGCATCCTCTACTTCCTGGTGCCGTACAACCTCGCGATGTACGGCATCAACGACGTCTTCGACTACGAGAGCGACCTGCGCAACCCGCGCAAGGGCGGGGTCGAGGGCGCGCTGCTCGACCGCAGCCTGCACCGCACGACGCTCTGGGCGGCCGTGGTGACCAACGTGCCGTTCCTGGTGCTCCTCGTCGTGGTGGGCAGCCCGCTCAGCTGGCTCGTGCTCGCGATCAGCGTCTTCGCCGTGATCGCCTACTCGGCGCCCGGGCTCCGCTTCAAGGAGCGCCCCTTCGTCGACTCGATCACGTCGAGCACGCACTTCGTCAGCCCCGCCGTCTACGGCCTCGCGCTGGCCGGGGCGACCGTCACGCCGCAGCTCGTCGCGCTGCTCGCGGCGTTCTTCCTCTGGGGGATGGCCAGCCACGCGTTCGGCGCCGTGCAGGACGTCATCGCGGACCGCGAGGGCGGCATCGCCTCGATCGCGACGGTGATCGGCGCGAAGGCGACCGTGCGCTTCTCGGTCGTGGCGTACCTCCTCGCCGGCGTGCTCATGACGTTCACCGACTTCCCCGGGCCGATCGCCGCGGTGATCCCCGTGGTCTACGCGATCAGCTGCGCGCCCTGGTGGAACGTCGCGGACGCGGACGCCGAGGCGGTGAACCGGGGCTGGAAGCGGTTCCTGACCCTGAACTTCCTGTCGGGATTCGTCACGACGATGCTGCTGATCTGGTGGGTGGCCCTGGCCTGACCCGGCCCGCGCCGGCCCGCGCCGGCCCGCGCCCGGCCCGTGCCCGGCCCGTCGAATGGCGGACGCGCCTCCTGTCGTTCACCTTCGTGACAGGTGGCGGCCCTATCTTCGGCGATGTGAGTCCCCGCTTCGGCCGATCCGCCGCCTCCCTGCGCCGTGCCCGTGCCTGGAACGACGCCGGCCACCGGATCGAGGAGCGGTGGGCGGTCATCCGCCGGCACCCGCAGTCGATCTGGTGGGCCTTCTGGCTGCTGCACGGAGCGGTGCTGGTCGCGCTGACCCCGTTGATCCTGGCCGGCGACGTCGAGGGCGACCTGCCCCTCTACCGATCGTGGGCGAGCGGCGCCCTGGCCGACGGCCGGTGGCCCGTGCTCGACTTCGACTGGGTGTACCCGGCCGGCGCCCTCGGGCCGATCGTGCTCTCGAACGTGCTCGGCGAGTCGCTGTACCAGCTCGTCTGGCTCGTCCTGCTGACGGCGGCGAATGCCGGCGGGCTCTGGCTGCTGACCGACCGGGGCCGCCGCACCGTCGACGCGACCGCCGCCTGGTGGTGGCTGCTCGTCCTGTTCCTGCTCAGCCCCGTGGGGTTCCTGCGTCTCGAGGGGTTCAGCGCGCCGATGGTCGTGTCCGGCCTGCTGCTGCTCGCGACCCGTCCGCGGGTGGCGGGGCTGCTGCTCGCCGCCGCCACCTGGATCAAGGTCTGGCCGGCCGCCGTCATCGCCGCGGTGATCGCCGCGTCGCGGCAGCGCGGTGCGGTCGTCCGCGCGGGCCTGGTCACCAGCGCCGTCGTCGTCGGTCTGGTGCTCGTCGGCGGCGGAGCCTCGCACGTCGGCAGCTTCGTCACCATGCAGTCCGGGCGGGGGCTGCAGGTGGAGGCGCCGCTCGCGACGCCCTGGCTCTGGATGGCGATGCTCGGCGTGCCCGGTGCGTCGGTCTACGAGAACGTCGGCCTGGCGACGAACGAGGTCATGGGGCCCGGGGTATCCGGGGTGATCAACGGCAGCACGGCGCTGATGATGATCGTGCTGGCGGCGCTCGCGGTGCTGGTCGCCGTCGCCGCCGGCGGGCTCCCCGGCCTGCGTCGCCGCGCGGGCGCGGGCGCGGGTCCGGTCGCCGTCGACCAGACGGGCATCGTGCTGCTCGGCGCCCTGACGCTGACGACGACCTTCGTGGTGCTGAACAAGGTCGGGTCGCCGCAGTACATGCTCTGGATCGCGCCGGTGGTCGCGGTCGGCCTGGCGCTCCGCCCCGAGGAGTTCCGCGTGCCGGCCGTGCTGACGGCCTGGGCGGCCGGGCTCACCACCCTCGTGTTCCCGATCCTCTACCTGCCGCTGCTCGACCTCAACCCGTTCGCCGTCGTCGTGCTCGGCGCCCGCAACGCGGTCGTCGTCGTGCTCTTCGGCTGGTGCGTCCTGCGGGTGGTCGCGGCGGCCATGTCGGCGCTGGGACTGGCCGGGCGCGGAGCGCTGCCGGCCACCGTGGCCGCGGGGGTGCGCTCCGGCTCGGTGCGCTGACGAGGTCCGGTCGCCCGGGTCGAACGAGCCCGACGCGACTCATGGCCGTGAATCTGGGCCTCCTGCGCCGCGTCGTGCCAGCGTGGAGAGTCCAGAGCACCAGAACGAGCATCTAGGAGCACTCATGAAAGGCAAGATCCTCTTCGTCGCAGGGGCGGCCGTCGGGTACGTCCTCGGAGCCCGCGCGGGCCGTGGCGCCTACGTCAAGATCAAGGACCAGGCCGAGAGCCTGTGGGAGAACCCCACGGTCCAGAAGACCGTCCACCAGGCGGAGGACTTCGTCAAGGACAACGCCCCCGTCGTCGGCAAGAAGCTGCAGGAGGCCGCCGGCGACGCCGCATCCGCCGCCGGAAGCAAGGCCAAGTCCGTCGCCGGCAAGGCGAGTGGCAAGGCGTCGTCGGCCGCCGAGGACGCCACCGCTGCCGCGCGCACGGCCGCCGACAAGGTCCGCGACTCGGGTTCGGACTCCGGAGACTCGTCCGCCGTCGGCACCGACGACGGCGAGGCCGACACGGGCGACCGCGCCAACGGAACCTCGAAGCTCCCGGGAGTGAACGTCGGTGAGTGACCTCAGAGCCCCTGAAGAGAGCACCAGGAAGTCGCTCGGGTCGCTGCTCGGCAGCCTGCCCGAGCTGATCTCGCGTCTCATCCGCGGCGAGATCGCGCTGGCCAAGACCGAGCTCGTCGCCAAGCTCAAAGAGGTCGGGGTCGGCGCCGGTCTGCTGGTCGGAGCGGCCCTGTTCGGGTTCTTCCTGCTGGCCGTCCTGATCACCGCCGGGGTGCTCGGTCTCGCGACCGTGGTCGCACCGTGGCTCGCCGCGCTGATCGTGGCCGCGGTGCTGCTGGTCGTCACGGCCGTGCTCGCCCTGCTCGGCGTCTCGGCGCTGAAGAAGGGCGTGCCGCCCACGCCCGAGAAGACCGTGGCCAGCGTCAAGGCCGACGTCTCCGCACTGAAGGGCCAGGGAACCTATGACTCCGCGACGCACTGACCCGAAGCCGGATCCCGAGCGCGAGCTCGCCGAGGCACGAGCCGAGGAGGCACGGGTCGAGGCCGCGGACGCCTCGCCCGACGACACGGCCTCGAACGAGAAGAAGGGCCCACGGCCCGGCGCGAGCATCCCCGAGATCGAGTTGGACATCGCCCGGACCCGCGAGGAGTTCGCGGCGACGCTCGACGCCATCGAGGACAAGCTCAGCGTGCCCGCGCACGCTCGTCGGCTGAAGGCCGGCGTCAAGAAGCGCTTCGCCGACGACCCCAAGCCGGTCGTCGCGGCCGCCGCGGCCGGTGCCGCCGGCGTCGCCGCGATCGTGGCCGGGGTGGTCAAGGCCGCGCGGCGCTGACCGTCGCTCGACGGCGTGCGGCTCACGGAGCCGACCGCCTCGGCGCGGTGCCGGGCCCGATCGGCCGGCACCGCGCCTCCTGGGCTCACCTCCCTCCCCCTCCACGACAGGACACCCGATGGCTCAGAAGAGCACCGAGCGCGAGCAGCAGGCTCCCGACGAGAACGACCAGCGCAAGCCGCAGGAGCTGACGGACGTCACGAAGCGATCGTGGGGCTACGTCCTCGGCAAGACGCTGCGCGAGTTCGGCCGGGACCAGTGCACCGACCTCGCGGCCGGCCTCACCTACTACGCGGTCCTCGCGATCTTCCCGGCGCTGCTGGCGATCGTCTCGCTGCTCGGCGTCGTGGGGCAGGCCGGATCCACGTCGGACACGATCCTGCAGCTGGTCCGCGACCTCGGCAGCGGACAGGTCGCCGACCTGCTCGAGGGACCGATCACGTCCCTGACCGAGTCTCCCGCGGCCGGCGTCGCCCTGATCGTCGGTGTGCTCGGCGCCCTGTGGTCGGCGTCCGGCTACGTCGGCGGCTTCGGCCGGGCGATGAACCGCATCTACGGCATCGACGAGGGGCGTCCGATCTGGAAGCTCCGCCCCACGATGCTCGGCGTGACCGCGTTCACCGTCGTGCTGATCGTCGTGGCCGCCCTGATCCTGGTGCTGAGCGGACCCGTCGCCCGTACCGTCGGAGACCTGATCGGTCTCGGCGACTCGGCCGTCTTCGTCTGGAACGTCGTCAAGTGGCCCGTGCTCGGCGTGATCGCGATCGTGATCGTCGCCGTGCTCTACTACTGGTCGCCCAACATCAAGCAGCCGAAGTTCAAGTGGATGAGCCTCGGGTCGCTGGTGGCCCTGGTCATCTGGCTGATCGCCTCGGTGGGCTTCGGCTTCTACGTCGCGAACTTCTCGAACTACAACGCCACCTACGGGTCGCTCGGCGCCGTGATCGTGTTCCTGCTCTGGCTCTGGATCACGAACAACGCCCTGCTGTTCGGGGCCGAATTCGACGCCGAGCTCGAGCGCGGACGCGAGCTGCAGGCCGGCATGAAGGCCGAGCGGGACATCCTGCTGCCGCCGCGCGACACGGCCCAGACCGAGAAGAAGGCCGCGGCCCTCGCGAAGGACGAGCTCGAGGGGCTGCGCCTGCGTCAGGCCGCCGCGGCGGAGATCCGCCGCAACGGCGATGAGGTGCCGGAGGCCGACGGCGACGGCGGCTCCGCCCCGTCGGCGGACCACCCCGAGCCCGACAAGCGCTGACCCCGCCCCCGGCTGCGCCCGGGCTGCGCCCGCCCCGCCCTGGGCTGCGCTCGTCCCGCGTCACACCCCGAATCCCGCGCTACACCCCGACGGAAGCGGGTGTAGCGC
>NZ_BJUV01000026.1 GCF_007988805.1 Frigoribacterium faeni | reverse complement strand
AGTGCTCGGCGAGTGCGGAGACGCGCGGCAGGCCGGGCCCGCGGTCAGTGGTGGTCGGCGACGGCCTTCTCGGCGAGGGCGGCGTAGACCATGCCGAGCTCATAGCCCGCAGCATCGAGGGCCATCGGGACGAGCGAGGTCTCAGTGAGACCCGGGAGCACGTTCACCTCGAGGAACCAGGCGGCTCCGGCCGCGTCGACGATGAGGTCGACCCGCGAGAGGTGACGCAGCCCGAGGGCCTCGTGCACCGTCACCGCTGCACGGGCGGCGGCGTCGGCCGCGTCGGGCTCGAGTCGGGCCGGCGTGTAGAAGGTCGTCTCGCCGGCGTTGTACCGAGCCTCGAATCCGTAGATGCCGTTGCGCGGGACGATCTCGACCGCCGGCAGGGCCGTCGGGCCGTCTCCGGTGTCGATGACCCCGACGGCGATCTCCGTGCCGGTGATCTTCTGCTCGACGATGACATCGTCGCAGTACGTGTAGGCGTCGACCATGGCCCGGGGCAGGCCGTCTGCGTCGTCGACGACCGTGACTCCCTGCGCCGAGCCTCCTCGGGCCGGCTTCACGACGACCGGCACGGGATGCTCGTCGGCGATGGCGGCGAGGACCCCTGCGGCCCCGAGCTCACGGAAGGCGTCGTGCGAGAGCGTGATGCCCCGCGGGGTCAGAACACCGGCACGACGGGCGAGTTCCTTGGCAGTCGGCTTGTCCCACGCGAGACGGGCCGCCGCCGAGGTGCTGCCGACGAAGGGGATGTCGAGGGCCTCGAGCAGACCGCGGAGCGCGCCGTCCTCACCGCTGGCACCGTGCAGAGCGGGCCAGACCACGTCGGGGCGGCTCTCGGTGAGGTGGCCGAGGAGGGTCGCGTCGGGGTCACGGAGGTCGACGGCGATGCCGTTGGAGGTGAGGCTGTCGACGACCCGTCGACCGGAGCGCAACGAGACGTCGCGCTCGTGCGAGATGCCGCCGGCCAGGACGGTGACGCTGCGGAGGGCGCTCGAGTTCATGTGGTGGGGTCCTTCGTGTGACGGGCGTGCCGAGCCGTGGCGCCGTGCGACGCACGACGCCGTTACGGATTAAATGCTGGTCAGGAGATGTTCGGGGGCGGCGTGCCGACGCCCTCGCGGAGGGGGATCGGCTTGCCGAGACGGGCGGACGAGAAGGTGCTGAGCAGGTCGAGCTCGCCGTTGATGACCGTCGCGAGTCGGGCGACGCCGACGCGGATCGACTCGGGCGTCGGATAGCAGAACGACAGCCGGATGTTCTGGCGGCCCTGCCCGTCGGCGTAGAAGGCCGTTCCCGGGGTGTACGCCACGAGCTCCTTCACCGCGCGCGGGAGCATCGCCTTCGAGTCGAGCTCGTCGGGGAGCGAGAGCCAGACGAAGAAGCCGCCCTCGGGCCGGGTCCAGGTGAGCGAGGGGAGGTACTCCCCCAGAGCCGAGAGCATGGCGTCGCGACGCTCGCGGTAGAGACCGCGGAAGATGTCGATCTGCCCCCGCCAGTCGGCCTGGTCGAGGTACTCGGTGATGACGAACTGGCCGAAGGAGTTCGGCGACAGCGTCGCGGACTCGTTGGCCAGGATGAGCTTCTCGCGGATGGCGTGCGGGGCGAGGGCCCAGCCGACGCGGAATCCGGGCGCGAGGGTCTTCGAGAACGAACCGAGGTAGATGACTCCCTCGTCGTCGACGGAGCGCATGGCGTGCGGGGCCGGCTCGTCGAAGGACAGGAGGCCGTAGGGGTTGTCCTCCAGGACGAGGATGCCCGCGCTGCGACAGATCTCGAGGATCTCGAGACGACGGGCCCAGGAGAGCGTGACGCCGGCGGGGTTGTGGAAGTTGGGGATCGTGTACAGGAACTTGATGCGGCCGCCGCGGGAGGTGACCGACGCGATCGCCTCGCGCAGCGCCTCCGGGATCAGGCCCTCGTCGTCCATGGCGACGTGCTCGACGTCCGCCTGGTAGGCCTTGAAGACGCCCAGGGCGCCCACGTAGCTGGGCGACTCGGCCAGGATGACGTCGCCGGGGTTGATGAACAGGCGCGTGACGAGGTCGAGGGCCTGCTGCGAGCCCGTCGTGACCACGACGTCGTCGGCGCTGCCGCGGATGCCCTCCATCGCCATGATCTGCATGATGTGCTCGCGGATGGCGGGAGTGCCCTGCCCGGAGCCGTACTGCAGGGCCATCGCTCCCCCGCCGTTCGACATGACGCGGTCGATGGAGCCCGTGACGAGCTCGCGCGGCAGAGCCGACACGAAGGGCATGCCACCGGCCAGCGAGACGACCTCGGGGCGGGAGGCGACGGCGAACAGGGCTCGGACCTCGGAGGCGCTCAGGCCGGCCGTGCGGTCGGCGTACGAGTCGTACCACGGATCGAGGTTGGTGCCCTTGTTCGTCATCTGCGTCCCTATCGGTCAGAGGGTGAATCGTCCAAGACTATGCCGGGAAGTGCGGTGAGACGACGAGAGCCCGCCCAGCGTGTGTGCTGGGCGGGCTCTCGTCGTGGTCGGTCGACTACGCGAGGAACTCCGCCAGGTCGGCCTCGAGGGCCTGCTTGGGCTTCGCGCCGATGACGGTCTTGACGACCTCGCCACCGCGGTAGACCTTCATGGCGGGGATCGACGTGATCTGGTACTTGGCCGCGGTCTGCGGGTTGTCGTCGACGTTGAGCTTCACGATCTCGATCTTGTCCGAGTGCTCGGCCGCGATCTGGTCGAGGATCGGCGAGACGGCGCGGCACGGGCCGCACCACTCGGCCCAGAAGTCGACCAGGATCGTCTTGTCGGAGGTGATGACGTCGCTCTCGAAGGACGCGTCGGTGACTGCCTTGGCGGTGCTCATGGTGGTTCCTTTCGTCAGGGGGACTGTGGAGATCGGGGGGGTCAGACGGCGACGGACTCGGCCGTGTCGATGCCCTCGGCGGCCCCGTCGGTGTTCTCGGCTAGAAACGTCTGGTCGAGGCTGGCCAGGAAGTGCTCGGCGTCGAGGGCCGCGACGACCCCGGAGCCGGCCGCGGTGGCCGCCTGACGGTACGTGGCGTCGATGACGTCGCCGGCGGCGAACACGCCGCGCAGGTTGGTCTTCGAGCTGCGCCCCTCGACGGCGATCGTGCCGTCGACCGTGAGGTCGAGCTGGCCGTGCACGAGGTGCACGCGGGGGTCGTTGCCGATCGCGATGAACAGGCCGTCGAGGTCGAGATCGGAGGTGCTGCCGTCGACCGTGTCGGTCAGCTGCACTCCGGTGGCCTTCTCGTCGCCGAGGACGGCCGTGACGGTCTTGTTCCAGAGGAACTCGATCTTGTCGTTCGCGAACGCGCGCTCCTGCATGATCTTCGACGCGCGCAGCGAGTCGCCGCGGTGGATGACGTAGACCTTGCTGGCGAAGCGGGTGAGGAACGTGGCCTCCTCCATCGCGGAGTCGCCGCCGCCGACGACCGCGATCTCCTTCTGCTTGAAGAAGAAGCCGTCGCAGGTGGCGCACCAGCTGACACCACGGCCGCTGAGGCGCTCCTCGTCGGGGAGACCGAGCTTGCGGTAGGCGCTGCCCGTGGCGAAGATGACCGAGACGGCCTCCTCGACGGTGCCGTTCCCGAGGGTGACCTTCTTGACGTCGCCGGTCAGGTCGACGCTGGTGACGTCGTCGAGGAGGACCTCGGCGCCGAACTTCTCGGCCTGCTCCTGGAGCTTGAACATCAGCTCGGGGCCCTGGATGCCGTCGGGGAAGCCGGGGAAGTTCTCGACCTCGGTCGTCTTCATGAGCTCTCCACCGGCTTCGACGGAGCTGGCCACGATGAGCGGCTCGAGCCCGGCACGAGCCGCGTAGATGCCGGCCGTGTAACCGGCGGGACCGGAGCCGATGATGATGATCTGGCGCATGGGCACCTCTCTGAAGAACGTGGCGGATGGGGTGGGAGACGCTCTCGGGCCGTGATGCCCGGTCGACGTTCTCCCTCGACCGTCTGAATGAACACATCCTATCGACGCGCTATTCCGCCGACCCGTGCCTCCCAGAGCGCGCTCAGGAGCCGGGGGACGCCTCCGTCCGGGGAGGGGACTCGACGGCTCAGCGTCGGCGGAGACGGGCCAGCAGGGGGCCGGCGCGACGCACGAGGGGTGCGGTCAGCGCCTCGAGCTCGGGCAGCCGGATCAGGCGGAGCAGGCCCAGGTAGACGACGCCCATGACCGCCGCGGCGACGATCACGGTGAGCAGACCGGCGATCCTGCCGGTGTGAGCGAAGCCGTCGGGGGCGAAACCGCCCATGGCCGTCACGACGACGAGACCGACGACACCCGCGATGAGCGAGAAGAACGCGAACTGCACGTAGCGACGCAGGACCCACCGGCCGTCCATGCCGCCGAGACGACGGGAGATGAGCACGAGGGCGACCACGGTCTGGGTCGAGCCGGCGATCGAGGTGGTGATGGCGATGGCCACGGCGACCTGGTCGTCGGGCACGACGACCGACGAGATGAGCGTGCCGACGACGAAGATGCTCGACTGGACGACCTGCATGAAGAACGGCGTGCGCTGGTCGTGGAGTGCGTAGAAGACGCGCTGCACGACGAACAGCACGCTGAAGAGGATCAGCCCGGGCATGAATCCGAGGATCACCTGGGCCATCTGGCTCGCACCCTCGAAGGTGCGCTCGAAGAAGCTCGCGAACGGGTAGGCCACGACGCACATGGCCACGGTGGCGAACACCATGAACATGCCGATGGTGCGGAGGGACTGCGAGAGGTCGGCCCGGACGGCGCCGAGATCGCCGCGCGAGGCGTGACCGCTCATGCGGGTGAAGTACGCGGTCGCGATCGAGACGGCCACGATGCCGTGCGGCAGCATGAACAGCAGCCACGAGTTCGCCAGCACGGCGTTGGACGCGCCCTCGCCGCTCCCCTGCGACGCCACGCGGCTCTGCACGAGACCCGCCACCTGGGTGACGAGCACCATGCCGAACAGCCAGCCGGCGGCCTTGCCGGTCGCGCCGAGCCCGACGCCGCGCCACCGGAAGTCGGGGCGGAACGTCAGGCCCGCTCGACGCCAGAAGAGCAGGAGGAACGCCGCCTGCGCGAGCACGCCGAGCGACGCGGTGCCGGCGATGACGGCGATGCGGTCGGGGCTCCACACGTCGACGGTCGAGTTCGCCTCGGAGCCGCCGAACAGGACCATGAACACGACGAGGCCGGCGATGGCGACGACGTTGTTGAGCACGGGCGCCCAGGTGAACGGGCCGAAGACCTGGCGGGCGTTGAGCACCTCGCTGAGCAGCGAGTACATCGCGTAGAAGAAGATCTGCGGCAGGCACCAGTAGGCGAAGGCCGTCGCCAGCGCAAGCGACTCGGAGGTGTAACCCCCTTGACCGGATGCATTCGCCTGCTGGGCGTAGAGCGAGACGAGCACCGGGGCCAGCAGGGTGCCGATCAGGCCCACCGCCGCGAAGACGATCGTGCCGAGCGTCACGATCTTGTTGATGAACCGCTGCCCGCCGTCGTCGTCCTGGGTGGCCGCGCGGACGATCTGCGGCACCAGGACGGCGCTGAGCAGGCCGCCGGCGATCAGGGCGTAGATGTTGTTCGGCAGCTGGTTCGCCAGGGCGAACGAGTCGGCCGCCCGGCTCGCGGACTGCCCGATGGCGGCGGCGAGCACCGCCGTCTTGACGAAGCCGAGCACGCGGGACACCATCGTGCCCGAGGCCAGCAGGATGCTCGCTCTGCCGAGACCGGACTGACCGCTCACGCGGTGCTCCCCACTGTCGGTTCGGAGTGACCGGTCGAACCGGTTACGCCGCTCTCGTCGTAATCGCTGTCGTCGCTGTCGTCGTCACCGTCGTCGTCGCGAGCGGCACCGCGGCGGCGCTTGCGGATCGTGCGGTAGATGCCGCCGCCGAACAGCAGCGCGAAGCCGATGCCGAAGGCCCAGGTGATGGCGGTCTCCCAGCCGGCCTGGACGTTGATGGTGACGACCGCGGGCGTCGCGATGGTCACCCCGGTCGAGCTGACCAGCGAGAGCGAGACGTTGACCGTGCCGTTGGCGATCGACTGCACGGGCACGCGCACGCGGACCTGCGACTTGGCCTGGACCGTCACGGGGATCCGGTTCTCCTCGATCGTCAGCCGCGAGCTGGAGGGCGCGAGGGTGAGGAACACCGTCGCCGACGAGTCGCTCGCGTTCTGCACGTAGAGCGGCAGCGACGACCGGTCGCCGAGGATGAGCTGGTCGCTGCCCTGGACGATCGAGACGAGCTGCGACGTCTCGGTCGCCTGCTGGGTCGCGCCGTCGACCTCGGTCGACAGGCCGTCGGGGTTGTCGCGCCAGGCGTGCGACGAGAGGGCGAGGGTGCGCAGACGCGCCGGGCCGGTGACCGTCAGAGGGTCCTCGAGGGCGGTGGAGAAGTCGGTGACCTGCTCGTCGGCGCGCACGATCGAGCGCAGCTCGCGGAGGCGGTCGGCCGACTCGGGCTCGTCGACCACGGTCGCGTCGGTGGGCTCGGCGGCGAGGGTGTCGGACAGCGACGAGGGCGACGACCAGGGCAGGTCGTCGAGGGCGGCCAGGGTCTGGCGCAGACGGCCGCCGTCGGTCGACCACGAGCGGTCGAGGGTCGCCAGCATCGTGCGGGCGTCGCTGGGGCGCTCCTTCGCGATCGTGGCGACGCTGGCGGACAGCTCGGCCATCGCGCTCCTCCAGGCGGCCTGCGACGTCGCGGCCGCGGCCTCGCGGATCAGTCCGGAGAGGGTGTCGTCCGACACGAGGCCCGTCGAGCCGCCGAGGTCGACCGGCGCGTTCTCTGTCGCATCGGTCGCGACGTTGACGTTCGAGCTCGAGAGGATCGTCGACGTGTAGTCGCGCGACGTGATCGTCGCGATGTCGGACGACACGACGGTGTCGTCGGCCGGCCAGGCGATCGACGACAGCGACCAGGGGAACGACAGCAGCGACTCGGTCGTCGGCAGCGGCGGAGCGGAGGGCTCGTCGGTCGGGCTGGGCGACGGCGTCTCGGTCGCCGAGGGGTCGGCGGGCGACCCGGACGACGAGCTGGTGCTCGACCCGGAGCCGTCGCTGGTGCCCTGGTCGGTCTCGGCCGGACTGGGCGCGTCGGTGGCCGAGGTGGACGTGTCGAATCGCGACTCGTCGACGAAGCCGTCGAAGGAGGTCGGGCCGGGCACCGACGGGGCGCCCGCCTGGCTGAGACCGGCGACGTCGGCGTCGGCGTAGGTGAGGGGGAACGTCTCGACGCCCGCCGAGGAGAGGTCGTCGAGCCAGCCGAGGGCCGAGGCCGGCGCCTCGCTGCCGAGCAGGCGGATCGAGGCGATGATCATCGGGTCGACCGCGATCGTGGCCGACGTGCCCACGACCTGGCGCAGCTGACGCGTGAGGGTGCCGTCGGCCGAGGTGTACGCCTCGAGCGCCGCCGCGTCGAGCACGCCGTTCTCGGTCTCGGGGGTCGTGATCGGCACCGCGACCGACAGGCGGGTGGGCTGGAAGCTCTCGCTCGGGTACCAGACGACGCTGCTGCGGGCCTGCGCGACCTGGACGCCGACGGAGTCGAGGAGGCGCACCCCCAGCGCCCGGGCACCCCACGACCACCCGTCGAGGGCCGTGCGCGACGCCGGGATGGTGATGGAGTCGACCGTGACGCTCTCGCCCGCCGCCACCGCGGGCACGTCGACGCGGGCCATGTAGATGCCGAGGTAGTCGTCGCCCGTGGTCTCGTCGGGCGAGAGCCAGTCGGCGAGCTTCGAGCGCGTGAGGAACGAGTCGCGGTCGAGGTAGATGCGCGCGCTGCCGGCGTCGAGATCGGTCTCGGTGCCGTTCGTCACCGTGACGGAGAGCTCGAGGTCGTCGCCCGAGCGCAGCACCCCGTCGGCCTCCGGCGCGACGCTCAGCGTGACGGCGTCGGACTGACCCGTGGCGCTCGACGCGGCCGCCGCCGACGACCCCGCGGAGGCCGCCGACGCCGGTTCGGCGGGCAGCGCGGCGCCGGCGACGCCGAGCGTCGTCACGAGGGCCAGGAGGGCGGGGAGAAGTCTCATAGTGAAGGTGCTCGGGGGCGGAGGGGGTCGCACGAGCATGCCGAGTCTAGGGAATCGATTCGGAGAGAGGGAGGCGCAGCACGCGAGAACCGGCCGTCGGGGGTGGGGAACCAGCCCTGGGGAGGAGGCGCGGGGAGGCGATCCGCGCCTCCCCGTGTGGCAAGGTTGACGGTCATGGACACCGTCGCCTCCGCCGTCGAGCGCCTGGATCGACTGGCCGCCACCCCCCGCATCGCCCGCCTCTCGGCGGCCTTCGCCGCCGCCGGACACGAGTTCGCCCTGGTCGGCGGCCCGGTGCGCGACGCGTTCCTCGGACACCGCGTCAACGACCTCGACTTCACCACCAGCGCCTCCCCCGACGAGATCCTCGCGATCGTCGTGCCGATCGCCGAGGCCCACTGGGACGTCGGCCGCCAGTTCGGCACCATCGCCGCCCGCGTCGACGGCGAGGTGGTCGAGATCACCACCTACCGCAGCGACGTCTACGACGGCGAGACGCGCAAGCCCGTCGTCGAGTTCGGCGACACCCTCGAGGGCGATCTGGTCCGCCGCGACTTCACCGTGAACGCCATGGCGCTGCGGCTGCCCGAGAAGGTGCTCGTCGACCCGTCCGGCGGCGTCGACGACCTGCTGGCCCGGCGCCTCGCGACGCCCGGCGCGGCCGTCGACTCGTTCCGCGACGACCCGCTGCGGATGATGCGGGCCGCGCGGTTCACCGCCCAGCTCGGCTTCGACGTCGCGGACGAGGTGCGCGATGCGATGACGACCCGCGCCTCCACCCTCTCGATCGTCTCGGTCGAGCGGGTCGCCGACGAGCTCTCGAAGCTGCTGCGCACCGCGACGCCGACCCCGGGCATCCGTCTGCTGGTCGACACCGGCCTCGCCGACCACGTGATGCCCGAGCTCGCGGCGATGCGCCTCGAGATCGACGAGCACCACCACCACAAGGACGTCTACGAGCACAGCCTCACCGTGCTCGAGCAGGCCATCGGCTACGAGTCCGAGCGGCACCCGGGCGAGGCCCCCGACCTGACGCTGCGCCTCGCGGCCCTGCTGCACGACTGCGGCAAGCCGGCCACGCGCCGGCTCGAGCCGGGCGGCGTCGTGACGTTCCACCACCACGACGTGGTCGGCGCGAAGCTCGCCAAGAAGCGGCTCAAGGCGCTGCGCTTCGACAACGACACGATCGGCGCCGTCCACCGGCTGATCGAGCTGCACCTTCGGTTCTTCGGCTACACCGAGGGCGCCTGGACCGACTCGGCCGTCCGCCGCTACGTGCGCGACGCCGGCGACCAGCTCGAGCGCCTGCACATCCTGACCCGCGCCGACGTCACCACCCGCAACCGCCGCAAGGCCGACCGGCTCGGCTTCGCCTACGACGACCTCGAGAACCGCATCGCCGAGCTGCGCGAGCGCGAGGCCATCGACTCGCTGCGGCCCGACCTCGACGGCGTCGAGATCCAGCGCGTGCTGGGCATCGGCCCGAGCCGCGAGGTGGGCGAGGCGTACCGGTTCCTGCTCGAGCTGCGCACGGAGGAGGGGCCGCTGGGCGCCGAGGTCGCGACCGAGCGTCTGCTCGCCTGGTGGGCGGCCCGCGAGAGGTAGCGGCGGGGGCCTGTGGAAGGCGACCCGCGTGGTCCCTCCCCCGCGCCTCCTCGGCTGATCGCGGCTGGGGGCCGATGTCGGGACGCCTCGCGCGCCGGGTAATCTGCACCGGTGCCCAAGCGTCCCTCCTCAGCTCTCATCGCCGGATCCGTCTGCGTCACGATCGTCGCGGCGTCGGCCCTCGGCATCACCGCGTTCGGTCTGTCGACCTCGGGGCGCGGCGCTCCCGTCCGTCCGACGCCCGAGCCCGATCAGACGACCGTCACGGTGCGCGTCTGGGACGACACCGTCGCGGCCGGTTACGAGCAGGCCTTCGAGACGTTCGAGCGCGACAACCCCGACATCGACGTCGAGGTCGACGTGGTGCCCTACGACCAGTACTTCGACTCCCTCGCCGCCGACGTCGACGCGGGCACGGCCGACGACATCTTCTGGCTGAACAGCTCGAACTACACCGGCTACGCCGACGACGGGCAGCTGCTCGACATCGACCGGGTGCTCGGCACCACGGCCCGTGCCGCCTGGAGCCCTGCGGTCGTCGACCAGTTCACGACCGAGGACGGTCACCTCTGGGGCGTGCCGCAGCTGTCCGACGGCGGCATCGCGCTGTACTACAACGCCGACCTGCTCGACGCCGCGGGCATCGACCCGGCCGTGCTCGACGACCTCTCGTGGGCGCCCGGCGGCGGCGAGGGCGACACCCTGCTGCCCGTGCTCGAGGCGCTGACCCGCGACGCGGCCGGGCACACCGCCGCCGACCCCGCCTTCGACGGCACCCCGGTGCAGTACGGCTACAACGCCGGCAACGACCTGCAGGCGATCTGGCTCGACTACCTGGCCTCGGCCGGCGGCAGCCTCGAGAACGAGGACTCGTCCGCGTTCGTCTTCGACTCCGAGGAGGCGCGGGTCGCCTTCCAGTACCTGGTCGACCTCGTGCAGGTGCACCGCGTCGCGCCTCCCGCCGCGTCGACCAACGAGCACGCCGACTTCAGCCGCGACCAGTTCACCTCGGGGACGATGGCGCTGTTCCAGTCGGGGCTGTACAACCTCTCCCCCATCGCGAGCACCGCCGACTTCGACTGGGGCGTCGCGCGGATGCCCGCCGGGCCCGACGGCCGGGTCAGCGTGACGAACGGCATCGTCGCGGCCGGCAACGCGGCGACCCCGCACCGCGACGACACCGCGAAGGTGCTCGCCTGGCTCGGCTCGTCCGACGGCGCCCGCCACATCGGCGCCCAGGGTGCCGCCGTGCCCGCGGTGATCGGTGCGCAGCAGGTCTACTACGACTACTGGGAGGGCGAGGGGGTCGACGTCTCCCCCTTCTTCGACGTGATCGACGACGGCCCGACGATCGCCGCGCCGACCGGGATCTACGGGCGCACCCAGTCGGTGATCGAGCCGACCTTCGACGACATGTTCACCGGGAGGCTCTCGGTGGCCGACGCCCTGACGAAGGCGCAGACCGACGCGAACGCCCTGCTCGACGACTAGCGCCCGAGCCCCCGTCACGACGACAGCATTGAAGTAGGAGGCGCGCTCGGCTACGCTAGGAAGGTTGCGTCTGCCTCACGGCTGTCGCGACGTCATGAACACCCTCCTGTCACAGACCGTCTGTGACCGTTAAGTCCGAAGGAGGTGGGTTAGTCATGCACCAGTACGAACTGATGGTCATCCTGGACCCCGAGATCGATGAGCGCACCGTCGCCCCGAGCTTGGACAAGTTCCTCAACGTCATCCGCAACGATGGCGGAACGATCGACAACGTGGACATCTGGGGACGTCGTCGCCTGGCCTACGAGATCAACAAGAAGTCCGAGGGCATCTACGCCGTCGTCAACCTGACCTCGAACTCGGCCGCCACGGTCGAGCTCGACCGCCAGCTGGGTCTCTCCGAGGCCGTGCTGCGCACGAAGGTCCTCCGCGCAGAGGAGGCCATCGCGATGGTCGCCAGCGCGAAGAAGCTCGCTGACGAGAAGGCCGCCCGCAAGGCAGCCAACGCCGCCTCCGCTCCGGCTGCCGCTTCGGCTCCCGCCGCTGCCGTCGCCGCGGCTCCCGCCGCACCGAAGGCCGCCGAGTAACCGATGGCAGGCGAGACCGTCATCACAGTGGTGGGCAACCTCACCAGTGACCCCGAGCTGCGTTACACGCAGAACGGGCTCGCGGTCGCGAACTTCACCATCGCGTCGACCCCCCGCACGTTCGACCGCGCGTCGAACGAGTGGAAGGACGGCGAAGCCCTCTTCCTCCGTGCCAGCGTCTGGCGCGAGTTCGCCGAGCACGTGGCCAGCAGCCTCACCAAGGGCAGCCGGGTCATGGCTCAGGGGCGGCTCAAGCAGCGCTCGTACGAGACCAAAGAGGGTGAGAAGCGCACCAGCATGGAGCTCGAGATCGACGAGATCGGCCCCTCGCTGCGTTACGCGACCGCTCAGGTGACTCGCGCCTCCTCGTCCCGTGACGGCGCTGCCGGAGGCTCCTTCGGGGGCAACCGCGGCGGCGGCCAGCAGGGCCAGGTCGGCGGCGGTCAGGCACAAGAGCCGTGGGGTCAGCCCGCAGCCGCTCCGCAGGGTGGGAACACCTCGAGCGACGTGTGGAACACCCCCGGCGGCGGCACCTACAACGACGAGACGCCCTTCTAGGCTCCGTCGTCCCCCTCTCAGTACTTCTTCTCTCATCTGAAAGCAGACACACAATGGCTGGAAAGAGCAGCGGCGACCGCCGCAAGCCCCTCCGCGGCAAGGGCGGCAAGAACGCCGCTCCCGCGAAGTCGATCCGCGTCGGCGTCATCGACTACAAGGACGTCGCGACCCTCCGCAAGTTCATCTCGGAGCGTGGAAAGATCCGCGCCCGTCGCATCACCGGCGTCTCCGTCCAGGAGCAGCGCCTCATCGCCCGTGCCGTGAAGAACGCCCGCGAGATGGCGCTTCTCCCCTACGCCGGCTCCGGCCGCTGATCAGCGCCGACTGAAGGAGAGAACGCATGTCGAAAGTAATCCTCACGCACGAGGTCTCCGGCCTCGGTTCCGCCGGTGACGTCGTCGACGTCAAGAACGGCTACGCCCGCAACTACCTCGTCCCCCAGGGCTTCGCCGTGGCGTGGTCGCGTGGTGGCGAGAAGCAGGTCGCTCAGATCCGCACGGCCCGCGAGACCCGCGAGCTGAAGACGATCGAAGAGGCCCACGACCTCAAGCAGCGCCTCGAGGCCCAGAAGATCCGTCTCACGGTCAAGACCGGTGCCGACGGCCGTCTGTTCGGCTCGGTCCGTCCGGCCGACGTGGCCGACGCCGTCACCAAGCAGGGCGTCGCCACCATCGACAAGCGCAAGGTCGAGATCCCCTCGGCCATCAAGCTCGTCGGTGAGCACGAGGCCACGCTGCGTCTTCGCGAAGACGTCATCGCCACGATCACCCTCACGGTGGTCTCGGCCAAGTAAGTCCCCCGCCGCGCATGCGGTCGAGCGGCGTCCCTCTTCGGAGGGGCGCCGCTTTTCGTCGTGCCGGTGGTGGTGCTGCGCTGCGGTGCTGCGGGGCTGGGCTGCGCTGGGCTGAGGGGCTGGGCTGGGCTGAGCTGCTGGGCTTCGGCGTCGAACCCCGGCGTGAGCATCGAACCCCGCCATGGTGAGGTTCCATGCTCATCGCGGGGTTCTGAGCGCCGCGGGCGGGGCTCGAGCGATGAACCCCGTTTGCGAAGATGAACCACGCGAAAACGGGGTTCTTCTTCGCATTCGTGGTTCATAGCGCTGACGGGGCGCTGAGGGCGTGTGAGGGGGTTCAGGAGGCGCGGGTGGGGGAGCCGAGGCCGGTTACCAGAAGCTGAACGCGAGCCGAGTCGCTATCGGTCCACGTGCCTCCTTGTCAAGTTCTTTGTGCACAGGCGGATGTCAAATCGGGACTCTCAACCCCCGGTTTAGACATCTTTTTACACACAGGGTGGGGAAATGGAAAGTGCTGATCACACGAGGGTTATTCGCGTGAAGTATCTCTCTCTCCACAGGTTGATCCACAGTTCTCCCCAAGCGCCCCCGGCGTTTCGCACCGGTTCTCCCCAGAGTTATCCACAGGGGTATTTGCTGTGGAGAACTAGGTGTCCATAGGGTGTACACGCGCTCGTCAGGGGTGGGTCGCGGCGGTTCGGCGCAGGGATGTCGGGGGTCCGATGTAGAACGTCCCTGAGCGTCGTTCGCGCCTGTCGGCGCGCACCCGATCTCTCGTCAGCAGGAGGCCCCATGTCGATCGCCCAACTCGGTATCGCCAGCGACGCATCGCGTGACCGCGACCGGCCGGCGATGGGTTCGGGCATGGATCGTGTGCCTCCTCACGACCTGCTGGCGGAGCAGAGCACGATCGGCGGCATGCTGCTGAGCAAGGACGCCGTGGCCGACGTCATCGAGACGGTGCGCGGTATGGACTTCTACGTGCCGAAGCACGAGGTCATCTACGACGCGATCCTGGGGCTGTACTCGCACGGCGAGCCGACCGACGTCATCACGGTCAGCGACGAGCTGATGAAGTCGGGCGATCTGTCGCGCGCCGGGGGAGCGGAGTACCTGCACACGCTGACCGGTGTGGTGCCGACGGCGGCGAACGCGGGCTACTACGCGTCGATCGTGGCCGAGAAGGCGGTGCTGCGCCGTCTGGTCGAGGCCGGCACGCGGATCGTGCAGATGGGCTACGCCAGCGAGGGCGAGGTCGTCGACCTGGTCAACAACGCGCAGGCCGAGGTCTACAACGTGGCCGGGGGAGTGCAGACCGAGGACTACGTGCCGCTGAACGAGGCCGTGACGGTCGCGATCGACGAGATCGAGGCGGCCAAGGGCCGTGACGGGCAGATGACGGGTGTGCCGACCGGGTTCGCGCAGCTCGATGCGTTGACGAACGGGTTCCACCCCGGGCAGCTGATCATCGTGGCGGCGCGACCGGCGCTCGGTAAGTCGACGTTGGCGCTCGACCTGGCGCGGGCGGCGTCGATCAAGCACGGGCAGGCGTCGGTGTTCTTCTCGCTCGAGATGGGGCGAAGCGAGATCGCGATGCGTCTGATGTCGGCCGAGTCGAGTGTGCCGCTGCAGAACATGCGCAAGGGCACGGTGGATGCGCGTGACTGGACGAACATCGCGCAGGTGCGTGGGCGGATCAACGATGCGCCGCTGTTCATCGACGACAGCCCGAACATGACGCTGGTCGAGATCCGGGCGAAGTGCCGGCGGCTGAAGCAGCAGCACAACCTGAAGCTCGTGGTGATCGACTACCTGCAGCTGATGACGTCGGGTAAGCGTGTCGAGAGCCGTCAGCAGGAGGTGTCGGAGTTCTCGCGTGCGCTGAAGCTGATGGCGAAGGAGCTGCAGGTGCCCGTGATCGCGCTGTCGCAGCTGAACCGTGGCCCCGAGCAGCGCGCGGACAAGAAGCCCGCGATCAGCGACCTGCGAGAGTCCGGTTCGCTCGAGCAGGACGCCGACATGGTCATCCTGCTGCACCGCGAGTCCGCCTACGAGAAGGACAACCCCCGCCAGGGCGAGGCCGACTTCATCGTCGCCAAGCACCGCAACGGGCCTACGGACACGATCACGGTGGCGTTCCACGGGATGTTCTCGCGGTTCGTGGATATGCCTAGCTAGGTCTGATGTCGTTGTCGCTGCTCAAATCCGTGGTCCACTTTTCACGTGTGCGGTTGAGGCAGCGCGCCCCGTATCTTGCGTTCACCGCTGGGCTGCACGTCCGGCGTCACGTTGCTGATGCCCATCGGGAACGCTCGCGTCTCGACATCGTGACAGGATCTCGCAGCAAAACGTGACGGCCCTAGGACGCTCGGTGTTGACGATGATCATGCGCATGTCAATCACGGCCTCGAGGGCACGACTCGAGCACGGCGGGGCCTTCGCAAGTGCCTTGCTGCGTGCCGCGCCAGCACCGTATCGCCATCACGGAGAACGCGATCAGACTGAAGGGCGTAGTGAAGTCGACGCCACCGCCGCCGAGGCTCAACATGCGTAGGCCAGCGCCGCGGCCTCGGAGCTGTGCAGCGAAGCCGCGCTTGTCGATCGTGAGACGCTCTAGGCGGTCGAGGGTTGGCACGACGAGTGTGCCTTATTGCAGGGCCGCGAGAGCTCGGTCCAACGCTGAGCTGGATGAACGTGCATCGGACACGCCCAAATCGACGTGCAGGTCATCCCGCCGCCTCCACGTCGCGAGCAGGTCGCGTTCTTACCGATGGATGTCCTGTGACGCGCCACGACCCGGGCGTAGTCGATCAACCTCATCGCTGGGCCGTCTGTGTCTCGCAACCAACCCTCATGACACCGATTCGCCAGCCAGGTTGCGATACAAAGTTACGAGACTCGCCGTATCCCGAAATTACGGGCGGCTGGATGCCCGTTGCCCGGCATCGACGAGACGTCTCGCAACCGTAGGGCTGCGAGGTGGTCGCTTTGGTTTCTTGTGACGGTCTGCCTTAGGTGCTGCGGCTCTTTGGCGACAGACTGTGCGCGCCTGCGCCGACGAGCGGTGCCAGCGTGGGTTCCGACGTCCGCTGTTCTCGATCAGAGCGGTCAGGGGGTCGGTTCTCTTCCGCTCGAGGAGCCCGAAATGGCCGCCACCCTGTCTGTCTGGGAGTTCGACACCTCTACGGGGGCCGATGAGGCCCATGTGAAGGTGGACCGTCTGCATGCCGAGGAGGTGTTCACGGTGAGCGACGGGGCGATCGTGAGCTGGGAGCCGGGGACGCGGAAGCCCCGCACGGCCCCGTTCCCCTCGGCGGATCCCGAGGGGGCCCTGGGCGGTTTGTTCTGGGGGTTCCTCTTCGGGGTGATGTTCTTCGTCCCGTTGATCGGGATGACGCTCGGGGCGGCGACGGGCATCATCGCGGGCGCTCTGACCGATGTGGGCATCGACGACAACTTCATCCGTCGTATCCGGCGCGACCTCCGACCCGGCACGTCAGCGCTGTTCGTCCTGACGAGCAGCACCGAGGTCGATCGGCTCACCGAGGCGTTCCGGGGCGCGAACGCCAGACTCCTGCAGGCAAACCTGAGTGACAAGCAGGAGGCAGCCATCCGGACCGCGTTCGCTGACTGACGTCGCGGGTCCCGTTCACGGTGACGATAGGCCGCCGCACCCGACAGCAGCGGCCTACCCGCGGCCGTGCCGCGGCCTCGGTCCGTCAGACTCGAGGCGGCCCTGAGGCTACGCCTGATGAGGGTCGGCGGCGATAGCCGTGTGGCGGACATGTCCTCGGTCGTCACCGTTGAGGAGATGTCCGCTAATCGGTACCCACCAGGCGGGTCTGATGTGATCGCATCGGTTCCTGCGGGGGTCAGGACTAGGGTTCCCGACCGCCTCGTCAGGCCTCCTGCCGAATCGATCGGGGCCAACTGGTTGGACGCTATACCCGAAGGGCCTCGAGAACCAGACCTGTGCTCACATTCGCTCACGCCGGATCGCCCGGCCTGGCGGGCTAGAGGTCGGGGAACGTGGCCCAGCCGGTCACCTCGGTCGGATCGAGCCGCACGAAACGCACCGTAGGTCCGCGTCGCACTGGATGGCTCCGCAGGGAGTCGATCACGTCATCGTCTGCCTGCGAGACCACCTGATGGGTGTGCCCCTTGACCAGGACGCTCCATCGCGCATCCTCGCCGAGACCATCGATCTCGAACGCGACCCACGGCGAGGTGCCCGTCATGACCGTCCGGGTGCTCACATCGGTCGGGATGTAGATGGTCTGCCCGTCGGCGAGATAGCTCGTCGGTGTGATGTCGATGCTGGGCCCGTAGCCCCAGGCGATGCGGCCTCTGCGACTGCGGCGGATGTGCCCCCAGCACTCGTCCCAGCTCAGCAGTTGCTCGACGCCGTCGTTCTCGTGCATGTGTCGTCGCTGACTGTGCTGTTGTGAGGCCGGGGATGCTGCGCCTCGAGGTGCGTACGAGGAGGTCTGTCGGCCGAGGTCGTCTGAAACGGCGTGCAGGGTGACTCTGACCCTCCATCGTCACGCCGTCAAGCGATGGGCCTCACGGGGTGGCGCACGAGGGGCGCTCGGGGCTCGGCGACTCGAGCTGCTGCACCCAGGAGGCGGCGATCAGCATGAACGCGGGCAGTGCGTCGCGCACGTGGTCGGCGCTGGTGAACGTCGCGACCCAGCGATTGCGGTCGGCGCGACGCAGCAGGCCAGACGGGTCGTCGAGAAGGATCTCGGGGTGGTCGGGCTGGGGGCGGGCCCCGGTGTGCAGGATCACCTGGACGGCCGTCGGTCGGCGCAGATTCATGGTCGCGAAGTCGTCCCGCAGGGCGAAGTTCGGCGCCTTCCACTTGATGTTCTCGACGACGTCGGGGGACACGGTCGCGAGGCCGTGCCGCAGCGTCAGTGCCGCATCCTTCATCGGGTGGTCGAGGTCGTCGAACCACGCGTCGACCTCGGCCGCGGTCACGACGTCGCCGGGCACCGATGGCGAACGTGCCGGGTCGTGTCGTTCACGGGAGGCCTCCATCGGTCGTCGGGTCGGGTGGCGGCGCTTGCGAGAGCTGGTGGAGCGAACATCTCCTCCGTCGTCACCGTTTGAAGAGATGTCCGCTAATCGGTACCCAACCAGGCGGGTCTGATGTGATCTAAGCGATGCCTGACGTCGGGATCAGGGCTAGGCCGACAGACGCCATCGTCTGGTGCCATCACCGAGTAAATCGGGGCCAACTGCTGCGGACGCTATACCCCAACACGTGCGCCGAACAAGACATAAGCTCAAGTTCATCCGGGGGTGATCTAGCGGGATGATGCGCTGACCACAGCCGCTAGTCCTTGCAGGTGCTCTGGGTGCTGCCCGATAGTCGGTCGTTCGTCGGGACACCTTTTCGAGCGCGTCTCAGTCGCCTGGGGCCAAGTGGTGCCTGGCCTGCGGATTCGCGTATGCCTGTCCCGCAAAAATGCCCGGTGGCGGGGGTCTAAACGCTACAGTCGTCGGATGCTCATCGGATACGCGCGCGTCTCGACCTCGGGACAAGATCTCGCAGCACAACGTGATGGTCTTGCAGCGCTCGGTGTTGACGATCAACACGTGCATGTTGACCACGGCCTCTCGGGCACGACTCGAGCACGGCCGGGGCTCCGTGAAGCGCTGGCTGCGTGCCGTGCCGGTGACGTCTTGGTCGTGACAAAGCTCGATCGTCTCGCCCGGTCGCTGCGGGACGCGACCGACATCGCCGACGAACTCACGAAGAAGGGTGTCGCTTTGAACCTCGGGGGAGCGGTCTACGACCCCACCGACCCGGTCGGCCGGCTTCTGTTCAACGTCCTCGGCATGGTGGCGGAGTTCGAGGCTGACCTCATCCGCGCTCGCACCCGTGAAGGCATGGCGATCGCCAAGGCCGCCGGCAAGCTCCGCGGACGCAAGCCCAAGCTGACCCCGTCGCAGGAGAAGCACCTGGTCCAGCTGCACCGCACCGGCGCCCACACGACGAGCGAGATCGCGGAGCTGTTCGGCGTCGCCCGTTCCACGGTCTATCGAGCAATACAGCGCGCTGAGCAGGTGTGACTTAGAGGTGATCGCGGTCTGGGACACTCAGGGCATGGACCCGAGAACCAGCACGGACTATCTCGATTTTCTCTCCGAGCGGCTCAGAGAGTTCATAGGGGCGTTCGACGAGTTCATGACCCACCACGTCGAGAACGTTGGGCCCGGTTCCTTCACGCGAGGGCTTGCGCCAGCTGTTTTTCCGAAGGAGGGCGCGAATGAAGATCGGGTACGGGTACTCACTGCGAAGCTAAATCGGCTCGCCGGCTCCCTCATGGACCTGAGCTCGGTAACGGGTGTGCGCATGATGGTGGAGGGCAGGGGCGTGATCGACCCATTCGTCAATTGGGAGCGCATAACAGAGCCAAAGCCTGTGCTTGAGGCATCTACGGTTCGCGGATGTTGCCTCCAGGCTGCAGGGCGACTCGAGGGGCTCCGGGCGCGAGCCGACGCCCTGTCCTCGCCAACTATCCAGCCATCACTTCTGCACCCGCTCGTGTGGTCAACAGCACAACGGCTATGGAACGACGGGCACCTGCGCCAGGCTGTATCTGCGGCCGCCGAAGCCGTCAGCGGTCAGATGAAAGAGCTGACTAATCGGCACGATGCGTCTGATACGTCCCTCTGGCAGCAAGCGTTCGCCCAGGACGCCCCGCGACCCGACAAATTGCGTCTCCGCTGGCGTGGAGATCAGGCAAATCAAGACGTGAAGACGATGCAGGATGGCCTGCGCCAATTTGCACCTGGCGTGAACATGGTGATTCGGAACCCTGCAACACATGCGGATGAGCCGCTGTCGGAACAAGCAGCTTTAGAACGGCTGGCGACCCTAAGCGTGCTTGCTCATTTCGTGGATCAATGCGAGGTCGGGCGCCCTGCCGAATGAGCTCTAGCGAACCGCTACGACAGCGCCGGCCTGCACTCAGATGATCTAGACGAGGTGCTTGCCCGATAGACGATCCTCCAGCGGCGGAGATCGCAGACGATCGTTTTCGGGTCAATCGCAGTCTGTGGAAACCGCACATTAGCCTCGTCACATGACGACACGGGACGATCGCGGGCGCTCCATCGACCAAGCCCAGGATGCTCTTCACCAAGCCATGCGTGGTGGCGACGTGAGCCATCTCCGCGAGTTGCTATACGAGGGCCTGGCCTTCGAGCTGCCGGGAGAGTCAGTGGTGGGCCGTGCAGCCGATCTCGACGCTCATGCCTCGGGGGCAACACGATTCGACAAGCTGTCGGAGCTTCATCGATCAACTCTGGAACATGATGGTCATGGCCGGACATCGTCGCTCGTGGACATCGTCGTATTCGATAGGGGCCACCGCATCGAGGCTCGCATGTCGTACCGCCGCTTTTGGTCGATCATCGAGGGTCGTTGGCAAGTAGTAGCGGGCAGCGCCGAACCGTTCGCATAGAGCCCGGGGCTCGAGTTCTACGCCAGCACCCGACCGGCAAGCTGGGTGCCGTCGCTCGGAAACGATCGTCTCTGCATGCCCGATAGACGATCGGCATCTGGTGATCTTGACGACCGCGTCCTAGTCTCTGTCCATGGACACGACCGTCGAGATGCGCTTGCGGCAGCTGGCTCTGGTGGCCCAGACCGCTTTCATCCTGGGTCTCGCCGGGATACTGACGCTCTTCGGTATCTGGGCCTCGAACTTCCAGCTCATCGGCGGTAGCGATCCGTGGACGTTCATGCAGGTCATCGCTTATGACGTCGTTCTCGCAGTGTCCGTCCTCGCGCTTCTGACAGCCACCCTGCTCGCTTCTGCGTCGAACTGGCCCGGTCTACGGGTTCTCTCGGTCGTGGCCCTTGCCATAGTCGTCGGCGAGGTCGTTGTGCTCCTCCTCCTTGAGGGGCAACTGACGAGCATTATCGGCGGTGGCCAAGGGCTTATGTCCGACTACGTGCCTTGCGTCACCGGTGGAGACGATCCCCGCTGCACATAGGCAAGCTCAGGGCTTGACGGACGTGGGTGACTCCCGCAGGGTGCCCGATAGCCGATCGTTCACCGAGATCTGTTTCGGACTGACCTATCGAGACAGCCAGCGCCCCGTAGCTGCGGGGAAGTGGCTAGCCTCCGCCGTTGCTCGGTGAGCGATCCCCAAGCGGGCGCTGCTCCGCGGTTTAGGCGGTGGGTGCTGCCCCGGGGTTCGTGTGCCAGCGGAACCGGTCCGCGAGTGCGGACAAGATCGGTACACGTGTGAGCAGAACGAAGATCACGTAGCCGAGGATTCCCCCGAAGGTGTTCCAGATGAAGTCGTTGACGTCAGCGACGTGACCACCGGAGAACAGCTTCTGCGCGGCGAGTTGCAGTAGCTCGATTGTCAGGCTGACCACCGCCGAGGTCAGCAGCACCTTCCACCAGGACGGCCGGCGCATCAGGAGCGGTATGAGGATGCCGAGCGGTATGAACACCGCCAGGTTGGTGAGCGCGTCCGCGAGCTCGTAGTCCTGGAACGGGATCAGTGCCAGCGCCGGCTCCCATGGCTCAGACCTTGGCGTCGGGTTGAGAAAGATCGGGAAGACCGTGTTCGCGAAGATTCCCGCGGCGTAGACGGCGATGGCGGCCGCGACAGCCGCGCGCGGCCGGGTGAAACGTTGCCCCCTGAGCAGGAGCGCAAGCTGGAGGAGGAACACGACGGCGCCGACGGGGACAGCGACCGGTAGGACGGGAACTTCGCCGAACGGGTTAGTAGACATCCGGGGAAGCCTAGTGACGCTGAGCTGCTGCAAGGATCTGATGACCGTGGACGGTCTCGGTAACCGATCCCGGGGATCGATTATTCGGGCACACGAACGTGGCTCGACCGAGCCACGTTCCGGCACTGGTGGCGGTCCGGAACGGAAAGCGCGGCCAGCTGAGACCCGTTCCGCTTGGGGATCGTCATCCGTACCAACCGTCGGGGCCAGCAGCCTCGGAGAGGCGTGCGTGCTCAGCAGGATCCGTCACGCGCCAACCGTAGGGAGCTGACTGCACGTAACTGGCACCGTTTCTCTCTACGCGTACTCGCCCGTCCATGAGCCCGCTGGTGAAAACCTCTTCGTCGAGCCAGATGAGGAGCTGTTCTACCCACTCTTCGGCATTCTCGGGGAGAAAGTAGAGCCAGTATTGGGATTCGCCGGTGGAGGGGAGGGCGATGAGGAGACGCGCGGAGTGGCCCTCGCGCTGGATGAGTTCGACATCGACGTGTCCGGGCGAGGCGCGGATGTCTCGCATCTCGTAGTCGAGATGCGACAGGTCCGTCCCGGTAGATCGACTCTTTCGCTCGACTCTTCTCATCGCGGCCACGATCTCCGCATCGGTCAGCATGCGCTCAGCATGTCATCTCGCTTCGACGATCCCACACGCCGGTCGCTGTGGCGCGGTCAGGGAAGCGGGAAGGCTGTTACCGGTGCCCGGTAGCCGATCGTGCACCGGGCTGCGGCCAGACGGATTCGTCAGGGCCTGCGTCAGGGCCTTCCGGTGATGTCGAGGTCCGCGAGAGCATCGAGGACGCGCTCGGGGTGTTCGGCCATCCGGTTCAGGACGTAGAGCCACCATTCGGGGCCGTAGACGACGTACTCGCGGGTGGTGAACCCGTCGTGACGCAGGGAGTCGAGCAGTTCGGTACCGAGGCCCTGCAGCATCTCGAACTCGACGTGCTCGGCCATGAGGTCGGTGCCCAACGTGTCGCGCAACGACGAGACCAGAAGCGGGTCGTGGGTGGCGAGATTCACTCGGTGTCCCGAGCCCACCAGGCGTCTCGCGGCCTCGAGGTAGGCCGTGGTCAGGGGCTCGCTGTCTCGGGCGTAGGCGACGTCGGCGGATTCGAGGAACGCGCCTTTGACGAGGCGGATGGGCCCGGGGCGCTGGATGAGCCGGTCGAGATCCCCGGGGGTGCGGTGGAGACGGGCCTGGAGGGTGACGCCGGTCTCGGGGAACTCGTCGGCGATCTGCTCCGTGATCGAGAGGACGAGATCCGTGCGGTCGGACCCCTCGGCGGAGATCATGATCGACGTGCCCGCCTCGCGGGCTGCGCGGGCGATGGCGCGGCCGTTTCGCAAACCGACCTCGGGCGACACGACGGCACCCACATGTGACAGGTCGAAGGAGATTGTCGCCCGTCCGGGAACCTGCCCCAGACGATGGGCCAGATCGACGAACTCGTCGGTTTGCTGATCGGCGACGGCCTCGTCCCGGATCGACTCGCCGACGAGTTCGACGCTGCCGAGGTGGCCACGGGACGTGTTCGCCTCGAGCAGCGCCACTGCCGCGTCGACGTCCGAGCCGGCGGTGTAGCGGCGGGCGATCTTCGCCGCCATGGTCGCCAGTGCGGGGTTCGCGAGCGTGCGTGCTTTGAGGTCTTCGTCGAGGGCGAAGGCCCGGAGGGTGTCGGCCGCGCGTCGCAGGGTGTTGTCGCTCGTGGTCATCAGAAGAACCTAGTGAATCTCTCTAAACGCAGACGCCCGGGGAGCCTCGGTCGAATCCGGTCCTGATCGGAGATGAACCGTCTTCCATCCGAGACGCCCGATAAGGGATCGAGTATCGGACGAATGGGTGCCGTGGTCAGAGGTGTTTCTGCATGCAGTAGCTCGTCGGGTCGTCGACGTACTTGCCGAAGCGAGAGATCTGCTCGTATCCGAGCTTCTCGTATAGGGCAATCGCTGCGACCTGGGGCAGTCCTGTCTCGAGCTGCAGAGTGGAGAGGCCTGAGCGGCGTGCGTGTGCCTCTAGCGCTTCAAGGAGGCCACGTCCGATCCCGAGTCCTCGTGCCTCGTCGGTGACGAACATTCTTTTGATCTCGGCCGAGCCAGCACCGCGGTCGACGATGGCCACCGTCCCCAATGCGGCACCGCCGTCGCGAGCGACGAAGAGCGAGACCCCGTCAGCTTCCAGTGCCTCAAGATCGAGTCCGTAGTAACTCTCGGCCGGGTACAGGGCGAGCGCGAACTCATCGCCCTGGCGCAGCAGGGCGAGCACGTCATCGGAATGCGGACTCTCGATCTGGATCGTGGGCATGATTCATTCTAGGAATGGCTCCGTCTGTATGAAGCGTCGGCTAGCTTGCCGTCCCACGCAAGGCGACCTGGGAACGCGTCCCGATAGCCCATCGGCTAGCGGACCGCTTCGTCGCCTGGAGAGCCCAAGGTCGTAGCGGTGTTCGCGGTCGCATCACCTGTCCTCCCTCGATCTGCACGGGCCTGCCGACGCTCTCTCGCCTCAGCATCCTGGCGCTTCTGGGTAGGACTCGTTCTGGCAGTCCCGAGGATGGCCATCCCGAGCAGGGCCAGCACGATGATGAGAGCCACTGGGACGATGACGATCGAGAGCACAGCGCCTCCGAGAAGTAGTGATGTCTGAAGTTAGCGAACTTCGACAGCGTGGTCGAGGCCGAAGGGCGGGGCCCGATAGGGGATCGATAGCCGGGCGTGGCCAGCTTGTGTGCTGGCTTTGCTGTTGGTCAACAGAGGGTTGTGCGAGCGGACGGCTGCGCTCAGGTGGCCGATGAGTCGGACCAGACGGCCTTGGCGCCGGAGTCGCCGATGCGCACGGTCGTGACGATCCCGCCGATGCTCGCGCCGACGACCAGCACCGTCAGCACGGCGCCGACACCGAGTCTCGTCCCGTGCCGGAGGGTCGGCCGTGGGCGACGCGCGTCTGGTGTCAGAACCCAGTGCTGCCAGGCCCACTGCGCGACGGCGACGACGAATACCGCGATGGCCCAGGGCAGCAGGGTGTCACCGAGCTGCGTGTGGGTCTCGAGCAGTGCGCTGTGACCGACCCGCGCCTCCAGCGACTCGCCGGAGGACGTGGCGAGGGGGACGGCGACAAGCGAGACGAGGGCGACGAGCGGGGTGATGACACCCAGCCGCCGACGGAGGCCGGGCCAGAACGCCCCGACGAGGATCAGCAGCGAGGCCGTCGGGAACGCGACGGTGACGAGGTGGACGATGAGGGGGTGTACGGGGAGGCCGTTGATCTGCCAGTCCATTGGGTCTTCTTTCTCGAGGAGGCGGGGGCGGAGGGAGTCAGGCGTGTAGCGCGGGTCGCGCCGGTCGCCGTACCGTGAGGACGACGACGAGGGCCGCGATCGCGGCGAGGAACACCACGCTGGTGACGGTCGCCCCGAGGCCGAGCCCGCCGTCCGCGACCGGCTGCGACAGGAAGTCCCCGACGGAGGCGCCGAGCGGGCGGGTGAGGACGTACGCCGCCCAGAAGGCGAGCACCGACCCGACGCCGGTGAAGCGGTGCGCCAGGGCGACGACCGCGATCGCGGCGGCGAAAAGCAGCGCCGAGGGCAGGTAGCCGAGCGCGAGCTGCTCGCCGAGCAGGTCGCCGACCGCGGTGCCGAGCGCGAACGTCATCAGCACGGCGGCCCAGTAGAAGGCCTCGCGACGCGGGGTCGTGACCTCGTGGATCGAGAGGGTGCCCTCGACGCGGTGCCAGACGACGAAGACGACGGCCAGCGCGACCGCGAAGACCGCCGTCGACACCCACAGGCTGACCCCGAGCGAGTCGGTCAGCGTGTCGGTGAGGAGCGTGCCGACGACGCTGATCAGCACTACGGCGAGCCAGTAGACGACGGGCACGTAGGCCCGCGCCCGGAACTGCACGATGAGCGCCACCACGAGCAGGGCCGCCATCACGACGCTCGTCACGGTCAGCCCGAGTCCGAGGCCGTCGGCGAGGAAGTCGGCGAACGTCTCGCCGACGGTGGTGCAGAGCACCTTGATCACCCAGAACGCGAGGGTGATCTCGGGGACCTTGCTCAGCAGGGCCCGGCGTCCCGAGGCCGTAGCCCCGGTCGGAACAGCACGTGTCGTCATGCGACGACCGTCACGGGTCGCCTCCCAGAAAGCCCCCAGAGCCCGAGCCGAGGAGGCGCGGGTCGGCCCGCCAGCCCGTCTGGGCGCTTTCTGGGACGGCCGGGCGGAGCCTCGCTTCATGACCGTCCTGCACCGTCCGCCCTCGTCGGCGCTCCCTCGTGGCCGCACCGCGCCTCCTCTGTTCCCCGCCGTCCGAGCGGTCGTCCACGACCGGGCCTGGGTGGCGCGGGGCGTGACCGGCGTCGTCGGCGTCGTCGTCGCCGGGTTGCTGATCACCTCGGGTGCGGGCGGCGTGGGCGAGGTCGACCTCGACTTCGTCCAGCACGCGAGCCGCGCGCACGTGCCCGTGCTCGACGAGACCGCGCTGCTCGTCGACCGGCTGCTCGGGCCGCAGCTCGGCGCAGCCCTCGTATTGCTTCTGACCGTCGCGGTCTGGGTGGTCACCCGTCGAGCGGCTGCGGCCCTCACAGTCTTGGGCGTCGCGATCGGGCCGTGGGCCGCGGCCGAGTTGGTCAAGCTCGTCGTGCAGCGAGACCGACCCGACCCAGGGCTCCTTGTCGACCCTCTGATCGTCGAGCCGCACTCGTTCTCGTTCCCCAGCGGGCACACCGCCCTCGCGACCGGGCTAGCGCTGGCACTCGTGCTGCTCGTCTGGGGGAGGCGCGGCGCGCCCGTCGTGGTCGGGGCCTCCGCCCTCGCCGTGGCCGCCGTCGGGTTGTCACGCGTCTGGATCGGCGTGCACTGGCCGAGCGACACGGTCGCCTCGGTCGTGCTCGGCTGCTCGGTGATGGCGCTGGCCCTTCCGCCGTGGCTGCGCCTCCTCGACCGGATCGGGCAGCGCTCGGACCCGGCCCACACCGTCGAGGCCTCGGCACCGAACCCCAACACGACCACCGAGCCAGGACGGACCCGTTCATGAGCATCCTCGACCCCCAGGCCCTCCTCGCCGGCATGGGTCCGTGGGCCCTCGGCGGCCTGTCGTTGATGATCTTCGTCGAGTCGGGCCTGCTGTTCCCTTTCTTGCCGGGCGACTCGCTGTTGGTGACCGCGGGACTGCTGCACCAGAGCCTCGGCCTCAGCGTCGCGCTCATCGCGCTATGCGCGTTCCTCGCGGCGGCGGCTGGCGACCAGGTCGGGTTCTTCCTCGGGCACCGGTTCGGGCGCCGCTGGTTCCGCCCCGACGCCCGTGTGCTCAAGACGGCTCATCTCGAGCAGGCCGAGGCGTTCTTCGTGCGTCACGGCGGCAAGGCGCTCGTCCTCGGCCGGTTCGTGCCCGTCGTCCGTACCTTCGTGCCCCTCGCCGCCGGCACCAGCGGCTACCCGTACCGCATGTTCGTGGTGTGGAACCTCGCGGGCGCGTTCTTGTGGGCCGTCGGCATGACGGTGCTCGGATCGCTGCTCGGTGGCCTACCGTTCGTTGCAGACCACATCGACCTGCTCGCCGTCGGGCTCGTCGTCGTGTCGGTGCTGCCGATCGTGGTCACCGCCCTGCGGCGATCGCGCGTCGGCCGGGCTGAGCAGAGGGTCGCAGCGACGACGACGAGGGACGAGGAGGCGGTGGGTGACCGGTCCTGACACGCGCCCGCGCCTCCTGCTGGTCGAGGACGACCAGGCGCTCGGGCCCATCGTGGCCGACGTGCTCGGCGAGGCCTGGCAGGTCGACCTCGTGACCGACGGCCGGCACGGGCTCGAGGCCGCCCGGGCAGGCGGGCACGCGGTCCTCGTCGTCGACCGCCGCCTCCCCGGGCTCGAGGGCACCGAGCTCGTCGCGGCCCTCCGGCGGGAACACGTGACGACCCCCGTGCTGATGCTGACGGCGCTCGGCACCACGGCCGACCGGGTGGCCGGGCTGGACGGCGGGGCGGACGACTACCTCGTCAAGCCGTTCGAGTTCGACGAGCTGTTCGCCCGGCTGCGTGCCCTGACGCGGTCGTTCGCCCCCGAGGAGCGCTGGCTCGACCTGGGGGAGGCCCGCCTGTATCCCGAGAGCCGCATCGTCGTCACGCCGTGGTCGAGCCGCGTCGTGCTGAGCGAGCGGGAGAGCGCGCTGCTCGCCGAGCTCGCCCGACGCCCGGACCACACCTTCGACCGGGCCGACCTGCTCTCCCGCGTGTTCCCGCACGGCGAGCAGCTCGGCACCGTCGACACCTACGTCAGCTACCTGCGCCGCAAGATCGACCGCGACGTCGTCCTCACCGTGCGTGGGCGCGGGTACCGGGTGGGCGCCCTGTGAGCGGACCGCGACGGCGAGGGCGCGGGCGCACCGTCGCCCAGGCCCTGCCCGAACCGGAGGCCGCGGCCCTGCAGGCTGCCGCCCGGTCGATCGGCCGACAGATCGTGCTCGTCTCGGGCCTCGTCGTCGTGGGCGCCCTCGCCCTGACGATCGCGTGGGTCCTGCACCAGACGATCCCGCAGGAACGTCTCGAGCAGGTCGCCGCCGCCGGTCAGGGCGAGGTCTTCGTCTCGGCGACCGACGTCGTGGCCGGCTTCGTCGTGCTCGGAGTCGCCGGCGTTGTGTTCGCGGGCCTCGTCGCGGTCGTCATCGCCCGGCGAGCCGTCCGGCCGCTCGGCGAGGCCCTGCGCCTGCAACGGCAGTTCGTCGCCGACGCGAGCCACGAGCTGCGCACGCCCCTCGCCGTGCTCGACGCCCGCCTCCAGGCGCTGCAGCGCAATATCGCAGGAGGCGCGGCGAATGCCGACGAGCACGTCACCGCCGACCTGGCGAGACTCCGCGACGACTCGCGAGCCCTGATCGACATCGTCGGAGACCTGCTCGAGGCGGCAGGAGGCGACCCTGCTGGCCCGGCTGCCGTGCCCGAGCCGGTCCTGCTCGACGACGTCGTCGAGGACGTCCTGCGGTCGATGTCAGTGCTCGCCGCCGAGCGCGACGTGGCCCTGCGGCACGACAGCACCACCGTCTCGTGGGTCCGAGTGCCGCGCGCGAGCCTCCGACGAGCGGTACTGGCTCTGCTCGACAACGCGATCGGCCACGCACCCTCGGGCTCGACCGTCACACTGTCGACCCGGGACGAGCGCGGCTCGGTCGTGCTCACGGTCACCGATGAGGGGCCAGGGATCACAGGCATCGAGCCGACGCGCGTCTTCGACCGGTTCGCGCGGTCGGAGCCAGCAGACAAAGCCTCGTGGCGTGCCAGCGGCGGCACCCGACCAAGCTTCGGAATCGGTCTCGCCCTCGTCAGAGAGATCGCCCTACGCCACGGAGGAAGCGTCCGGGTCGCTTCGACCTCCGCCACGGGTACGACGCTCGAGCTGGTCTTGCCAGTCCCGACATGCACGACCTGACGCGAACGGTCAGCGTGTCCCGACAGGGGATGGCGCTGCGGGCATTCTCGAGGGCGGCGTCGTCCGCGGTCGGATAGCCGCGTGTCCGGACCATCCGAACACGCTCTACAACGCGTCTCGCGAGGTCACCCATACGGTCGTGGCGATCAGCGTCCTGTGCTTCCCGTTGTACGTGGGCTGGCGTGGCTAACTTGACCGAGGCTGGCGCTAGTCGGGGCGCCCGTTCTGGGGTTCGTCGGTCGGGACCAGGACATCGCCCACCATGACAGCTGTGTTGCAGTCGAAGGGGCCGGCGGTGGCGGGTCGCGACATCTGCCACCAGCGTCGACCGAAGCGATCACACACGACACTGGTGACGTCGCCAGCGACGGCGACGTACTCGAGGGCGCCGTCGGGGTTCTCTCCGACGACTCCGGACGCGCCCTCCCGCTCGCCCATGTCGACGATGGGCGCAGTGGTCGGCATCGACGTGGGCGTGGGCATGGGCGTGGCAGGCGGAGCAGCCGTGCTCGACGGCGTTACCTGAGCCGAGGGATTAGCGGTTGGCGGCACTGAGTCGCTCGTGCACGAAGCGGATGAGAACACGAAGGCCACAGCGAGAACGGGCATCGCGAGCCAGGACCGAACCTTCACACGATGAGGTTAAGTCATTCCAGGCCTTCAGGGGAGCTGTGGTCGGCGGCAACGTCCTAATTTTGTCCGATGATCGCTTCGTGGTCCCGCGTCTAGGGCTGCATGGCCACTTGGCGGTAGGCGCTGTAGAGGGTGTCGACGTAGTCGGGGCACTCGGCCGAGCTGCCCCGGATTTGACCGTCAGGGTTCGCGGTGAGGGTCATGCAAGCGACGAGCGCGCGTGTGTCCGAGCCAAATAGCCCGACACTGCCGGTGCTCTGATCGGCTATGAGGAAGGACACCGACACGACCCCCTGCTCGTCGGTGCTCAGGTCGTAGACGACGCTCGTCGGAGGACCTGCGGGAGAGTCGCTGGCCGGTTCGGCGCCGTCGAGCGCGAGGTCCGTGTACAGCTCGCCCGCTCGTATTCGTTGCTCGACCGAGTCTCCCGTGGGGTTGTCGCCGATGTACTCCAGGTAGCTCCGCATCTGTTCCGCTTGCTCTTTGATCTTGCCCTTGATGGTGTGATCGACCGAAGCGGCGCAACTCGTGCATGCTGCGGCAAGCACGAGGGCCACGGCGCCGGCGCCGGCCATGCGGACAGCTGACCTGGGGACGAATCGGCTCATGGGTCATCACTGTGGAGCACTGGCCGGACTTGGTCAACGGGATTCGACTCCGGCGTGACCACTTCCGGTTGGCGCCGTCATCCGCGGACGACGGATGGAACACAGTGTCAGCCGCAGAGAGAGCGTTGATCGGCAGCGCCCTAGAGCTCGGTCGAGGGACTCCGCGAAGGTGCCCGATAGGGGATCCCCTCGTGGGAAGCCCCGGTATCGGACCGGGGCATCCCACCAGCATCGGATGCACGGCGGCGTGAGGTGAGTGGTCAAAGACCGAGTGCTGACAAGAACGCGAGCTTTTTCTCGTTGTACGTGTCGGTCCATTTGCCCGGCATCGCCATGTAGCCGTGGCCCAGAATCGCCGAGCTCGCTGGCGGAACGTCGACGGCGTTCGTCACTCCGAGCTGGTCGAGGCGTTCGTGCAGGTTCTCGGCCTGATCCGGGAACGTGCCGGTGTTCCCGTCCGCGATGAACGTGGCGGGGAAGTCTGCGGTCACGTGGTTGGTGACGGATGCTTCCTCAATCAGGGCCGCGGAGGTGCCCACGTAGCTGCGTGCAGACAGTCCGAAGATGAGGTCCTTCACCGGTTGCGGCGTCTGCGTCTCGCCTGTCTTCTCCAGCTCGAGCGCAGGACTGTCGAGCATGACTGCTCGCAGAGCGTCACCTATGACCGGTTCCACTCCGATACTCGCGGCATAGGTCGGGTTGGTCTGGATGTTCGCGAACTGGCCGGCGAGCTGGCCGCCGGCGCTTCCTCCTCCGATGACGACGTCGGACATGTTCAGGCCGTACTGCTCGGCATTTTGCTGAAGGAAGGAGACTGCCTGCGAAACTTGTTTCACCTGTGTGGGGTACTTGACGGTCGGGGCAAGGCCGTAATCGAGGCTGACGAAGTTGAACCCACCGTCGAGGACGGGGTCTGTGGTGACGGCAAAACCGCCACCGGGTGCGTTCGGGTCGCCGTCGGACTTAGTCCCACCGATCCAGCCGCCACCGTGGATGTAGATGTAAGTGGGCCGCTTGACCGATGCGTCGTCATCGGCGATGTAGATGTCGAGAAAGCTGCTGGGGTACTCATCGCCGTATCGGACGTCGCTCGTGAGCCCATCTCCGTTCGCTGTCACGCTGACAGCTCCCTCGGGTCCTCGGGGTTGGAACGATGGTGTCTGACCGGCGGCGGCTTGGATCGGGATGGCCACCGCCGCGGGTGCCGCGGCAACCAGGAGCACGACAGCGGAGGTGACCGCGGCGATGACGACGAGAAGGGTGCTCACGACGCTCCGCAGGATGGTGAGAAGGGATCGAGTAGACACAGAGGCACGCTCCTGCCCGAGGGCGCGGCGATGCGTCCTGCTCAGCTTCCAGAAACCGGCGAAGCACGAGAAGGCAACCACCAGTGCAACCCCCAGGGCCACTGCCCACGCGGGGTACCAGGCGGTCACGAGCCACGCGATCTGCGCGCTGGCGCTGATGATCGCCGAGAGGATCGTCACCCAGGCCGCCTTGCTGCCCCCCGGGCGGCGCCAGGCCACACCTGCGGCCAGCAAGCCCACGAGGAGCAAGGCTCCCGCGGGGGGGTAACGGACGAAGAACGGCTCGGCCCAGGCAACGAGGAGCACGTAAAGGCCACTGGTGAGCAGCGCCCAACGAGTCCAGCGGGGGCGTTCGATTCGGGCGAGGGTCGGGTCGACCATGAGTCCTCCAAAATTGCGGTTGACTGCAACTATACGCTTCAGTGCAGAAGTACAGAAGAGGTAAGGTCGGCGTATGGCTGCAACTTCGCTGAGGGAGCGCTCGAAGGAGCGCCGGTACCGTGCTGTTCTCCTTGCCGGCATGCGGCTGTTCGCCGAACAGGGCTACGACGCGACGACAGTGGCGCAGATCGCTGAGGAGGCGGAGGTGTCGACCCGGTCTGTGTCGGCGTACTTCCCGACGAAGCTCCACATCGCCACGGCGTCCTCGTCCGCGGCGGCTGATCGCTTGATCCTCGCGTTGCGCTCACGTGACGAGGGCGAGTCGATCGTCGATCGTGTCGTTCAGTGGCTCCGCGAAGAACCGGCTTTTGTTCCGGAGGAGGAGTGGCGGCTCAGAGCCGCCATGCTTGAGCGGAATCCGGTGCTGCAGGGGTCCGGACCAGAGGATTCCCCTCCCCTCCTCGCCATCGCGGCCGACGCGATTGCGGAAGACCTCGACGTCCCGCCGGATCACCCGGGGGTGCAGATCACCTTGGGCATCGTTGCGGGGATCGTCGTGCGGGTGGAGCTGCTCGTCGGATCACACCGCGAGGACGATGAGACCCTGAAACTGATTCACGATGCCCTCTCAGGTGCTATCGATGCGGTCAGGAGAAGCAGCCGGTCTTCGGACTGATCGCGAGGTCGCGACGCCCTCGAGGCATCGTGCGCTCATGCGCTCATGCGCTCACGCGCTCACGCGCTCATGCGCTCATGCGCGCAGGAACGCTAGGAACCCATCGAGGTGCGCGGCGACGTCGACCGTGGGGTCATAGAGCCACTGCATCTGGAGCCCGCGCGCCATGGCGGTGAGTTGACGCGCGGTGAGGTCGAGGTCCAGGTCCGCGCGCAGACGACCCTTTTCCTGCTCACGCTCAAGCTCCCGACGAACGTCGGCATTGAACAGATCGATCCGGTGGTGGGTGAAGTCGTGCCCCGGGTGGTCCTTCCGAATTGCCTCCGCCTGCATGGTGGCGTCGAGCTGGATCAATCCCGGAAAATTCTCATTCTGTCGCACGAGCTCCGAGAGTGCAGCCAGCAAGCCCCGCTCGGAGAGCGACCGCTCCAGTAGGGGCCGGTCCCGCTCCGCCTGACGGTCGAAGACGGCCTGCAGCAGGTCCTCCTTAGAGGGGAAGTGGTAGCTGAGGGCGGCGTGACTGACCCCGAGCTCCTCTGCGATCTTCCGCAACGACAGGCGCTGGAAGCCGTGCGTCGCGAATATCTCGAACGCACGGTCGATGAACAGGTCTCGCCGCTGCAGTCCGTTCGCGTATCGTCCGCGCCGCTTCGACACGGCCGGCTGTTCCGTTGCCTCCGGCGCCATCTGCTCTCCTTCGATCCGCGAGACCCGCGCCCTGCACCTCATCCTCGCATGAACATTTGCCAAACCGAATAATTGCCGCCCCGAATGCTTGCCATCCTGGACAATTTTGATCTACAGTCAGCCGCAGCCGGGTTCGCCGGTACCCACGACGAGGCCTGGCCTCGATGTCTTCGAAGGAGAAGGTCATGACAGAAGCGATTCCGGCGCCCCCTCGCGCGGTGAACGCCTGGTGGGTGGGGACAGTGGCCGGCATGGCGTCCTTCGTCGATGGCGCGGCCCTGAACGGTGTCGGTTTCGCGTTGGTGATTCTCCAGCAGACGATCGGTCTCACCCCCGGGCAGATCGGGGTGCTCACCAGCGCACTCACCTTCGGGGTGGCGGTCGGCGCTCTGATCGGCGGTCGCCTTGGCGACCGCTTCGGGCGGCGTCGGGTGTTCGTGGTCACGATGATCTTCATCGCCCTCGGCGCATCGGTCCCGATCGTGGCCACCGCGTTCCCGCTGCTGCTGCTGGGTCTAGGTGTCCTCGGTGTAGCGATCGGGGCAGATATCCCCGTCTCCCTCGCGACCATCGCCGAAGCGGCGACAGATCAGAACCGCGGCAAGATCCTCGTGATGTCCAACCTCCTCGCCGGAGTCGGCATCGGCGCCGTCGTCCTCGTCGCCACCCTCACCGGCGGGACCGGGATCTTCGCCGCGCAGGCCATCTTCGGCCTCATCGCCGTCGTCGCGGTCATCGTCCTCGCGCTGCGACTTACGATCCCCGAATCCACCAGCTGGCGAGCTGCTCGCCTGGAACAGACACAGGGCGTGCACACCGTGCGCGCTGACCGCTCGAAGCTGCGGGACCTCATCACGCCCCCGCTGCGCTTCCCGTTCCTCATCCTCGTCGGGTTCTTCACCCTGGTGAGCATCCCGATCACGCTCTTTGGCTCCTACGCGGCCTACATCGGAGCGAACTTCACCGGCACTCCCGTGTCCGAATTCTCCGTGTTCGTGCTGTTCCTCGTACCGCTCGCGATCATCGTGCAGGTCATCTTCATGCGAGTGGTCGACACCCGTTTCCGCCTCACCTTCTTCATCCTCGGCGGAATCCTCTACGTCGCGGCATACCTCATTCCCGTCATCCTCGGAATGAACCTGGCCACGCTCGTCACCACGGTGCTCGTTTCCGGCATGGGCACCGTTTTTTGCGGAGAGCCCATCTTCCGCGTGTGGGTGAACGAGGCGTTCCCGACCATGCTCCGCTCCACCGGCCAAGGCGTCATCTTCGCCATCGCCCGCCTGGTGCCAGCACTGCTCCTGGTCCCCGTGCCGTTCCTTCTCTCGAGCTCAATCAACGGCTTCCTGATCGCCCTCTCCGTCCTCGCCGCCGCCGGTATCGCCGTCGGCTGGTTCGGGGTGCGCAGCGGACGCCTCATCAACGAGTTCCACCACGAGACCGAGAGCATCGACATCACCGCCGCCACTTCGTCCTCAGCATCATGACCACCCCCACCCAGAAGGCCTCCACGCCACCCATGAGCACTTCCGCCCCCACCATCCACGGACACGTCGAACCCGGATTCCAACGCGTCGCCGACGCGTTCACTCAGAACTTCACCGAACGCGGCGACACCGGGGCTGCCTGCACCGTCTATCTCCACGGCGTCCCCGTCGTCGACCTCCACGGCGGCACCTTCCGCCACGGACCGTGGACGGCCAACACCCGCAGCATCCTCTTCTCCGTCAGCAAAGGCGTCACCACCATCTGCCTGCTCATGGCCGTCGAAGCGGGCCATCTCACCCTCGATGAACCGGTCGCCACCTATTGGCCGGAATTCGCCGACCACGGCAAGAGCGCACTGACCGTCCGGCAGCTCCTCGCGCACCGCGCCGGACTCATCGCCCCCGACGAGCCCCTCACAGTGGAGGACCTGCGCGCGTGGCATCCGGTCACCGAGGCCCTCGCCCGGCAGAACCCGCTCTGGGAGCCTGGGACCGCGCACTCATACCACGCCCTCACCTTCGGCTGGCTCGCCGGTGAAGTCCTCCGTCGCACCACCGGACTACGCCCCGCGGACTGGCTCCACCAGCACATCGCCGGCCCCCTCGGCCTCGGACTCACCTTCGGGACCGACCCCGACACCGACCCGGACTTCGCGCTCCAGGAGCAGCCACTCCCCGACACCGCCGCACCACCGTGGAAGAGCCCGAACATCGACATGCTGGCGCGCGTGATGGGGATGAACGGAGCCATCGACGGCCTCAACCTGTTCGGCTCCGCGAACACCCCCGACCTTCTCGGCTTCGAGATTCCCGCTGCGAACATCGTCGGCACCGCCCACGACATCGCCCGCCTCTACGCCGCGACCATCGGCGAGGTCGACGGGATCCGCTTGCTTCAGCCCGCCACCACCCGCGACGCCCGCCTCCCTCAATCGGTCGGCGCGCCGTTCTTCGGCCCCGACTCGGGGCTTCGCTGGGGCACGGGATTCATGCTCGACTCCACCCCCCGAGGCATGGCCGGCCCCGGCAGCTTCGGCCACGACGGAGCCGGTGGTCAGCTCGGCTTCGCGCATGCCGAATCCGGTGTTTCCCTCGGATACGCGACAATCCGCCCCGGCGGCTACCCCGACGACCGCGCCGAGGCTCTCTGCCGCGCACTGCGCGACAGCCTCTGAAACCCCACTCTTCGAAGGAGAAGAACTCATGCCGCTCGACCCGTTCCTCGTTCCCCTGCTCGAGACCATGCCGACCGTCCCCGCCGAGATCGACGACATCGCCGCATTCCGCTTGCAGGAGAACGCAGGCGCCGCCGCACTCGCCGAGCAGCTGCTCGAACCCGCCCCACCCGTCCGAAGCAAGCGCACCGTGACCCTCCCCGTCCAGGACGGGGAGATCACTCTTAACGTCTTCCACCCGGACAGCGACGGCCCCCACCCCGTCCACCTCTACTTCCACGGCGGCGGTTGGATCGGCGGCACCATCCACTCGATGGTCATCGACATCCTCTGCCAGGAACGCGCCGCCGGAGCGGACTGCATCGTCGTCGCCGTCGAGTACCGCAAAGCCCCCGAACACCCCTTCCCCACCGCTCTCAATGACAGCTACGCCGCGCTGCTCTGGGTCGCCGAGAATATCGAGAACCTCGGTGCCCGCGCCGACCTGATCACCGTCGGCGGAGGATCAGCCGGCGCCAACCTCGCCGCCGCCCTCTGCCTGAAAGCCCGAGACGACGACGGTCCCGCGATCGCCTTCCAACTGCTGGAAGTCCCCTCGCTCGACTTCACCTTCAGCAGCCCCTCCATCCGCCGAAACGCCACCGGCTACGGACTCACCGAACAGACCCTGCACCTGTGCCGACGCCTGTACCTTCCGTCCGAGGCCGACGCGACCAACCCCTACGCATCACCGCTGCTCGCCGAGAACCTCAGCGACCTGCCCCCGGCGCACATAATGTCGGCGGAATACGACCCCATCGTCGACGACGGCGCACGCTACGCCGAACGCCTCACCCTCGACCGAGTTCCCGCAACGTTCTCCCTACAACTCGGGCACATCCACGGGTCCAGCGCCTTTACGAAAGTCATGGCATCCGCCCGGACCTGGCGAGAAGAGGGACTACAAGCCCTGCGAGCGGCCCACGCTCGAAAGTCACCAGTGAGCTGAACCGCGCCCGGTAGGCCATCCATAACCGGACTCTGTATCGAGGCGAGCATGAGTGGTGGCGAGCGTCTGGTGGTTCAGGAACCAGACGCCCGCCGGTGTCACCCTGTCATGCACAGGGCGACTAGTTTCCCGGGCCGTGGCTTACCGGCCGCGGGAAGGATGAGGATGGCCCTAGATGGGTCCGGGTCGGTGGGGGAACCATAGACCCGCAATCCTCTCGCCGCTAGTGGGTGCTTAGGACCTGCCAGCTCCTATCGTGCGCGGGGGCTTATGTCTAGACCTTTTTGTTGCCCGTGACGTCGGAGAGTCTGGTCTAGTCCTGAGGGCGGTTCAGGTTCTCTGGGCGTGCAGTTCGCATTGATCGGGTTCGGTGCGGCTGGCAGCGGCAGGGTCCTCTTCACGGGTGAGGCCCTGCCGCCTTCTCGCGCTCCCTGGGATTTCTTGGTCCCTGAGAAGACTCGAGCTGTTGAACCTCATGCGCGCAAGAGCCACCATGGGTGGCCCCATTGGCATGGCCCGGAGAGTGCATAGTGTCGTGAGCACACCCACCCGCAGCCCAGGCCCTGCTGTCAGCACCGTTTCGGCGCACTAACTTTCGGAGCCTCCATGGGGTACATCGTGTACGACGGTGAGATTCTCGAGTTCAAAGTCGAAGACGGCCTTCTTGCCCACTTGCAGATCGTGATCGTGAACAAGTTCCGCAAGAACGAGTCGTTCATGTTTTCGTGGAAAGAGCCCATCGAGACGGGGGATGGCGTTCCACGGTGTGGCTGTCACCGAACATTGGGTTGCGGTTCGAATTCGCGGGGAGTCGCACGATAGAGATCAACCCGACCTGGCTTGCTGCGCTCTATGCCAGTCCCGCGTCTGGGCGGGGCCTCTACCCGGAGGCCGAACCTGCCCATGACCCCGGAACCCATCTTCCCGGTGTGACTGGTGACCACGTTGACTGGGCTAGCGATCGTCCCGAGCCGCCCAAGACTCGGGCAGCAAGGCCACCGGTAGGAACCAAGGCTCCATGACCCGGGTCAGGCGCTCAGCGGTGCGCGCTCACCCCGGGCGACCTCCGAGAGCTAGATATCAACAGGGCGTGTCCCGATAGACGATCGTCTATTGGGACGCCTCCTTTGCTCTCATGCTCGCAAATGATCACCTCGAGTGGACGATCACAGGAGTGGAGGGGGCAGCTTCATCCTGTCGTTTCTCGTCGATGCGGGGTGCTGTCAAGCCTCGAGGTTCGGGCGCACAACGATCTTGCCGCGCTTGCCGGAGGTGAAGTGAGCGAGAGCGCTCTGAAACTCGTCCAGGGTGTAGACCGCCGCGATCGAGAGGGTGGTCAGCCCGGAAGCGTGCGCCGCCGCGACGTCGTCAAGGGTGGTTCGCGTCGCCATGGCCATGATTCGTTCCGCGCGTGCACCTGTGGCAAGCACGGGAGGGAGGTCGAGGGCGATCGTCGTGACGAAAGTCCCCGTGGACTTGACCAGCGCGGAGAGGGCGTCGACGTCCCCGGCGAGGTGGAAGACGACGTCGACACCGTCGGGGTGGAGCTTGCCCATTTGCTCGGTGATGTTCCGAGAGGAGTCGACAGTCTGTGACGCACCGAGGGTCGTGAGGAGATCAACGTCCGTCGGAGTCGGTGCGGTGGCGATCACATGGGCTCCCGTTGCGGCGGCGAGCTGGAGGAGCTGTTGTCCCACTCCTCCGGTGGCGCCGGAGATGAGGACGGTTGTTGACTCGTCCATCGTGACGGCGTTGAGAGCGTCACGGGCAGTCGTGCCTGCGAGGCCGAGGGCTGCCCCATCGTCGAAGCTGATCTCGTCGGGCAGGAGCGTGACCCCGAAGTCTGCAGCGACAGTGACGTACTCGCCGAACGACCCGGTTCCGAGGACGCTCTCGCTCACGACGCCGAACACTCGATCACCCACCCGGAACCCGGTCACGTTGTCACCGACGGCAGCCACGATGCCGGCGAAGTCTTTCCCGATGACCACGGGGAAGTGGTGCTCCATCCTGCCGCGGAGGTAACCCGCCGATACGGCGAGGTCGAATCCGTTGACGGATGCTGCATGGACCTTCACCCTGATCTGCCCCTCCTCAACGGCAGGCAGAGGGAGGTCGATGAGCTCGACGTAGTGGTCGATTGCGGGGAGCGCGAGGGCCTTCAAGGTGTCTCTTTGTCTGTGTCGTGGTTGGGGCGATGCGAAGTGCAGAGGGGCAGGCCGGCCGCGTGCGCGCGACCAGCCTGCCTCTGCCGTGTTGGTGTTGCCTCGTTAGGCGAGGGGGAGATGCGCGATGGCGGAGATGTCGACGAGAGCGCCGGGGTGGATCAGCTTCGGGGCGAGGAAGATCGCGCTGGCGGGCGGGTTCTCCAGGTTGATGTAGCGGTCGCGGACCTCGCCGAACTCGAGTGCGTGCTCGGCGAACCCGACCTCGGCGAGGGTCGTGATCTTGATGACCTGGCTGAAGTCGGCGCCGACGACGTCGAGCTGCGTCTTGATGTTCTCGAAGACCTGCTCGAGCTGGGCCTTGTAGTCGCCCTCTCCGACGAGGGTTCCTGTCGCGTCGAGGGCCATCTGGCCGGTGATGAAGACGAGGCGTCCGCCGGTCACCTCGACGACGTTGGAGAAGCCGTGGGGGGTGTGCTGGAGGAAACGGGTCTGTGCGGAGTCGGTCGACATTGCAGTGCTCTTTCTGTTGTGGGGTGGGGTGAGGTGTAGCTAGTTCGTGGTGGTTCGATCGATGTCGAGCACGAAGCCGTCCATGTCGTGTCCGTCGTCATCGAGGAACGCGACGCCCAGCTGCTCGAGCGCGTGCCCCGACGGGTCAATCAGCGTGATTCGGTAGCCGACCTTCCACGGGCGCGTTTGGGTGTTACCGCGCAGGATCTCTTCCGCGAGGACCCATTGGACGAAGTCCACAACGGCCCATGTCGGCTCGGGGATTGCCGTCATCGGGTAGCCGAGGAGCACGCGATCCCCGGGGGTCACGGGCGCTTCAGTTACCGGCTCGGTCTTGGGTTGAACCGACATATGGTCTGCTCTCCTTCTCGGTCATCGACGTGATCTCTTCTTCGGCCCGATCGCGACAGTGAGCGTTTCGTCGGCCGCCGGGCAATTCCGTAACTGGAACGTGCGAACCACATAGACGAAGCTAGCAGCATGTGGGTCAGGCGTTCCACTTGATAGGCTGTGCAAATGCCGACAGAGCTCGAAGGTGGCGAATCCGATCGATCGCTCCGCGCCGACGCTGAGCGCAACCGCGATCGCATCCTGAGTGCCGCACGACGCCTTTATGCCTCTGAGGGGCTGGACATCTCGATGTCATCGGTCGCCAGGGAGGCCGGCGTCGGGAAGGCAACGCTCAGCCGACGATTCGCCACCAAAAATGACTTGATTGCTGCCGTCTTCGCCGAGCACATGGCCAGTTATGTGCGCGCGACGGACGAGGCGCTAGCGAATCCAAATGCCTGGGCTGGCTTCACAGGGTTCATCGAGACCATCTGTTCCATGCAGGCCGCGGATCGCGGATTCGCCAATGTCCTCACCATCACTTTCCCTGATGCACGTGAACTCGAGGACCTCAGAGACTCGAGCTATCGAGGCTTCCTGACCCTTATCGCCGGTGCCAAAGCAACTGGGCACCTACGAGCCGATTTCGCCTCCGAGGACTTCGTGATCCTGTTGATGGCAAACGCGGGCCTTGTGACGGCTACTGCCGAGGCGGCACCAAGCTCGTGGAAACGACTCGTTGGTCACTTCCTCAGGGCCGTGGCAACCCCGGGAGCCCCCTTGCCCCCCATGCCGCAGCCACCGCTGGACAAGGACCTCTACAAAGCGATGGCCCGTACGGCCTGACCCTCCTGTTCGGCCCGATGGACGATGGCTCAGCGGACGTTCGACTCAGCGACGCCATGAGGAGGCGG
>NZ_BJUV01000025.1 GCF_007988805.1 Frigoribacterium faeni | reverse complement strand
AGGAGGCGCGGGTCGTCGACCCGCGCCTCCTCGGCCCGTCCGCGACGTCGCGTCAGGCGTCGAGGAGACCGCGGATGTCGTCGGCGGTGAGCGCCGAGCTGAAGACGGCGTCGTCGTCCATCACCGCGTCGAAGAGCTGCGCCTTCTTCTGCTGCAGCGCCAGCACCTTCTCCTCGATGGTGCCGTTGGCGATCATCCGGTAGACCATGACGTTCTTCGTCTGGCCGATCCGGTGGGTGCGGTCGACGGCCTGCGCCTCGGTCGCGGGGTTCCACCAGGGATCGAGCATGAAGACGTAGTCGGCCTCGGTCAGGGTCAGCCCGAACCCGCCGGCCTTGAGACTGATCAGGAACGCGGGGGCGTCGCCGGTCGTGAAGCGCCGGATCACCTCGGCGCGTCGCCGCGTCGACCCGTCGAGGTACTCGTGGGCGATGCCCCGCTCGTCGAGCCGAGCGGCGACCCGTCCGAGGAACGACGTGAACTGACTGAACACGAGCGCCCGGTGCCCGCCCGCCATCACGTCGTCGAGCTCGTCGATCAGCTGATCGAGCTTCGCGGACGGGATGTCGGCGTAGGCGTCGTCGAGGAGGGCGGCGTCGAGGGAGAGCATGCGCAGCAGCGTGAGCGAGCGGAACACGATGAACCGGTTGCGGTCGAGGTCGTCGATGAGGTCGAGCAGCTTGAGGCGCTCGCGCTGAAGGAACGTGTCGTAGAGCTCGCGGTGCGCCGGGGCGAGGTCGACGCGGAGCAGCTGCTCCTGCTTCTCCGGGAGATCGGTCGCGACGATCTCCTTGGTGCGGCGGAGGAGGAGCGGCCTGATGCGGCGGCGGAGGCGGTCGAGGTGCTCGGGTCTGCCGCCGGCCTCGATCGGCTTGACGTAGTTCTCGGTGAACGCGCTCGCGCTCGACAGCAGGCCGGGCGCGACGATGCGGAACAGCGCCCAGAGGTCCATCAGGCTGTTCTCGAGCGGGGTGCCGGTGATCGCGATGGTGACGGGGGCGCCCAGCTCGACGGCGCAGCGGTGCGCCTGCGACGCGCGGTTCTTGACGAACTGCGCCTCATCGAGCACCAGGGCGGCCCACTGGTTCCCGCGGTAGGTCGCCGCGTCGAGCCGGAAGAGCGCGTACGAGGTCACGACGACGTCGGGTGCGTCGTCGCCGGCCAGGGCTGCGGCCAGCCCGTGCCCGCTCTTCGCCTCGGTCGCCGTGACGCCCCGCACGACGAGTCCGGGGGTGAAGCGCGCCGCCTCGGACACCCAGTTCGCGACGACCGACGTCGGCGCCACGACGAGGAACGGGCGACGGTCGGCCGGCGCCTCGGTCTCGCGCACGTGGGCGATCAGGGCGAGGGTCTGCAGGGTCTTGCCGAGGCCCATGTCGTCGGCGAGCACGCCGCCGATCCGGTGCTCGTAGAGGAACGCCAGCCACTCGAAGCCCTCGCGCTGGTAGGGCCTCAGGGTCGCGGCGACCGAGGAGGGCACGGGCGGGGCCGCGACGGCGAGGGGCGCCTCGGGCTCGTCGCCGGCGACGGCGGCGCCGAGGGCCAGCAGGCCCCCGACGCTCTCGCGCCAGCGATCGGCCTGCACGGTCTCGTCGGCGAGGTCGTCGATCTCGGCCCAGAGGCTCGCCTGGTACCGGTTGATCCGCGGGCCGGCCTCCCACTCGTCGAGCGACGCGGCCTCGTCGAGCAGCCGCTTGAGCCCGTCGAACACCGGCGCCCCGAGCGAGAGGTACGACCCGTCGACGAGCAGCAGCTTGCGCTGACGCCTGGCGATGGCGGTGAGCAGGGGCGCCAGCGGGATGGTGTGGCCCTCGACCGTGACGAGCACGCCCAGGTCGAACCAGTCGCGCTTGTCGGTCTCGAGGGTGGTGACGGTGAGGCGGGGCGCGTCGGTCAGCTCGCGGTAGTCGGGGCGGGTGCCGACGAGGTCGACGCTCACGTCGGGTCGGGCCTCGAGTGCCGGCAGGGTGTCGGCCGCGAACTCGGCGGCCGCGATGCCGGTGAGCACCGCGTCGCGCGGGGGAGCGTCGAGCTCGCCGAGGGCCGGCACGGGCCCGTGCGCGTCGAGCGGCAGCCGTCGGCCGTCGATGGTCCAGCCCCAGGCGAGCCGGAGGGTGTGCCCCTTCTCGAAGGTGGCGGTGAGGCCGAGCGTCGGCGGCACGATCTCGGGGAAGACGACCGACGAGTCCGAGCTGACGACGTCCACGCTGCGGCGCAGCGACGGGTAGAAGTCGCGGAGGAACTCGTCGGCGTCTCCGGCCGGCACGACGAGCTCGGGGGTGACGGTCAGCAGGCGGCGCTGGTCGTCGTCGAGGGGTCTCGCCGTCGGGGCCAGGGTGATCTCGAGGGCGGGGGTGCGATCGGCCGTCCAGACCCCGTGGTCGCCGACGACCCCGGAGACCTCCGGCCGTCGGACGACGCCGTCGACGGCGACTCCGGCGGTCAGTCGCAGCGAGCCGTCGTCGGAGGAGACGGCGTCGACGGTGACCCGGGCCTCGGCGGCCACGATGACGTCGGTGGCCCGCTTGCCGGTGACGAGCGAGATGCCGAGCCGGTCGGCCTCGGCCAGCAGCGCCCAGAGCAGCGGACTCGAGAACTCGTCGAGATGCAGCCATTCGGCCTCGCCGGCCGTGTAGGTGGACACGGCCGAGCGGTGCAGGGCGGCGAACTGGCCGAACCAGGCGTGCTGCTCCGGTGCGATGGCGAGCCGGTTGAGCTGATAGGGGAGCGACGACCAGGTGAGCGTCCCACGGACCCAGTTGCCGGTGCCGCTGAGGGTGACGGGGCGCACGCCCAGCCGGGGGGCGGCGCCGGCTCGCGGGCCCGGTGCCGGGCGACCGAGCGATCGGCCCCGGGGCGAGTGCGCGCGGTCGCGCAGCTCGAAGAGCAGACCCATCGACGTCGTCCGAGCCGAGGAGGCGCGGGTCGTCCGCCCGATCGCCCCCACGACCGAACGCCAGTCGCCGTCGCCCGGGGTCGCCGTGGCGTCGGCCCGCCCCGTGCCCGCGAGGCCGGCGGGATCGACCGCCGCCGTGCCTCCGGACGCGGGGGAGGCGTCGCGACGCTGCGCGAGCGCCAGGGTGTTGCTCTGGAGCAGCAGGGCCGCGACGTGCTTGCACTCGCCGCCGATCGGGCAGCTGCAGGTGCTGCGGACCGGACGGCTGTATTCGCCCCGGGTGGCGCGCACGTCGACGACGCTGCGGTAGGGCTGCGCATCGGCGCCCTGGACCGTGCCGGCGATGCGCTCGGCGTCGGGATCCCAGGTGACCTCGAGGACCTGGCCCTGCCGGGCGTACTCCTTCGCGCGGTTGAAGGAGCGGGGCCCGACCAGCCGGATGACGTCGACCGCGTCGACGAGAGGCGCGACCGTCGAGAACAGGTGCGGCCCGTCGTCGAGCCCGTCGTCGAGCCGGTCGTCGTCGTGCATGCCGTCCATGATGTCAGCCGCCGCCGACAGTCGACGGCGCGCATCGAGGTGCCCCGTCGAGGGCGGTCGGGACCGCCCCGGACCCTCGACGGGGCACCTCGATGCGCGCGGGTCAGCGGGCGGTCGCGGGGGCCTCGGCGAGGGATCCGGTCGACCCGTGCGACGCGTCGTCCGTCTGCGGCACGCGGCGACGGAAGAGCAGCGCGGCGACGACGGCTCCGACCGCGAAGAAGCCGGCGCCCCACCAGTAGGCCGCGGCGTAGCCCGTGACGGCGGCCTCGGCCGCGACGGCGCCCGTGGTCGGCAGGTGGTCGGCGAGGTAGTCCGCCGTGGCGGTCGCGGCGAGGGTGTTCAGCAGCGCGGTGCCGATGGAGCCGCCGACCTGCTGGCTGGTGTTGACCATCGCCGAGGCGACGCCCGCGTGCCCGCGGTCGACGCCGAGCGTGGCGGTCTGGATCGACGCGGGCATGATCGAGCCCATGCCGAAGCCGAGCACCATCAGCGCCGGCAGCACGGTGGCGGCGTAGGTGCTGTCGAGGTCGAGGCGGGTGAGCAGCAGCATGCCGATCACGCCGAGGGTCATGCCGAACGGCACCATGATCTTCGGCCCGAAGCGCGGTACGAAGATGTTCGTCGACAGCTGCGCGGCCAGCACGAGCATGCCGATCATCGGCAGGAAGGCCAGGCCGGTCTTCGTCGGCGTGTAGCCGAGGGAGGTCTGCAGGTAGTACGTGACGAACAGGAAGATGCCGAACATGCCGGCGCCGGCGATCGTCACCGAGCTGTAGGCGGCGCCCCGGTTGCGGTCCAGCACGATCGACATCGGCAGCAGCGGGTGCTCGGCGCGACGCTGCCAGGCGACGAAGGCGGCGAGCAGCACGACGGCGATCACCAGGAAGCCCCAGGTCAGCGGAGAGCCCCAGCCCTCGTTCTCGGCGTTCGAGAAGCCGTAGACGAGCGAGAACAGCGCCGCCGAGACGAGCACGGTGCCGGGCACGTCGAGCTTGGGGCGCGGGCCCGTGCGGGTGACGTGCGAGACGAAGAGAGCCGCGCCGATGATCGCGACCACGGCGATGACGACGTTGATGTAGAGGTTCCAGCGCCACGAGGCGTACTGGGTCAGGAACCCGCCGAGCAGCAGGCCGATGGCGCCGCCCGCTCCGGCGATGGCGCCGAAGACGCCGAACGCCCGCGCGCGCTCCTTCGGGATCGTGAAGGTCGTGGTCAGCACGGCCAGGGCGGTCGGGGCGAGCAGTGCGCCGAACGCCCCCTGCAGGGCGCGGGCGAAGACGAGCAGACCGAAGCTGCCCGCGGCGCCGCCGAGGGCCGAGGCGAGGGCGAAGCCGATCAGGCCGATGATGAACGTGCGCTTGCGGCCGATCAGGTCGCCGACGCGGCCGCCGAGCAGCAGCAGGCTGCCGAAGGCGAGCGAGTAGGCGGTGATGATCCACTGGCGGTCGCCGTCCGAGAATCCGAGGTCGCTCTGGGCCGCGGGCAGGGCGATGTTGACGACGGTCGAGTCGAGCACGACCATCAGCTGGGCGAGGGCGACCGTGGTGAGGGTCCACCAGCGGCGCGACGAGGGGGCGGGCGGCGGGGTGGCGCCGGCGCGGCCGCCGGTCGTGGCGTGCACGGCATGGGCGGAGCCGGCGGGGGACGAGGAGGCGCGGGTGGCGTCGTCAGAAGAGGGGTGAGTCCGAGACATGGGGGCGAGCATATACGAGTCCGAGCAGTTTCGGATATGGCGAGTTTCGCAAAGCGGAGAGGTATGCTCGGCGGCATGACCGACAGGGGAGGCGAGGCGACGACGCCCGCCGAGAGCGACTCCGCCACCGAGACCGACCCCTCCGCGCCGGCGCGCCCCGGTCGCAAGCGCGACCACAGTCGAGACCCCGAGATCCTCCGCTGCACCATCGACGTGCTGGCCGAGACCGGCTTCGAGGGCATGACCATCGAGATGGTCGCCGCCCGGGCCAAGGCCGGCAAGGCCACGCTCTACCGTCGGTGGGCGTCGAAGGGCGAACTGGTGGTCGACGCCGTCGCCTGCCTCAAGCAGGGCGACGTCGACCTCGGCAGCCTGCCCGACACCGGCACCCTGCGCGGCGACCTCGTCGCGATGATCAAGCCGCACAGCATCGACGAGGCCGAGAAGAAGATGCGCGTCATGGCCGGCGTCGTCACGATGCTGTCGACCACGCCCGAGCTCGCCGACGCCGTCGACGCCGCCATCGTGCAGCCCCGTGCCGAGGCGAACCGGCTGCTCATGCGCCGCGCCCGCGATCGCGGCGAGATCGGCGCCGACACCGACATCGAGACGCTCGCCCTCGTGACGCCGTCGATGGTCTCGTACCGCGTCCTCGTGCTGCGCAAGCCCGTCGATCGCGAGTTCCTCGTCTCGCTCATCGACGGGGTGCTCCTCCCCGCGGCCGGTGTGAGGCAGACCGCCGAGGTCTGACGCCCTCCCGCGGGCCCGGCCCGCGCCTCCTCGTATTCCGATCGTGTGAACTCCTCATGAAACCGAGGACGACACCCGGGCCTCGCCGTAGGGTCGGGCCATGACTGCGGAGTTGACGCTGGGGGCCGAAGAGGAGCTGCACCTCATCGATGTCGAGACCGGGCGATTGTCCGCCAGGGCCCCGCACCTGCTCAGCAGGCTGCCGGCCGACAGGTTCGGCGCCGAGCTGCAGCGCACCACGGTCGAGACGAACGTCCCCGTGGTCTGGACGCTGACCGACCTGCGCCGCGAGATCCTCGAGCTCCGGCGCGAGCTCGCCGAGGTCACCGCGGCCGAGGGCCTCGCGATCGGCGCGGTCGGCACGGCGCCCCGATCGGAGTTCTCCGACTTCGAGCTCACCACCACCGGCCGCTACGGCCGCATGCACGAGCAGTACCGCCTGCTGGTCGACGAGCAGCTGATCTGCGGCCTGCAGGTGCACGTCGGCGTGGCCGACCGCGACATGGCCGTGCGGATAGCGGGCCGCGTCGCCCCCGTGCTGCCCGCCCTGCTCGCGCTGTCGGCGAGCTCGCCGTTCTGGAACGGCCAGGACACCGGATACGCCAGCATCCGCTCGATCATCTGGCAGCGCTGGCCCAGCGCCGGGGCCACCGGACCGATGCAGGACGCCGCCGAGTACGAGCGCCTCCTCGACGACCTCATCGGCTCGGGGGTGATCGCCGACGCGAAGATGGCCTACTTCGACGTGCGTCCCTCGTCGCACGCGCCCACCCTCGAGCTGCGCACCTGCGACGCCTGCCCTCTCGTCGACGACGCCGTGCTGATCGCCGGGCTGTTCCGGGCCGCCGTCCGCCGCGCCGAGCTCGACGTGCTCGACGACCGCCCGCACGAGCTCCGCGCCCAGCCCCTGCACCGCGCCGCCATGTGGCAGGCGGCCCGCAGCGGCCTCTCCGGCGAGCTGCTCGACCTCGAGGCGCACCCCACCCGGCTCCCGGCCCGCGAGGCCGTGCTCGGTCTCGTCGACCGCCTCCGTCCCCAGCTCGAGGAGCTCGGCGACTGGGACGACGTCCGCGAGCTCGTCCAGGGGACCCTCGCCCGGGGCAACAGCGCCGACCGGCAGCGCGCCGCCTTCGCCGAGCGCGGCGAGCTCGACGACGTCGTCGCCCAGGTGATCGACGAGACCCGCGGGCCGGCCGCCGGCGTCGGCGCCGCCCTGCCGACCCTCACCGGCTACCGCCTCCGCGCCGGCGACGAGGCCATCGGCCCCGGCCTCCACCCGCGCACCGCCTACACCGACATCGCCGCCTTCTTCCAGGGACTCGGCGCAGCCGAGATCGGCCGCCGCACCGCCGAACGCGACCGATGGGCCGAGGAGGCGCGCGTCGGCTTCGTCGTCGACGGTCACGAGGATCCGTTCCACTGCGATCTCGTGCCCCGCGTCGTCAGCCGGCACGAGTGGTCGCAGCTCGAGGCCGGCCTGACGCAACGGGCCCGCGCGATCGAGGCGTTCCTCCGCGACGCCTACGGCGAGCGCCGTGCCGTCGCCGACGGCATCCTCTCCGCGCACCAGGTGGTCGGGGCGGCCGGCTGGCGCGACGAGGCGACGCGCCTGCCGGCGGGGGCCGTCCGGGCACCCGTGCAGGGGTTCGACCTGATCCGCACCGAGTTCGGCGGCTGGCGCGTGCTCGAGGACAACGTCCGCTCGCCCAGCGGCGCGGCGTTCTCCCTCGCGGTCCGCGACCTCCTCGACGCCGTCGTCCCCGACGCCCCCCGACCCTCCGGCCTGCTCGATCCGACGACCGTGTTCGCCCTGCTGAGACGGACGCTGCTGGCCCGCACCGCGCCTCCCGGGCCGCACGAGGAGCGCGAACCCGTCGCCGCGCTGCTCAGCTCGGGTCCGACGAGCTCGGCCTGGTACGAGCACCGGGCGCTCGCCGAGGGGGCGGGGCTGCTGCTCGTGCAGCCGGCCGACCTCGCCGTGCGCGACGGACGCGTCGTGGAGGCGTCGACCGGCGCCGTCGTCGACGCGCTGTACCTGCGGCTCGACGACGAGCTCATCGACCTCGCGTCGCCCGACGACCCGCTGCTCGGCGTCCACCTGATGGACGTCGCGGAGGGCGGGGGAGTCGTGCTGGCCAACGGCCCGGGCAACGGCCTCGCCGACGACAAGGCGATGTACTGCGCCGTCCCCGACCTCATCTGGTACTACCTCGGCGAGAAGCCCCTCCTCGAGTCGGTGCCCACCTACCGCACGGGCGACCCGGCCGAGCGGCTGGCGGTGCTCGACCGCGTCGGCGAGCTCGTCACCAAGCCGGTCGACGGCCAGGGCGGGCACGGCGTGCTGATCGGGCCGTCGGCGTCGGCCGCCCGGGTCGCCGAGCGGCGGGCCGAGATCGCCGCCGATCCGGCGCACTGGGTCGCGCAGGAGGTCGTGCTGCTCTCATCGCACCCGACGCTGACCTCGAGCGGTCTGCAGCCCCGGCACGTCGACCTGCGCTGCTTCGTGTACCTCACCGGGGTCGAGCCCGGCGAGGCGGCGCTCGCCGACCTGGCCCTGACCCGCGTCGCGCCCGAGGGCAGCATGATCGTCAACTCGTCTCAGGGCGGCGGCGCGAAGGACACCTGGATCGTCGGACCGTCGGGCGGCGGGTCGGGCGCGATCGTCTGAGGCGCGGCGCCGGTCCGCGAGTCGGACTCCCGTCGGTCGCCTCCGACCTGCCACACTGATGGGCGGCCCCGCCAGCAGGTGCCGTCCCGCCTCATCGGATCGCCGCCGCTCCGAAGGCCTCCCCCGACCCACCCTCGCGCCCGAAAGAGAGCGGCCCGTGCCCGACACCTCCCCTCGCGACGCCGACCGACTCGCGCGGCTCGACGCTCTGCTCTTCGACCTCGACGGGGTCCTCACGCCGACCGCCGAGGTGCACATGCGGGCCTGGTCGCGTCTGTTCACCGAGTACTTCGCCCCGCGCGGCCTCGCGCCCTACACCGAGGCCGACTACTTCGAGCACGTCGACGGCCGTCCCCGTTACGACGGCGTCCGCGCGATGCTCGCCGCCCGCGGCGTGACCCTGCCCGAGGGGTCCGACGACGACGGCCCCGACGCGCCGACCGTCCGCGGCCTCGGCAACCGCAAGAACGCGGCCTTCGCCGCCGAGCTCGCCGAGAACGGCGTCACGCCCTACCCGGGGTCGGTCGCGTTCCTCGACCGGGCGATCGAGCTCGGCGTGCGGGTCGCGGTCGTCTCGAGCTCGCGCAACGCCGTGCCCGTGCTCGAGGCCGCGGGTCTCCGCGACCGGTTCGACGTGATCGTCGACGGCGTGGTCGCGGCGACCGAGGGCATCGCGGGCAAGCCGGCCCCCGACACCTATCTCGAGGGAGCCCGTCGTCTGGGGCTGACCGCGGCCGACTGCGTCGTGGTGGAGGACGCGCAGTCCGGCGTCGAGGCCGGCAGGCGCGGCGCGTTCGGCCTCGTGCTCGGCGTCGACCGCGGCACCGGCGCCCAGGCCCTGCTCGACTTCGGCGCGGACGTCGTCGTCGACGACCTCGGGGAGGTCGTCGACTCCCTGGGCTCCTCGCGGACGTCGGCCGACGGGCCGGCCGACCCGCCGCCTCCCGGGTCCGCTCCGAATCCCCGTCACACGACGCCCGGATCCCGCGCCCCATCGACCGACAGCAGCACCCGCCCCACGGAGGAACGCTCGTGAACCAGATCACGTCCGACCCGCTCGACCGCAGCCGGTTCCCCGTCGACGAGTGGGCCCTCGTCGAGGACGAGTACAACCAGGGCGACGAGGGTCGCACCGAGACGATCTTCGCCGTCGGCAACGGCTACCTGGGCCTCCGGGGCAATCCCGACGAGGGTCGAGGCGGTCACTCGTTCGGCACCTACATCAACGGATTCCACGAGACCTGGCAGATCCGCCACGCCGAAGAGGCCTTCGGCTTCGCCCGCGTGGGTCAGACCATCGTCAACGTGCCCGACGCGAAGGTGATCCGCCTCTACGTCGACGACGAGCCCTTCGTGCTCTTCGAGGCCGACATCCTGCGGCACTGCCGCCGCCTCGACTTCCGCGACGGCGTGCTGGTGCGCGACATCGAGTGGCGGACGCCGTCGGGCAAGCGCGTGCTGGTCAGCAGCCGCCGGCTCGTCTCGTTCGAGGAGCGCCACCTGGCGGTCATCGAGTACGAGGTCACGGTGCTCGACGCCGACGCGTCGCTGCTCATCTCGAGTCAGATCCTCAATCGTCAGGACCTCGGCGACGAGTACCACGCCGGGATGCGGGCCGCCGCCGACGCCTTCGACCCGCGCCGCGCCGAGTCGTTCGACGATCGCGTGCTGCAGCCGGTGCTGAAGCGCAACGGAGGCACGCGCGCGATCCTCGGCTACCGCACCACGAACTCGGGCATGACCATCGCCGTCGGGGCCGAGCACGACCTCGAGACCGAGAACGAGTGGGACGAGTCCTCGCAGATCGACGCCGACATCGCCAAGCACGTCTACCGGATCTCGGCGAAGGCCGGGAAGAAGGTCAGACTGACCAAGGCGATCGCCTATCACACGTCGCGGGGCGTGCCGCCGCGCGAGCTCGCCGACCGCTGCGACCGCACCCTCGACCGGGTGAAGGAGCGACCCGTCGCCGAGGTCTTCGAGGCGCAGCGCGCCTGGCTCGACGACTTCTGGACCAGGAGCGACGTCGAGATCGCCGGCCAGCCCGAGATCCAGCAGGCCGTCCGCTGGAACCTCTTCCAGCTCGCTCAGGCCACCGCCCGCACCGACGGACAGGGCATCGCCGCGAAGGGCGTGACGGGGTCGGGCTACGGCGGGCACTACTTCTGGGACACCGAGATCTACGTCCTGCCGTTCCTGTCGTACACGGCGCCCAACGTCGCCCGGAACGCCCTGCGCTTCCGGCTCGGCATGCTCGACGCCGCGCGCGACCGGGCCGTCGAGCTGAACCAGCGCGGCGCGCTGTTCCCGTGGCGGACGATCAACGGTCTCGAGTCGTCGGCCTACTACGCGGCCGGCACCGCCCAGTACCACATCGACGCCGACATCTCGCACGCCCTGAGCCAGTACGTGCAGGCCACCGGCGACCAGGACTTCCTCGAACGGGGCGCCGCCGACATCCTCGTCGAGACCGCGCGGCTCTGGGCCGACCTCGGGTTCTGGCGGTCCAACGGCGACCGCCGGTTCCACATCGACGGCGTCACCGGTCCCGACGAGTACACCACCGTGGTCGACGACAACCTCTACACGAACGTCATGGCGCGGGCGAACCTGCGGGCGGCGGTCCGCGCGGTCACCTGGCTGAAGAGCGACTCGCCGGCCGCGTACGACCGTCTGGTCGCCCGTCTCGGCCTCGGCGAGAACGAGGCCGCCGACTGGAGCCTCGCGGCCGAGGCGATGCACATCCCCTACGACGAGCACCGCGGCATCCACCCTCAGGACGCCCAGTTCCTCGACAAGGAGCTGTGGGACCTCGAGGCCACGCCCGCCAACAAGCGCCCGCTGCTGCTGCACTACCACCCGCTGGTCATCTACCGCTTCCAGGTGCTCAAGCAGGCCGACGTCGTGCTGGCGCTCTACCTGCAGGGCGACGAGTTCACGGCCGAGCAGAAGCTCCGCGACTTCGAATACTACGACGCGCTGACGACCGGCGACTCGACCCTCTCGGGCGTCGTGCAGTCGATCGTCGCCGCCGAGGTCGGGCACCACCAGCTGTCGCAGCAGTACTTCCTGTCGTCGCTGTTCGTCGATCTCGCCGACCTGCACAACAACACCGCGGACGGCGTGCACGTGGCGTCCACCGGAGGCATCTGGAGCGCTCTGGTCAACGGCTACGGCGGCATGCGCGACTGGCTCGGCACCTTCAGCTTCGACCCGCGTCTGCCGGGCGACTGGACCGACCTGGCCTTCCGCGTGCAGATCCGCGGCAGCCGCGTGCGGGTCGACCTGGCCCAGCACGAGATCGTCTTCACCGTCGAGAGCGGCGGCCCCGTCGACCTCTCGGTGCGCGACCAGCCCGTGCGCGTCACGCCGGAGGCTCCCGTCCGGGTCGCCCTCGACGACCAGGGTCCGCGCATCACGACGAAGGTGCCCACCACGAGCGACCTGCGCGGTCTCGTCCGCGCCGACGGCTCGGTCATCACCGCGTCGATCCCGACGATCAGCGTCGACCGCTACGACGCGGAGGACGACGGCGCGGCCTAGCCGCGGCGCCCGTCGGCCCGGACGCTCGCCGTCCGTCCACGACGGCGCGGGGTCAGAAGGGCCCGGCGGCCGATGCGATCGCCTCGAAGAGGGCGGTCGCGTCGTCGTCGCGGCGCTTGACGGAGGCGCCGATCGTCCCCGAGGGCGGGCGCAGCTCGCCGTCGATCCGCGTGCCCCCGTCGACCGGGGTGAAGGTCAGGCGGAACGCCAGGTCGCCCGTCGCCAACGCCGAGCGCCGTGACAGCACGGCGCCGGCGTCGTCGATGGTCGTGACCGTGAACGACGGGCTGGTCTGCACGGCTCGGCGCACGAGGCCCGCCAGCATCGCGGGCGGGAGGGCCAGATCCAGGGAGGCGCGGGTCAGGTCGGGATCGCCCCGCTCGATCCGGGGCCCCCTGGCTTCTCGAGGGCTGCTCATGCGCACAGGCTAGCGCTCTCGCCCGGGCCGCCGCCGCCGCACCGGACTACCGTCCCGCGCATGGCCTCCGAATCGACGACCCTCCGCGTGGGCGACCGCGACGTGCGGATCAGCAGCCCCTCGCGGGTGCTCTGGCCCGACCTCGGCGTCACGAAGCTCGATCTCGCCCGCTATCTGATCGAGGTCGGCGCGCCGTTCATCGAGGCGAACGGCGGCCGGCCGATCTCGCTGCAGCGCTTCGGGGGAGACGTCGACGGCGAGCAGTTCTTCTCGAAGAACCCGCCGCGCGGGACGCCCGACCACGTCCGGGCCGTGGACGTCACCTACCCGAGCAGGCGCGTGCATCCGCAGCTCGTGCTCGACGAGCCGGCCGCCGCCGTGTGGGCGGCCCAGATGAACACCCTCGTCTTCCATCCGTGGGCCTCGCGGGCCGAGCGTCCCGACCTCCCGGACCAGCTCCGCATCGACCTCGACCCGCAACCGGGCACGTCCTTCGCCGACGCCGTCGCGGCCGCCCTCGACCTGCGGACCGTGCTCGACGAGGCCGGGCTGACGGCGTTCGTCAAGACGAGCGGCAACCGGGGCCTGCACGTCTTCGCGCCGATCGAGCCGGAGCACGAGTTCCTCGAGGTCCGGCACGCCGTGATCGCGGCGGCCCGCGAGCTCGAACGCCGGACGCCCGACCGCGTGACGACCGCCTGGTGGAAGGAGGAGCGCGGCGAGCGCGTCTTCGTCGACTACAACCAGGCGAACCGCGACCGGACCATGGCCGGGGCCTGGTCTCCCCGGGCGCTGCCCCGTGCCTCCGTGTCCCTGCCCGTCACCTGGGACGAGCTGCCGACCGTGGATCCCGCCGAGCACACCGTGCTGACCGTGCCCGACCGGCTGCAGCGGAAGGGCGACCCCTGGGCCGGGATGCACGAGCGGCCGGGCCGCATCGACGCCCTCCTCGCCTGGTGGGACCGCGACCTGGCGGACGGGCTCGGCGAGCTGCCGTTCCCGCCCGACTTCCCGAAGATGCCGGGCGAGCCGCCTCGCGTGCAGCCGAGCCGCGCACGGGCGGCCGCGGCCGACTGAGGCGGGCGCCGCCCCGAGGAGGCGCGGGTCGTCTAGCCGAGCACCTCGTCCAGGTCGTAGGCCGTGGGCACCTCGAGCTGGTCGAACCCGCACGATCGCGGGTCGCGGTCGGGTCGCCAGCGGTCGAACTGCACCGTGTGCCGGAACCGGGAGCCCTCCATCTGGTCGTAGCGCACCTCCAGGACCCGTTCGGGTCGGAGCGGGACGTACGAGACGTCCGCGCCCGACGAGAAGCGGCTGCGGTCGGTCTCGGCGTGCACGACCTCGCCGTCGTCGTCGCGGGCCACGAGCGGGGCGAGCTCGTCGACGAGCTCGAGTCGTCGGGCGTCGGAGAAGGCGGAGACGCCTCCGACGTTCCGCAGCGCGCCGTCGGCGTCGTGGAGGCCGAGCAGGAGCGAGCCGACGCCCGTGCCGCTCTTGTGCACCCGGTAACCGAGCACCACCACGTCGGCGGTGCGGTGATGCTTGATCTTGAGCATGGTGCGCTTGCCCGGCGAGTAGGGGGCGTCGAGGGGCTTGGCGACGACCCCGTCGAGTCCGGCGCCCTCGAACTCCGCGAGCCAGCGCCGGGCGAGGACCACGTCGTCGGTCGCGCGGCTGACGTGCAGCGGAGCCCCCGCATGGCCGACGGCCTCGACCAGCAGGGCGCGGCGCTCGGCGAAGGGCGCGTCGAGCAGGTCGCGGTCGCCGAGGGCGAGGAGGTCGAAGGCGACGAAGAGCGCGGGGGTCTCGACCGAGAGGGCCGCGACGCGGGAGGCGGCCGGGTGGATGCGCTGTCCGAGCGCCTCCCAGTCGAGTCGTCCGTGATGAGGCTCGCCCGTCCGGACGACGATCTCGCCGTCGAGGACGCAGGGCCCCGGCAGCAGCTCGGCGAGCGAGGCCACGAGCTCGGGGAAGTACCGGGTCAGCGTCTTCGAGCCGCGGCTGCCGATCTCGATGTCGAGCGCCGGCCGGGCGTCGGACCGGTCGTCCGTGTCGCCGCCGGCTTCCGCCTCGCGACGGCGGGCGTAGACGATGCCGCGGAAGCCGTCCCACTTCGGCTCGTACGACAGCCCGCCGGGCACCGAGTCGGGTGCGGGGACCTCGGACACGGCCTTGGCGAGCATCGGGACGACAGGATGCGCGGCGTCGGGGATCATGACCCGAGTGTGCTCCGATCGGGCACCTAAGGTGTGGGGATGAAGACCCTGCACTACGCCGGAGCCCGCCTGACCGTGACCGACGAGCTGGCCGAGGTGCTCCTGGCCGCGTCGATGGAGTTCGCCGACGACGACCGGACCTTCCGGGTGCCCGTCGCCTGCCGCCTCGACGGCCGCGCCGAGATCGCCCAGCTGCTGCTCGGCCCCGGCATCCCGCTGCTCGTCGTCGACGCGTCGGACGCGGACGCCGCCGCCGGCGACCCGCCCGGGTCGGAGTCCGCCGTCGCTCTCGTCGCCGAGCTGATGGAGAGCCTCGCCGGCGACGACGACGACTGATCGGGCCCGTCGGGGCGGCCGGACCCCCAGGGGGCGCGGCCTAATCTGAGGGCATGTCCGTCCGACTCGAGAACCCGCCTCGCCCCGCCGACGTGGGGATGACGCCCCGCGCCTCCTCGGGCTGGGCCGCTCTGGCCGGCGTCGTCTCCGTCGCGGCGTTCCTGGCCTCGGCCGAGATCGTCGCCCTCGCCACGGGCCCGGGCGGCAGTCCGCTGTTCGGCGTCGGCTCGGCCGCCATCGACCTCGCGCCGGCCGCCGTCAAGAACCTGATGGTGTCGCTCTTCGGCACCGGCGACAAGGTCGCGCTCTTCGTGCTGATGGGCGTGCTGCTCGTCGTCATCACCGCCGGGGCCGGCGTCCTCGAATGGCGCCGCCCGCCCGGGGGCAAGGTCGTCTTCGGGCTCGGCGGCGTCATCGCGCTGGTCGCGGTGCTCACCCGGGCCGACGGCAGCTCGATCGACGGCGCCCCGACCGCCGTCGGGACCCTCGTCTCGCTCCTCGTGCTCACCACCCTCATGACGCGTCTGCGCCGGTGGACGACCTCGAGCGCGCCGGGCTGGGCCGCCGCCACCGAGCCGTCTCCGCCGCTGCGGGGCGAGGGCATGGAGCGTCGCGGGTTCCTCACGATGGCCGTCGCCGTCGGGGTCGTGTCCGCCCTGGCCGGGACCGGCGCGCGGATCGTCAACGCCACCAAAGCCGACGTCCGCGCCCTGCGCGACGCGCTGAGACTGCCGAAGCCCGCCGTCGCGGCCGACCCCGTACCGGCCGGCGCCTCGCTCGACGTCGACGGGATCACCCCCTACGTCACGCCGACCGGCGACTTCTACCGGATCGACACCGCCCTGCAGGTGCCCTCCATCGATCCCGCCGACTGGAGCCTGCGGATCCACGGACTCATCGATCGCGAGGTCACGATCACGTTCGACGAGCTGCTCGCCCTGCCGCTGGAGGAGCACTACGCGACGCTGAGCTGCGTCTCGAACGAGGTGGGCGGCGACCTGATCGGCACCGCGCTCTGGCTCGGCCACCCGATCCGCACACTGCTCGGTCGGGCGGGGCCCGCCGCAGACGCCGACATGGTGCTCTCGACCAGCAGCGACGGGTTCACCGCCGGCACCCCGCTCGACGTGCTGCTCGACGACGGCACCGATGCGATCCTCGCCGTCGGCATGAACGGCGAGCCGCTTCCGCAGCAGCACGGGTTCCCGGTGCGGATGGTCGTCCCGGGGCTGTTCGGCTACGTGTCGGCGACGAAGTGGGTCGTCGACCTCGAGGTCACGCGGTTCGCCGACGCCGAGGGCTACTGGACGCCCCGCGGGTGGGACGCCCTCGGCCCGGTCAAGCTCGAGTCGCGCATCGACACCCCGAAGGCGGGCGCGTCGGTCGACGCCGGCACCGTGCCGATCGCCGGCGTGGCGTGGCACCCGCACACCGGCGTCTCGCGTGTCGAGGTGCGGATCGACGGCGGCGAGTGGGTCGAGGCCGAGCTGGCCGACTCGGTGTCCGCCGACACCTGGGTGCAGTGGGTGCACCGATGGGACGCCGCGTCCGGGGACCACACGGTGCAGGTCAGGGCGACCGGCGCCGACGGCGTGACCCAGTCCGAGTCGCCGCTGCCTCCGGCGCCGAACGGCGCCGAGGGCTGGGACGAGCACACCTTCAGCGTGCGCTGACGCCGTGCGCTGACGCCGTGCGCTGACGTCGTACCGCGCGCCCGGCGCCGTCACCGCAGGCGGTAGGTGTTCTCGGGTCGGCCCGGGGTGCCGTAGCGCTGCTCGCGTCGGGCCAGCCCCGACGCCACGAGATGCTCGAGGTACCGCCGTGCCGTCACCCGGGAGACCCCCGCCGACGCGGCCACGCCCTCGGCGGTCCAGCGGTCGTCGGAGGCGCGCAGGACGGCGGTGACGCGGTCGAGGGTCTCGGGCGTGAGCCCCTTCGCCAGCACCGGGGGCGCCGCGGGCCGGAGGGTCGCGAGCCCGGCGTCGACGTCGCCCTGCGTGACGAGGCCGTCGCCGTCGCGCAGCGCCGTGCGGAAGGTCCGGTAGCCGGTCAGGCGCTCGGCGAACGCCGCGAAGGTGAACGGCTTGATGAGGTACTGGACGATGCCGAGCGAGACGGCGGCGCGCACCACGGCGACGTCGCGGACGGCCGTCACGGCGATCACGTCGACCGTCGACCCCGCCGAGCGCAGCGCACGGCAGAGCGACACCCCGTGGGTGTCGGGCAGGTTCATGTCGAGCAGGACCAGGTCGATGCCGGGATCGTCGCGCAGTCGCGCCAGCGCCTCGCGACCGTCGCGGGCGAGGCCGGCCACGGCGAACCCGTCGACGCGCTCGACGTAGGCGACGTGGGCCTCCGCCGTGAGGGGCTCGTCCTCGACCACGAGCACGCGGATCGGCGGCTCGGAGCCGTCGCGCCCCGCCGTCGGCGGCCCCGAGCCGGTCGACTCCGAGGAGGCGCGGGTCATCGCCCCGCCCCGCTCTCGTCCGGAGCGTCCGGGCCGTCGTCGTGCCGCGCGTCGGGGAACGTCACCGAGAAGACCGTCCCGCCGTCGCCCGTCGCCACGTGAATCCGTCCGCCGGCGCGCGACACCGCCTGTCGGACGAGGGCGAGCCCGACTCCGCGGCCGGTCTCGCCGGGCCGCTTGGTGCTGAATCCGCGGTGGAAGGCCCGCTCGACGTCGCCGACCCCCGGCCCGTCGTCGGCGACCTCGAACCGGGCCCCCGAGGTCTCGCGGACCGCGGTGAACCGGACGCCCGTCGTCGCCGCGTCGAGGGCGTTGTCGACGAGGTTGCCGAGCACCGTCACGAGGTCGCGCGGCTCGACGTCGACGACCCCGAGGAGCGGGTCGACGTCGATCACGAGCTCGACCGAGCGCTCGCGCGCCTGGGCGGACTTGCCGAGCAGCAGCGCCGCGAGGGTGGGCTCCTCGATCGACGCGACGAGGCTGTCCGCGAGCCGCTGGTCGACGTCGAGCTCGGTCGCGGCGAAGCGGAGGGCCTCGTCGCCGCGTCCGAGCTCGATCAGCGAGACGATCGTGTGCAGACGGTTCGAGAACTCGTGGGTCTGCGACCGGAGGGCGTCCGAGAGCGTCCGCATCGTCTCGACCTCGCCGGCGAGCTGGGTCAGCTCGGTGTGGTCGCGGAGGGTGGTCACGGTGCCGGAGGTGCGGGGCGCGCCGTCTCGACCCGCGCCTCCCGGGGAGCCGATCCCGGTCCGCTGCTGGTTGACGACCAGCACGCGGTCGTCCGTGACGTGCACCTCGTCGTCGGCCCGCCGGCCGTCGACGAGGAGCTGCGCCAGCGAGTCGGGCAGGTCGAGTCGGTCGAGCGGCACCGGTCGGTCGACGCCGCCGGGCGGCAGGTCGAGCAGGTGGGCGGCCTGGTCGTTGTAGAGGGTGAGCCGCCCGCGGTCGTCGACGAGCAGCAGCCCCTCGCGCACGGAGTGCAGCACGCCCTGGTAGTAGTCGAGGAGCCGTCCGAGCTCCTCCGGCCCGCGCCCCCGCGTCACACGCCGGAGGTACCGGCTGAGCAGCCACGAGCCGAGGGCGCCGATCAGCACGGTCGCCGCGGCCGCCAGGAGGACCGGGGGGAGGCGCTGGCCGAGCGCGTCGGCGATCGCCAGCACGGTCACCCCCGCGGCGACGATCGCCACGACCTCGCCGTCGGCGTCGCGCACGGGGACGACCGCGCGCACCGAGGGCCCCAGGGTGCCGGCGTACGTCTCGGTGAACGAGCGCCCGTCGAGGGCCGGTGCGATGGTGCCGACGAAGGGGCGTCCGATCTCGTCGGGGTCGGGGTGCGTGTACCTCGTGCGGTCGGGGGCCATGATCGTGACGAAGTCCGTGGACGTGTCGCGCATGAGGTCGAGCGCGTAGGGCTGCAGGGTCGCGCTCGGGTCGCTCGTGGCGAGGGCGTCGACCACGAACGGGTTGTCCGCGACGCCCGTGGCGAGGGCCAGACAGGCGCGGGCGGCCGACGCGTCGGCGTCGGCCCGGGCCGAGCGGATCGTCCAGACCGTCGCGATGGCGGCGATCAGCACGACGAAGACGACCTGGAGGGCGAACAGGCGTGCGGCGATGCTCCACCTCGGGTGGGGTCTGATCATCGGGTCGCTCCTCGCTGCGCTGCGCGGGATCCATCATGACGCACGGTCGGACGCCGCACCGCCGCGACCAGTATGACCAGAACCTCGACCCGGACCGCGACGCGCGCCAAGCTCGCCCGAACGCACTCCGCAGACCGTCGACGACGACGCCGCCGGTCATGAGAACGAGGAAGTCCCCATGGCAAAGACGCACAAGGGCCCCACGACCCCCGCCCCCGGCGGCTCGACCCTGGCGAACGGCGTCCGCTCCCGCCGCCGCATCGACCGTTCGCACTGGCTGTACATCGCCGTCATCGTCGCCGTCGCGGCCGGCATCGTCGTCGGGCTCACCGCGCCCGATGTGGCCGTGCAGCTCAAGCCGATCGGCACCGCCTTCGTGTCGCTGATCTCGATGATGATCGCACCGGTCATCTTCTGCACCATCGTGCTCGGCGTCGGCTCGATCGCGAAGGCCGCGACCGTCGGCAAGGTCGGCGGGCTCGCGCTCGGCTACTTCATCGCCATGTCGACCTTCGCGCTCGCGATCGGTCTCGTGGTCGGCAACCTCATCCACCCGGGCGAGGGGCTCATGGTCGGCTCCACCGGCTACGAGGCCCCGGCGGCCGAGGAGGCGGGCGGCACCGCCGCGTTCCTGCTGGGCATCATCCCCGAGACGCTGGTCTCGTCGCTGACCAGCGGATCGATCCTGCAGACGCTCTTCGTCGCGCTGCTGGTCGGCTTCGCCCTGCAGCGCATGGGGGACCGCGGCAAGACGATCCTCGAGGGCGTCCGCAACCTGCAGCTGCTCGTCTTCCGCATCCTCGCCATGATCATGTGGGTCGCCCCGATCGGCGCCTTCGGCGCGATCGCGGCGGTCGTCGGCGAGACCGGCGTCGCCGCCATCGTCGCCCTCGGCACGCTGATGGTCGCCTTCTACATCACCTGCATCCTCTTCGTCGCCGTCGTGCTCGGCACGATCCTGAAGCTCGTCACGGGCGTCAACATCTTCCGGGTGATGAAGTACCTCGGCCGCGAGTACCTGCTGATCGTCTCGACGTCGTCGAGCGAGGTCGCGCTGCCGCGTCTGATCGCCAAGATGGAGCACCTCGGGGTCTCGAAGCCCGTCGTCGGCATCACGGTGCCCACCGGCTACTCGTTCAACCTCGACGGCACGGCGATCTACCTGACCATGGCCTCGCTGTTCATCGCCAACGCGATGGGCACGCCGCTGAGCGTCGGAGAGCAGGTCTCGCTCCTGCTGTTCATGATGATCGCCTCGAAGGGCGCGGCGGGCGTCACCGGCGCGGGCATCGCGACCCTGGCGGGCGGGCTGCAGGCGCACCGTCCGGACCTCGTGGACGGCGTCGGCGTCATCGTCGGCATCGACCGGTTCATGTCGGAGGCGCGGGCGCTGACGAACTTCACCGGAAACGCCGTCGCGACCATCCTGGTCGGCACCTGGACCAGGCAGATCGACAAGGAGCGCGTCGAGACGGTGCTCTCGGGCGGGGCCCCCTTCGACGAGGCCACGATGAACGCCGACGGGCACGGCGCCTCGTACGAGGCGTCCGACGGCGCCGCGGAGGTCGACGGGACCGCCGCGGACGGACGCACCGGGGGCCCGGGATCGCTCGAGGGCACCTCGCCCGACCGCATCTCGACCGGTTCGCTGCACGCCATGGTCGGCACCGACGGCCGTCGCGCCGAGGAGCACCTCGCCGAGGGTGTCTCCGACGACGAGCGCCGACGACGCTGACGCCGGCGGCCTCGGACGGCGCCCGACCCCTCGTCCCGGCGAGGGGTCGAGCGCCGTCCGAGCCTCGTCCCGGGGTCGCGGCGTAACGTCCACCTCGCGGAACGGACCCACCGGTCAGAGCAGACCGGGTCGAGGCCGCCGCAGAACGGATTCGAGAATGCTCGCCGGACGTCTCTCCCTCGCCACCCGTCGTCTCTCCGTCGAGGAGGTGCCGACGCCCGACGCCGGCCCCGGAGAGGTCCGCATCGCGGTGGCCGCCGCGGGCGTCTGTCTCAGCGACGTGCACCTGATCCAGGGGGCGCTCACGCCCCTGCACCTCCAGGGCGACGTCGTCACCCTCGGCCATGAGGTGGCCGGCACGGTGGACCAGGTCGGCGACGGCGTCCGGCACCTCAGCGTCGGCGACCGGGTGCTGCTGCAGGCCGGCGAGGAGCGCGACGGCACGGTGCACACCCGCGGGGTCGACTACGACGGCGGCTGGGCCGAGTACGCCGTGGCCCGCGCGGACACCGTCGTGCCGATCCCCGACTCCCTGCCCTTCGAGCAGGCCTGCTTCATCCCCGACGCCGTCTCGACGCCATGGGCCGCACTGACGACCACGGCGCAGACCCGTCCCGCCACGGCCGTGGGCGTCTGGGGCGTCGGCGGTCTCGGCGCGCACGCCGTCCAGCTGCTGGCTCTGCTCGGCGCGGCGCCGATCATCGCCGTCGACCCCCTGCCTCGCGCCCGCGAACGGGCACTCGCCTTCGGGGCCGACGTCGCGCTCGATCCGGCCGACCCCGGTTTCGCGCAGGCGATGGGGGCCGCGACGGGCGGGGCGGGCCTGGCCCGGGCGTTCGACTTCGCCGGGGTGCCCGCGGTGCGCGAGCAGGCCGTCGCCTGCCTCGGCTACCGCGGCAGGCTCACCCTCGTCGGTCTGACCGACCAGCCGATCACCGTCGCCGACGGCACGAGGTTCAGCTACCTGCAGCAGCAGATCCTCGGTCACTACGGCTCCGAGCCCGCCGACGTGACGACGCTCGTGGCCCTCACGGCCCTCGGCCGACTCGAGTTCTCCCGCTCGGTGAGCGCGACCGTGCCGCTGGCCGAGGCCGCCCGCGCCGTCGAGATGCTCGAGCGCAAGGAGGGCGACCCGATCCGCATCGTGCTGGTCCCGTGACCGACCCGACCCGCGCCTCCACGGCGTCCGGACCCGGGGTCCCCGTCGACGGCGCGTCCGAGCACGTCGACCTGCTCGTGATCGGGGCGGGCCTGTCGGGCGTCGGCATCGCCGCGCGCCTGCGTCGGGACCACCCGGCGCGCAGCCTCGCCGTCGTCGAGGCGCGCCACGCGATGGGCGGCACCTGGGACCTCTTCCGCTATCCCGGGGTGCGCTCGGACAGCGACATGTTCACGCTGGGCTACGCCGATCGTCCCTGGCGCGACCCGCGGTCGATCGCTCCCGGCGAGGCGATCCGCGACTACGTGCGCGACACCGCCGTCGAGACCGGCGTGGCCGACCTCGTGCGATACGGCCACCGGGTCGTGGCCGCCGACTGGTCGTCAGCCGACGCGCGCTGGACGATCACGATGGAGGTCACCGGACCCGGAGGAGGCACGGAACCGGTCCCGCCGACCCGGCGCGTCACGATCACCTGCGGCTTCGTCGTCGTCTGCTCGGGGTACTACCGCTACGACGAGGGCTGGTCGCCGGAGTTCCCGGGGCGCGCGGACTTCGCCGGCCGGGTCGTGCATCCGCAGCACTGGCCCGTCGACCTCGACGTGTCCGGCAAGCGCGTCGTCGTGATCGGCTCGGGCGCGACGGCGGTGACGCTCGTGCCGGCCCTCGCGGAGCAGGCGGAGCACGTGACCATGCTGCAGCGGTCGCCGACCTACGTGCTCTCGCTGCCGTCCCGTCGCAAGGAGCCCCGGGCCTGGCGCCGCCTGCTGCCGAGGTCCGTCGACGACCGTCTGGTCCGGTGGCGGAGCATCGGCATGGCGCTGCTCAGCTATCAGGCGAGTCGCCGGTCACCCGAGCGGATGAAGGCGTTCCTGCGCTCGGGCGTCGAGCGCCGCCTGCCCGAGGGATTCGACGTCGACCGGCACTTCCAGCCGAGCTACGACCCGTGGGACCAGCGCCTCTGCATCACCCCCGACGGCGCGCTCTTCCGGAGTCTGAGGTCCGGCGCGGCGTCGGTCGTCACCGACGGCGTCGATCGCTTCACGGCCGAGGGCGTCCGTGTGGAGGGGCGCGACGGTCAGGAGGCGCGGGTGCTGCCCGCGGACGTGGTCGTCACGGCCACCGGGCTGAATCTGCTGCTCTTCGGAGGTCTGCGCCTGTCGATGGACGGCGAGCCCGTCGACCCGGCCACGAAGCTGACCTACAAGGGGTTCATGCTGGCCGACGTGCCGAACTTCGCGTTCGCGATCGGCTACACCAACGCGTCGTGGACGTTGAAGATCGACCTGGTGGGCCGGTACCTGTCGCGTATGCTGCGCCGCATGGACCGCCGCGGCCTCCGTTCGGCCACGCCGGTCGCACCGGCGGACCCGGGGCGGACCAGCCCGTTGATCGATCTGACGAGCGGCTACGTCACCCGGGGGATCCACCTGATGCCCCGCCAGGGCGCGAGGTCGCCCTGGCGGTTGCACCAGAACTACCCCCGCGACGTGTGGCTGATGCGGCACAGCACCCTGACCCGTGACGGCATGCGCTTCTCACGCTGAGGGCGGGGTGCGCGGGACGGAGGTACCGGCGACCCTCAGCCGACCACGCCGAGGGCGAACGGCAGCACGGCCCTCGCCCCGGCACGGCGCAGCTCGCGACCGGCCACCGTCATCGTCCAGCGGCTGTCGACGAGATCGTCGACGAGCAGCACGGGTCCGTCGACGCCGGCCAGCGCCTCGGCGAGTTCGGGCCCGACCGTGAACGACTGCCAGACGTCGGCGAGCCGGTAGACGCTGTTCCCGCCCTGGCCGCGCCCGGTCGAGGGCCGCGTGCTCGACAGCGTGCCGAGCAGAGGGAGACGTCCGACGGTGCTGATCGCCTCCGCGAGCGACCCCACGAGCTGCGGACGCGAGCTCGACGGCATCGCCACCACGCCGACGGGACGCTCGGCCCACGGCCACTCCTTGAGCACCCGGACCACGCCGTCGAGCAGGTGCGTGGACAGCGGCGCGTCCGCCGCCGTGGTCGCGAACACCTCGCGCAGCGTGTTGCCCCAGCCGAGGTCGGTGAGCCGGGCGAGGGCTCGGCCCTGCTCGATGCGCTCGCCCTCCGCCAGCTTGCCCTTGACGGGCACCCCCGCGCGGTCGGCGCCCGTCGGCCACTGGGCGCGCGGGTCGATCTCGACGCCGACCCGATCGAGCGAGCTCGAGGCCGAGGTGGCCGCATCGCCCGTGATCCCGGTCGGGTACCACGCGCCCGCGCACACGTCGCAGCGGCCGCAGGGCTTCGCGTCGGGGTCGTCGAGATCGACCTGGAGCATCTGCATGCGGCAGGTGGTCGCGCGCTGATAGGCGAGCATCGACTCCTGCTCGGCGACGCGGGCGGCTGCGATCCGGTCGTATCTCTCGCCGTCGTAGACCCAGGGGGTGCCGGTGCTGACCCAGCCGCCCTGCACGCGCCGGACGGCGCCGTCGACGTCGAGCACCTTGAGCATCAGCTCGAGGGGCGTGCGCTTCACGTCGACCCGTGCCTCGAGGGCCGGGGTCGACAGCGGGGCATCGCCCAGTTCGGCGAGCACGGCCGACGCGCGAGCCTCGGAGGGCATCGACGCGGTCGCGAAGTACTGCCAGATCTCGGCGTCCTCCGTGCCGGGCAGCAGGAGCACGTCGGCGTTGTCCGTGGCCCGACCGGCGCGGCCGATCTGCTGGTAGTACGCGACGGGCGACGACGGCGCCCCGAGGTGCACGACGAAGCCGAGGTCGGGCTTGTCGAACCCCATGCCGAGGGCGCTCGTCGCCACGAGGGCCTTGAGGTCGTTGTCCTTCAGGCGCTGCTCGAGCTGCTCGCGTTCTTCCGGGTCGGTGCGACCCGAGTACGACCGGACGTCGTGCCCCGCCTCGCGCAGGAGACGGGCGGTGTCGTCGGCGGCCGCGATGGTCAGGGTGTAGATGATGCCGCTGCCCGGGAGATCGACGAGGTGGCTGAGCAGCCAGCCGAGCCGGTCGCGCGAGGTCGGCAGCTGCAGCACCCCCAGCCGCAGGGAGGCGCGGGCCAGCGATCCGCGGATGGTCAGGACGTCGTCGCCCGGCCCCACCGCGAGCTGCTCGGCCACGTCGGCGACGACGCGCGCGTTGGCCGTCGCGGTCGTCGCGAGGACGGGCACGCCCGAGGGCAGGGTGCGGATCAGGTCGGCCAGGCGGCGGTAGTCGGGTCGGAAGTCGTGTCCCCAGTCGGAGATGCAGTGGGCCTCGTCGACGACGAGCATGCCGAGCCGGGCGATCAGCACCGGCAGCTGCTCGTCGCGGAACCGGGGGTTGTTGAGGCGCTCGGGCGAGACGAGGAGGACGTCGATCTCGTCGTCGACGAGCTGCTGCTGGACGTCGGACCACTCATGCGCGTTCGCGGAGTTGACGGCGACGGCGCGGACGCCGGCCCGGCGGGCGGCGGCGACCTGGTCGCGCATCAGCGCGAGCAGCGGGGAGACGAGCAGGGTCGGCCCGGTGCCGCGGCGGCGGAGCAGCAGCGTCGCGATGAAGTAGACGGCCGACTTGCCCCAGCCGGTGCGCTGCACGACGAGCGCGCGACGCCGGTCGGCCACCAGCGCCCGGATCGCCTCGAGCTGGCCGTCGTGGAACACGGCGTCGTCACGGCCGGTGAGGGCGCGGAGCAGCTCGAGGGCCTCGGCGTCGATGTCGGTCGCGGTGCTCGTCGGTGTCATGCGCCCATGGTGTCAGAGGCCACCGTCAGCGCCGGCGACACCGGACGGCGCGACGACTCCGCGAGGAGTCGCCGCGCCGGGGGAGGGGAGGACGAGGCGGGGTCGGTGGACGGAGCTCAGTCCGCGTCGGGAGCCGGGGTCTCGGCGGGCGTCGCGCGACGGCCGAGCTCGACCGCCACGAACGACGCGATCACGCCCGCGACGAGGGCGAACACCGTGCCGCCCGCGCCCCACGACCTCCTGCCGAAGACCTGGTCGATCGACGGGCCTCCCGGGCCGGCCGCGACGGCGGCCGCCGCCGCGATCAGCACGGCGTTGTACTCGTAGCCGCCCTCGGTGTTCCACGGGCCCTTGGCGGCGTGCACCTTGCGGATGGCGGTCACCATGGTGCCGACGATCCCGGCCGCGGCCAGCGGGGTGGCCGCGCCCAGGGCGAGAGCGGCCCCGCCGGCGGTCTCGGTGACGGCGACGAGGCGGGCGTTGCGGGCCGCGGGGTGCATGCCCGTGCCGGCCATCATCTGCTCGGTGCCGGCCAGGCCGGGCCCGTCGAAGGCGCCGGTGAGCTTCTGCAGGCCGTGGCCCACGAAGAAGCCGCCGACGGTGAGGCGGAGGAGTGTGGATGCGAGGCTCATGGCTCGTTCCTACCCCGACCGGGTCGCGAGCGCCCGCCCGGGGGGAGCAGACTGGGCGGATGGCCCGCCGACTCACACGCCCCCGCCCCACCTCCCTCCCGCGCACCATCGGGCGCCTCGCCCTCGGTGCGATGCTCGCCTTCGCCGGAACGAGCCACCTCACCTTCGCCCGGGACGACTTCCGCGCGCAGGTGCCCGAGTGGCTCCCGTTCGACGAGGACGCCGTCGTGCTCGCCTCCGGCTTCGTCGAGATCACCCTCGGCGGCGCGCTGCTCGTCCTCGGCAGGAAGCGGGTGGCCGTCGGCTGGCTCGTCGCCGCGTTCTTCGTGGCGATCTTCCCCGGCAACATCTCGCAGCTCGTCACGCACACCAGCGCGTTCGGGCTCGACACCGACACGAAGCGCGCCGTCCGTCTGATCGGCCAGCCCCTCCTCGTGCTGCTCGCCCTCTGGTCGACCGGCGCCTGGCGCGACCGTCAGGCCCTCCGCGCGCAGCTGACCTCCTCGAAGTAGCGCTCGCGGGCCCGGTGTCAGGCGGGGAGCACGATCCGATCGATGTGCTCCCGCAGCTGGGCGACGACGTCGACGCTCGTCGGATCGATGAGCCACTGCAGCTGGATGCCGTCCCACAGGGCCACGAGCGCGGCCGCCGCCCGGTCGGGGTCGACCCCGTCGACCAGGCGGCCCTGCTCACGGAGGGCCCGGAAGCCCGCGGCGTACTCGGACCGCAGGTCGTCGAAGCGCGAGGCCACGTAGTCGCGCACGGGGGAGTCGTCCGTCGTCGCCTCGCCGGCCAGCGCCGTGTAGAGCCCGATGAGGCCGGGCACCGCCTCGTTGTGGCGGGCCTGTCGCAGGACGGCCTCGGTGAAGTCCTCGTCGCCGTCGGCCGCGGAGCCGGGACCCGCGCCTCCGGACCCGTCGCCCCGGATCGACACGGCGTCGCGCCGCTCGAGCACGGCCCGGAGCAGATCGCGCTTCGACGGGAAGTAGTGCAGCAGGCTGGTCTGGCTGACGCCGACGCGGTCGGCGACCTCCTGCAGCGACCCGCCCCGGTAGCCGCGGGACGAGAACACGTCGAAGGCGGCGTCGACGATGGCCGCACGCCGCTCCGCGGACTTCGCGTAGGGGCCGCGCGAGCCGCGCCCTCGGCCCGGCGCGGCCGGGCGCGGCGTCGCCTCGACGCCGTCCGCGGGCGAGGCGTCGGAGCGGTCGGCTGCGGTCATGAGGGGCAGCCTACGGCTCGCCCGCGCCTCCCCGGGTGAATTTCGAGCGAGCACTCGACATTGTGTTAGGTTCGCCTGGTCCGGTCCACGATGAAGTGAGTGCAGATGAGTCCCCTCAGTCGACGACAGCTCCTGGGCCTCGGCCTGAGCGCCGGGGCCGCGGCCCTGCTGGCCGGGTGCGCGACGCCCGGCACCACCTCGGTGAACAGCCTCCCGACCATCCCGCCGGCCGACGGCCCCGTCCGGCTCCAGTACTGGGCGTGGCTCAAGGGACTCGACCAGGTCTGCGCGATCTACAACCGCTCGCACCCCGACGTCCAGGTCGAGGCGGTCTTCATCCCGGGCGGCAACGTCGGCGGCTACCAGAAGCTCTACTCGGCTCTGGCGGCCGGCGCCGGACCCGACCTGGCGCAGGTCGAGCTGCGCTCGCTGCCCGAGTTCCTGCTCGCCAACGGCGTCGTCGACCTCCGTCGCTACGGCGCCGACGAGTACGCCGAGCTCTACGACCCCACCCTCTGGAACCAGGTCAACTACGCCGGAGGCGTCTACGCGATCCCGCAGGACAGCGGGCCGATGGGCACGTTCTACCGACCCGACATCCTCGAGTCCGTCGGCGCCGGTGCGCCCCGCACGTGGGACGACTGGGCGGCGACCGGCGCCGAGCTGACGGGCCAGGGGATCTACATGGACGTCTTCCCGCTGTCCGACGCCTCGGTCTTCGCCGCCTACGCCACCCAGGCCGGCGCCGCCTGGCTGCGCGCGGAGGACGACGGGTGGGTGATCGACATGACCGACGACGCCACGCTGCAGGTCGCCGCGTTCTTCGACCGGGCCATCGACGACGGCATCGTCACGACCTCGTACACCGCCTACTCGCCCGCCTGGTTCGCCGCGGCCGCGAACGACGGCCTGGCCACCTGCACCACCGGCTCGTGGGGCGACGCCCTGATCGAGGGCGTCAGCGGTGCCGAGGGCCGGTGGGAGGTCGCCCCTATGCCCACCTGGAGCGGCGGCTACGCCTCGAGCTTCATCGGCGGCTCCACCTCGGCCGTCCTGGCGAACAGCGCGCACCCGAAGGAGGCGCTCGACTTCGCCGTCTGGATGACGACCACCCGTGAGGGGGTCGACGCCATGATCGAGCACTGCGGCATCGGCTGGTCGCCCGCCCGCGACGTCGTGGGCACCGCCCGGCAGGAGCCGAGCGCCTTCTTCAGCGGGCAGGACTACAACCAGGAGGTCTTCGTGCCCGCGACCGAGCAGAGCAGCCAGAACCAGGACTGGAGCTGGTGGCCGGTCACCCAGCAGTCGTTCAACATCCTCAGCGACGGGTTCCGCGGCAAGGCGTCCGGCGGCACCCTCGTCGACGCCGTCGCGCAGGCCGAGCAGGACATCATCTCGGTGTTCCGCAACAAGGGCCTGTCGATCCGCAGGGCCGGCGCATGAGCGCCGCGACCGACGCGCGGCCGACGCCCGCGACCGACTCGACCCGCGCCTCCTCGGGCCCCCGTCGCTCCCGCTCGAAGGGGGCGACGAAGCGGGCTCCCTGGATCCTCCTCGCGCCGTTCCTGGCGCTGTTCGTGCTGACCTTCATGATCCCGATCGTGATCGCCGTCTTCTCGAGCTTCACCTCGGTGACCCGCGCCGGGCTGTTCGGCGAGGGCGGCGTCACGAGCGGCTTCGCCGGCTTCGACAACTACGCGCAGGTGCTCGGCGACGGCAACTTCCTCGCCTCGATCGGACGGATGCTCCTCTTCGGCGTCGTGCAGGTGCCGGTCATGCTGATCCTCTGCACGGTGCTGGCACTGCTGCTCGAGTCCGCCTCGGCGAAGTGGCCCGGCGTGTTCCGCGCCGCGTACTTCCTGCCGTACGGCGTGCCCGGGGTGATCGCCACCATCCTCTGGTCGTTCCTCTACGTGCCGGGCCTCAGCCCGATCATCGACATCGGCGAGGTCGTCGGTCTCAGCCCGGACTTCCTCGGTGCGGACACCGTGCTCTGGTCGATCGCGAACATCGTGACCTGGAGCTACACCGGCTACAACATGCTGATCATCATCGCCCAGCTCAAATCGATCCCGGTCGAGCTGTACGAGGCGGCCAAGGTCGACGGAGCGTCGCCGCTGCGCGTCGCGGTCAGCATCCAGCTGCCGCTGATCCGCCCGGCCCTGCTGCTCACCGCCGTCTTCTCGATCATCGGCACGCTGCAGCTGTTCGCCGAGGCGCAGGTGCTGCAGCGCGTGGCGCCGGCGATCGACAGCCAGTACACGCCCAACCTCAGCGCCTACACGACGGCCTTCGCCTACAACGACTACAACGTCGCGGCGGCCCAATCGGTGCTGATCGCCCTCGTCGCCTTCGCCCTCTCGATCACGTTCCTCAGCATCACGAACAGGAAGAGCGCATGAGCACCACGACGCGGCCCTCCGAGCACGCCACCGAGACCGAGTCGATCGTGACCTCCCAGGGCAGGAGGCGCGGGTCGTCGTCCGCCGCCGCCCGCCGGTCGCGCTCGGCCGGCCCCGACCGCTCGGCCGGTCGCACCCGGACGTCGACCATCCTGGTCACCGGCGTGCTCGTCGTCGTGGCCCTGTACTTCCTGGTGCCGGTCTACTGGGTGGTCGTCGCGGCCACGAAGACCACCGGCGACCTGTTCGGCACCTTCGGCTTCTGGTTCGCCCCCGACTTCGCGCTGTGGAGCAACCTCGGCCAGGTGCTGTCGTTCCAGGGCGGCATCTTCGTCCGCTGGCTCGGCAACTCGCTGCTGTACGCCGGCGTCGGCGCCGTCCTGGCGACCTACTTCGCGGCGGCCGGCGGCTACGCCCTCGCCAAGTACGAGTTCCGGGGCCGCAACCTGGTGTTCGGCGCGATCCTGGGCGGCGTGCTCGTGCCCGGCACGGCCACGGCCCTGCCGCTCTTCCTCCTCTTCAGCCAGCTGGGCCTCGCCAACACCTACTGGAGCGTGCTGCTGCCGTCGCTCGTGTCGCCGTTCGGGTTGTTCCTCTGCCGGATCTACGCGCAGGCCACGGTCGACACCTCGTTGATGGAGGCCGCCCGGCTCGACGGCGCGAGCGAGCTCCGGATCTTCCACACCCTGGGGCTGCGCATCCTCAGCCCCGCCCTGGTGACGGTGTTCCTGTTCCAGCTCGTCGGCATCTGGAACAACTACTTCCTGCCGCTGGTGATGCTCAGCGACGTCGACAAGTTCCCCGTCACACTCGGTCTGAACAACTGGCTCAGCCAGACCGACCGACTGCCCGAGTTCTACCAGCTGACCACCGGCGGCGTCCTGCTGTCGATCATCCCGCTCGTCATCGCCATGATCGTGCTGCAGCGCTTCTGGCGCGGCGGCCTCACCGAAGGATCCGTCAAGTGACCCCCGCCGTCTCCCCGACCCGCGCCTCCTCGTCTCCCACCACCACGACGGGCGCCGGGCCGACCGCCCCGCTGGCCGGCTACCTCACCGACACCGGGCCGGGCTCCGGCCGTCGCTCGCCGGCGCGGTCGTGGCTGCACACCGACGCCCCCACCCTGTCGCTCGACGGCGAGTGGGCCTTCCGACTGCTGGCGGGCGCTCCCGGCACCGTCGGCGGACGGGGAGTCCTGCCCGAGGGCGAGGGCCCCGACGACGTGGGGTCGGTCGACCTCGACGACTCCGGCTGGCAGACGATCGCCGTGCCGTCGCACTGGGTGCTGACCGGCGACGGCACGCGCGGGGCGCCGATCTACACGAACGTGCAGTTCCCGTTCCCGACCGACGTGCCGAACGTGCCCGACGAGAACCCGACGGGCGACCACCGTCGCACCTTCGAGCTCCCCGCCTCGTTCGAGGGCGCCGAGCGCGTGCTGCTGCGCTTCGACGGCGTCGAGTCGCGGTCGGTGGTCTGGGTCAACGGCGTCCACGTCGGCGTGGGCGTCGGGAGCCGGCTCGCCCAGGAGTTCGACGTCACCGATCTGGTGCGCCCGGGCGCGAACACGATCGCCGTGCGCGTGCACCAGTGGTCGGCGTCGAGCTACGTCGAGGACCAGGACCAGTGGTGGCTGCCCGGCATCTTCCGCAGCGTCACGCTCGAGGCGCGACCGGTCGGCGGCCTCGACGACGTCTGGCTGCGCAGCGAGTGGCACGGCACCGCGGGCGAGACGGCGGGAGGCGCGACGATCGTCGCCGAGATCACCGCCGGTCCCGCCGCCTGGCCGGTCACCCTCGCCGTCCCCGAGCTCGGCGTCGACGTGACGTTCGAGTCGCCGGCCGACGTCGCCCCGATCGAGCTGATCGACGTCGAGCCGTGGAGCGCCGAGACGCCCCGCCTCTACGAGGCCACCGTGACGAGCGCGGGAGGCGCGGAGACGATCTCGCAGCGGCTCGGCTTCCGCACGGTGCGCATCGTCGGCGACCTCTTCGAGGTCAACGGCCGCCGCGTGGTGTTCCACGGCGTCAACCGGCACGAGGTGCACCCCGACCAGGGGCGCGTCTTCGACGAGGACTTCGCCCGCCGCGACCTCGAGCTGATGAAGCGGTTCAACGTCAACGCCATCCGCACCTCGCACTACCCGCCGCACCCGCGCCTGCTCGACCTCGCCGACGAGCTCGGCTTCTGGGTCGTGCTCGAGTGCGACCTCGAGACCCACGGGTTCGAGCGCGACCGCTGGGTCGACAACCCGAGCGACGACGCCCGCTGGCACGACGCCTACGTCGACCGCATGGTCCGGACGGTCGAGCGCGACAAGAACCACCCGAGCATCGTGATGTGGTCGCTCGGCAACGAGTCGGGCACGGGACGCAACCTCGCCGCGATGGCCGCGTGGACGCATGCCCGCGACCGCGGCCGCCCGGTGCACTACGAGGGCGACTACACGGGCGCCTACACCGACGTCTACTCGCGGATGTACTCGTGGATCGACGAGACCCGCGCGATCGGCGCCGGCGACGAGTCGGTCCGCCTGCTGGGCTGCTCGGCCGCCGAGGCCGCCCGCCAGCGCTCGAAGCCGTTCGTGCTCTGCGAGTACGTGCACGCCATGGGCAACGGCCCCGGCGCCGTCGACGAGTACGAGGACCTCGTCGACGAGTTCCCCCGGCTGCACGGCGGCTTCGTCTGGGAGTGGCGTGATCACGGACTCCGCACCCGGACCGCCGATGGCGTCGAGTACTTCGGCTACGGCGGCGACTTCGGCGAGGTCGTCCACGACGGCAACTTCGTGATGGACGGCATGGTGCTCTCCGACGGCACGCCGAGCCCCGGCCTGTTCGAGTGGGCCCAGGTCGTGTCGCCGATCCGCCTCACGGCGCGTCGCGTCGAGTCGGCGGGCGACGAGGCGAGCACGGGGGCGTCGATCACGGTCGACAACCGACGGCACAGCGCCACGACGGCCGACGTCGAGCTGCGCTGGACGGTCGCCCACGACGGCGACGTCGTCCTCACCGGCGTGCTCGAGCCCCTCGACGGCGCCGGCCGCGCCCTCGCCGCCGGCGAGCAGGTCTCGCTGGCCCTGCCCGACCTCCCGGTCTCGGCGACCGGCGAGACGTGGCTGACCGTCGAGGCGGTCCTCCGCGCCGACCACGGGTGGGCCGACGCCGGACACGTCCTCTCCGCCAGCCAGGTCGAGCTCGGAGCCCACGTCGACGTCCGGCGTGGGGCGGCGTATCCGCGGCCCCTGATGCCGGGAGACGGACGCGCGGAGCTCGCCGGCGCCTCCTCCGGGCGCATCGACCTGGGACCGGCGTCGTTCGTCGACGGCCGTCTGGTCTCGCTCGCGGGACGCCCGGTCGACGGGCCGCGGCTCGAGCTGTGGCGGGCGACCACCGACAACGAGCGGGGCCACTGGGACGCCCCGCGCGACATCGACGCCGACCCGATGCGCGACCGGCACCGCACCGATCTGCGAGCCGACGAGCTGCTGCCGAGCGCCGAGACCATCGCGAAGCGCGCCGGTCTCGATCGGCTGACCTCGCGCGTCGAGTCGATCGCGGCGACCGCGGCGGGCGTCCACGTGCGCACCCGTTGGGCCGCCGCGGACGCCCGTCAGGCGGTCACCGTCGACGAGCGCTGGACGCTCGAGCGCGGCGAGCTCCAGCTCGCGCTCGACCTCGTGCCGACGGCGGGGTGGGACCTCTCCTGGCCGCGGGTCGGCGTCCGCTTCGACCTGCCCGCGGACGTCGACGCCGTGTCGTGGTTCGGCACCGGACCGCGGGAGTCGTACCCCGACAGCCGTCGATCCGCCCTGGTCGGCCGCTACGAGTCGAGCGTCGACGACCTCACGGTCGACTACGCCCGGCCGCAGGAGAGCGGGCACCGGAGCGACCTCCGCAGCCTCGAGCTGCGCACCGGGGACGGAGCAGGCTGGCTCCGTCTCGACGTGACGCCCGACGCGGCCGGCCGTCGACCCGGCTTCACCGTCCGTCGGCACACGGCGCAGCAGGTCGACGCGGCCGACCACCCGTACGAGCTGCCCGTGCCCGAGGCGACCCACCTCTGGCTCGACGCCGCCCAGAACGGGGTGGGCTCGCGGGCCTGCGGGCCCGACGTGTCCGCACCGCACGTGCTGCGCCCGTCGGCGCACGCGATGCGGCTGCGGGTCAGAGCGCTCTGACCGCCGCGGCCGTCTCCTCGGTGATGAGGTCCATGTTGATCACGGCCCCCGCCATCACCCCGGAGGCGGCCGCCATGACCACCTGCTGACCCGGGTTCGTGACGTTCCCGGCGAGGGCGACGCCGGGCTCCCGGCTCATGCCGGTGAGGGGATCGGCCGGCACGGCCGACCCCATGCCCGACGGGTGCGGCTCGGCCTCGAGTCCGAGGGATCGGAGCACGCCGTCGCGGGCCACGACGGTCGAGGCGACGGCGACGGCACCCACGTCGACGACCCGGCCGTCGGCGAGGACCAGCCCGCTGAGGCGGTCGTCGTCGATCCGGACGGAGGCGACGCGTCCGGACACGATCCGGATGCCGCGGGCGGCGAACGCGCTCCGGTCGGCGTCGCTCGGCTCGAGGGCGTCGTTCGTGACGAGCGTCACGTCGTCGCTCCACTGGCGGAAGAGCAGCGCCTGGTGGACGGAGTTCGGACCGGTGCCGAGCACGCCGATGGCACGGTCGCGGACCTCCCAGCCGTGGCAGTAGGGGCAGTGCACGACGTCCCGGCCCCATCGGTCGGACAGGCCCTCGACGTCGGGCAGCTCGTCGACGAGGCCGGTCGTGACGACGAGGCGTCGGGCGCGGAGGGTGCGGAGGCGACCGCCCTCGGTCGTGAACGACACGACAAAGCCGAGTGCGCCTCCCCGGCCGTCCCGTCGGGCGTCGGTCGCGGTGCCCGCGACGACCACGCCGCCGTAGGACTCGACCTCGGCCCGGCCGAGCCGGAGCAGCTCGAGCGGCGAGACGCCGTCCCGGGTGAGGAACCCGTGGACGCCGGCGGCCGCCGCGTTGCGCGGTTCGCCCGAGTCGATCACGACGACGTCGCGGCGAGCCCGGGCGAGGGTCAGGGCGGCGCTGAGGCCGGCGGCGCCTCCGCCGACGACGACGGCGTCGTGCAGTCGGTCGTCGGCGTGGACGGCGGTGACCGGCTCAGCGGCGGGGGCGGCGGGGCTGCCGGTGACCAGCTCGTCGGCGGGGGCGGTGGGGGTGCCGGATGCAGCGGCTGATGCGGATGCGGTGTTCGTCATGATGGGTGACCTCCTGCCTCGATGCTCGTCGCCTCGTGAGACTCCGGCAAGGGTTGTTGCCGTATTGGCAAGAACTCGCGTGATGAGGCAGCCGGAGGGAGCATCCGGAGTCATCCCGGAGGCGGGGTGAGTCATCCCCGGGCGGGCTGCGCAGCCCGGACGGCGCTCCCTACGCTCGGGGATCGGACGCGTGCCGTCCGCCCGTGCCGGAGACCCCGGCCGGGCACCGAGGAGGAACGACCCGTGACATCCCCGCTCCACCGGATCCGCCCCATGCGCGCCGCCGTCGGTCTCGCCGCGGCGGCTCTCGCTCTGACCGCGCTGTCCGGCTGCACGCTCGAGGCCCCCGCCCCGCTCGTGCTCGGATTCACGGCGACGTCGGCCGAGCCGCGTCCCGCCCTCGCCGCGAGCGCCCGCGACGCCGTGTCGACCCACGCCCTGGCCGCCCACCGCCCGGCCGACGGCGCGATCGACCTGGTGGTGCAGGGGGTGCCGGCGGGTGACACGGTCGATCTGACGCCGATGCTGGGCGCCGACCGGGTGCAGCAGGTCCCCGACGAGCGGGAGGCCGCGGTCGCGGAGTCGCTCGACGACCTGGACGCCCGCGTCTCGGGCCTCGAGGCCGGCGACGACGGCCTCGACCTGCTCTCCGTCCTCGCGGACGCGTCGCGGCTGCACGACTCGGGCTCCATCGTGGTCGTGTCGAGCGGGCTGCAGACCGCCGACCCGGTCGATCTGCGTCAGCTGGGCTGGTCGTTCGACCCCGCCACGATCGCATCGACTCTGGCCGAGCGGGGCGCGCTGCCCGACCTCTCGCGTCACGACGTCACCTTCGTCGGCCTCGGGGTGACGGGAGGCGACCAGCCTGCTCCGGCCCTCTCAACCACGACCCGGCTGAGCGATCTCTGGCTGGCGATCTGCGAGGCCGCCGGCGCGGACTCCTGCACCGAGGGAGGCGCGGGGTCGGCCCTCGAGGCTCCCACCGCCTCCCGGGACACCCCGATCGTCCCGGTGTCCACCGACGCGACGCCGTGCACGACGCCGCTCGTGCTCTCCACGGCCGTGCTCTTCGGCGGGGACTCGGCGGTGCTCGACTCGGATGCCGACGCGGCGCTCACCGACGTCGTGGACGAGCTCGGACGCTGTCCGTCCGGTGTCGCCGCGAACGTCGTCGGCCACGCCGCCGACGTGACCGACGCGGTCGACGGCGAGGCGTTGAGCCTCGAGCGTGCGTCCGCCGTGCACGAGGCCCTGGTCGGGAGCGGGGTCCCCTCCTCGGTCTTCGGCTCGGTCGCCGGTCGGGGCGACACCGATCCGGTCGTCGACGACCGTCCCGGCGGCGTCTTCGACGAGTCCCTGGCGGCGCAGAACCGCCGGGTCGAGATCACCTTCACGAACGAGGACGCACGATGACCGGCACCACCACCCGCCCCGTCCCGGACGGCGTCCTGCCGTGGCCCGCGACACCCCCTCTCGAGCCGGCGTCCGTCACGACGCCCCCGACGCCCTCGACGCCCGGGTCGGCGGCTCCGCGTCGGGGCACGGCGCGCGCCTCGGTGCCGAGGCGGGACATCGTCCTCTCGCTGTTCGGCGTCGGTCCGATCCCCGCCCGGTACGCCGCGAGTGCACCACGGCTGCACGAGGAGCGGCTCCGAGTCGCCGCCGTGGGGCAGGCCGGCGAGCACACCCCGCTCGAGAGCGCCCTGCGGCTCCGACCCGAGCTCGCGGCCGAGCGGTCGCTCGCCCGAGGCGCCCGGGCGCGGCTCGATCCGGCGGCACGGCGGCTGTCGGCGCTGGTCGCCCGGTACGACGCGGTCACGCGTCGACTCGACCGCGCGGCCGACGACCTCGTCGTCGACATCACGGGCCGCACCATGACGAGGAGCGAGGCGCACGACGCGGTCGACCGACTCGGCCGGGCGCTGGACGATTCGCTGGCGGCGGGCTCCGAGAGGCACCGGACCGAGTCGCGCTGGCGCAAGCGCGTGCTGCTGTTCTTCGTGCTGGCCGACTTCGCCCTCTTCGCGTACTTCATGTCGCGCATCCTGAACGTCGATCTGTTCCTGCCGGCCACCGACCCGATCGCGTTCACGACCTCGATCGTCTTCGCCCTCCTGTTCACCCTCGGGATCGCCTACACGCTGCATCACCTGGGGCACGGGCACCGGGCGTTCACGGACGACCACGGCGAGGTGGTCGTGCCGACCGGTCGCACGTCGCTGCGGGTCCAGCTCGTCTTCGCGCACCTGCTGATGGTCCTGCCCGGGGTGCTCATCGGCGTCCGCATCGTCGACGACGCCCTCCTCGCCGGAGCCGCGTGGGGCCTCGCGATCCTGCTCGGGGTCGCCATCGGGATCGTGATGTCGGGCGTCAACCAGATGATCTACCGCACCGAGCTGCGCGACGGGACGGCCGAGACCGATCGGCTGCTCCACCTCGGCCGCGCTCTGCAGGCCGCCCGTCGTCGTGACGCGCGGCTCGAGCTCGCCCGCGACCGCCTCGAACGCCGGGCGGTCCGGGTCGCGATGTCGGCGGAGCGCGCCGCGGTCCGCATCGAGCAGCGCGGCGACCGGATCGCCAACCGGGGTCCCAGCGCGCGCACGCTGCACTACACGAGGTCGTTGTCGGGTTCGCCGCAGGAAGGGGCGCGGCTCCCTCGCGTCGACCCGGCGCGCGCCCCCTTCGACACCGCCACGGCCCAGCTGCGCGAGCCCCGTCCCAACCTCGGGTTCCTGCGTCGGTGACGTCGGGGGCGAGGCTCGGTGCGAGGATGGACCTCGTGACCGAGACCCGACTCGCCTACCTGGCCTGCGCCTCCGTGGCCGTCGAGCTGCTCGGCCGGCCCGAGGTCGCCTCGACCTGGTCGCTCGGCGCCGTCCGCGACGGGCTCCGGGTCGCGGACGTCGCGGCCGCGCTCGGAGGGTGCCTCGCCGTCACGGCGGCGGACACGCCGGCGACCCGCGTGACGACGCTCCACCCGACGGCGACGACGGTCGCGGCCGAGGCCCGGGCCGCCTTCGACCGGCTCGACGGCCGCTCCGCCGGAAGCCGACCGCCCGTAGACGACCCGTCCGGCGACCCACCCCTCGACGGGGCGTCCGGCCGTCCGGCCGACGACGCCCTGGCCGGGTCGCTCGCCGATCTGGCGCTCGCCCTCGAGGATCTCGCCCTGAGCGTCGCCCAGCACGTCGACGTGTCGCCCTCGACGGCCAGGGCCGCCCTCGAGCTGCTCGTGGCCTCGGCGCGGCGCTCGCGCGGCGGGCTCGCGTCGCTCGACGGGTTCGCCCGCTCGCTCCGGGCGACCGAGGACGCCGCCCGCGTCTGAGAGCGTCCCGGGCTCACGGGTGCACGATGGCGGGATGAGACGCAGCGTCCGGACCCCGCACCGTGAGATCCCCGGCCCCGGGCAGGAGTCCGTCTGGGACTACCCCCGGCCTCCCCGGGTGGAGGCGCGGAGCGAGCGCATCGTCGTGCGCCTCGGAGGCGAGGTGGTCGCCGACACGACCCGCTCGTTCCGGGTGCTCGAGACCAGTCATCCGCCGGTCTACTACCTGCCCCGGTCGGCCTTCGTCGACGGCGCCCTCTCGCGCGGCGACGGAGCCAGCATGTGCGAGTTCAAGGGCAGCGCCGGGTACGTCGATCTGCGGGGCGGGGGAGCGACGGCGCACGGCGCCGGCTGGTTCTACCCGTCTCCGTGGCAGGGCTACGAGCAGCTCGTCGACCACGTGGCGCTCTACCCCGGGCGGGTCGACTCCATCGAGATCGACGGCGAGACCGTCCGTGCGCAGGAGGGCGACTTCTACGGCGGCTGGATCACCGACGCCGTCGTCGGCCCGTTCAAGGGTCCGCCCGGCACTCTCGGGTGGTGACGGGCCCGGAGGGGCCGCCCCGCGCCTCCTCGGCTCCGGCTGCCCGCCCGGTCAGGCGGGCACGTCGCCCGAGAGCACCGCGACGACCTGCTCGGCCGCCGGGAACCAGGGCGTGTAGTGGTCGGGGTCGGCGTTGATCTGCACGGCGTGGGCCGCCTCCGTGGGCGAGAGCTCCTTCCAGCCGGGAATCGCGACGAGCTTCGAGAAGAAGCGCGACGCCGCGGTGTACGGGTCCATCCGTTCGGCGTAGGTGCCCCAGGCCCCGTTGTCGCGTTGCTGGAACAGCCCGCGGCTGTCGGGACCGACGGCGTCGCCGTGGTCGATGTTGCGCAGGCTCGATTCGCCCATCGCCGTCATGACCCCGATCGCCTGGGTGTGCTTGCCGATCCCCTGCGCCTTGGCGGCCTCCATGATCCAGGCGGCGTTGATCAGGCGGTCCTGGCAGTAGCCGGCGACCGGACCGGCGGGGACCTCGATGCCGCCGACCATCACGGGGTCGACCACGGGGCAGGTCACCGGGGGCGTCGTCGGTCTCTCCGCCTCGACCCGCGGCGACGCCAGCGACGACACGACCATGACGAGCGCCACGATCAGCGCCAGGACGGCCGCGCAGAACACCACGGACACGGCGATGAGTGCTCGGCGCATCGGGGTCCTCTCGCAGGGGCGGCGGTGGTCGGTCGGAGCCCCTGTCGGCGGGCTCCGAGAGTCGAGGATAAACGGTCTTCCCGGCGTCCTCCCTCGGCCGGGCCGCCGCCGGGCCCCGTCGGGCCGGTCGCCGGTCCGTGCCGGGCGTCGCCCTCGTGGGCGTCGCCCTCGTGGGCGTCGCCTAGAGCAGATCGCCCCGGTCGGCGAGGTAGGCGGCCGCGTCGCGGACCTCGCCCGAGGCGGCCCCCCAGCGGACGAGCGCACGGCCGTCGGAGACGAGGAGGCGCTGGTCGCCCGCCAGCAGAGCCTCGGTCGAGAGGTCGATCGGCAGGTAGGCGTAGTCGATCACCTCGCCCTCGGCGAAGCGGCCGCGGACGGCCGCCCGTCGCTCGGCCTTGCGTTTCTCGACCGAGGCCGAGAGGTTCTGCGACCGGGTCGGCTCGAGCGCACGGGTGATCCGACCCGTCTCGTGCACGCGGCCGTCGGTCTCGAGCAGCAGCACGCCGAGGCGCCAGGCCCGGCCAACCGGCTCGAGCGATTCGGCCGTCGTGACGACGACGAGGCGCCGAGCCGGCTTGTAGCGGGCGAGCGCCTCGGTGCGGGCGTCGCGGGCCGCGAGGGAGCGCACCGTCTCGGCGAGCAGGTCGCGGAGACCGGCGGCGGCCCGGGCGTCGGCCTCGGCGCGGGCCCCGGGGTCGCCGTCGGTCACGGCATCGTGCGCCACGGCCCGGTCAGGAGTCGTAGCCGTGGGCGAGGAAGTCCTCGAGCACCTCGACGACGAAGGCGTGATCGTCGGCCTGGGGGAGCCCCGACACACCGACCGCTCCGACGACGCCGACACCGGTCACCGTGACGGGGAACATCCCGCCGTGGGCGGCGTAGAGGGAGGTGTCGAGGCGGGACTTCTGATCGAAGGTCGAGCCCGCGACGCGGAACGACTCGCCCACCCGGAACGAGCTCTGCCCGTAGCGCTCGACGACCCGGGCCTTGCGGTCGAGCCAGTCGTCGTTGTCGAGCGACGTCCCCGGCAGGGCGGCGTGGAAGACGCGCTGGCGTCCCTTGCGGACGGTCACGGTGACGGGCAGCCCCCGGCGACGCGCCTCGGCGAGCAGGGACGCGCCGAGGTCGAGCGCGGTGTCGGTGCTGAACCGGCGGAAGACGAGGCGCTCCTCCTGCTCGGCGAGCCGGGTCAGCAGGGAGTCGTCGGTGCCGGAGGCATCGTCGGTGGGCTGGCTGTCGTCGGTCATGGGGCCTCCGGTCGGTGCAGGGCGTGCTGTCGACCCGAGCTTAGGCGCGGCCCCTGACGGTCGGCTCCGGTGTCGCCGACGGCGCGACGACGGCGGAGCGACCGGTCCGGGATCGGTCAGCGCCGCCCGCCGACGGCGACGAGCTCGGTGCAGTCCTCGCTGCCCGAGACGCGGCAGTAGACGTCGGCGAGCTCGGCCGCCGACAGCGACCACGGGTGGTCGAGCGCCCGGGCCCTGGAGGCGCGTGAGAGCCGGGACGCGAGCTCGCCGTCGCGGAGGATCCGCGTGATCGTCGTCGCCCAGTCGCCGGGGTCGCGGGACTCGAGCACCACGCCGGTGACCCCGTCGACGACGGACTCGCGCAGCCCGCCCGACGCGGCGGCCACGACGGGGACGCCGCTGGCGGCCGCCTCGAGGGCGATGAGGCCGTACGTCTCGGAGTGCGAGGGCACGAGCACCAGACTCGCGTCGCGCAGCAGGCTCGCGAGGCCGGTGCGGGTGCGGGGACCCACGAAGCGCACGGTCAGGTCGAGCTCCCCGACGAGCGCGAGCAGGTCGTCCTCGTAGCCGGCGAACTCGGTGGAGGCGCCACCGGCGATCACGAGGTCGGGGCGGACGTCGGCGGGCACCGCGGCGACCGCGCGGATGGCGAGGTCGGGGGCCTTGAGCGGCTCGAGGCGGCCGGCGACGACGACGGAGGGGCGGGCGGGCGGG
>NZ_BJUV01000024.1 GCF_007988805.1 Frigoribacterium faeni | reverse complement strand
GGGGGGGGCGGGGGGCGGGTGGGCCGACTAGCGTCGGAGGGGTCGCGCCCGGCCCTGACCGCGTCGACAGAGAGGCATGCCATGTTCGAAGCCGAGAACCTGCGCGACTGGATCGGCCTGGCCGTCGTCGACCCGAACGGCGACAAGGTCGGCACGCTCGAGAGCGTCTACTTCGACACGTCGACCGACACCCCCGCGTTCGCCACCGTGCAGACCGGGCTGATGGGCAAGAAGCTCGTCTTCGTGCCCCTCCAGGGCGCCGTCGTCGCCCCCAAGCACCTCAAGGTGCAGTTCGACAAGAAGATCGTCAAGGACGCGCCCTCGATCGACACCGACGGCGAGCTCGAGGCGTCGCGCGAACCCGCCGTCTTCGAGCACTACGGCCTCCAGTACGCGCTCGGCTCCACGGGCGAACGCCGCCTCGGCCGCCGCTAGCCCGGCCCACCGGCTCCGGCCGGTCCGACGACGCCCTCCGCCTCCACGGGGAGGGCGTCCGTCGTCCGGTCGGCGCCGGGCGGCGCCCGGTCGCGGGATCAGCCCGTGACGAGCACCCGCATCTCGGCGAGGCCGACGTTGACGGTGCTGGCGCTCACCGACGTCGTGGTGAAGGTGACCGACGACGCGACCCGCGACGGGAAGCTCACCGTCGTCGCGCCTCCTGCGTCGTCGAGAGCGGGCACCGTCACGGTGCTGCCGTCCGAGAACGTCAGGGTGCCGCCGGTGATGCCGTCGCTGAGGTTCGGTCGGTCGTGCAGCACGACCGTGTCCATCGCCTTCGCCGTCGACCAGGTGAGCGTGAGCGCGACGCCGGTGCGACCCCACGGGGCCACCCACTCGTTCGCGGCGTTCCCCGGGTAGCCGTCGGCCACGCCGTCGATCGCCTTCGCGGCCGTCTGGCCGTCGGCCGGATTGTCCCAGCTGGCGGTGGCGACGGCGCCGGCGGTGACGTCCGTCCGGGTCGGCGCGGGCGTCGAGGTCGGCGCGGCCGACGGCGACCGGACGACCAGCTCGGCGAGACCGACGTTGCGCGTCGTGCCGGAGGTCGACGTGACCGTGATCCGCAGCGACGAGGAGGCGCGGGCCGGGAACGTCACCGTGGCGGCGGATCCATCGTCCGGGAGCGCCGGGACGGCCACCGTCGACCCGTCCGAGAACACGAGGGTCGCGCCGGTGACGCGGTCGTCGCCGTTGGGCCGGTCGTGCAGCACCACCTGGTCGATCGTCCGAGCGGTCGGCCAGGCGAGCGACAGCCAGCTCCCCGAGCGGCCGCCGACGGTCGCCCACTCGGCCCGGTGGTCGCCGGGGTAGCCGTCGGCGACCCCGTCGACCGCCTTGGCCGCGGTCTGGCCGTCCGCCGTGTTCTCCGAACTCGCCGTGACGGTCGCGCCGCCCGTGACGTCGAAGGCCGACAGCGGCGCGTGCGGGTCGACGGGCGTCGCCGCGGGGGGCGCGGTCGTGGTGGGGGTGCCGACGGCGTACTGGCGGCTCAGCCAGTCGTACTCGGGCTTGTTCCAGCAGGCGTCCCAGCCCCCGCAGGTCGCGGGGTCGTGCTCGGCGTAGCGGAAGAACGCCTGCGACTTGTCGGTGATCTGCGCCATGGTGAGGTTCGAGGGCCGGTCGCGGATCCCGTACCCCTGGTAGCCCGCGAAGCCGTGCGGGGTGGTGTACCGCTGCTGGGCGGCGTCGACGAGTGCGCCGACCACGTGGTGGTCGGGGTGGTCGCCGTCGTCGATCGCCCCGACGTGGTCGAGCGTGTTGATGTTCGTCGGCTGCACGGCCGCCATCAGGGCGTCGAGGGTCGACGACAGCGACGCCAGCGTGTAGGTCGCCGTGCCGTCCACGGCGGCGAGCGAGTCGATCTCGCCCGTGGAGAGCTCGAGCAGGCTCGTGTCGCCGGTCAGGGGAAACCCCATACCGTCGGTGCCGCCGTCGGGCAGGCGCAGCGAGACGAGCTGCACCCGCGGGTCGGCGTCGAGCCGGGCGACCGCGACGACGTGACCGCCGACCTCGACCGTCGACGTCGTCCAGACGTCGGCCAGGCCGAGGATCCCGGCGTAGGCCGCCCGGGGACCGAGCTCGCGCTCCTGCCAGTAGGCGGCGGGGTGGCCCCCGTCGCCGGCGGTGACGTAGACCGTGGTCACGCAGCGCCCGGCGCGCAGGTCGGCGACCAGCGTCGCGCTCTGGAACAGCACGTCGTCGTCCTGGTGGGCGACGACGTTCAGGGTGGTGCCCGCCGTGCAGCCCGACGGCGTCAGGGAGGACGCGGGCTGGGGCGCGGAATGGGCGGTGTCGGCCGTCGCCGGCCGCGCCGTGGCGACCGACGGGACGAGGGCCACGACGAGCGCGACGGCGGCGAGTGCAGCGGATATCCCTCGCCCGCTGCGGCGACGACGCTCAGCCACGGACGGCGGCGGGGTCGGTGAGACGGTAGAGCGTGGCCGTGGGGCTGGTGTAGACCACCTGCCACCGGACGTCGCCGGCGAAGGCGCGTCCGAGTCGTTCGTAGTCGGCGTAGCTCTGGAACCCGTAGCGCTCGTCGTAGGCGCCGAGCACGTCCGAGACGATCACGTAGTAGTCGGTGGCCTCCCACCCGAGGGCGAACTCGCGGGTGAGCTCGCGCTCGTCGGCCTCGGCGTCGTAGCCGGGCCCGGTGTCGGCGTAGCCGCCGAGCGAGTCGCGCGGCACGTACTGCAGCTCGGAGTACTTCGCCGTGCGGGCGCCCGGCGTCGCGTTGCCGTTGCCCGGGACGAGCAGGGCCGACCCGGCCGGAGCCTCCGTCTCGAAGGCGAGCGTGGCGCGCGTGGTGTCGGCGCTGGCCACGCGGTTCCAGTCGAGGGCGGTGTTCCCGTAGACGTTGACCCCGACGACCACGACGAGCACGGCCGCGACGGCGGTGGTCGTCGCACGGCGGGTGAGGCGCTGCGGCCACGGCAGCATCGCCGCCAGGATGCACAGCCACGGCGCCGCGAACAGGGTGACGCGGAAGATCCCCTCGGCGCCGTAGTTCGTCGCCACGATGAGGCTCACCGGGCTGGCGGCCGCCAGGACGAGGGCCCACTGCTGCCGCCCCTTGCGGTGCACGAGGAACGCCGCGAGGGCGGCGACGCCGACGAGGACCAGCACGGCCGCGGGCAGACCGAACGCGAGCGTGTTGACGAGCGGTTTCGCCAGGGTCGCCCCGTCGTGCACCGGCGGGGCCGCGTTGTCGAGGACGTTGCCGGCCGCGGCGGGCGTGATGAACGTCCCGAGCACGGACCGGTTCGCGGCCGCCCAGAGGAGGGCCGGCCCCACGACGAGCACCGGGGTCCACCACGGGCGCACGAGGCGGAAGACCACGAAGACGCCGAGGGCGGCCGTGGTCAGGTACGGCGAGATCTGGTGCGTGATGGCGAGGGTGCAGCCGAGGGCGAGGATCGCGCCGAGGCGCCACCAGCCGACGACTCCGGAGGCGCGGGGCCTGGCCGAGTGGGCCGGGTCGCCGTCCGCGATCAGCTCGCCCGGAGCCGCCGCCCGACTCGTCGCCGCGAACGACGTCGGGCCCGACGGGCGTCCGGCGCCGAGCGCCAGCGCCAGGATGCAGAGGGCGAGCACGATGCCGAGCGACTGCGGCGAGAAGTAGATGGTGTTGAGGGTCAGCGTGAGGGCGAAGAGCGAGCCGGCGAACCATGCGCGCCCGTCGTGCGCGAGGAATCTCCGGGCGAGGACGGTCGCCGCGATCGCGATCATCGGCGTGATCATGACCGGCCACCAGGTGGCGATCACCATGACGTCGCGGATTCCGGCGACGTCGGCGACCCACGCGACGCCCGAGAACAGGCCCGCCCACGACTGGAAGATGTCCTGCCCGAGCGTGACTCCCCCGTTGACGCGGATCGAGTCGATGATCCCGACGTGGCGTGCGGCGCTGACCATGGTGGGGGTGCCGTAGACGATCGCCTGCGACAGCACGACGACCCCGCTCAGCACCGTCAGCGGCAGCGCGGGGCTGCGGTGGGTCGCCAGGGCGAACGCGGCCGCCGCGACGAGCAGGGCCATGCCGACGAACCAGCCGGGTCCCTCCAGCGAGACGAGCCCCCCGGGCGTGGGGTCGCTGCGGACGAGCAGCGACGACGCGATCACGAGCACCAGCCCGACGGCCGTGGCGATCGGCACCCAGGGCCGGCGGCGCAGGGCGACGAGCCGCGCCTCCTCGGCGTCCGGGTCGGCGGATCCCTCGACCTGATCGACCGTGGCCGACGACCGCGCCGCCGCATCGAGGCGGGCCGCGCGGTCGAGACCGAGGGTCATGGCCTCCCGCACCGTGGCGGTCGTCAGCAGCACGATCGTCACCATGGTGACGGTGGTCATCAGCTCGGCGGGCTGCCAGACGTGCGTCCGCGACATCGCCGAGCCGATCAGCACGGTCGAGGCGAGACTCGTGACGACGGCCACCAGGGTGAAGCGGGAGGCGCGCATCGGTGCGGCCAGCAGGGTCGGCGCGATGCCCAGCTCGAGGAGCAGGAAGACGGGCACGGCCGCTTCGCGCAGGATCGAGGCCTGGGTGGCGAAGCCCAGGCCGATCACGAGGAGTGTCAGCCAGACGAGGCCGGCGGCCGCGAGGCGCCACGCGGGCGACATCACGGTGTAGGCGTCGCGCGTCGGCACGAGGGTGGGTTCGCTGCGGCTCACGAGGTCGGGGATCGCGCTGTCGGGGCGCGCGCTCGTCAGGGCAGAGTCAGCTCGGGTCACGAGTGATCTCCAGGGGTAGCCGCCGGCCTGGACGGGCGGCGCGCTCGACCGACAGGGGGGTGTCGGACCCTGGGTGGGGGTCCGCCCGTCGGCGGGGTGTCAGAGCGCCGAGTTCGGGTCGGCGTGGTTCGGGTGTCCGCCGCACCCTCGGGATGCGAGCACGGCAGGTCATCACAGGGTAACCTGCCCACCCCTCCCGGCGATACGGCGGGGAGACCCTCGATGCGGGTGAAGATCGGGGTGTCCCCGCCCCGCACGACGGGTGCCCCTCGATCGGGGGTCGTCGCCCGTGGCCCGGAGCCCCCTTGACCGGACACGGTTCGCGAGCGATGATCGTTCGATCGTCGAGAAGCGACGGGTGCCACCCGACCCCCGAGCCGCGACGACTCCGCACCCGAAGGATCCGACGCCGTGCCGTTCCACGAGAGGTCTCCCGCGCGCTCTCGTCGACGGCGATCGAGAGTCGTCGCGGTCGCCGGCGCCGTGATGGCGGTCGCCGTCGTGGGCGTCCCGATGGTGGTCCTCGGCGAGGACTCCGACGCGATCACCCCCTGGAGCACCGTGACGGCCACCCCCGACGACGCCGCGGCCGACCCGTCGACCGACGACGCGAGCGGCTCGTCCGCCGACGACGCGGTCGACGGCACGGCGACGGCCACCCCCTCGATCACCGAGGCCACCGGCGACTCCCGCACGCCGACCGCCGCCGACGCCGCGTCGCCGAGCGGCGAGGCGGCCCCGCGGGGCGACCTCCCGGGCTGGTCCCAGATCTTCGTCGACGACTTCGACGAGTCCGTCGAGCAGGGCGGGTTCCCCGGCCCGTACTCCGACTCGTGGCTGGCCTACGACGGCTTCACCGACACGGCCGACGTCGGCACGTACCGGGCGAGCGCCGTCTCGGCCGCCGACGGGGTCCTGTCGCTCGGCGTCTCGACTCACGGCGACGAGGTCACCTCGTCGGCCGTGGTGCCGCTGGTCGACGGGCTCTGGGGCGGGCAGACCTACGGCCGGTACAGCGTCCGGCTCCGGGCCGACCCGGTGCCGGGCTACTCGGCCGCGTTCCTGCTGTGGAGCGACGACAACGACTGGAACGACGGCGAGGTGGACTTCCCCGAGGGGCACCTCGACAAGAACGTGCGGGCCTACAACCACACTCCGGGGAACCCGTCCGAGAACTCGTTCGCGCGACGCACCGCCGTGCCGTTCACGGACTGGCACACCTACACGATCGACTGGACCCCCGACGAGATCGCGTTCTCGATCGACGGGGTCACGATCGGCACGACCAGCCACGACATCCCCACCGCCAAGCTGCACTGGGTGATGCAGATCGAGACGACGAAGACCACGCCGCCCGACGGCGCCGAGGGCGCCGTGCAGGTCGACTGGGCGACGATCTACCGCTACGAGGGCTGACCGGCGCGGCGACCGCCCTGCCCGGCCCGGGCCCCCTGCGGGCGGCGGCCTGCGCGGCTGCGGCTGCGGCGGCGGCGGTGGGCGAGCAGCACGGCCTCGAGGGCGTCGACGTGCTCGTCGTACGGGAACCGCTGCTCGACCGAGCGGCGGCAGCGCTCGCCGAGCCCGGGGTCGTCCGTGCGCCAGTCGAGCACGGAGCCGATGCGCTCGGCGAGCTCCCCGGCGTGGCCGGGCCGCACGAGCAGCCGTGCGAATTCGCCGGAGAGCACCTCGGGCACACCCCCGACGGCCGTTCCGACGACCGGGCGGGCGGTGGACATGCCCTCGATCAGCACCCGCCCGAAGGCCTCCGGCAGCTGCGACGCCATGACCACCAGATCGGCCGCGTGCAGCAGCGGCACGACGTCGCGACGCGCGTCGAGGAGCCGGTGGCTCCCCTCGGGCAGCGTCGCCAGGGCCGCGGCGACCTCCGGGTCGACGGGGGTCGGTCCGGCCAGCACGAGGACGCCCCGCTCGGGCGGCAGCGCCAGCGAGCGCCACGCCTCGATCAGCGTCACCACGCCCTTCTCGGCCGAGAGGCGACCGTAGCTGAGCACCACGCGGGCGCCGGGGGCGATGCCGAGCCCGAGATCGCGACGGGCCCGCTCCAGCTCCGCCGCGCCTCCTGCCGGGTACTCGTCGAAGGGCACGGCGTTGTGCACCACGGTGATCCGGTCGGCGTCGACGCCCGCCTCGACCCAGAGGGCCTTCATGTACTCCGAGACCGCGACGAAGTGCGCGACGCCGGTCATCACGAGGCGCGTGCGCTCGTAGTTGGGGGCGTGGTGCAGGTGGCAGACCACGGGGATGCCGGCCCACCGCGAGGCGAGCTGGGCCCAGACGATCTGCTCGGGCCGGTTGAGCCACAGCACGTCGGCCCGGAGGCGCCGCGACCGGACGAGCGACGGCACGAACCGGCGCAGGTCGGTCACCGCGCGCCCGGTGCTGAAGTCGAACGGGTACGGGCCGTGCAGGTCGACGCCGAGCCGCTCGTACTCGTCCCGGTGGACGCCGTCGTCGTGGAACAGCACCTCGACCCGATGCCCCCGGGCCACGAGGCTCCGGGTGTCCTGCAGCATGCAGAGCTCGATGCCGCCGACCGGACGCAGACGCTCGGCCGTCGTCAGCACCGTGAGGGCCGGCGCGCGCACGCGGCCCGGACGCGACGGGACCGACGGTCGCCGAGGAGGCGCGGTCATCGTCCCCTCGCCGCCCCCGCACCGCTCGTCGCGCGGGCGTCCATCCGCCTCGCGAGGCGCCGGCTCCGCAGGTAGGCGAGCGGCCCCTTCGGGTAGTCGCGCAGCTCGTTGAGCACGAGCGACCGCGGGTACTCGTCCTCGAGACCGGCGGGACGCGTCTCGGCGGCGTCCGCCGCGCCTCCTCCGATCCGGGAGAGACTCTGGGCGGCCATCGCCTGGACGGCCAGCGGCAGCTGCCAGGCGAGCCCCGCCAGATGGCGTCGATCGCCGAGCACGAGCGAGGTCAGCATCGCCGTGAACCCCAGGCCGTTGCCCCGCAGCTGGTGCAGGAGCTCATCGGTGCCCCGGCGGTGCCGGTGGTGCACGACCGCGGCCGGCTCGTAGCCGATGCGGCCCCCGGTCCACAGGACGCCGATCAGTGCGGCGAGGTCCTCGCCGCCGCGCGCGGGCGTGCCCGTGCCGAGGGCCAGGTCGAACCCGCCGATCCGTTCGAGGGCCGTCCTGCGGAAGGACATGTTGGCGCCGGCGCCGTAGGCGCCCACCCCGTAGACGGCGAACCGCTTGACCGCGCGTCCGGCGTCGGAGACCGTGATGCGGGCACCGCGCACGAGACGCGGGGCTCGACGCTCGGGCTCGAGCACGAGCGGACGCCAGGTGCGCTCGCCGCTGAACCCGCCGTAGTAGCGCTCGAACCAGATCTGCGCGGCCGTGTCGAGCTCGGCGGGGAGGATGAGACCGGTGACGGCGTCGAGCGTCGGATCGTCGACGTACCGCTGGGCGAGCTCGCGCAGCCAGTCGGGCTCGACCCGGACGTCGTCGTCGGTGAAGACGATCACCTCGCCGCGGGCGGCGGCGACGCCGGCGTTGCGGCCGGCCGAGATGCCCTTGCGGGGCTCGTGGATGGCCCGCACCCGGTCGCGCCCGGCGACGAGGCCCGGCAGGACGTCGTCGGCGGGGACGACCGGACGGTTGTCGACGATCAGGAACTCGACGTCGGGGTAGTCGATCGCGGCGAAGCCGTCGAGCATCAGCTCGAGGTCCTCGCGTCGCCCGACGATCGTCGAGACGACCACCGTGACCGGGGGCAGCGCGTCGTCGGGCAGTCGCGCCGGTCGCGCGGACTCCTCCCGGGCGGCGTCCTCGCGGAGGTCGGTGAGTGGCGTGAGAGCGGCCCGCGTGCCGTCCGCCTCGGCGGAGAGATGCACGTCGGCGACGCCCACCGGGCGACCGTGCCAGGTGCCGATGACCATGGCCGAGTCGTACTGCGCGTCGGCGACGAGGTCGGGCAGGGGCTCGGCGAGGTCGACGACGACGACGCGACGGGGGGCCGGTTCCGCGACCGGGGTTCGGCGGCGGGTCATGGGGTCTCCTGATCGTGGGTCGGTCGCGAGGGGGTGGCGGGATGGAGGGGGACGTCGGGTTCCGCGTCGACGACCGCGGGTGGGCGCCGGGCGGCCGCGAGGCGGCGGAAGAACCACGGCAGGCAGGCGAGCGCGACGACGACGCGGCCGATGTTCCACTCGAGGGTCTGGGGCAGGGCCGTCGTCGCGCCCGCGAACACGACGCTCGCCAGCACCGTCCAGAGCAGCACGGCCGACGAGCCGCGCCACGGCACGCGCTTGGGCAGGGCCACGAGCTGGAGGGCCGAGAGCACCGAGTAGGCGATGACGGTCGCCACGGCGGCGCCGAGGATCCCGAGCCACGGCACGAAGACGAGGTTGAGCCCGACGTTGACGATCGCGGCGATGCCGGTGATCACGCCGAGGGTCTTCGCCCGGCGCTCGATCGTGAGCAGGCGGCCGCTCGCCCCTCCGGCGGTGGCCGGATAGGCGGTGAGGGCCACGACGTAGACGACGATCGTGAGGCTGACCGGGTCGAAGCTGGCCGGCACGAGGATCGGCATCGCCAGCGGCGAGACCAGCGTCAGCGCGATGATGATCGGGTTGAGCAGCCGGTAGATCTCGTCGCGCGCCTGCATGGCCAGCGCGAACCGGGCCGCCTCGTCGCGCATCTTCGCGAAGTGCGGCGCCCAGGCGTTGTTGGTGAACGACAGCAGCAGGATCACCGACGAGCCGACGACGTACGCCACCTGGTACTGCCCGACGGCGTCCGGGCCCATCAGGCGCTGCAGCACGATCCGGTCGCCGGCGTTCAGCACGAAGTAGGCGAGGCTCGCGAGGGCGAGGGGCACGCCGAACGACAGGGCCCGCTTGGTGACGGCCCCGTTGACCAGCCCCGAGATCAGCGGCCTCGTGAACACGAGCCCGATGAGCATCGCGAGGGTCTGGCTGATGACGCTGCCCCAGGCGTAGGTCAGGGCGCCCCCGCCGAGCGTGAGCAGCAGGGTGAGCCCGATCGCCTGGCCGCCGACGGCCGACACGATGCTCGTCGTCGCGAAGGCCCGGAACCGGTCCTCGGCGAGCAGCAGGGCGAGCATCACCTGCACCGCCGCCGAGGGCGCGGCCCAGAGCATGACGACCAGCACGAGGTCGTGCTCGCTGCCGAACCCGAGCGGCTCGGCCCAGAGCGGCACGGTCAGCAGGGCCGCCCCGGTTGCGACGAACGACACGACCAGCCCGACGGTCACCAGTCCGCGCGCGTTCCGCGCCTTGCCGTCCTCGGCGTGCTGCAGCACGAGCGCCTGGTCGAGGCCGAGCAGCGCCAGCACGGCCAGCACCTGGTACACGGCCTGGGCCGACGAGAAGGCGCCGAACTCGGTGACGCCGAGCAGGTGCGCGAGCACGGGCGACACGACCGTGCCGACGACGAGCTGCAGCGACCAGATGACGACGTAGAGCAGGCCGCGGCCGAACAGCCGGGACTGGTCGGGAGCCGCCTCGGTGCTCGACCCGCTCGTCGCGGAATCACCCGCGCCGTCCCCGCCGGAGGTCGAGGCGACCGCGCCCCGGGCCTCGGCCCGCGCCTCCTCGGCCTTCGCCTCGGCCTCGGGCTGCGGCAGGTGCACCGACGCGCCGAGCGTCTGGGGTGCGAGCGCGGGCATCGCGAACGCACCCGTCGCCTCGGGGTTCCACGCCAGGTCGGCGTCGGACGTGACGAGCAGGGGCCGATCCGGCCGGGCGGGGTCGTCGTCGGTCCACGGCTCGGCGGCGTGGCGGGGCGACGAGGTGCGCTGGTCGGGCGCGCGGGCGTCGTCGTCGGGTCTCTCGGGCGGGGCTGGCCGCATGGCGTGATGTCCTGTCAGGTTCGGGTCCTGGACGCGGGCAGCCGGACGCGTCGGGGATCGCGTCGGCCGCGTCGACCGGTCCGAGGGGTAAGCGAGCCGAGTCGAGCGTCGGAGTCCGAAGCTATCTCATGGCCGTTCGACGGACAACGCCGCGTTCGGGGTTCATGGGATCCTCCCGTCCCGGGTGAGCGGACGCTCACCCGGCGGGTGATCCCGGCCTCAGCGGATCGTGGTGACGACGTCGACCAGGCTCGGCCGGGCCGGCGCCGAGCCGAAGCCGAACCGGACCGGCGGGCTCAGCGGGGCGAGCCGTCCGAGGTCGCGCCCGCCGTCGGACGCCTCGATCGCGACCACGTCGCGCACCAGGGTCACGCCGTAGTACTCGCGTCTGCCGCCGCCCGCCGACCCCGCCGTCCGGGCGCCGGGCACGAGCACGCGCGCGATCGGGTCGATGATCCGGAGCCACGCGGGCGCCGTCGCGACGCGGGCGGGCACGACGCGCAGGAGCATCCCGAGCGGCGAGATGCGGCCGACGACGAGCCGGACCGACAGATCCCCCGCGCGCACCGCGAGGCCGCCGTCGACGCGCCTCGTCTCGACGTCGACCACGCGCACCTCGTCGAACGAGTAGGTCGCCGACACGTAGTCCGCGACCTCCGCCGAGGGGGCCAGCAGGAGGCGGTGGCCGGCGGGGTCCTCGACCATCACGTCGGTGAAGCGCCCCAGGGGCGACCGCTGCCACATGCCGACGACGATGCGCGTGCCCGACGCGGTGCCGACTCCGGCGATGCGTCCCTCGAAACGGTCGGACGGTGCTCGGCGGCTCATGGGCCCGACCGTACGCCGCGCCCCTGCGGACGCCCCCGGCTCCCGCACCCCGGCGGAGACGGCGACGGCGACGGCGACGACCCGGCCTAGTAGCCGGCGTCGACGTCGACCACGCCGACGGGCTCGCCGCCGGACGCGAGCGCCTCGATGTTCGCTCGCACGCGCTCCTGGAACAGCGGCTCGGTCATGTCGTTCGTGTTCGCCTGGTGCGGCGTGAGGAGGGCGCGCGGCTCACTCCACAGCGGGTGGCCGTCGGGCAGCGGCTCGGGGTCGACGACGTCGAGCCCCGCCGCGCCGATCGAGCCGTCGGCGAGCGCGGCGACGAGCGCGTCGGTGTCGACCAGCGGACCGCGGGCGATGTTGACCAGCACCGCGGTCTCCTTCATGGCCGCCAGCTGGTCGGCGCCGATCAGGCTCGTCGTGCCCTCGGTCAGGGCGGCCGCGATCACGACGACGTCGGCGTCCGGCAGCACCTCGTCGAGCCGGTCGGTCGTGACCGTGCGGGCGGCCCCCTCGACCTCGCGCGCGGTGCGCACGACCATCGTCACCTCGGCGTCGAACGGCTGCAGCAGTCGCAGCAGCTCGGTGCCGATGCCGCCCGCTCCCACGATCAGCACGCGGGAGCCGTTCAGCGTGATCCCGCGCTGACGCTCCTCCCACGAGAAGGCGCGGGCCCGGATCTGCAGCGACCGGAGCGTCGCCAGCGTGAGGGCCAGCGCGTGCTCGGCCACCGGTGCGCTGTAGGCGCCCTTGGCGCTGGTGAAGACGAGGCCGTCGCGACGGGTCGCGCGCATGGTCTCGACGTAGGCGTCGACGCCGGCGCTCGGCAGCTGCACGACGGCGACCGCCGGGTGCTCGTCGATCGCCCGGCGCAGCTCGTCCTGGTCGACCCGGCCGCCGACGACGATCATCCGGGTCTCGTCGCCGAGCTCGACCTCGCGGGCGCCGGTCTCGTCGAGCGCGCGCCGCGCCGGGGCGACGCCCCATCCGGCGGCACCTCCCCCGCCGGATCCGTCGTCGGCGGGGGTGACGGGCAGGATGCTCACGGCGAGGTCGGTCATCGATCCACCCTAACCACGGCCCCGCGGGCCGGGACCGGTGACGCGGGAGGCGCGGGTCGTCCTGCTCGGCCGACCCGCGCCTCCTCGGCTCGCCATGGTCAGTCCGTGCTCAGCCAGACCGTCGTCTCGCCCGGCAGCACGGGGGCTCCCGACGCGTCGGACTCGAGCGGACCGCTCGCGAGCAGCACGTCGCCGGCCGGCAGAGCGACGGGCGCGGTGCCGAAGTTCGTCACCACGTGCCAGCCGTCGTGGCGGGCGAAGTGCACGACGTCGGCCGACTCGGAGTCGGTCCAGGCGAGCTCCTCGCCCCGCTGCAGACGGTGCCGGAGCGACAGGGCCTCGCGGTAGAGGGTGAGGGTCGAGGCCGGGTCGCCGTCCTCGACCGAGACGGCGGAGTCGGCGAACCAGGCGGGCTGGGGCAGATGCGCGACGTGCTCGCCGAAGCCGAAGGCCGGCGACGAGGTGTCCCACGGGATGGGCACCCGGCAGCCGTCGCGGCCCTTGCGGGCGTGCTCGGTGCGGATCCAGACCGGGTCCTGCAGCTGGTCGGCGGGGATGTCGGCGACCTCGAAGAGACCGAGCTCCTCACCCTGGTAGACGTAGGCCGACCCGGGCAGCGCGAGCATGAACAGCGAGGCGGCACGGGCGCGGCGCAGGCCCGTGGCCTCGTCGAGGGCGGGCTCGGTGCCGCCGGAGAGGAGGAACGCGTCGCCGTCCGTCGTGGCCGGCAGACCATAGCGCGTCGGGTGGCGCACCACGTCGTGGTTCGACAGCACCCAGGTGCTCGACGCGCCGCTCTGCGCGGCGAGCTCGAGGTTCGACTCGACGATCGTGCGGAAGGCCGGCCCGTCGAACTCGGCCCGGGTCAGCTCGAAGTTGAAGGCCTGCCCGAGCTCGGTCGGCCGCGCGTAGAGCGAGACCCGCTCGCGGGCGACCCAGGCCTCGGCGACCGCCGTGCGGGGCGGGTCGTACTCGTCGAAGACCCGGCGCCAGCCCTCGAAGATGGTGTGCACCTCGTCGCGGTCGTAGAGCGGGTCGCTGCCGTCGATCGGCAGACCGAACTCGCGCGGGTTGGCGTCGCGCAGCGGCTCCGCGAGGTCCTTCGCCAGGCCGTGGGCGACGTCGACGCGGAACCCGTCGACCCCGCGGTCCGACCAGAACCGCAGGGTGGTGTGGAAGTCCTCGCGGACCTCGGGGTGGCTCCAGTCGAGGTCGGGCTGCTCGGGGGCGAACAGGTGCAGGTACCACTGCTCGGGCGTGCCGTCGGGCCGGGTCAGGCGGGTCCAGGCGCTGCCGCCGAAGTTCGACTCCCAGGTCGACGGGGGCACGTCGCCGTCGTCGCCGAGGCCGTCGCGGAAGATGTAGCGCGACCGGGCGGGACTGCCGGGCTCGGCGGCGAGCGCCTCCTGGAACCAGACGTGCTGGTCGGAGGTGTGGTTCGGCACGATGTCGACGATGATCTTGAGCCCCGCCCCGTGCGCCGCCGCGACGAGCGCGTCGAAGTCGGCCAGGGTGCCGAGCTTCGGGTCGACGTCGCGGTAGTCGGCGACGTCGTAGCCGCCGTCGGCGAGCTCGGACGGGTAGAACGGGCTCAGCCAGATCGCGTCGACCCCGAGCGCCGACAGGTACGGCACCCGGGACGTCACCCCGGCGATGTCGCCCAGGCCGTCGCCGTCGATGTCGGCGAAGCTGCGCGGATAGACCTGGTAGACGGCGGCCTGACGCCACCAGTCCCGGTCGCTCGTGCCGGCCGGGTCGGCGGCGGGGGTGGTCGAGGTGGCGGTGGTGTCCGTCATGCGGTGCGGTTCTCCTTCGAATGGCGCGGCGGATGAGGCGCCGTCGAGCGCCCCTCCCCTGCCATCATGGGCACTTCGCGACACCCCGGTCGCGACACGCCGTCGGAACGGGGTTCTCGGGGCTGTCAGCACCCTCATCCGTCGGGTTCGGTCCGCGCACGAGGTCGGGTCCGGCACGCGGCGGCCCGCGGCGGCACACGGCGGCACGCGGCGGCCCGGCTCCGCGACGATCAGCCGAGGAGGCGCGGCTCACCGACCGCAGGCGAGGCCACCGGGCGGATGGCCAGCTCGTCCAGGTGCGGCACGGCCCGCCCGACGTTGCGCTCGGCGAGCTCCAGGGTGCGCTGGACGACGGACACGGGAGCGTCGGCGACCTCGACGACCGCTGCTCCCTGCAGCCGGTGGCCCACCCAGCGGAGCTGGAGGCGCGGCACGGCCAGGACCCCCGGCGTCTCGTCGAGCGCCTGCCGGGCCCGATCGGCGAGCCCGGGGTCGATGCCGTCCATCAGGCGCCGTCCGATGCTGCGGACGGTGCCCCAGAGCAGGACGACGATCGCCGCGGAGATGACGATCCCCACGATCGGGTCGGCCAGCGGGAACCCCAGCAGGGCCCCGACGGCGCCGAGCACGACCGCGAGCGAGGTGAATCCGTCGAGCCGAGCGTGGACGCCGTCGGCCACGAGCGCGGCCGAGCCGATCCGTCGACCGACCCGGATGCGGTAGACGGCGACGATCTCGTTGCCCACGAAGCCGATCAGGCCGGCCAGGGCGACCAGCCAGAGGTTGTCGAGGACCTGCGGCCGGAGCAGCCGGCCGACGGACTCCCACGCCGCGACGACCGCCGACAGCGCGACGACCAGGACGATGACGAGCCCGGCCAAGTCCTCGGCACGCCCGAAGCCGTAGGTGTAGCGACGCGTGGCGACGCGTCGGCCGAGGACGAACGCGATCCACAGCGGCACCGCCGTCAGCGCGTCGGCGAAGTTGTGCACGGTGTCCGCCAGCAGGGCCACCGAGCCGCTCGCGAGGAACACCGCGAACTGCAGGATCGTCGTCCCGAGCAGGATCAGCAGGCTGATCCTCAACGCTCGGACCCCCTGCACGCTCGACTCGAGGGCGTCGTCGATCGAGTCGGCCGCGTCGTGCGTGTGCGGAACGAGGAGGCCGTGGAGGAACCCCTTCAGCCCGCCGGGGTGCGTGTGAACGTGGTCGTGGTGGTCGTGCGCGTGCTCCTCGGGGTCCGAGTGCCCACCGGCCCCGCCCGGTCGCCGCCGGCCGCTCACACCCCACCCCGCCCGTCGACCGTGTCGCCGGGGTCGACCGCGTGGTGGTGCCGCGGCGACCCGCCGAGGCTGTGCTCCGCCTGGAAGATCGCGGCGCTGACGAGCTGACTGGCGTGCTCGTCGGCGAGCCGGTAGAACACGCGGGTGCCGTCCTGACGGGTCGAGACGATGCGCGCGAGGCGGAGCTTGGCGAGGTGCTGCGAGACCGAGGCCGGGGTCTTGTCGAGGATGTCCGCCAGGTGGTTCACCGACAGCTCGTCGTCGCGCAGAGCGAGGATGATCCGCACCCGGGTCGCGTCGGCGAGCATGCCGAAGATCTCGACGGCGAGCTCGACGTACTGGCTGTCCGGGTATCGCCCGCACACCTGCTTATCTGCATCCATACGCAGATTCTTACACGATGGACGTCAGGAGGCCACCGAGGAGGCGCGGGTCGAGCCCCACAGGTCCCTCGCCCGACCGCGGAGGAGCCCCTACGACGCCGCGATCCCGCGGACGCCGACCGACCCGCGAGCGGGGTCCGCCCTGCTGACCTCGGCCCACACGGCGTCGAGGGAGACGCCCACGACGTCGGCGATCGCCGCCACCGTCGAGAACGCGGGGGTCGCGATGCGCCCGGTCTCGATCTTGCGGAGCGTCTCGGGCGAGACCCCGGCGGCCAGAGCCGTGTCGAGCATCGGGCGGTCGCCGCGCGCTCGCCGCAGCAGCGCGCCGAGTCGGCGGCCGCGCTCGACCTCGGCGGGGGTGAGCGGCAGTCGGACCATGCGCCGATCGTAGCGCCCCCGAGACCCTCAGCGGTATAGTTATCGCCGTGATCGAGATCCTGACCCCCGCCGAACTGGTCCGTGCCCGCAAGACCGGCGCTCTGGTCGCCGACATCCTGCAGAGCCTCAGAGGTCGAGCCCGCGTCGGCACGAACCTGCTCGAGCTCGACCGGTGGGCGCGCGAGATGATCCTCGATGCCGGCGCCGTCTCCTGCTACGTCGACTACGCGCCGTCGTTCGGCCGCGGGCCGTTCGGCCATTACATCTGCACGGCCGTCAACGACGCCGTCCTGCACGGCCTCCCCCACGACCACGCCCTGGCCGAGGGCGATCTGCTGACGCTCGACCTCGCGGTCGTGCTCGACGGCGTGGCGGCGGACTCGGCGATCAGCTTCGTGGTCGGCGAGACCGCGCCGCCCGAGAGCCTCGCCATGATCGAGACGACCGAGCGAGCTCTCGCCGCCGGCATCGCGGCCGCCGGCCCCGGCGCGCGCATCGGCGATCTGTCGTCGGCGATCGGCACGGTGCTGTCCGAGGCCGGGTACCCGATCAACGTCGAGTTCGGCGGGCACGGCATCGGCTCGACCATGCACCAGGACCCGCACATCTCGAACACCGGCCGCGCGGGCCGCGGCTACAAGCTCCGCCCGGGGCTGCTGCTCGCACTGGAGCCGTGGATCATGGCCGACACGGCCGAGCTGGTCACCGACCCCGACGGCTGGACGCTCCGCAGCGTGACGGGCTGCCGCACCGCCCACAGCGAGCACACGATCGCGATCACCGAGACCGGCGCGGAGATCATGACGCTGCCGACGGACTCGGCGCGCTGACCTCTCCTGCGACGACCCGCCGAGCTCGACGGGTCAGCCGCCCTCGAGCCGGCGGGCGACGATCGCGGCGTGCGGACGATGCCCGACACCGGTGCGCCTGCGGGTCTCGACGATCTCGAATCCGGCGACCCGCGCCTCCTCGGCCATGCGGTCGATCGGCCAGCGGTGGGCGCGCGTGACGGCGTGGTCGAACGGCTCGACCATCGGCCCGTCGAAGAACCCGAGCAGCAGTCCGCCGCCGGGTCGCAGCACGCGGGCGAACTCGGCCAGCGGCCGCTGGATCGCGTCCGGCTCGTGGTGGATGAGCGAATACCAGGCGAGCACGCCGCCGACCGAGGCCGGCGCCGCCTCGAGGGCGTCGAGGTCGCCGACCTCGAACCGGACGCCCGGGTAGGAGGCGCGGGCCAGGTCGACGAATCCGCTCACCTGGTCGACGCCCCGGCAGGCGAGGCCGCGCGTGGTCAGGTGATGCGTCCAGTGACCCGGCCCGCAGCCCGCGTCGACGATCTCGCCGTCGAGCCCGTCGGCCCAGTCGTCGACCAGCTGCCGGTCGGAGGGGTGCACGGCGGCCATCGACCCGAGATGCTCTCCGTACTCGACGGCGCGTGCCGCGTACGCGTCCCGCACCTCGCTCGTCATGGGTCCGAGCATAGGAGGGGGCGCCGGCAGAGGAGCTAGGGACCGCTCGCCGGTTCCTCGTCGGCCGCGACGTTCTTCTCGACGGCGAACTGCGTCCGGTGCAGCTCCTCGTACCGCCCGCCCAGGGCCAGCAGCTCCTCGTGCGTTCCGCGCTCCGAGATCGAGCCGTCCTCGACCACGAGGATCAGGTCCGCGCTGCGGATGGTGGAGAGGCGGTGCGCGATCACCATCGCCGTCCGTCCCTCCAGCGCCTCGCTGAGCGCCGCCTGCACGGCGGCCTCGGACGTCGAGTCCAGCGCCGCCGTCGCCTCGTCGAGGATGACGACGCGCGGCTGGGCGAGCAGGAGCCGCGCGATGGTCATCCGTTGGCGCTCACCCCCGGACAGCCGGTAACCGCGCTCTCCCACCATGGTGTCCAGCTGGTCCGGCAGGGACCGGATGAGCGGCTCGAGCCGCGCACGGCGGACGGCGTCCCACACCTCGTCCTCGGACGCCTCCGGCCTCGCCAGCCGCAGGTTGCTGAGGATGGTCTCGTGGAACAGGTGGCCGTCCTGCGTCACCATGCCGAGGGTGTGCCGCATGGAGGCGAAGGTCACGTCGCGCACGTCGGCGCCCGCGAGGCGCACGGCACCGCCGTCGACGTCGTACAGGCGCGAGAGCAGCTGCGCGATCGTGGACTTGCCGGCACCGGACGTGCCGACCAGGGCGACGGTCTGCCCCGGCTCGATCCTGAAGGACACGCCGTGCAGCACCTCCTCGCCGCCGCGGGTGTCCAGGGTGGAGACCTCCTCGAGGGAGGCGAGGGACACCTTGTCGGCGGACGGGTAGGCGAAGCGGACGTCGTCGAACTCGACGCTCACCGGCCCCTCGGGGACGGAGGCGGCGTCGGGCTTCTCGCGGATGAGCGGCTCGAGGTCCAGCACCTCGAAGACGCGCTCGAAGCTGACCACCGCGCTCATGATCTCCACCCGCGCGTTCGCGAGACCGGTCAACGGGACGTAGAGGCGGGTGAGGAGGAGCGCCAGGGTGACGACGTCCCCGGTGTCGAGCCTGCCTCCGAGCGCGAGGGCGCCGCCGAGACCGTACACGAGCGCGAGGGCGAGGGCGGAGACGAGCGTCAGCGCGGTGACGAAGACGAACTGCAGCAGCGCGGTCCGGACGCCGATGTCGCGGACACGGGCGGCGCGCACGCGGAACTCGTCCGACTCCTCGTCGGGGCGGCCGAACAGCTTGACGAGGGTCGCGCCGGGCGCGGAGAAGCGCTCGGTCATCTGCGTGCTCATCGCGGAGTTGTGGTCGGCGGCCTCCCGGCGCAGCGCAGCGAGACGGCTGCCCATGCGCCGCGCGGGCACCAGGAAGATCGGCAGCATGACGACGGCGAGGACCGTCACGAGCCAGGACGTGCTGAGCATGACGATCAGGGTGAGGACCAGGGCCACGACGTTGGTGACGACGCCCGACAGGGTGCCGCTGAAGGCCTGCTGGGCCCCGATCACGTCGTTGTTGAGACGGCTGACGAGGGCGCCCGTCCGGGTGCGGGTGAAGAACGCGATCGGCATCTTCTGCACGTGGTCGAAGACGGCGGTGCGGAGATCGAGGATCACGCCCTCGCCGATCCGTGCCGAGTACCAGCGCGTCACGAGCGACACCCCGGCGTCGGCCACGGCCACGACGGCGATGAGGACGGCGAGCCGGACGATCGTGGCCTCGTCGCCCCGGGCGACGATGACGTCGACCACCCGACCGGCGAGCACCGGCGTCGCGACGGCCAGGAACGCTCCCCCGACGGAGAGGGCGATGAAGATCAGCAGCTTGGACCGATAGGGCACCGCGAAGGTCAGGATCCGCCTCACGGACTCGCGGGAGAAGCCGTGCTCGCCGTCTCTGGCGCTGGAGATCTTGTACAGCGAGCTCCAGGCCGCGCCTTCCATGCTCATCGTGCTTCCTTCCGTCTGCGCCCGGCCCAATCTAGACGGCGGGACGAGCGGCCGGACCGGGGACGTTGATCATCGGCGGTGGTCCGTGTAGGGTCTCGACCACTGAGGTAAAAGGCGTCGCGGTCCGCGGCGCACCCGCACGCGGCATCGAACGAGTCGCCACTTCTTCCCTCGAAGGAGTGCGCCATCGTGTCCCCCAGCCCCTCTCTCTCCGCCGGTCGCCTGTCGGCCGGTGACGCGCCTCCTCGGCTGTCCGACGCGTGGGTCGCCCTCGCCGGACTGTCGGCGGTGTTCCTGTTCGAGATGCTCGACGGCTCGGTGCTGAACGTCGCGCTGCCGACGATCGGCCGTGACCTGGGCTCGTCGACGACCGGCCTGCAGTGGGTGTCGGGGGCCTACTCGGTCGCCTTCGGCGGCCTCATGCTGCTCTTCGGCGCCGTCGCCGACCGCATCGGCCGCCGCCGGGTCATGCTGGTCGGGCTCGTGCTGCTCGCGGCGGCGGGTCTCGCCACCGCCGCGGTCACGACGACCGAGCAGCTCATCGCCGTCCGGGTGCTGATGGGCGTCGCCGCGGCGATGACAACGCCCGGGTCGATGGCGCTGGCGTTCCGACTGTTCGACGACGAGGGGCTCCGCGTGAGAGCGCTCACCGTCATCTCGACCGCCGGGCTCGTCGGGCTCGCCGTCGGGCCGACGGTCGGCGGATTCGTGCTCGCCGTCGCACCGTGGCAGGTGCTGCTGCTGGCCGACGTGCCGATCGCGCTGCTCGCCCTGGTCGGCATCCGGCTCGGCGTCGCCCGCGACGAGCCCGCGGACCTCCGGCGCGACCCGGTCGACGTGGTCGGGGGCCTGCTCGGCACCGCGGCCGTGGCCGGGGCGCTCGTGATCCCGACCGTCCTCGTGGGGGCCCACCGCGCCTCCGCGTGGGGGTGGCTCGGCGTCGTGATCGTCGTCGCCTGCGGGGTCGGGTTCGTGGTGCGGCAGCGCACGGCGGCGCACCCGCTCATCGACCTGCCCCTGCTCGCCCGGCCGCTCGTGTCGAGCGGACTCCTGGTCAAGGCGGCCTCGGGCCTCGCCGTCGCCGGCCTGTCGTACCTCGTGACGCTGCAACTGCAGTTCGCCTGGGGCTGGCCGCCGGTGCTGGCCGCCGTGGGGACGCTGCCGCAGGTCGTCGTGCTGCTCGCCGGGGGCCGACTCGTGGGACCGTTCGTGCAGCGCGTCGGCCTCGGCCGGGCCGCCTGGATCAGCGCCGCCGCGGTCGTCGCGGGCCTCGCCGTGTTCGGCGCCCTCGGCCGTCACGGATACGCGTGGGTGCTCGTCGCGCTCGTGCTCGTCGCCGCCGGGATGCGCGTGGTCGGCGTGGTCGCCGGCACCTCGGTGCTGACGGGACTGCCCGCGGACCGCACCTCCGTCGGCGCCGCGCTCGTCGACACGGCGAGCGAGCTCGCCGGCGCCGTGGCGGTGGTCGCGGCCGGGACCGTCGTGGCCGCGTCGGTCACGGGCGGCATCACCACGGCGACCTGGACGGCGCCCCGCCTCGCGGCGTTCCAGGACGCCCTCGGCGGCTCCGGGCTCGGGCTCGCCGCCGTCGCCGCCGTGCTCGTCGTGGCCGGCATCGTCCGCGGCCGGAGCTCGCCGCCCGCGACGCCCCCGAGCGACCCCACCACCGTGGCCACCCCGACCATCGCCCTCACCGCCCTCACCGCCCTCGCCGAGGAGACCTCCCATGCCTGACGCCACGCCCATCCCCCGCCCGCCGTTCGACCCCGAGCTCGCGCCCTTCCTCGAGGCCATGGACGCCCGCGGCCGGTTCCGCCTCACGGCCGAGATGCTGCCGCGCATGCGTCAGCTGGACATGACGGAGGCGCAGCTCGACGAGGGACTGCGCGCCCGCGGCCTCGAGAGGCGCAGCATCACCGTGCCCGGGCACCTCGGCGACCCGATCGCCCTAGCCGTCGTCCAGCGCATCGGCCGCATGGGGTCGGCTGCCTGCGCCTACGCGATCCACGGCGGCGGCATGATGTTCGGCCATCACCTCGGCAACCTCGACTCCTACGACGAGTGGCTGCTCGTGCACGACGTCGTCCTCGTCAGCCCCGACTACCGTCTCGCCCCCGAGCACCCCGACCCGTACCCCGTCGAGGACTGCTACGCGGGTCTCGTCTGGACCGCGGAGCACGCCGCCGAGCTGGGCATCGACCCCGGGCGCGTCGTCGTCGTGGGCCAGAGCGCCGGTGCGGGCCTCGCGGCCGGGACCGCGCTCCTCGCCCGCGACCGGCAGGGCCCGGCCGTGATCGGGCAGGTGCTCGTGAGCCCCATGCTCGACGATCGCGACGCGACCCTCTCCGCGCGGCAGTTCGACGGCGTCGGCGTCGCCGACCGGGAGATGACCGGCTTCGGCTGGGACGCCTACCTCGGCGATCGGCGCGGCGGTGACGACGTCTCCATCTACGCCGCACCGGGCCGCGCGACCGACCTGGCCGGCCTGCCGCCCGCCTACGTCGACTGCGGCAGCGCCGAGGTGTTCCGCGACGAGACCGTCGCCTACGCCGGCGCGCTCTGGGCCGCCGGAGTCCAGGCGGAGCTGCACGTGTGGCCGGGGGCGTTCCATGGCTCGACGAGCATGCTGCCGGAGGCGACGCTGTCGCGCAGGGCGGTCGCCGCCCTGCGCGACTGGACCAGGCGCCTCCTCGAGCCGACGCCCTGACGGCTCGGCCCCCGGCGGGCGCCTGACGACGGCCGGCTTCCGGCTCGGCGTCCAGGACTCCCACCTCGGCCGCCTGCAGGACGCGGCGAACCCGGGGAGGAGGGAGCTGTCGACCGCACGTCAGCCGTCGGGGTGCAGACCCTCGTCGGCCGGGCCGGTGCGCCACGAGGTGAAGCGCACGGTGAGGTCGCCGCGGGACGGGCTGCAGCACATCGGTCCGGCGGCGACCTCGGCGTCGGGGTCGAGAGGCGCCACCCGCACCAGCCGCCACGGCTCGTCGTCGACGCGGGCACGCACGGTCAGGGCATCGCCGGAGCGGCTGGCGCGGACGGTCACGACCCGCCCGTGCCAGTCGGGGACGGGCGACAGCGACCAGTCCGACATGCCTCGGGTCACCACGGCCCCGAGGCTGTCCACACCGTCGCTGCGTTCGACTCCGGTCTTGATCCACGTCGCGTCGTCGACCTTGACGAAGACACCCGCCTGGTCGAACTGCTCGGTGAAGTCGAGGCGGAACGAGACCTCCACCGCCGTGTCCTGACCGAACGGGGCGAGCAGCGCGTGCTCCGTGTCGTGGACGAACCCGTAGGAGGTGGTGCGCCAGGCGTCGCTGCCCTCGACGGCGGTGACCTGCATGCCGTCGTCGGCGACGTCCACGCGGGCGGGAGGCGTCGTCCAGGTGCCGGTGCTCCAGTCGATGTCGATCATGACGGCGAGTGTACGCACGTACACATGTCTCTCGCCGAGGCACACGGATCTATCAGCGGCAGCCGCACGTGCACCTCGGAGCACGCACGGGTCTTCCCGTGGGCGTCCTGCCCGCGATCGCCACCCGCGGCCTCACGGGCGGGGCTCACACGGTCGCGGTGAAGCTCCACTCGGGCTTCTCCGCCGGCGCCGTTCGACGTCACGGTCGTCCCGAGGATGATGAAGCGGGCCTCGGAGTCCGGCTGGCCCTCCATCTCCACCAGAGCGCATGGTGCTCGCCCTCCTCGACGCCGAACCGTCTGCCGCAGACGGCGCATGCGCACTCGTAGGTCGCCGGCCACCCGGAGAGGTCTCGACGGAGGACCCTGGCATGCCCGCGCTCCTCCTCCCGGTCGGGGGAGAAGGCGAGGAGTCTCGGATAGTCGTCGCACCAGCATCGCCAGCTGCGGTAGTCCCGCACCTTCCGGAGGGCGTGATCGAGGGCGTCGCGGTTAGGCCGGATCATCCCGCCGAGCTCGACGTCCGCCGTCGCCCGCCGGATCGTCGGGAGCGCGGCACGGAGGTCCTCGAGGAGCACGATGTCGCGCGTCGTGATGATCTCCCAGGATGCCTGCCAGATGCGGTGCGGATCCGCGGAGAGCAGATCGTCGAGCGTGTCGGTCACCCGGCCACCCTAGGGCGCTGCGGAGTGCCGCGAACTACCGCCGATCGGACCACCGGGGGATCCTCTGACGAACACGCTGCGCATGCTCCGCGATGGCCTGGTGGAGCTCACGATGCAGCTCCATCGAACCCCGCCAGTCGTCCGTGAGCAAGCTGTGATCGGCCCCGTCCACCGTGTGGACGATCGCGTCCGAATGGAGGTGCGTCGCAGGTGCCCACAGAGCGTCCCGACCGCCACCGACGGCGAGATGAGCCGAGGAGGCGGCGGCCAGAGCGCCCAGGATGACCGCCTCCGTGAGGACCGGCGTCAGCCACACCCCGGGAACACCGTGCGCGATCGCCCACGGGAGGCCGAGGGTCCCGAACGACTTCGCGACGACGAGATCGATGCGGCCACCCGCGGCCTCGCCGGCCCGCTCCACCTCACGTTCGACGGAGGCCTGCACGTCGTCGCCCTCCGGTCGATCCGCATCCCATTCGACCGCCTGAACATGCCACCCCTGTCGGCAGAGCAGGGTGGCGGACCAGTAGAGCAACGGGGCCTTGACCGTGTAACCCGTACCGGGAAGGAGGACGGCCACCGGCGCGGCGTCGTGCTGGGCGGACCCTGGCCACGTGAATGAGCTCATGCGTCGAGACTACGAGGCAGCCCGCGGGAGTCATCCAGGACTCGAAGTCCGCCTGCGACATGCGCCCACGAAGGGAGGTTCTCCGGGTTCCCGGCGACTCTGGACACGCTGGCGACGTCGTGATCGAGCGCACGCGAGATATGCACGACAGGCCAGGTCATGCACGCAAACCAGCAGCCCACCAGACAGGGCGCACCCGAGGATGCACGGTCAGCGACTTCCCTGGTCGTGACGGAGTCGATGCGTCAGCGGGGTCGCAGCCGGGTCGCAGCCGGGCAGTCGAAGGGGTCGCCGCCCGCGGCCAGCCCGACTCTGTTCAGATACCGGATGACGATGCCGTACGACTGCCAGAGCGTGGTCTCCGTGTAGGGGATGCCGTTCTCGGCGCAGTGCGCTCTGACCAGTGCGCTCGCTCGGCGGAGGTGGGGTCGGGCCATGCTCGGGAAGAGGTGGTGCTCGATCTGGAAGTTCAGCCCGCCCAGGGCCACGTTCATGAAGGGGCTGCTCCCGACGTTGCGGGAGGTGAGCACCTGCTTCGAGAGGAAGTCCACCCGCGCCCCCTCGGGGATCAGCGTCATCCCCTTGTGATTGGGGGCGAACGAGGCTCCCATGTACAGGCCGAAGACGCCGAGCTGCACGGCGACGAACGCGAGGGCCATGCCGGGGTCCAGCGCCCAGAACACCAGCCCGAGGTAGACGACGAGCCGGACGGAGATGAGCGCGATCTCGAGCCACCTCTTCTCGACCCGCGCCCGGCCGATCAGAGTCCGATACGAGGTCACGTGCAGGTTGACCCCCTCGAGCAGCAGGATCGGGAAGAAGGCGTACCCCTGCCTCAGGGCGAACCAGCGCGACAGGCCGGTCCTGCCGACGGCGTCCGCCTCGCGGAAGACGATGACGTCGGGGGCGATGTCGGGATCCTTGCCGACCGTGTTCGGGTTGCCGTGGTGCCGGGTGTGCTTGCTCATCCACCAGGCGTACGACATCCCGACCACCCCGGCCGCGAGCACCCGGCCGACGTGCTCGCTGACCCGGCCCGAGGCGAAGACCTGCTTGTGCGCGGTCTCGTGGGCGAGGAAGGCGTACTGGGTGAACACGATCCCCAGGGCCGCGGCGACGAGCAGCTGCAGCCAGCTGTCGCCGAGCAGGACCGACCCGGTCACGGCTGCCGCGAGGCACAGCGTCACCAGGCCGAACGCGACGAGGTAGTAGCCCGTCCGCCTCCGCAGGAGACCGGCCTCCCGCACCTGGGTCAGGAGGGTGGAATAGGTGCTGACCGGGGCGGTCGGCGTGCCGGGGACGGTGGGGCGGAACCCAGGAGGCGCGTGGCCCGCTCCGGGATCGCGTCGAGGTGACGGGGTGGTCGTCGAGTTCGTCATGGTGGCCGCCTCCGGCTCGCGATGGGCAGCCGACGTGACGGACGGCGTCGATGACGAGTCGCCGACGACGACGTGGCTGCGATGGTGGTGCCGCAGGATGCGGAGCACACGATGAGATCACGGCCTGGGTCTTGGGGCGCTGTCCTCGAGGTTAGCCCTCGGACACGTGCGGCCGCCGCCCGGTCGGCGTTCTGCCAGCCTGCGGCGGCTCGGTGAGCTCGAGCCTGAGACCGTCCTCGACGATCGAGCGGGCGAGTTCGGCGATCTTCGTCTGGGTGGTCCGCGCACGGTGCCGGATGAGCCGGTAGGCGGTCTCCATGTCGAGGTCGTGGGTGTGGGCGACGACGCCCTTGGCCTGCTCGATGAGCACCCTGCTGTCGAGAGCCCGCTGCAGCTGCTGCTGCGTGACGGACAGGTCGGAGACGGTCCGCTCCTGCAGGATGCTGATCGTCGCCACATCCGCCAGCGCCTGGGCGGCCACCGCGTCGTCGTCGTTCATCGGACCCTGACGGTCGCGGAAGAGGTTCAGCGAGCCGATCGTCTCATCGCGCAGACGGAGGGGGATGGCGTGGACGGCGACGAATCCGAGGCCCTCCGAAGCGGAGGCGAACAGGGGCCAGCGGGAGCGGATCTCGCCGGGCGACTCGACCGACACGACGCGTCCGGTCGTGATGGCCTCCACGCAGGGGCCCTCGTCGGCGCGCAGCTGCATGAGGCCGACGAACTGGCTCCTCTCGCTCGTCGACGCCACGACCTCGTACCCGTCGGACGCGCTCGTGAGGACGATGCCGGCGGCCGAGGCGTCGAACAGGCCGATGGACCGGTCGACGAGGGACTGCAGCAGATCGATGAGGTCGTAGTCGCGGACGAGGCTGTCGGCGACGGCGACGAACGCGTCGACGAGCTGTCCTGTCCGCTGGGCGGCCCCCTAGCGGGCGGGCGGCTCGGAGATGATCCGGTCGAGCCATTCCCTGAGGAGGCGTCGCTCGGCGCCGCTCAGCTGTTCGAGATCGGGAGCGACGGCGCGGAACGCGACGGCTGCGGCCACGTGACCTGACCGGGCCGCCGCGGGGGCGTCCGTCAGGATCTGGGCCAGGACGCCCTCGAACACGGCATCTGCCAGTCCGGGATCGCGCTCGGCGGGAGGAGTGGCGAGGATCGTCGTGACGACGCCCACGCCCCCCGCCTGGATGAGCCCAACCGCTCGTACCTCCGGCACGGCGAGGCGCCCGGCGGCGGCGACCCGGCGGACTCGAGCCGCCAGGACCTCCACGCCCAGGCGGGCAGCGGGCGAGCCCGCGACACGACGCGGGTCGCTGAGGAGGGCGAAGAGAGCCGGGTTCTCGAGCCCGAACTCGATCTGACGACGCCACCCGTCGCCGAGCTCCTCCACGGGGTCGAGGTCAGCCTCGGCGGCGGCGGCCACGGTCGACGCCTTGGCCGCGACGAAAGACGACATGACGTGCTCGGCGACAGCCTCGAGCAGTCCGTCCTTGTCGCCGAAGAGCCGGTAGATCGCGGGGGCCTGGACACCGGCGGCCTGGGCGACGCCTCGCGTCGTGACAGCCCCAGGGCCCTCCTCCCGGAGGAACCGGGCTGCGACCTCGACGATGCGCGTCCGGGTGTCGGCGGGAACGGTCGGATCAGTCACGAGATCAACGATAGCCACCTCTTGCTATCAGCGTGATACCAGCGATAACATCTTTCGAGTTCCGCAGATATCCCATCCACGTTCCAACGAGAGGCCCTTCCTATGATCATCGTCACCGGCGCTACCGGCGCCCTCAACGGTTCCACCGTCGACCACCTCCTCAAGACCCTTCCGGCGTCCGAGATCGCCATCGTCGCCCGCGACGCCGCGAAGGCCGCCACATTCGCGAGCCGAGGAGTCGAGGTGCGGACCGGCGATTACGCCGATCGCGCGTCCCTGCCTGCCGCCTTCGCGGAAGCCGATCAGCTCCTCCTCGTCTCGGCGAGCGACCCGCAGGCCGACGCCGTCGCGCTCCACCGCAACGCGGTCGAGGCCGCGGTGGAGGCGGGCGTCGGCCGCGTCCTCTACACGAGCCACCAAGGGGCGGCCCGGGACACGCCCTTCGGGCCGGGTCGCGACCACGAAGCGACCGAGCATCTCCTCGCCGAGTCGGGACTGCCCTGGACCTCGCTCCGCAATGGCTTCTACGCGCACAGCCTGACCTGGTTCCTCGGAGACTGGAGCACGACGGGCGTCATCACGGTGCCTGCCGACGGGCCTGTGTCGTGGACGGCTCGCGAAGATGCGGCCGAGGCTGCCGCGCGCATCCTGCTCTCGGACGGCGACTACGACGGGCCGACGACCCTGACCGCACCCGCGGCTCCCACGTTCGCGGACGTCGCAGCGATCGCTGCCGACGTCGCGGGGCGACCGGTCGAGACCGTGGTGCTCGGCGACGACGACTGGGTCGCGCAGCAGGTGTCGTCGGGGCAGCCGGAGTTCATGGCACGCTTCATGCTCGACATGTACCACGCCGCCGCCGGCGGGTTCTTCGCCGGCACCGACCCCCTGCTGGGCGAGATCCTCGGTCGCGAGCCACGCTCCGTCCGCGACCTGCTCGCCGCGCAGCCCATCACGACCACCCACTAGGTCACCTGCCGTCCCGCACGGCGATCCCCTATCGGGAATCGTCACCGCTCTGCATCGAGCCGTCCTGCTCGAGTCGCGATCGAAGAACTCTGATCGTGAGGACGAGGGCGTATGCGCCCAACGCCAAGACGATGACCACCAGGAACGAGGTCAGGATCGAGAGACCGGCGGTGAGCCCGGCAAGCTGACTGAGCTGAGACATCATCAATCAAGGCTAACCATCCGAAACTACGGTGCCGGTCGAGGATGGCCTAACGAGACAGGGCAGGCATACCGCTACGTTCATCACCATGAACCCTGCGGATACCGTTTCCCCGGCTCTACGCGCGGGCCTTCGTTGGGCAGCACTGGCAGGTTCGGTGGTCCTCGTCGGCGCCACCATCGTCGCCGTTCAGTCGAAGAGTTGCGGCCGCGGGGTCCACACCTCCGAAGCAGCCCTGAGGGCGTTGATCTCGGCCTCCAGGGACGCGTCGGACACTCATGACGTCTGCCGCTACGTGACACCGGGATTCGAATACACGATGTCTGACGTCCGCACCATCGCGAACACCTTCGGGACGATCGACCCCGCCGACGTCACCGTCACAACGACCGACCAACTCAGCACCTTGGTGTTCTTGACCACTTCCACCCCAGACGGAAGTGCCTCGCTCGACATCACTGCCACAGACAACGAGGGCAAACGAGCGACGATCGATCTCGGTTCTTACCCGGACCCCGACGACCAGTAGCCGATCGGCTATCGGGCACTTTTCGGGGAGATCTAGCTCGTGCTGGGGATGCGCCACGGTGTCTTGCTTCCTAGTCTGATGGCATGCAAGGAGCAGCTGTCACGGGTGGTCGAGCCGCCAGGTGCGGACTCATCCTGATGGCCATGACGGCGGCGTCCGTGATCGCGGCGAGGTCGACGGGGCACGGCGAGGTCAGTTTCGTGCTGCTCCTGCTCGAGCTCGATCTTCTGTGGATGACGTTGCTCGTGACCGGGCTCATCCTCCGCCGCCGGAGTGAACCCGTCCGGGCTGGCTGGCAGCGGATCGCTCGAGCGCTCCCGCCTGCTCCCGTCGCGCGTGCCATCGGACACGAGGTCGCGGCGCTTCGAGCACTGGCGTGGGTGGTGCAGCGACGACCTCCGACAGTTCCGGTCGGCGCGCTGCCTGTGCCTGCGAAGAGCGGGACGGCGGTTCTCCCGGCGGCCTTCGTCGTGGCGAGCGGCGTCGAGATCACCGTGCTCCATCTCGTTCTCCCGTACCCGGCTCTCGCCACAGCGCTGACGGCGCTGAGTGTCTACGGTGTCGTCTTGTTACTCGGTTTCGTGGCGGTCAGGTGGCAGCACCCGCATTACCTGACCGAGACCGACCTCGTCATCCGCACTGGCCGCCACGTGGTCGCGACGGTGCCCCGCAAGGACATCGCCTCGGCCCGCGTGCATCGTGACGGGACGACGACGACGCCGGCAGTCGAGGGGACGACCGCGCGCATAGCGACCCTCGCCGGATGCAACATCGCGGTCACCCTCAGCGCACCGGCCTCGGTTCGCCTGAACGCCTCGCCCCGCTCCACGGCCCACCGTGTGACGGAGCTGCGTTTCGCAGCCGACGACACGGCAACCGTGATCGACGGCCTTCGACGAGATCACGACCGCTGACCGGTCAGCGATCGGCTATCGGGACGCACCCGGACGCTCTTAGACGAAGAGGTTGCATGGTCAGTGGCTGACCTCTGGCCGCCACCGGATGCTCGGCGCCGTTGCGTGCCGGGAGCTCTCCAACGACCTGGAGTGACTTATTCTCATCAGATGAAGGTTCGTCCCTGGCTCGTGACGCCCGTACTCGCCGCGGCCCTCGTGCTCGCATCCGCTTCGTGCACGAGCAATGCAGTACCACCGCCTGCTACGTCCTCGAGTCCAGGAACACCGTCGATTGCGACTGATGCGCTTCCTACATCGACCCCGACGACGGGGCCCATCGTCGATCTAGGTGAGCGAGAAGGTGCGGCCGGGACACTCACGAAAAACCCGGACGGCACCCTTGAATACGTCGCCGTCGCCGGCGACATCACCAGCGTCGTGTGTGAACGCTTCGACCGGCGCTGGTGGCAGATCTCGCGCCCTGCCACCGCCGGCCCCTTCGACTGCAACACAGATGTCCTGGTCGGAGATGTCCTGGTCCCGACTGACGAACCCCAGAACGGACGCCCCGACTAGTACCGGTTTCGACCAAGCCCGCGAGGCCGACTTCCGATGCAAGAGGAAGACCTCAACGCCCTTCTTACCTGGGCGACCGACTTCAGGAACGGCGCGGGCATCCTCTTTGCGCGGGGGCGTCGGCAGCTTTCGGCCGCGAGGTCCTACATCGCAGAGGCCCATCTCGATAAGCCATCGTCTACCGGGTAGCCTGGCCCCGCTTCAGGTTTCGGGCGTTGAGATAGACCGTGATCAAGGCGCCGGCCAACGTGAAGTACATGCCCGTTCGTGACGCATCCAGAACGAGGAGCGTCACCGCAGCGATGGCCACGAGCGACGCGATGATCAACAAGAACAGCGATACTGAACGCCTCACGCTTCGGCCGTCATCGGAGTCCATGGCTCCACACTCTCCCGCCTGTCGACTCACGTCAAGCCGATCGCACGCGTGCTCGCGTCAACCCCTCGTCTCACGTGCACCTTTGCGCAGCCCTTCGATCGAGCTCCATGGGGCCGCCGATCAACGCTCGCTCCGTAGCTGACGGTGTCTTCCGTCCCTAGTCCGCGAATGACGGTGCCGACGAGAGGTGGTCGGGCCGCAGTCACGTCACGTTGACCGAGTCCGGTCGGTGGTCCACGGTGATGACTCATGAGCCGATTCGTCCCCAGGTCAGCTGTCCGCATGGCCGGCGCCGGCGCCGTGACCCTCGTGCTTGCCGCAGCGTGCACGAGTTGCGCCGCTTCGGTCGATCACACCGTCAAGGGCAAGATCGAAGAGCGTGCGGAACAGGTGCGGAGCTACCTGGAGTACATCGGCGACGACCCCACCGGAGACTCGACCGAGCAGCGAATACGAGCGGGCGAGCTGTACACGGACCTCGCGCTCGACGGCGCCGAACCGGCCAGCGACTCTCCCCTCGGCCCTCCCACGAGCGTCGTCTACGACGTGAGCACCGACGAGCAGGGGGTCGTGTCGGTGTCCTTCCTCATAGCTGATCAGAGCACCGGCAGTGTCGGACTGTTCGGCTCGGACACACGCGCCCTCGTCGCTTGCATGACCCTCACGGCGAACCCCGAGGGTCACACGCGGGGCAGCTCGGCCGAGTGCCCCGACTACGTCGACACCCTTTACAGCGCCTACCGCCAAGTGGCCATGAAGCCCTAGACACGGAAACTCAGAGCGATGATTCCCGATATCCAATCCCCTATTGGGATTGCTTGCGCACGAAGACGTTGTCCCAGACCCGGTCAACATCGTCGGGAACGGGTGCACCGTCGGGAAGGACGACAAAGGTCAGCCCCCTGACCTCACCGATGCTTCCCTCGCCCTCCACGCAGCCGCTGACCAAGTCAACGTCACTCGCGTACGCCAGAAGACACGGCACACGCGACGCCAGCGACAAGCCACGACGTCCAGTAGTCATGGCGCGACCCTGCCAGGCATCTCGTACGGCGCGCTAGACCATCGACTATCGGGCGCCAATTCAGTCGCTGGTCCGGAAAGCCAGTCGGTTCAGGAGGGTGTTTCGGACGGGCCGGGTTATGAGTCGGCCGTCTGGCCTCCTGAGCGGCCTGCCCTGCATCAGGCGGTTCGGGCGTAGGTATCGTCGGAGCCATGACCAATGTGCGTCTGATCCGTTCGCCCCTGCTCAATCACGCCGAGTACGCCGACGCGGCGATCGTCCCCGCTGACCAAGAAGTCATTTTCCTCTCCGGTGCTTGTCCGCTCGATCGGAACGGCCTAGTTGTCGCGCGCGATGACATAGCCGCACAGACTCGACAGGCCCTCGCAAACATGGATGAGGTGTTGAGTCGCTGCCGCGTTGGGCTCGAGGATGTCGCCTTCCTTCGCGTGTTGGTAGTCGCCACCGAACCGGAGCAGTTGGGCGCCGCTTGGGTGGTCGTGCGGGAGCACTTCGGAGATCACGAGGTCCCCGTGACCCTGCAAGGCGTTCCGGTGCTTGGCTACCCGGGGCAGCTCGTGGAGATCGAGCCGATCGCGGCCCGATCACCGCGCTGATGAGCAGCGACCACGACGACTTCTCGACGATGCCGACTGCCTTCCTGTCCGAAGAAAACATGACGGCGGCCTAGACCCCGACGTCCGGGCTAACGCGCGGGGCGACCACTGGCAGGTCTCTGCCTCGATACGCCCGGTAGCCAATCCCCTACCGGGCTGCCTCGACAGAATGGCATCGCAGGTAAGGCGGCTCAGGATGTCCCCTACGTTCTCTGTTCGCCCGCCCACTTGAGTCCGTGCGAGCCTGTTCGCATGAAATCTGAGGACGCGAGAATCGGCGAGCTCGTCGGGGCGGTGTCTAAGGCGACTGGTCTCACTGTCCGCACCTTGCATCACTGGGATGCGGAGGGCATCGCGAGTGCCTCAGGTCGGACAGCAGCCGGGTATCGCGTTTATCTTCCGTTGGACGTTGACAGGGTCCGTCGTGTGCAGCGATACCGGCAGCTGGGCATGACCTTGGACGACGTCAGAGCCTTGCTGGACGGGGACTCTGACGGCCGACGCCGACGGCTTGAGCTGCACCGAGCCTCCGTGATCTCAAGGGCCGACGAACTCCGGGAGGCCGCTGCTGGTCTCGATCGCCTCCTCGTCGCGGACGAGCACGGCCCCCTAGTCGACGCGAACGAACGAGCCCACGCGCTCGGGAGCGGGTGGGATCCGAGCAGGACCGCCGAGGCGCGAGCCCTATGGGGTGACTCACCCCAGTGGGAAGAATGGGCCGAGCGGTCCGCCGATCGCACTGCGGAGGACTGGCATGCCGTGACCCTGGCCGTGACGGAAGCGACGGGAGCAGCGGCCGAGGCTATGCGGGCCGGCGTCGATCCACGGAGCCCGGCTGGCGTGCAGGCCGCGGAGCGTCACCGGTCCGCCATGAGCGGGTACTTCACCTGCAGCCCGTCGATGCACGTGCTCATCACGAGACGGTTCACCGACGAGCCCGGGTTCGTCGAGTACCACGAGGGCATTCAGCAGGGCCTCGGCGCGTGGCTCCGGCTGGCTGCCGAGGAGGCCGCGCGCCAGCACGGAGTGGAGCCCGACGAGGCGCGGTGGGAGTGATCTTGGCACCTCGCTGTCCTCGTGTGCTCCTCAGCCGATCAATCGCGCGACTCCGATCTCGATGATCGTGCTCGCCGGTACGTGCAACGCATCAGCAGCCGTGGTCCTCGTCGATACGAGATAGGCGTCGACGATGCGGTTGCCGACGGCGTAACCGGCCCCCGTCGGCAGGCCCACCGGCGTCGCCCCGAACCTCTGCGCTGCTGTGTCGCCGTGGACCCACGCGACGAACTCCTGCATCCCGGTCACATTGAGACCCTCGACGACGCGACGCAGGACCCCATCATCGTCGAGATGGGGCCGCCCTAGAGGCGTGTAGCCGACCTCACCGTAGAGCTGGCGCGCGAACGCGTCGGCGAGGCCCTCGGACACGATCTGCTCACCGACCCGGACAGTCACCGGGTCCCAGACGACGCCTCCTGGGGAGTACCGCAGGTTGTGGTGCAGTTCGTGAACGGCGGCCGCTTCTAAACGATCGAGGTTTTCCGCTGTCGGCCACAGTGTCAGCGTGATGAAACCGGGCACGCTCCCGTTGCCGCTGAAGCCGCGCGCGGGACCGACGAAATAGTCGTCGCTAGCATCGCCCACCATCAGCAGGACCGTCACGTCGGGAACCTCGAGGCCTGGAACCGTGAGCGACTGCATCTCGAGGGCCTCGTTCAGCGCCCGTTCGATCCGCTGCCACGCATCAGCGGCACGGAGCTGGTCCAGCGCCCAGCGGATCTCGACCGGCGGGGCATCGAGGGAGAAGCCGAAACTCGCCGTGTGCATGGCCACCAGGTCGACATCGACGGGAAACCAGCGGAACATCCCCGCCATGGGCGCGAGCATCTCGCGGAGCACGTCGGCCTGCTTCGGGGCGGGCGTCGCCAGCAGCTCGGCCATACCGCGGGACGTGTCAAGGACCGTGATCGTCATAGCCGAGACCGTAAAGCCTCACACAACGTCAGACTCAAGTCTCCTCGCCTTGAACGCGTGACCAGTTGAGGATCGGCTATCGGGCGCTTGCGGAGCGATTTACGTGCGCGCGATGGGCTCGCGGCAGTCGTCTCCGGGGCGGCGCCGGGAAGGGGAAGTCCTTCATGACGACAGGAGGAGACACCAACCACCGAGAAGACAGCCGTGAACTCGCCAATTGGTCGTGAGGCGTCTTGTGGCGGCGCCTAAGGCACGAAGCGCATCCTCACTGCGGACACATTGGTCGAACGAGATGGGAGTATCAGGGCGTGCCCCTGACGCCTCCCGCTCCAGAACTATTCGGCTTGCCGACCGCTACGTGGGCGCTGTTCGTCTCCCTCTTGAGCTTTGGGATCGCCATGGTCGCGCTGGGTTGGCAAGTAACGAAGCACTTCCTCGATGGCGGCCGAGTCAAGGTCTACCTGAACGTCGCCGTACTTGAGCCGGAGTTCATGGTCGCAACCATGCGTACGGGCCGCTTCTCCTTCACGGAAGAACACGGCGTGGCGAGTGTTACGCGGGGCCGCGCTCTGGAGCTGGCCCAGCTCGTAGTCGAAAACCCCGGCCGGGTCCCCGTCACTATCTACTCCCCTGGCCTCGCAATCAGCGGTCATGGCAAGCGCCGGCATACGCTGACGCCGAGGATGTTCGAGACCGAGGATACGTTCGGTCCCGACCGGGCGGTTATGGACTCAGTGGTGCGGTTGGAGTCCTATGGACGCGTAACGTTCCTTCTCGACTACTGGAGCGTCATTCCTCGACTCCTGGAAGAAGCGCCGAAAAAACAACTGGCCCTCCGCGGCTTCGTGAGCGTCGCTGGACGTACCAAGCGACCCCAGAAGTCGAGCTGGAGACGACGCTGGCGCATCAAGCACGGTGACTACACCGCGATCCCTGATTCGCCAAAGTTCACACCATTCGCAGTTATTTGGCGCGAGCTGTACATTCGCCTCCCGGAACGTGAAGACGAGTCAAGGCACCCGGAATCAGGACGCCCGATCACTCGCGGGATGGTGCATTTTCTTCTCCATGAGGCCATGGGGAAGTTCGACACACGGCCCGAGCTCGAGCTCTTGCAGCGCGAGCTCGATCTCGCGGCCCTAAAGCACGGTGACAAGTACCCGGTTATTGGGTCGAGCCTCTTTGAGGCATATCAGGCGCTCGACGCGATGGCTGGCCACCTCACGGGTTGGAGCGAGGGGCTATTACCCCGCCGCAGTGGTGGCCGAGTTGCAAACGCAACTTACGCCGCTCCTAGTCCTGACTCGCCAGCACACAGCCAAGACGATTGACAGCACGATCGACGCGGATCGAGGGTGTTGAGGGGAGCTGGGTCTCGTTCTTGCGTCGTTCTCGGCGAGGTCGTGCTAGCTCTTGGGTGGACATCTAGGCCTGCTCCGCTCGCTGGATCGCGCGGTAGACGGTCGAGCGGGCGACCCCGAAAAGCTCAGCGATCTCGCTCGTAGTGTGGGCGCCGGTTCGGTGCAGCTGCACGAGGTGCTTCTCCTGCGAGGCGGTGAGCTTGGGCTTGCGGCCGCGAAGCTTGCCGGCGGCCTTCGCGATCGCCATGCCTTCCCTGGTTCGCGCACGGATCAGGTCGGCCTCGAACTCGGCGACCATGCCGAGGACGTTGAACAGCAGTCGGCCGACGGGGTCAGTAGGGTCGTAGACCGCTCCCCCAAGGTTCAGAGCGACACCCTTCTCCGTCAGCTCATCCGCGATGTCCGTCGCGTCCCGGAGTGAACGCGCGAGGCGGTCGAGCTTCGTGACGACAAGCACGTCGCCGGCCCGGCACGCGGCCAGCGCCTCACGAAGCCCCGGCCGGGCTCGAGTCGTTCCCGAGAGACCGTGGTCAACACGCACGTGCGATCAGCTTGGGGCGTCAAAACTATGTAACAGCTATGTAACACATAGAACCAAACCGTTCTGTTTGTTTACGGGGTCCGGCACCCTCCAAGTGGGGGAAGCAAACAGGCCACGACGCCAGACCTGACCAGCTCGGTCTTTGTGGTAGTCAGCTCCCTCATGCAGCGCCCACCACGAAGATGAGGAGACCGCATGAGAAACAGCACGGCAAAGAAGCAAGGAAAGCGGAGGGGAAGGCGTCTCGGCGCACTTTGCCTCAGCGCCGGAGTCGCGGCAGGCGTCATGCTGCCGGTCAGCATGGCCTCAGCAGATGAGGCAGCCGAGTCGACCGCGAACGTAGCGGAGATGCCTGGTGCCCCAGAGGGTCTTACGACCCTGACCGAGATGCCGGCAGGGGGTGGAAGTCCCATCCCAGAGGAGACGCGCGAGGCAATCTCTGTACTTTCCCATTCGAGCCTCGACAACGAGATTCTTGAATTCAAGTGGAACCACGACGACGCCGGCCTCAGCATCTTCACCCACGACATCGAAGCGGTAGCAGCCGCGGCAGACGCAACAGGGCTGTTCCCTGCCGACCAGAAAATCGACTACATCCCCGCAGCCGTCACCAAGTCCCAACTTGAATCGACCGTGGAGAACTTCGTCGCCACGCTGGCTACTTCTCCGCAGGGCCTCGGCGACGTGGTCAGCGTGACGCCTTCATCGGACGGTTCACGCCTCACGGTGGGCGTCACAGAGCTACCCACCCAGGCACGCAGGGCAGCACCGCTGCCTTCTGAAGTCGACGGCCTCGAGGTGACCTTCGAACAGGTCGACGAGAGCGTGCCCACTACGCGGGTTCGCAACTCCTCCCCCATGATCACCGGTGGCTACTTTGCGGGTCAAGGCTCGGCATGCTCAACGGGCTGGCCGGTGCGGCGGGCTCAGGACACGACCTACGGCAACCTCTCCGCGGATCACTGCGGAAAAGCACTGAACTCGATGTGGACCTGGGGCACGTCAGGTCAGGGCACGGCACCGATCAACGTCGGCCTGACGACCGGCCAAGCCGCCGGGGGAAGTGACCTCGAAGTCTTCCTTGGCAGTACCGCCTCCGCCGTCTACCCATACGTCTACACGACGAACAACAATGACTCCACGACGGGCATACCCATCCGCGGGTACGCCAACACTGTCGTCGGTGACCGACTGTGCTACAGCGGCGCCTTCTCAGGCCTCGTGTGCGGCAACGAGGTCACCAGCGCAAGCTCCTACATCTGCTACGCCGGCTTCCAGTGCTACTGGATTGCCACAACCACGCAGATCCAAGGCCAGCCCGCTGTGGGTAACGGCGACAGCGGCGGACCCGTTTTCGGCATTGTGCAGCGAGCCGACGGCACGCTGGGGGCCTACGGGGTCGGGATCAACAGTGGCATCACTGGTGGCAGCACGAGCTGCACAGGTGACCCCGGCTATCAGCGAAGCGACACGGACTTCCGCCTCTGCAGCAAATTCGTCATGTTCGCCCCAGTCGCAAGGTTTATGAACGCCCAGTCCAACTTCGTCATGTTGATCTCATCAAACTGACCATCGTGGCCTGAACAACCTCGAGAGGGGCGCACCCCGAAGTGCGCCCCACTTCTCTTAGTCAGACACCGTGGCCGATGGCCGCAATACCGAACCCCGCCCCTGCAACGAGAATGAGCAGGATCCCCGTACGAAGGACCAGACGTCGTTTGTCGGACACGAATCCGCATACTGTCGACGCGACGATACCCAGCCCTGCGACCGAAACCATGCCAGCTACAGCGAGAGCGCGTCGATTGTCCACAGACGAGAGGCTGACGTCACCGCCCATAGAAGTCGGCATCGACGCTGGAGCGATCCAGAGCCACGCAAGCGCCACGATCGTCACAAGAGCAACAGCAGCGAGCAGGGCGACAACTTTGCCCATGCCGATCGTCCGATCTTCGCGGGCATCAACTCGACTATCCATGTCACCACTCTCCATGCGCGGCAGCCTCACTACAAGCTGAAGCCTGATGCTCATCCGCCACTCCCCCCAGCCATTCGGCGAGCCTTGCGTGTCGGGCAGCACCGCAGACCACCGAGCAAGCGTCGCAGACGCGCTGGAACCGCTGTCTCACAAGCTCACGGTTGCAAGACGTCTCGAGAGACTCGTGATTGTCCAGCGTCCAGCTCGGCAGTGGCGGGGAACGGCGTGTCTCATAACCACGTGTCGCAACCGTCGTCGACAGTTGTTGTCAGGAACGTCGGTTGCGAGACACAGATGGGGTCGCGATGAGGCTGATCGGCTGAGTCGACAGTCCGATCCAGCCAGTCTGCAGCGTGCTCGGGCTCCAGCGGCTCCGTAACGCCGCACGTCGGACCGGACGGCGGGACACTGTGCGGGCGGCCGCGGCCTACGCCCTGCGCCGGAACCAGTCGAGGAGGAGCTGGGCGCGGGACGGGTCCTCCCAGCTGTGGCGACGCCGGGCGGGCGTCTCGAAGAACGAGTCGTACCCGGGCGCTCGGCGCAGCTCGTCGTCGGCGGGGCCGGGCAGGCCCATGGACCACTGCGGGAATCGGCGCTCCTCGATGGACTCGTCGAGCAGCGTTCTGACGTCCGTGTGCCGCGGGTCGGCGGCGATCACGTCGTACCTCTCGCGCACGACCTCATCGGGCCCCTCGAGAACCTGCATGAAGCGACCCTCTTTGAACAACAGCATCCCGGTCAGGCCACGGCGCTCGTTGTTCTCGCGGCTCTGCCGGAGGAGGGCCGTCATCTCCGGCGGTTCGAACGGCACGGATGCCGTGCTGATGTAGGTCAGGGACAGCATCACGGAACCATCGCTTTCTTCTCGTCACGTCGGATGACCAGCATCGTCACATCGTCCTCGGGGCGGCCTGCGGCGATGACCTCGGACAGCTCCGCGAACAGGCTCGTGTCGTCGACGGCTCCTCGGACGAGAGCCGCCATCTCGTCGAGAGCGTCGAGCGTGCCGTCGTACAGATCGAGCGCCCCGTCGGAGCAGGAGAACAGGATCTCCCCGGGCGCGAGCGTGGCCTCGTGCGCCTGCCAGCCGTTGCCTTCGGCGATCCCGATCGGAAGGTCCGCCGAGGTCAGCTGCTCATGGGTCCCGTCGGCGCGGATGATGACCGAGAGGCCGTGGCCGGCATCGGCGTACCGGAGCAGACCGGTCCGGGTGTCCAGGTCCGCGTGGAACAGAGTGGCGAAGGTCCCGGTCGCCGAGAGATCGGCCAGCAGCTGCTCGTTGACCGCGGCGACGGCCGCCGCCGGCTCCCAGCCGGGCCGAGCCTGGAAGGCGGATCGGACGGTCGCGGCGATGATCGCGGCGGAGTACCCCTTGCCCATCACGTCGGCCAGGGTCAGATCGATCCGCCCGGGCGAGGAGGTGAAGGCGAAGTAGTCGCCCGCGACCTCGGAATGCGGCCGCGTGAAGCCCGCGACGGTGAAGCCGTCGCTGTGCGTGCTCGGTGCGGGGAGCAGCTGCTGCTGCGTGCGACGGGCGTGATCGGCGGCGTGCACATGGCGCAGCTCGCGTTCGACCCACGCACCGAGCTCGTCGAGGAGCTCCTGCTCGTCGGCGGAGAGGTCTCGAGGCGCCGTGTCGACGAGGCAGATCGTCCCCACTCGGGCCCCGTCCGACACGCTCAGAGGGCGACCCGCGTAGAAGCGGATGTGAGGTGCCCCCGTGACGGTGCCCCGGTGAGCGAACCGGGTGTCGTCGAGGGCATCGGGCACCACGATGATGTCGGGCTGCTGGACGACGACGTCGCAGAACGAGTCCTCCCGAGGCCCGAACGGCGACCCGCCCGGTGCCTGCGGCGACTTCGTGAACTGGTGATCTTGATCGATGAAGTTGATCTCCGCGATGGGCACCCCGAAGAGCTGCTTCGCCATCCGTGTTATCCGGTCGAACCGCTCCTCGGCACCGGTGCCCATGATCCCCAGGTCATCGAGCGCCGCGAGCCGCAGGCGCTCTCGCGCATCCGAACGGTCTGTCATCATCTCGCGCACCCCCATCACGCTACGCGAGAGATCGTCGGTCAGGCACCCCGCGTCCGGGGTCATCGAAGCGTCCCCTCACCGGTGCCGCCGGCGTGGAGCGACGGCCGAGCCCCACGAGACGACGTCAGCCGCCGGCCGAGCGGGCACGGAACGCGATCATGTTGACGCGGTTGCCGCAGCGGACGCTGCAGAAGCGCTTCGAGCCGTTGCGCGACAGGTCGGCCAGGACGCCGTCGCAGTCGTCCGCCTCGCACACCCGCAGCCGCCCGGTCTCGTCCGACCGCACCACGTCGACGAGCGCCAGCGCCGCCTCCACCCGGATGCGCACCGCGAGCGGCGCGTCGTCGGGGGTGGCGTGGACATGCCAGTCCAGCCGATCGTGCCGGACGAGCCGCGGCGTCGCCCCGGTCGTCGCCAGCCAGCCGTTCAGCTCGACCACCATGTCGTCCCGGTCGAGCGACCAGACCCGCCGGAGGTCGGCGCGGGTCTCGTGCACCTCCCGCAGCTCCTGCTCGTCGTGGTCGATGCGTCCCGAGAAGCCGCTCCCGGCCAGCAGGTCGGCGAGCTGGCTCACCGTGGCGAGCTCGTCGGTGCCCGAGCGCGATGCGGTCGACACCGTGTTGAGCAGCGCGACGTCGAAGGCGAGGACATCGTTCGTGTCAGGGGCGAAATGCAAGTTGACTCCTTATTCTCGACCACTCTACTGTCAGGACCACGACACCCCCTCACTCCTGACAGAAGGCTGGCCATGACCGACCGCTCCCCCACCGCAGGCCTCCTCGTGGCGCTCGTCGCCGCCACCTCGTTCGGCATCTCCGGGGCGCTCGTCAAACCGCTGCTCGAGGGCGGCTGGAGCCCCGCCGCCGCCGTCACGCTCCGCGCCCTCGTCGGCGGCCTCGTGCTCGCCCCGTTCGCCCTCGTGACCCTCCGGGGGCGCTTCCACACCGTCTGGACGGCTCGGTGGCGCATCCTCGGCATGGCCGCCATCGGCGTCGGCGGCACGCAGGTCTTCTACTTCGCCGCGGTGCGCCGCATCCCCGTCGGCACCGCGATCCTCATCGAGTACATGGCGCCGCTCCTCCTCGTCGCCGTCGCCTGGGCCGTGACCCGGCGACGCCCGGGCGCGAGGGTGCTCGTCGGAGCGGCCGTCGCGGCCCTCGGCCTGGTCCTGGTCGTCCGGCCCGACGGCGGAGGCGGCCTCGACGTCGTCGGACTGGCCTTCGCCGCGGTCGCGATGGTCGGCTGCGCCGCCTTCTTCGTCATCGCCGCCCGTCCGGCCCGGGGCCTGCCTCCCGTCGCGCTCGCCTGCTCGGGACTCCTCGTCGGCGCGGCGCTGCTCGGCGGGCTGGGCGCGACGGGCCTCGTGCCCTTCGCCGCCTCGGCGGCCCCGGTCGAACTCTGGGGCTCGACGGTGCCGTGGTGGCTGCCGATCCTGATCGTCGGGGTCGTCGCGACCGCGGTCTCGTACGCCGCCAGCGTCACGGCGACGGCCATGCTCGGCTCCCGCCTGGCCTCGTTCGTCGGGCTGCTCGAGGTCGCCGCCGCCGCCCTCTGGGCCTGGCTCCTGCTCGGCGAGGCCCTGACCCTCGTCCAGGCCCTGGGCGGTCTGGCGATCCTCGTCGGCATCGCGTTCGTCCGCTCCGATCGAGACGCCGCCCCGGACGCGCGGGTCG
>NZ_BJUV01000023.1 GCF_007988805.1 Frigoribacterium faeni | reverse complement strand
GGGTCAGCGCCGACCCGCCCCCGACGACAGGGACCCGCCGCCCCGGGCAGCAGCCACGGCGCTCACGGGAGGACGCGAGGGAGGAGCGGGTCAGTCGACGTCGTCGGGGTGCGATCCGGTGCGCTGCCCCGACTCGAGCCCGGCGATCGCCGCGAGCTGGTCCGCGTCGAGCTCGAAGCCGAAGACGTCGAGGTTCGATCGGATGCGCGACGCGGTCGCCGACTTGGGGATCACCACGAGGCCCTGCTGGAGGTGCCAGCGGATGACGACCTGCGCCACGCTCACCCCGTGGGCGTCCGCGATCGCGGTCAGGGTCGGATCGTCGAGGATCCGCCCGCGCGCCAGCGGCGACCAGGCCTCGGTCACGATGCCCCGTTCGTCGGCGAATGCGCGGAGCTCGCGCTGGGGCAGCCACGGATGCGCCTCGACCTGGTCGACGACCGGCACGACGTCGGTCTCGCCGAGGAGCCGCTCGAGGTGGCTCACCGAGAAGTTGCTCACCCCGATCGAGCGGGCACGGCCCTCGGCGCGGATCGCCTCGAGCGCGCGGTAGGTCTCGACGTACCGGTCACGGCGGGGAGCCGGCCAGTGGATGAGGTAGAGATCGACGTGGTCCGTGCCGAGCAGGGCCAGGCTCTCGTCGAAGGCCCGCAGCGTCTCGTCGTAGCCCTGCGCCGTGTTCCAGACCTTCGTCGTGAGGAACACCTCGTCGCGCGCCAGGCTGGAGTCGCGCAGCGCCCGTCCGACGCCCGCCTCGTTGCCGTAGAGCGTGGCCGTGTCGACGTGCCGGTAGCCCGCGTCGAGGGCGGTGCGGACGACGCGTTCGGCCTCGTCGTCGGCGACCTTGTAGACGCCGAGGCCGAGCTGGGGGATCGTCGCGCCGTCGTTCAGCGTGATCAGTGGGACGTCGATGTCGGGCATGCCTCGATCCTGCCAGCCGCGAGCCGGACCGGGGCCCGGTCGGGCGCATCCGCTCCCTGGGAGGGTCGCGTCCGGTGCGGACGGCCGAGGAGGCGCGGGTCAGCTCGGCTGGATCGTCACCGGCTCGGTGTCGGGCAGCGGGCTCGCATCGCGCCCCCGCAGATCGGGGAGGGCGCGATGGAAGGCGATGCCGACGAGCATGCCGACCAGGGCGAAGACGGCGGCCACGATGAGGCCGCCCTGGCCGCCGATGCGGTCGATGTAGAACCCGGCGATGGCCGAGCCGAGGGCCGATCCGATGAGCTGCCCGGTGCCGGCCCAGCCGTAGGCCTCGGCCGTGTCGCTGAACTTGACGCTCGACGAGACGATCGCGAACATCACGGCCAGGGCCGGGGCGATGCCGACGCCGGCGATGAGCAGGGTGATGCTGAGCGGCCACAGGCCGGTGGCGAAGATGGCCAGCGTCATGCCGACGAAGACGATCGCGAGCCGGCGGGCCAGGGCCCAGGGGCCGACGGGCACGTGCCCGAGGGCGAGACCGCCGACGAGCGAGCCGGCCGCGAAGATGGCCAGCGCGATGCCCGAGTCGGCGCTGCCCTCGCCGAAGAGGGCGACGACGCCGGCCTCGACCGCGGCGCAGGCGCCGATCAGGAGGAACCCGGCGACGGTGGCGAGCAGCACGGTGGGGCGGGCGAGCACCTTGCCGAAGGCGCGCTTGCTGCGGGGGATGCGCACCCGGCCGACCTCGGGGGAGGCGATGAACCAGATGCCGCCGCCGACCAGGAAGGCGGCCGCGAGCCAGATGGCCTCCTGGGTGCCGATCTGCGTGCCGACGAACGTCGTGATGACCGGGCCGGCGACCCAGATGATCTCCTGGGCGGATGCGTCGAGCGAGAAGAGGGGCGTCAGCTGGTTCGAGGTGACCATCTTGGGGTAGATGGTGCGGACCGCGGGCTGGACGGGAGGCACGCTGAGGCCGGTGACGAAACCGAGGGCCATGAAGGCGGGGACCGAGAAGTCGTAGAGCGAGAAGGTGACCATCGTGAGGAAGCAGACGATCAGGGTCAGGGTGAGCACGGGGCGCATCGCCCAGCGGCCCATCCAGCGACTGGTGAGGGGGCCGGAGATCGCCTGCCCGATGCTCGTCGCGGCCAGGACGAGACCGGCCGCCGCATAGGAATGGTGCACGTGCTCGACGTGGAGCAGGAACGCGAGCGACAGCATGCCGAACGGGAAGCGCGCGGTCAGCTGGGCCGCGATGATGCGCGAGACGCCGGGCGTCTTCAGCAGGGTCGAATAGGTGCTCACGAGGGGACAAGTCTACGAGCGGACGGGGCCGTCGCGACACGCCGTCGGCCCGAAGTGGGGACAGCCCGATTCGAATGTCGGAGGTGGGGAGAAGGATGTGGAGAACTCACCGGAAACGGGGACAACACCCGCAGAACTGTTGGCAACTTGTGGGCGACCCTGTGGAAAGTCGGCTGTATGAGAGTTACACCGGTGTAACACCGCATCTAGTTGTGCCCACGAGTGTCGGCCACTAGATGTAGTATCGAAGAGTCGCCGCGGGCACTACGCCCCGCTGGCCCACGAACCACCAGACCCGGCCTCGAAAGCCGGCCAGAACACAGGGGATCACATGGCCATCACCGTCTACACCAAGCCGTCCTGCGTCCAGTGCACGGCCACGTACCGCGCCCTCGACAACAAGGGGATCGAGTACGACATCCTCGACGTCACGGCCGACGACGCCGCGCTCGAGACCGTCAAGGCGCTCGGCTACCTCCAGGCCCCCGTGGTCATCGCCGACGACGACCACTGGAGCGGTTTCCGCCCCGACAAGATCGCCGGTCTCGCCGCTCGCATCTCCTGACCCGGCGTGCCGCACCCGGCGAGGTCGTCACCACGACCTCGCCGGGTCGGCACCCCACCGTCCGCGCATCGCAGGGAGGTCACGACGACATGGCGAATCTCGTCTACTTCTCCAGCGTCTCCGGCAACACTCGACGGTTCGTCGAGAAGCTGGGGGTGCCGGCCGAGCGCATCCCCCTGTTCCCTTCGGAACAGCCGCTCCATGTCAGTGACCCCTACGTCCTCGTGCTGCCCACCTACGGTGGCGGCGAAGGGCGAGGCGCCGTCCCGAAGCAGGTCATCCGGTTCCTCAACGACGAGGGCAACCGGCGTCTCATCCGAGGCGTGATCGCGGCGGGCAACACCAACTTCGGGGAGGGCTACTGCCTGGCCGGCGACATCATCGCCGCCAAGTGCGAGGTGCCCCTTCTCTACCGTTTCGAGGTCTTCGGAACGCCAGGCGACGTCAACGCAGTACACACAGGATTGGAACGATTTTGGACTCAGCAGTCGATGATCTCGAAGTGATCGCCGCCCCGGGCCAGGGGCTCGCCGGCACCACCGGTATGGACTACCACGCGCTCAACGCGATGCTCAACCTGTACGGTCCGTCGGGCGAGATCCAGTTCGACAAGGACCGCGAGGCGGCCAAGCAGTACTTCCTGCAGCACGTCAACCAGAACACGGTCTTCTTCCACAACCTGCGTGAGCGCCTCGACTACCTCGTCGAGAACGAGTACTACGAGGCCGCGACGATCGAGCAGTACGACTTCTCGTTCGTCGAGAAGCTCAACGACCTCGCCTACTCGAAGAAGTTCCGCTTCCAGACCTTCCTCGGCGCGTTCAAGTACTACACCTCGTACACGCTCAAGACGTTCGACGGCAAGCGCTACCTCGAGCGCTTCGAGGACCGCGTCGTCATGACCGCCCTCGGTCTCGCCCAGGGCGACGAGCAGCTCGCGATCGACCTGGTCGAGGAGATCATCGCCGGCCGGTTCCAGCCGGCCACGCCGACGTTCCTCAACACGGCCAAGGCCCAGCGCGGCGAGCTCGTCAGCTGCTTCCTGCTCCGCATCGAAGACAACATGGAGTCGATCTCGCGCGGCATCAACTCGTCGCTGCAGCTGTCGAAGCGCGGTGGCGGCGTGGCCCTGTCGCTCTCGAACATCCGCGAGGCCGGTGCGCCGATCAAGCAGATCGAGAACCAGTCATCGGGCATCATCCCCGTCATGAAGCTCCTCGAAGACAGCTTCAGCTACGCCAACCAGCTCGGGGCCCGTCAGGGCGCCGGTGCCGTGTACCTCAGCGCGCACCACCCCGACATCATGCGGTTCCTCGACACGAAGCGCGAGAACGCCGACGAGAAGATCCGCATCAAGACGCTGTCGCTCGGCGTCGTCGTGCCCGACATCACGTTCGAGCTCGCGAAGAACAACGAGGACATGTACCTCTTCTCGCCGTACGACGTCGAGAAGGTCTACGGCGTCCCCTTCGGCGACGTCGCCATCAGCGAGAAGTACCGCGAGATGGTCGCCGACTCGCGCATCAAGAAGACCAAGATCAAGGCGCGCGACTTCTTCCAGACGATCGCCGAGATCCAGTTCGAGTCGGGCTACCCCTACATCGTGTTCGAGGACACGGTCAACAAGGCGAACCCGATCAAGGGCCGCATCAACATGTCGAACCTGTGCTCCGAGATCCTGCAGGTCAACACGCCGACCACCTTCAACGAGGACCTCTCGTACAACGAGATCGGCAAGGACATCTCGTGCAACCTCGGCTCGATGAACATCGCGCTGTCGATGGACGCCCCCGACCTCGGCAAGACCGTCGAGACCGCGATCCGCGGACTCAGCGCGGTGAGCGACATGAGCCACATCTCGTCGGTCCGCTCGATCGAGGTCGGCAACGACCAGTCGCACGCGATCGGCCTCGGCCAGATGAACCTGCACGGCTACCTCGCTCGCGAGCACGTGCACTACGGCAGCGAAGAAGCGATCGACTTCACGAACATCTACTTCTACACGGTGCTGTTCCACGCCCTCCGCGCCTCGAACACCATCGCGATCGAGCGCGGCGTGACGTTCGGCGGCTTCGCCGACAGCACGTACGCGTCGGGTGAGTTCTTCGACAAGTACACCGAGCAGGTCTGGGCTCCGTCGACGGCCCGCGGCGCATCGCTCTTCGCCGACGCTCAGGTCGCCGTCCCCACGCAGGACGACTGGCGCGAGCTGAAGGCCAGCGTCATGGCCCACGGTCTCTACAACCAGAACCTCCAGGCCGTCCCGCCGACCGGATCGATCTCGTACATCAACCACTCGACGTCGTCGATCCACCCGATCGCGTCGAAGATCGAGATCCGCAAAGAGGGCAAGCTCGGCCGCGTGTACTACCCGGCGCCGTTCATGTCGAACGACAACCTCGAGTACTACACGGACGCCTACGAGATCGGCCCCGAGAAGATCATCGACACGTACGCCGCGGCGACGCAGCACGTCGATCAGGGCCTCTCGCTGACGCTCTTCTTCAAGGACACCGCCACGACGCGCGACATCAACAAGGCGCAGATCTACGCATGGCGCAAGGGCATCAAGACGATCTACTACATCCGTCTCCGTCAGCTCGCCCTCGAGGGCACCGAGGTCGACGGCTGCGTCAGCTGCATGCTCTAGAGCCCGTCGCCGCGACCGCCGCATCTGCGGCGGCGCGGACCCACGGCTCACCCGGCGCGGGTCGGGACCACTCGACCCGCGCCTCCTGAACTCCAGATCTTCTCCTCGAAAGGCACGTCATGACCATCACCGACCCGGTGCACGCCACCGGCAAGTCGATCCCGCTGATCAAGTCGGTCAGTGCGATTAACTGGAACCGCATCCAGGACGACAAGGACGTCGACGTCTGGAACCGTCTGGTCAACAACTTCTGGCTGCCCGAGAAGATCCCGCTGTCGAACGACGTCCAGTCGTGGAACACCCTCACCCCCGAAGAGCAGCAGCTCACGATGCGCGTCTTCACCGGCCTCACGCTGCTCGACACGATCCAGGGCACCGTCGGCGCCATCAGCCTGATCCCCGACGCGATCACCCCGCACGAAGAGGCTGTCTACACGAACATCGCGTTCATGGAGTCCGTGCACGCCAAGAGCTACTCGTCGATCTTCTCGACCCTCGCGTCGACCCCCGAGATCGACGACGCCTTCCGCTGGTCGGTCGAGAACCCGAACCTGCAGAAGAAGGCCCAGATCGTCCTCGACTACTACACGGGCGACGACCCCCTCAAGCGCAAGGTCGCCTCGACCCTGCTCGAGTCGTTCCTGTTCTACAGCGGCTTCTACCTGCCGATGTACTGGTCCTCGCGGGCCAAGCTCACCAACACGGCCGACCTGATCCGCCTCATCATCCGCGACGAGGCCGTGCACGGCTACTACATCGGCTACAAGTTCCAGAAGGGCCTCGAAGGAGCCTCGGAGGAGCGCAAGCAGGAGATCAAGGACTACACGTTCAACCTCCTCTTCGAGCTCTACGAGAACGAGATCCAGTACACCCAGGACCTCTACGACGGAGTCGGCCTGACCGAGGACGTCAAGAAGTTCCTGCACTACAACGCCAACAAGGCGCTGATGAACCTCGGCTACGAGGCCATGTTCCCCAAAGAGACGACCGACGTGAACCCCGCGATCCTGTCGGCCCTCTCGCCCAACGCCGACGAGAACCACGACTTCTTCTCGGGGTCGGGCTCGTCGTACGTGATCGGCAAGGCCGTCACCACCGAAGACGCCGACTGGGACTTCTAGCCCCGAAGCATCACACCGTCGAACCGGCGCGGGACCACAGAGCATCGTGGTCCCGCGTCGATTCCGTCGTTCCGGGGTCGTCTATGCGCATCGGCGGCCCCGCTAGGGTCGGAGCGTGAACACGGGGGAACGAACACCGATCAGCGCCCGCACCGTCCTGCTCTTCGCCGCGGTGGGGGTGGTGGCCGCCGTGCTGGGTCTCGTTCCGTGGCTCATCACGGGGATGCGCCTCCCACTCCAGAACCTCTGGGCGGAACCGGTCGTCGCCCCCGACGGGGTCACGGCGGCGCCCGAATCGATGCCGATCGCGCTGCTGCCGTTCAGCCAGTACGCGCTGACCTTCACCGCGACGCTGCTGATCGCCGGAGCGGCCGTCGCGGGACTCGCCGCGCGCCTCCTGCGGGCTCGTGCTCGCCGCGGAGCCGTCGTCGCCGTGCTCGCCGGCGTGGTCCTCACGCAGCTCGTCGCCCTGCTGCAGAGCGCCCTCACGGCCGCGGCCGGGCTGCAGGATCGCCTCGAGTCGGTCGTCTACCTCGCCGCCGCGACCACGGCGGGTGTCGTCGCCATCGTCATGGGGGCGGTCGTCGTCGTGCTGATCGCGCGGGCTCCGGCGGGTGCGGCCGTCGTCGGTCTCAGCATCGGCGCCCTGGCCATCGTCCAATGGGCCCAGGGGCTGGTTTACCCGATCTTCTCGCTCGTCACACAGGCCTCCCCGGCCATCGACGCCGTGCTCGTCTGGCTCCCCGCCGTGCTGGTCGCCGCCGCGATCGTCTGGGCGGGGGTCTCCACGGTCGGGCGCGTGATCGGCGCCCTGGTGTCGCTGCTCGCCCTCTGGAGCGGGCCCGCCGCGATCACGGCGATCTCGAGCGCGGCGGGCACGCGCGTCTACGCCGGCTACCCCTTCGAGATGGCCGAGGTCGTGGGCCAGATCTTCCGGGCGGCCCTGCTGAGCCCGGCGACGTGGCGGGCGGTCGTCGCGGCGGCCGTCATCGCCGCGGTCGGGCTGACGCTGCGCGGTCCCGTGCTGCGGCGGTTGGGCGGCGCGAGCCCGCACTGAGACACGGCCGGCCTGGCTGATGAACCCCGGATGCGACGATGAACCCCGTTCGATCGGGGTTCACCGTCGCGAACGGGGTTCTCGGCGACAGGGTGCGGCCCGCCGCTACTGCTCGGTGTGCCCCAGATCGGGCCGCGCCACGAACGACAGGCCGGCCGACGCCGCCGCTCCCACCTCGAACACGACCACGTCGTTCGCGCCCGCGCGCAGCTGCTCGCCGGGCAGGTACAGCGTGTGCTGCGGCCCGCGCGACCAGTACCGCCCCAGGGAGAAGCCGTTGACCCACACGACGCCCTTGCCCCACGACGACGTGTCGAGATAGAGGTCGACCGGCTCGTCGACGTGCAGGGTGGCGTGCGCGAACACCGGCCCCGCCAGCGGCACCGCCCCCGAGGAGGCGCGGGCCGTGTCGACCGCCGAACCCGCCGCCCCCGAGGAGGCGCGGGTCGCGTCGACCGCGGTGCTCACCGCACCGCCCCCGCCGAGCGACGCCACCACGGCGTCGAGGTCGAGCGGCAGCGCCTGCCAGTCGACGAGGGGTGTCCCGTCGAGCAGGGCCGGCCCGATCAGGCCCTTCGCCTCGCCGATGCGGACGCCGTAGTTGACGCGCCCCTGATCCTCGACCAGCACCTCCAGCACGTCCCCGGCGGGCAGCGTGATCGCGTGGTCGTGATGATCGCGCTGCAGCACGCCGACGCGCACCCCGTCGACCGAGACGACCGCCCGGTCGCGCACCTCGCCGAACGACAGCACGCGCGGCGAGGCCCCGGCCGCGACCGGCAGCCCCACGCGGTACAGCGTGAACCCGGTGTACCGGCCCAGCGAGTCCATCGTCGGAACCTCGTGGGCGGACCGCCACGGGCCGGCGGTGCCGTGGGCGACCGCGTCGCGCAACGGCAGCACGGTGTCGAACGAGGCCTCGAGCACGGGCGCCGGCATCGCGGCCGCCGGCACCTCGTCGGGCACCGCGGCGTAGCGCGCGATCACCTCGCGGAACGCGAAGAACTTCTCGGTCGGGAACCCCGCCTCGTCGAGCGGGGCGTCGTAGTCGTACGACGTCACGTGCGACTGGTACATGCCCTTGTGGTTGGCCCCGTTGGTGAACCCGAAGTTCGTGCCGCCGTGGAACATGTAGATGTTGACCGAGGCGCCGGCCGCGAGCAGCGCGTCGAGCTCGGCGGCGGCCTCGGCGACGGGCGTCGTGTGGTGGTGCTCGCCCCAGTGGTCGAACCAGCCGTCCCAGAACTCCGAGCACATCAGCGGCCCGGTCGGCTGGTGGCGGCGCAGGGTCGCGAGCCGCTCGTCGGCGCGCGAGCCGAACGACCCCGTCTTGTGCAGCTCCGGCAGGCTGCCGGCCTCGAGCATCTCGTCGGTGGGCTGGTCGACGGTGGTCAACGGCACGGTGATCCCGGAGGCGCGGGTCAGGTCGACCAGGTGCCGCAGGTACGCCGAGTCGTCGCCGTACGCGCCGTACTCGTTCTCGATCTGCACCAGCACGACGGGCCCGCCCGAGTCGACCTGCCGGGGCGCGACGATCTCGTAGACGCGGCGGAGGAACTCGTCGACGGCCTCGAGGTAGAGCGGCTCGCTGCGGCGGACTCCCACGGCCGGGTCGTCGAAGAGCCAGCCGGGCAGCCCGCCGCCGTCCCACTCGGCGCAGATGTACGGCCCGGGTCGCACGATCGCGTGCATGCCCTCGGCGGCGACGAGGTCGAGGAACCTCCCGAGGTCGAGGCCCTCCGTCGTGTCGAAGTCGCCCCGCTGCGGCGAGTGCGCGTTCCAGGCGACGTACGTCTCGATGGTGTTCAGCCCCATGAGGCGCGCCTTGTGGATCCGGTCGGCCCACTGGGCGGGGTGCACGCGGAAGTAGTGGAGGGCGCCGGAGAGCACCCGGTGCGGGCGACCGTCGAGTTCGAAGTCGGTGGCGCCGATGGTGAAGCGGGACAAGATTCCTCCGGAGGAGCGAGGTGGGCGAGAGGGGCTGAGCGGACGGAGCGGGGGAGGCGCGGACACGGAGACGGGGAGGTCGCGGTCGTGATGACCCGCGCCTCCCCGTCCCTCGGATCCGGGGAGCGGAGTGCTACTCGTCGCTCACCGTGAAGCCCTGCTCCTCACCGTACGACGCCGACGACTGGCCCCACTTCTCGAGCACCGGCTCGAGCGAGCTGCCGTTCGTGTAGGCCGACGAGGCGCTGTCGCTGAAGATGCTGTTCGCGTAGACCTGGAAGGGCAGGTACTGCCAGTCGGGGAGGACGTCCTGCGCGGCCTGACCGAGGACCTCGTTGATCTTCTGACCGCCGAAGTACTCGGGAGCCTCGCTGGTGAACTCCTCGCTGGTGAGGTCGGCGGTCGTCGACGGGAATCCGCCGGCGTCCATCGAGATGGTGCGGCCCTCCTCCTCGGCGGTGGCGAACTTGGCGAACGCGGCGGCGGCGGCCTTGTGCTCGGACTGCTCCATCACGGCGACGGACGATCCGCCGTTCTCGGCGGTCGCGGTGTCACCCTCCTCGTACTGGGGCATCGGGGCGACGCGCCACTGGCCGGAGCCGTCGGCGGCCTGCGCCTCGAGGTTGCCGGGCATCCAGGCGCCGGTCAGCAGGGTCGCGATCGAGCCGTCGCTGAGGCCGCGGAACCACTCGTCGGTCCAGCCGGGGGTCTGGGCGAGCTCGCCGCCCTCGACGAGCTGGTCCCACATGGCGGTGTACTTCTTTGCGCCCTCGTCCTGCATGTTGATCGTGACGTTCTCGCCGTCGACCGTGTACGGGTGCCCGCCGGCCTGCCAGATCATGCTCGTCGTGAAGCCGGCGTCGCCGGAGTCGCTGGTGATGTACTGGTTCGGGTCGGCGTCGTGCATCTTCTTCGCGGCCGCGACGTACTGGTCCCACGTGGTGGGCACGTCGATGCCGTACTTGTCGAAGACGTCCTGGCGGTAGAACATCGCCATGGGGCCGCTGTCCTGCGGCAGGGCCCAGATCTGGTCGCCGTCGGTGACGGAGTTCCAGGTGGAGGCGGTGAAGTCGCCCTCGAGGTCGCCGAAACCGTAGCCGCCGAGGTCGGCGAGCGAGCTGGCGAGCGAGAACTGCGGCACGGCGAAGTACTCGATCTGCGCGACGTCGGGGGCGCCCTTGCCGGCCTTGATCGCGTTCTGCAGCTTGGTGTACTGGTCGGCGCCGGTGCCGACGTTCTGCACGTCGACGGTGATGTCGGGGTACTTCTTCTCGAAGGCCTCGGCGATCGGCTCGACGGCCGGGGCCCAGGCCCAGACGGTGATGGTCTGCTTCTCGGTCAGGGCCGCGGCGATGTCGTCGGGCGAGCCCTCGGCGGAGCCGGAGCCGGAGCCGGATCCGCTCGAGCAGGCGGCCAGCGAGCCGGCCAGGGCGAGGCCGAGGCCGAGCGCGGCGGCGCGCGTCGCCGTGCGGCGGAAGGTGGAGCGTCGAGTCATGGTGCTGCCTTTCACTTCTTCGTGTGGGGTGTGCTGCGGGTGTTCGGGTGTCGCGGTGAGGGGAGGTGCGGGGGAGCCGGGGAGGCGCGGGTCAGGCCTTCACGCCGCCGGCGGTCAGTCCCGACTGCCAGTAGCGCTGGAGGAACAGGAACGCCACGACGATCGGGATGATGGTGAGGAACGAGCCGGTGATGACCAGGTTGTAGATCGGGTCGCCGCCGACGGTCGTCGACTGCGCGTTCCACTGGTTGAGACCGACCGTGAGGGGGTACCAGGTCGAGTCGCTCAGCATGATCAGGGGCAGGAAGTAGTTGTTCCAGGTCGCGACCATGGTGAACAGCAGCACCGTGATCAGGCCGGGGCTGAGCAGGCGCAGGCTGATGGTGAAGAACGTGCGGAGCTCGCTCGCGCCGTCCATCCGGGCCGCCTCGAGGATCTCGGTCGGCACCGAGTCGACCGCGTAGGTCCAGATCAGGTAGAGGCCGAAGGGGCTGATGAGCGACGGCAGGATGATCGCCCACGGCGTGTTCGTCAGGCCCATCTGGCTGAACATCAGGAAGGTCGGCACGGCGACGGCCGTCCCGGGCACGGCGACCGCGCCGAGCACGATCGCGAAGACGGCCTTCTTGCCGGGGAAGTCGAACTTGGCGAGGCCGTAGCCGGCCAGCGTGGCCAGCAGGGTCGCGCCTCCCGCTCCGACGACGACGTAGAGCACGGTGTTGCCGAGCCAGCGGACGAACTCGCCGTCGTTGTAGGTGAAGACGTCGCGGATGTTGTCGAACAGGACGAAGTCGCCGCTGAACCAGAGGCCGAACGAGCTGAACAGGGCGTCCTGCGTCTTGGTCGAGTTGACCAGCAGCCAGAACAGGGGGAGGAGCGCGTAGACGAGCATCAGCGCCATGAGGATCGTGAGCACCGGGCTCCGCTTGGCCTGCGGGCCGCGGCCGGATCCGCGCCGGACGACTCCGCCGCCGCGACCCGAGCGGGCCGTGCGGGCGGGACGGCCGGAGGCGGGGGCCGCCGTGGAGGCGTCGGTCGCGTCGGTCAGGAGGGTCGACATGTCAGGAGTCCTTCCGGGATCCGCTGAGCTGGACCACGTAGGCGACGACCGCCGTGAGGACGCCCATGATGATCGCGATGGCGGCGGAGTAGTTGTACTGCTGACCCGCGAACGACAGGTTGTACGCGTACATGTTCGGGGTGAAGTAGGTGCTGATCGAGTTCGGCGCCAGGGTCTGCAGGATGTTCGGCTCGTTGAAGAGCTGGAAGCTGCCGATCACCGAGAAGATGGCGGCGATGACGAGAGCGCCGCGGATGGCGGGCAGCTTGATGCTGCGGATGATGCGGAACTGGCCGGCGCCGTCGAGCTCGGCGGCCTCGTAGAGGTCGGGCGAGATGACCCGGAGAGCGGCGTAGAAGATCAGCATGTTGTAGCCGACGAACTCCCACGTGACGATGTTGCCGATCGACAGCAGGATCCAGCTCTGCGAGAGCGGGTCGGGCAGGGTGATGCCGAGCCCGTCCTCGAGGTTGCCGACCAGGCCGAAGCGCTTGCCGTAGATGAAGCCCCACATCAGGGCGGCCACCACGGCGGGGACGGCGTACGGCAGGAAGATCGAGATGCGGAACAGCGGCGAGAAGAACAGTCGCGCCGAGTCGATCGCCAGCGCCGCGGCGAGGGCGATCAGCAGCATGATCGGCACCTGCACGAGCAGGAACAGGCTGACGCGGCCGAGGGAGTCCCAGAAGTTCGGGTCGCTGAGGGCCTGGGCGTAGTTCGCCAGTCCGACGAACGAGTTGCCGCCGATCAGCTGCTCTTTGAAGAGGCTGAGGTAGATGGCGTAGACGACGGGGGCGACGAGCATGACCGCGAAGACGATCATGAACGGGAGCACGAAGCCCCAGCCCGTCCACCGGCGCTTGTCGCGACGCAGGCCCGAGGAGGCGCGGGTCGGGCCGGGAGGCGGACCCGCCGGTGGGCGGGTCGCGGGTGTCGACAGCGTTGTCATGTCCATCCACTTCGTCGGGGGTGTTTGCGTAAACACATCGGCGCGTGCCGCTAGGTGTTTACGTAAACATCTGGGATGGTGGTAACCATGACATCTCCGACGCGACTCGTCAAGTCACCGTCTGGTCACGGTCGCGCACGGACGGTCTCGATGGCCGACGTCGCCGCTCTCGCCGGTGTGTCGTCGCAGACGGTGTCCCGCGTCTCGAACTCGGCGCCGAACGTCGAGTCGTCGACGAGGCAGCGCGTGCTCGACGCGATGAGCGAGCTCGGCTACCGGCCGAACAGCGCCGCACGTGCCTTGAAGACCGGCCGTTTCCGCAGCATCGGCGTGATCATGTTCACGCTGTCCACCCTCGGCAACATGCGCACGCTCGACGCCATCGTCACGGCGGCGTCCGGCGCGGGCTACACGATCACCCTCATGCCGGTGGCGCACCCGACCGAGGGGGAGGTCGCCGGGGCCTTCAGCCGTCTGCAGGAGGAGGCGGTCGACGGCGTCATCATCGTCATCGAGGCGCACATGCTCGACCGCGCCGAGGTGATCATCCCCGTAGGGCTGCCGGTCGTCATCATCGACTCCGACGCCCGCGACCCCTACGTCGTGGTCGACACCGACCAGGAGCAGGGCACCCGGCTCGCGACGCAGCACCTGCTCGACCTCGGGCACCGCTGCATCGTGCACGTCTCCGGTCCCGACACCTCGTTCTCGGCCACCCGGCGCGAGGCCGCCTGGGCGGCGACGATGCGCGACGCGGGGGTCGACCCGCAGCCGGTGCTCAAGGGGGACTGGACCACCGCCTCCGGGTATCGGCACGGTCTCGAGCTGGCCCGTCGCGACGACGTCACCGCGGTCGTCGCGGCGAACGACCAGATGGCGCTCGGCGTCATGCACGCGCTCCACGAGTCGGGCCGGTCGATCCCGCGCGACGTCAGTGTGATCGGCTTCGACGACACGGAGGAGTCGGGGTCGTTCTGGCCCCCGCTGACCACCGTGCATCAGAACTTCACCGAGATCGGGCGGCGCTCGATGGACGTGCTCCTCGAGCTGCTCGACGGGCGGGCGCCCTCGCGCGACCGCATCGTGCCGACGCACCTCGTCGTCCGCAAGAGCACCGCCGCGCCCCGCCGCTGACGCGCGCCGCCCGCACCTCTCACCCCGCGCCTCCTGAGATGAACCCCGTTCGCGAAGATGAACCACGCTAAAACGGGTTCATCTTCGTAATCGGGGTTGATGGGTGCGGCGCGGCGCGGCGCGGCGGTGCCGCGCACCGCGTCAGCCGGCGAGCAGCGCGGCGCGGATCGCCGCGATGCCGACCCGCACCTCGGCGAACGTCGTGCTGAGCGGCGAGAGCCCGATGCGCAGCCCGTCCGGGTTGCGGAAGTCGGGTACGACGCCCTCCTCCCAGAGCGCGGCCACGACCGCCCGGAACGACGGATGCGTGACCGTCACGTGGCTGCCGCGCAGCTCGGCGGCCCGCGGCGTCGCGACCGTCACGCCGAGCGGCCCGAGCCAGGCGTCGACCAGGGCGAACGCGTAGTCGGTCAGGGCGAGCGACTTCGCGCGGATCGCGTCGATGCCGGCCTCCTCGACGAGGTCGAGCATGTCGTGCAGCGGGAGCATGCCGACGACGGGCGGCGTCCCGCTGATGAACCGGCGGATGCCCGGCGCCGGGGTGTAGCCGTCCGCCATCGCGAAGACGTCGGCGGCGCCCATCCAGCCCTGGATCGGCTGCTCGAGCGTCGGCAGCAGGTCCCGCCTCGCGTAGAGGAACGCCGGCGCCCCCGGCCCGCCGTTGAGGTACTTGTAGCTGCAGCCGACCGCCACGTCGACGCCCCACTCGTCGAGCCGCATCGGCACGACGCCGACCGAGTGGCAGAGGTCGAACAGCACCAGCGCGCCCGCCGCGTGCACGAGCTCGGTGATGGCGGCCATGTCGGCCACGTATCCCGAGCGGTACGAGACGTGGTTGACCAGGACGACCGCGGTGTCCGGCCCGACGACGTCGGCGAGCAGGTCGACGGTCACCCCGAGCGTCGGGTCGACGTGCACCCAGCGGACCGTGGCGCCGCGCTCGCGCGCGATGCCCTCGACCACGAAGCGGTCGGTCGGGAACTGGTCGTCGTCGATCACGATCTCGTGCCGGTCGGGCCGCGCCGCGAGCAGGGCGCGGATCGCCTTGTAGAGCAGCACCGTCGTCGAGTCGCCGACCACGGTCTGGCCGGCCGCGGCGCCGAGGGCGGCCGCGCCGATGCGGTCGCCCAGCACGGTCGGCAGGTCCATCCACCGCTCGTCCCACGAGCGGATCAGGCGGGTGCCCCAGTCGTGGCGGAGGAATCCCTCGATCCGCCCGGAGGTGGCGGTGAGCGGCCGGCCGAGCGAGTTGCCGTCGAGGTACGAGACGACGTCCCCGGCGGGCGCGAATCGCGAGACGAGGGCCGCGAGCGGGTCGGCCGCGTCGAGGGCGTCGGCGGGCAGCTCGGGATCGGGGGCGGCGAGGGGCGCGGAGGCCGAGGAGGCGCGGGTCACGTGGTCTTCTCCAGCAGGGTGTCGGGGGTGGTCACCACGGCGGTGGCCAGCCAGGCGGGTGCCTCGGCCGGGTCGTCGGGTGGCGGGGTGGGGATCCAGGTCGCGTGCGCGGTGCCGCGTCCGCCCTCGCCGACGCCGCCGAGCGGCACGCCGGCGACGAGCGCGTGCAGCAGCTCGTCGAGGCCGAGCCCGGCCCGCTGGAGGTCCCGGAGCTCGCGCTCGTTCACCCCGACGGGCAGGTCGCCGTTGCCGAGGTCGGTGCCGTAGAGCACGTGCCCGCCGGCGGTGCGGAACCTCGCGAGGTTGGCGACGGCGACGTCGTGCACCGCCCCTCCTCGGCCGTGGCCGTGGATGTCGAGGGTGCTGATCCAGCTGGTGCGGGCCGCGAGCCGCTCGATCAGCTCGTCGTCGAGGAGCTCGCTGAAGGGGGTGTGCGCGAACCGGTCGACGCCCGCGGCGAGGGCGCGGCGGGCCTGGCCGACTCCCTGCACGTGCGCCGTCGTCGTCATCACGTGCTCGGCCGCCGCGTCGACGATCGCGCGCAGGGTGGTGTCGTCGAACACGGGTCCGACGTCGGAGTTCAGCGTGATCTTCACCAGCGCGGCCCCGAGATCGTGCATCCGCTCGACGGCCCGGCGGGCGGCGGCGGGGTTCGCGACGACGACCGAGGCGGTGTCGGGGGCCCACGCCGAACGGCTCGGGTAGCCGCCGGGAGGGCAGAGCAGCCCTCCCGCGACGCGCACCTCGGGCCATCGGGGGTCGAGACGGCCGTGCTCGGGCCAGAGCGAGGCGGTGTCCGGGTCCCAGCCGAGGTCGTCCACGCGGGCGATGCCGCCGGGTCCGAGCAGCAGCGGATCGATGAGCCCGAGGTGGACGTGCGAGTCCGTGAAGGGGCTGAGCAGCGTGCCCGGCAGGTGCGGGATCCCGTCGTGGGCGGTGTGCGGCGGACCGAGCAGCTCGATCTCGTCGGTGAGCCGGACGACGCTGCGACGCGACCACGCGCCCGACCAGGCGTGGTCGACCGTGACGAACCGCGCCTCCTGGGTCATGCCACGACCCTATGCCGAGTCGCCGGGAATGCGGGCGTGTCCGGGTGGGACGCGCGTGGTCGGCGGACCGTTCCGCGCGATGACGTACGGCGACGCCCGGGGCGCCTCCCGAGCCGAGGAGGCGCGGCGTCAGCCCGAGACGCGCGTCACCCGGCCGTCGCGCAGGTGCACCACCCGGTCGGCGCGCGCCGCCGACGACTCGTGGTGGGTCGCGTGCACCACGGTCGCGCCGCGGGCGACCTCGGCGGCGACGACCTCCTCGACGATGCTCCGCGCGTCGGCGTCGAGGCCGGCCTCGGGCTCGTCGAGCAGCACCAGATCGGCCTGCTGAGCGACCGCCTGCGCGAGGAGCACCCGCTGACGCTGTCCGCCCGACAGATCGCCGAACGGGCGCCGCGCGAGGCGCGTCAGCCCGAGCCGGTCGAGCGCAACGTCGACGATCACCCGATCGGCCGCGGACGCGCGGCGCCAGGCGCCGAGGGCGGCCCAGCGGCCCATCGCGACGACGTCGCGCACCGTGAGCGGCAAGCGGTCGGGGGCCTGGCTGCGCTGGACGACCCACGCCGTCGAGGCGACGTCCCGTCGGTCGACGGAGCCGCCGGTCGGCGCGTGCGTGCCGGCGAGCACGGCGAGCAGGGTCGACTTGCCGGAGCCGTTGTGCCCCACGAGGGCCGTGGTCGCGCCTCGGGGCAGCTCGAGGCTGATCGAGTGCAGGGCCACGCGTCGATCGTCGTGGGCGGCCGTGACCTCGTGGAGGGTCAGGGGGGCGCGGTGCGGGGGTGGGGTTCGAGCGGTCGGGGTCACGTACCCAGCCTATCCATATTGATAATCGTTTTCATGTAGGGTCGTCGACCGTGACCTGGTTGACCGATCCCCTCAGCGCCTCCTTCGTGCTCCGCGCCCTGCTCGGCGGCGTGCTCGTCGCCGCCATCTGCGGCGTCGTCGGCACCTGGGTGGTGCTGCGCGGCATGGCGTTCCTCGGCGAGGCGATGGCGCACGGCATGCTGCCCGGCGTCGCGCTCGCGGCGCTCTCCGGCGTCCCCGTCGTGATCGGGGCCGCCGTCAGCGCGCTCGTCATGAGCGTCGGCGTCGGCGTGGTCGAGCGCCGGGCCCGCATCGGGGCGGACACCGCCATCGGGCTGCTCTTCGTCGGCATGCTCTCCCTCGGCGTCGTCATCGTCTCGCGCTCCCGGAGCTTCGCCACCGACCTCACGTCCATCCTGTTCGGCGACGTCCTCGCGATCTCCGCCGACGACCTCGCCCTGATGGCGGGAGCCCTCGTGGTGGTGATCGCGGTCGCGACCGTCATGCACCGGCCGTTCGTCGCGCTCGCCGTCGACGAGCGCCTGGCCGCCACCCTGGGCCTCCGCCCACGACGGGCCCGCGTCGTGCTCGTGGGCCTCGTCACCGTCGCCGTCGTGGCCTCGTACGGGGCGGTCGGCAGCCTCCTCGTCGTCGCCCTCCTGCTCGCGCCCGCGGTCGCGGCCGGCCACTGGGTGCGACGCATCCCCTCGACGATGCTGCTCGCCACCGGCTTCGGGGCGCTCGCCGCCCTCGTCGGCCTGCTCGTCTCCTGGCACGCCGGCACCGCCGCCGGCGCGTCGATCGCCGGCGTCGCGGTCGCGCTCGTGCCGCTCTCGGCGCTCCTGCGCCGCGCCCTCCCCGTCCGTCCCGCCGACGACCCCTCGCCGGCCTCGCCCGAGCCCGCCTCGTCCGATCCCACCCGACCGAAAGGCCTCCGTGCACCTGCGCGCCCCCTCGTCTGACCCGACCCGCACCTCCTCGGCATCGACCCTCCGGCGGTCTCCCCGAGCCGCGACGGCCCTCGCCGCCGCCGCGACCCTCGTCGCGCTCTCCGCCTGCAGCGCCCCCGCCGCCGAGCCCGCCGCCGAGGCGACCGACGCCTCGACCCCGCACGGCTACGTCGAGGGCGCGAGCGAGGGCTCCGAACCCCAGCTGCGACTCGCCACGGTCGACCCCGAGGGCCGGGTCGACCTGCTCGACCTGCTCGACGGCGAGAGCGAGGGCGTCGCCGAGATCGACCCCGCCGACTCCCTCTCGACCGACGGCCGCTTCGTGTTCGCCACCCGTGCCTCCGGAACCGTCGACGTCGTGGACACCGGCGTCTGGACCGTCGACCACGGCGACCACTCGCACTACTACCTCGCCGAGCCGCGCACCGTCGGCACGGTCGAGGCCTCGACCCCCGACGCCGGGGAGGCGCGGGTCGCATCCGGCGCGGACCTCACGGCCGTGCAGTTCCCGGCCACCGGCGAGCGCGTCGTGCTCGACACCGAGGCCCTGGGCGCGGGCGAGATCGACGAGCGGGCCCGCTGGGACGACGCGCCCCACGACGGCGTGGTCGTGCCGCTGGGGGAGTCGTTGATCGTGAGCACCCCGGGCGACACCGGCGACGAGGGTGCGGCGGCCGTGCGGGTCGTCGACCTCGACGGTCGCCCCGTCGACGGCGCCGAGACCGCCTGCGTCGACGCCGCCGGCACGATCACCACGCGCGTCGGCGTGGTCGTCGGCTGCGCCGACGGCGCTCTGCTGGCCACGGCCGACGACGCCGGGGCGGTGTCGTTCGACCGCATCGCCTACCCCGAGACGGTGACGCCGGCCGACCGCGCCGTCGCCTTCGACGGCCGGCGCGGCCGACCGACCGTGGCCGCCGTCGCGGGCGACCGGGGCGTCTGGCTGCTCGACACCCGCGAGCGCACCTGGAGCCTGGTCGAGACCCCCGACCCGCTGATCCGGGTCGCCGCCGTCGACGACGCCGAGGGGCACGTCGTCGGGCTCGACGCCGCGGGCCGCGTCGTCGTCCTGACCGCCGACGACGGCGTCCTCGCGACGACCGCCGCGCTGCTGCCCGAGACCGCGGCGGACGAGGCCGCGCTCGCGGGCGTCACCCTCACGGTCGACGCCAGCCGCGCCTACCTCAACGCCCCTCTCGAGGGCGCCGTGTTCGAGATCGACTACGCCGACGAGGCCCGGGTGTCGCGCACCTTCGAGCACGTCGGGGCCCCCGCGCTGCTCGCGGAGACCGGCCGATGAGGCGCGCGATCGCCGGTCTGCTCGGCGCGGGGCTCGTCGTCGGAGCGCTGGCGGGATGCGCGCCGGCGGCGAGCGACCGGCCGCTCGTGGTCGTCACGACGAACATCCTCGGCGACGTCGTCGGCGAGCTGGTCGGCGACCAGGTCGAGGTGATGACCCTGATGCGGCCGGACGCCGACCCGCACTCGTTCGAGATCTCGGCGCAGGAGGAGGCGCGCCTCCGCACCGCGGACCTCCTGGTGAGCAACGGCCTCGGCCTCGAGGAGGGACTGCAGCAGCACGTCGACGCGGCCGCCGCCGAGGGGGTGCCGACGGTCGAGGCCGGCGACCTCATCACGCCGCTCGCCTACGCCGACGGCGACGCCGAGGGGCTCGACGACCCGCACCTCTGGACCGACCCGACCCGGATGGTCGACGTCGTCGCCGGTCTGACCGACTCGCTCGAGACCGCGCTCGGCGACGAGCTCGACGCCGGCGAGCTCGCCGCGTCGTCCGCCGCCTACACGGCGGAGCTCCGGGCGCTCGACGCCGAGATGGCGTCGGCGTTCGCCGCGATCCCCGAGGCGCAGCGCGCGCTGGTCACGAACCATCACGTCTTCGGCTATCTCGCGGCCCGCTACGACGTCGCCGTGATCGGCGCCGTCGTGCCGAGCGGCACCACGCTCGCCGCGCCGAGCGCCTCCGACCTCGACGACCTCGTCTCGGCGATCGACCGGACCGGTGTGCGGGCGATCTTCGCCGACTCGTCGCAGCCCGACCGTCTCGCTCAGGTGCTGGCCGACGAGGCGGGCGTCGACGTCGCCGTCGTCGACCTCTTCACCGAGTCGCTCAGCGAGCCGGGCGAGGGCGCCGAGACCTACCTCCAGATGATGCGCACGAACACCGAGCGCATCGCCACCGGCCTGTCGCCGTGACCCACGCGGTCGCCGTGACCGGCCCCCACCCCGAAAGGAACGCATGAACCCCCTGCACCACTCCACCCGAGGGCGGCGCGCACGCCGCGCCTCCCTGGCCGTCGCCGCGGTCGCGTCGTCGGCCCTGCTGCTGACCGCCTGCTCGGTCGGCTCGGGCGAGACCCCGTCCGGCGGCTCCGGCACGACCGGCGCCTCGGCCGGCACGTCGGCCGGCACCGAGGTCGACTCGGCGCAGCCGCGCATCGCCCTCACCTACGACGGCGGGCTGTACGTGCTCGACGGCGAGACCCTCGAGACGGAGGCCGACCTCGATCTCGCGGGCTTCAACCGCCTCAACGCGAGCGGCGACGGACGGCACGTGCTCGTCTCGACCGGGGGCGGCTGGCAGGTGCTCGACACCGGCACCTGGACCGCCGCCGACGGCAGCCACCGCGTCGCCGAGCCCGCGCTGACCGACCTGGTGTTCGCCGGCGACACCCCCGGTCACGTCGTGCGACACGGCGGCAGGACGATCCTCTTCGCCGACGGGACGGGCGACACCACCGTCTTCGAGACCGCCGACCTGCTCGACACGAGCGGCGGCCTGCCCGAGACCGAGACGATCGAGTCGCCCGAGGCGCACCACGGCGTCTCGATCGAGCTGGAGGACGGCACGCTGCTGACGACCATCGGCACGCCCGACGAGCGGACCGGCGTCCGCGCCCTCGACGCCGACCGCTCCGAGATCGCCCGCAGCGAGGAGTGCCCCTCCGTGCACGGCGAGGGCACCGCGGCCGACGAGGTGGTCGTCTTCGGCTGCACCGACGGCGTGCTCCTCTACGACGACGGCGCCTTCACCAAGATCGACGCTCCCGACGCCTACGGCCGCACCGGGAACGCCTACGTGACGGACACGTCGAGCATCGCGGTCGGCGATTACAACTCCGACCCCGACAGCGAGGGCTACCTGCTGAGCAGCCTCGTGCTGACCGACACCGTCGCGAAGACGGCGACCGTCGTCGACCTGCCCGAGGGCGTGACCTACACCTGGCGCGACGTCGCCCGCGGCCCGGACGACGAGATCCTCCTGCTCGGCTCGGACGGCGCGCTGCACGTGCTCGACGAGACCACCGGCACCGAGACCGCGTCGTACCCGCTGATCGACGCGTGGGAGAGCCCGGTCGAATGGCAGGACGCCCATCCGGCCCTCGTCGTGCAGGGCGGCACCGCCTACGTCACCGACACGGCCGCGTCGTCGATCCACGCGGTCGACGTCGCCACCGGCGAGCTGCTCGCCTCGGCCGAGCTGCCCGAGGTGCCGAACGAGATCGCGGTCGTGACCGGCTGACCGGCTGACCGGCGTCAGGACGACGACCCGCGCCTCCCGGGCTCCTGCCTTCAGGAGTCGAGGAGGCGCGGGTCGTCCCGATCGCGCGGGCTCAGCCGGGCAGCACGGCCCGACTGCACCGTGCCACGTAGGGGACGCGGATGAGGTCGATGCCGCGGGTGTCGGGGTGGGTGTCGAGCAGGTGCTCGACGCGCGCCAGCAGGTCGGCGCGCTCGACGTCGGACAGGGTGATGACGTAGCTGCGCGAGGCGATCATGTCGAGGAACTCGGCGCGCTCCATCTCGTGCACCCACTCGACGTCGTGCCGTTCGATCTCGCCGAACGGGGCGCCGACGGGCGGGTTGTCGGAGTGCATGTCGCGCTCGCGGGGCTGCCGCATGACCCGGCTCAGCTCGGCCACCCACGGCACCGTCTCGTCGCGGATGTTCCAGATCAGGGCGAGGGTGCCGCCCGGGCGCAGCACCCGCGCGACCTCGGGGACGGCCCGGACCGGATCGACCCAGTGCCACGCCTGGGCGACGAACACGGCGTCCACCGAGTCGTCGTCGAGCGGGATCGACTCGGCGGAGCCGGCGACGGAGGCGGCCGCCGGCACGACCTGCTCGAGCTGCGCGCGCATGCCGTCGGAGGGCTCGACGGCGGTGACGGCGGGCACCTTCTCGAGCAGCACGCGGGTCAGCTTGCCCGTGCCCGCACCCAGGTCGACCACGTGACAGGCGCCGCTCGGGAGGAGCCAGTCGACGGCCTCCGTCGGGTACGACGGGCGGCCGCGCTCGTAGACGTCGGCGGCGAGGCCGAACGACGAGGCGAGGTCGGAATCGGGGTGGGTCGGGTCGAACCCGTGCTGGGTTGGTTGATGCGTCACCGGAACACTGTCGCACGACTCATTGCGTCACAGTGCGAACGTTACGTCGCGCTCGGAGGACCATGGATCAGATGACGCACCCACATCCCCTCCGCGTGGTCGCCGTGTCCGGAACCCTCAGCACGCCGTCCAAGACCGACGCCCTCGTCGACGCGATCCTCGACGAGCTCGCCGAGGTGCTGCCGATCGAACGTCATGTGATCCGGGTCAGCGAGCTCGGTCCGCTCTTCGCCGGCGCCCTCACCCGCGACCAGCTCGACGAGCGCGTCGAGCGCGAGCTCCGCGCGATCGAGAGCGCCGACCTGCTGATCGCCGCGTCGCCGGTCTACCGGGCGTCGTTCACCGGGCTCTTCAAGCACCTGTTCGACTTCGTCGAGCAGTACGCCCTGGTGGACGTGCCCGTGCTGCTGGCGGCGACCGGCGGCAGCGAACGGCACGCGCTCATCCTCGAGCACTCGCTGCGTCCGCTCTTCGGCTTCTTCCAGGCGCTGACCCTCCCGCTCGGCGTCTACGCCCATGCGAGCGACTTCACCGATCGGCGCGTGACGGCGCCGCTGCTGCAGGAGCGCATCCGCAACGCCATCGCCCGGGGTCTGCCGCTGATCCGCTCGAGCATCGCCGAGAAGGAGCGCATCGAGCGGGAGCTGCTCGGCGAGCGGACCGACGACGTCGCGCCCGAGCTCGAGGGCGCGTCGGCGGCCCCGACGCGGCTGTTCAGCTGACCCGTCGTCCTCGGGGGCGGCCTTTGCGATGCCGCCGGGTATCGTCGTGGGCATGACCGACGACACCCCCGCACCCCGTGACGTGGCCACCGCCCGACGCGAGATCCGCGGGGACGAGGCCAAGCGCCTCCTCGGGATGCTCTCGGCCGGCAGCCTGCCGAGCAGAGCCGAGCAGTGGGTGCTCGACGGCGTCGACGACGCCTCCGTGCGCGAACTGGCCGAGGCGCTGACGCGCACCGACGAGCAGCGCGCGGCCCTGCTCGAGTCGGCCGCCGCGTCGCTCGGCCTGGGCTTCGCGTCGGTCCGCGAGGCGCGGGCCCACCACGGCGAGCAGATCGTCGCCCAGATGACGGCCTCGTCGGCGGCGGGCGACGCCCTCGGCTACTCGAACAGCTTCTCGGACACCATCGAGGAGTCGGTGCGCGACAGCATCGCCCGGCTCTTCCGCCCCCGCGGCTGAGTCGCGCCCGGCCGCCGCGCGACGGGACGGGAGACCGCAGGAGGCGCGGTGCCGGTCGGACCGGCACCGCGCCTCCTCGGCTGGGGACGGCCGTCAGGCCCGGCCGACCTCGAGCTCGACGACCGCCCACGACAGCGCGGGCAGGGTCAGGCGGGCGGTGCCGCCGTCGACCGCGACGCCGGTCAGCGGCACGAGGCCGACGGCGTCCTGCGCGTGCTCGGTGTTCGACGTGAAGCGGTCGCCGCCCTCGGGCACGGTCAGCAGCTCGGCGCGGGTGACGCGGCCGCCCGCGAAGCCGCGCAGGGCGAGCTCGACGTCGGCGGCCTCCTCCAGGCCGCGGTTGGCGAGGAAGAACGCCAGTCTGCCGGTCTCCTCGTCGTAGGTCGCGCTGACGTCGACCAGGTCGGCGTCGCCGTACTTCGCCGTGTCGATCCTGTCGCTCGTGACGAGGGTGCGGAGGATCTGCCCGGTGGCGAGCGCGGCCATGCGCGCGAACGGCCAGAAGATCGTCTGCCGCCAGGCGGGCCCGCCCTGCTCGCTGCGGATCGGCGCGATCACGTTGACGAGCTGCGCCTGGTTGGCGATGTGCACCCGGTCGCCGTGACGCAGCAGCGAGTTGAGGAACGTCCCCACCACGACCGCGTCGGTGACGTTGTACTGGTCCTCGATCAGCCGAGGGTGCTCGACCCAGCCCTTCGAGACGTTGTGCGGCTGGTCGTCGGTGTCGAGACCGGTCTGGTACCAGACGTTCCACTCGTCGAAGGAGAGGTTGATCCGCTTCGAGTGCTTGCCCGCGGCCTTGACGCCGTCGACGGTCGAGACGACCTCCTCGATGAAGGCGTCCATGTCGACGCCCGTCGCGAGGAAGCTCTCGGCGTCGCCGTCGTGCTCCTGGTAGTAGGCGTGCATCGACACGTAGTCGACCTCGTCGTAGGCGTGGGTGAGCACCTCGTGCTCCCAGCTGCCGAAGGTCGGCATCGAGCGGCCCGAGCTGCCGACCGCGACGAGCTCGATGGTCGGGTCGACGAACTTCATCGCCTTCGCCGCCTCCTGCGCCAGCCGGCCGTACTCCGTCGCCGTCTTGTGGCCGATCTGCCAGGGTCCGTCGAGCTCGTTGCCGAGGCACCAGAGCTTGATGTCGAACGGGTCCTTCGCGCCGTTGGCGATGCGGCGGTCGCTGAGGGCGGTTCCGCCGGGGTGGTTCGCGTACTCGACGAGCTCGCGGGCCGCGTCGACGCCGCGCGTGCCGAGGTTGACGGCCTCCATCACCTCGGTGCCGGCCCGCTTCGACCACTCGACGAACTCGTGCAGTCCGAAGGCGTTGGTCTCGACGGTGTGCCAGGCGCCGTCGAGCCGGCGGGGCCGCTGGTCGACCGGACCGACCCCGTCCTCCCAGTCGTACCCGGACACGAAGTTGCCCCCGGGGTAGCGGATGACGGTGGCGCCGAGCTCCCTGGTCAGGTCGAGGACGTCCTGGCGGAAGCCGTTCTCGTCGGCGGTGGCGTGACCGGGCTCGTAGATGCCGCTGTAGACGCAGCGGCCCATGTGCTCGACGAACGAACCGAAGAGGCGGCGGGGGACCGGGCCGATCGTGAACTCGCGGTCGACGGTGATGCGGGCGGTGGACATGGTGCTCCTTGGTGAAGAGGGTGGCGTGCAGGCGGAGGGAGAGGACGAGGAGGCTCGGGTCGGGTGGACGCGGTGGTCACTGCCCCCCGAATCCGGTGGTCGAGATGCCCTTGATGATCTGTCGCTGGAAGAACAGGAACACCAGGATGAGCGGCAGCGCGGCGAGGATCGCCGCGGCCATGTTCTGGGCGTACTGGATGCCGTACGCGCTCTTGATCGTCTGCAGCCCGACCGGGAGCGTCAGCAGCGACGCGTCGTTCGTGACGATGAACGGCCAGAGGAAGTTGTTCCACGCCCCGATGAACACGAAGATCGACACGGCCCCGAGGATGGGGCGCGACAGGGGCAGGAGGATGGTGAAGAACACCCGGACGCGTCCGGCGCCGTCGACGCGGGCGGCGTCCTCGAGCTCGATCGGCACCTGGTCGAAGAACTTCTTCAGCACGAACACCATGGCCGGTGCGATCGCCTGCGGCAGGATGATGCCCCAGTAGGTGTCGACCATGTTGAAGGCGAGCATCTGGTAGAACAGCGGCACGATCAGCACCTGCGGCGGCACGATGATCGACGCGATGGTCGCGATGTAGAGCCACCTCTTGCCGGCGAAGTCGAGCCTCGAGAAGGCGTAGGCGACCAGGGCCGACGTCGCGACGACGATCACGGTGATGACGACCGAGGTGAACAGGCTGTTGAACAGCCAGGTCGGGATGTTCCCCTGCTCGAGCACGGCGCGGTAGGCGTCGAGGGTGAAGCCTCCGGCCGGCAGCCAGGTCTGGGGTGTGGCGGCGGCGTCCGCCTCGCTCTTGAACGAGGTCGACAGCGACCAGAGGAACGGCAGCAGCCAGAGGACGGCCAGGACGATCAGCACGACGACGCTGGCGACGGCGAGCGGCCCGAACCGGCGCTGCCCGGGCTTGTGCGGACGAGGGGCTCGGTCGGCGGTGGGGGCGCGGAGACCGCTGCCCGGGGCGACGGCGGGGGCGGTCATCGCTGTGCTCCTTTCCGGCGCTGCGCCGCGACGGCGAACTGGGCGACCGAGATGACGATGATGAGGGCGAAGAAGATGTACGAGATGGCCGACGAGTAGCCGAACCGGTAGCCGGTGAACCCGGTGTCGAAGATGTACTGGACGGCGGAGCGGGTGGTGCCCGCCGGACCGCCGGTGGTCATCTGGTAGATCTGGTCGAAGACCTTGAGCGACGCGAGCACCTGCAGGACGACGATCAGCCCGGTGGTCGGCCCCAGCTGGGGGATCGTGATCGACACGAGCGATCGCCAGCGTCCGGCGCCGTCGAGCGATGCGGCCTCGTACTGCTGGTCGGGGATGTTCTGCAGCGCGGCCAGGTAGAGCAGGAAGTTGAAGCCGACCGTCCACCAGACGGTCGTCGCGACGACGGCGATCATGGCGGTGTCCGGGTCCTGCAGCCAGGCCGGCTGCGGCAGGCCGATCGTGGCCAGGACGTTGTTGATCGGGCCGAGCGTGGGGCTGTAGAGCTGGATCCAGAACAGCGACACGACGGTCGAGGCCAGCAGGTACGGCAGGAAGAAGCTCAGCCGCCAGAGCCACTGGCCGGGCAGGCCGGTGTTGACCAGCAGCGCCAGCAGCAGCGCGATGACGACGAGCGGGATCGTGCTCAGCACCGTGAACCACAGCGTGTTGAGCATCGAGCGCCACATCGCCGCGTCGGCGAACGCCTCGGCGTAGTTGGCGACCCCGATCAGCTCGCCGCCCGAGCCGGTGAGGCTCTGGCCGGTGAAGCTGAGGTACAGCCCGTGCACGACGGGCCAGACCAGGAACAGGCCGAAGAGGATCGCGAACGGCGCCGCGAAGCCCCAGCCGATCCGGTTGTCTCCATGGGCGCCCGGACGCAGCCGGGTGGTCGGTCGGACGGCGGAGCGGCTCGCCGCTCTCGCTCTCGTGTCGGGCGCGGCCCCGCGGGCCTTGACCGTGGTGGAGGTCACAGGTCGACTCCTTCGTCGTCGTGCGTCGTGGGGTGCTGCGGTGCCGTCGGAGCGGCGGTGGCCGAGGAGGCGCGGGTCGTGGCGATCACACCGGTGCCGGTCTCGAGAGCTGCGTGTTCACGCGGTCGACGAAGGCGCGCATGCCGGCGGCGGCGTCGTCCTTGGCGAGCACCACGGACTGCACCGTGTCGAGGAAGTACGTCTGGAAGTCCGACCCCGAGCCGCTGAACCAGGCCGGCGGGTCGTAGTTCAGGTAGTCGGCCGCCTCGGCGTAGTTCGCCTGCGGGCGCAGCTCGGCGTAGGCGCTGCTGTCGACGACCGGCCGGTACGCGGGGATGTGCCCGGCTTCGGCCCACGAGATCGAGTCCTTGAGGATGGTGGAGACCATCTTGTAGACGTCCTCGCGCGTGGTCGCGTCGACCGTGCTCTGACGAGGCAGCACGAACGCGTGCGAGTCGGCGTAGACCGCAGGGGTGCCGAAGAGCGTCGGGATGATGCTCGCGTCGAAGGGGATGCCGGCGTTCTGGGCGCTCGGCACCTCCCACACGCCGGTGAACAGCATGCCGCTCTCGCCGCTGACGAACTCGGCGATGCCCGACTGGATGTCGGAGGCGGTCGCCATCGCCGTGCCGTCGGTCAGCCTCTGCATGAACTCGAGCGCGGTGACCGCGGCGGCCTCGTCGTACTCGACCGTCCCTCCTTCGCGGAGCACCATCTCGGCTCCGAGCTGCTTGTAGAACGTGTAGAACATGCGCCAGAGCTGCGCGCCGTCGTTCAGGTAGCCCCACGACGCGCCGTGCTTGCCGGTCACCTCCTGCATGGCGTTCGCGACCTCGAGGAACCGCTCGGGACTGGTGATCTCGACGAGACGGCCGTCGTCGCCGAGGACCCCGGCCCGCTCGGCGATGTCGGTGTTGTACAGCAGGATGAACGGGTGCGAGTCGAGCGCGATCGAGTAGAGCTCTTCTCCGCTGAACCCGGCCTGCCAGACGGCGGGCGGGAAGTCCGCCTCGCGCAGGCCGTACGAGGCCAGCTTCTCGACGTCCCACGGGTCGAGCAGGCCGCCGGGCGCGTAGCCGGGCACCCGCGAGGCGTGCATGATCGCGACGTCGGGCGCGCGGCCGCCGGCCGAGGCCATGGCGAGCTTCGTGTAGTACGGGGTGCCCCAGGCGAGCACGGTCTGCGTCGCGTGGAACTCGGGGTTCTCGGCGTTGGCCTGGTCGACGAGCGTCGACATCTTGACGCCGTCGCCGCCGCTCAGCAGATGCCAGAAGTCCAGCGGGGCGACACCGCCGGCGCCGGTGGCGCCGCCGACGGTCGAGCAGCCGGCCAGGCCGCCGACGGCGAAGGCGCCGCCGAGCAGGGCCGCACCGCCGACCAGGAGGTTGCGGCGGCTGAGGCCGGGCCGCGAGGGGGGTGGGGGTGGTGTCATCGGGGTTCACTCCTTTGTGAGTCGTCGACTGCCGACAGCTTTACATCGTTGTAATGCGAGCGCAAGAGGCATCGCGAACCGAGCCGACGGGTGTGCGCGGCTCAGGGGAGGCCGAGGAGGCGCAGCCCGGCGGCGGTCGCCGCCCCCGCGATCACGACGACGAGGAACGGCGCCCGGAGCACCAGGGCGATCCCCGCCGCGACCAGCGCCCCGAGTCGGGCGTCGACGACCAGCTGCTGCCCGGTCGCCACCGTGTTGGCGATGGTCAGCGAGGCGAGGAGCCCGACCGTGAGGGTCCCGGCGACCCGCGCCACCCGGGGGTTCGACAGCAGCGAGCGGGGCACGAGGTAGCCGACGAGCTTCGTCAGGTACGCGACCAGGCAGGCGACGGCGATCCAGATCCAGGTGCTCACGCCGCGCCTCCTCGGTGCTCGTCGGGTCGGTGCTCGTCGGGTCGGGGCTCGCGCGCTCCGAACCAGCCGAGGGCGGCGGCGACGACCGCGGCCAGCACGATCGGCACGCCGGGCGGGACGAGAGGCACCGCGATCACGGTCACCACGGCGCAGACGACCGCGATCGCCCCTGCGTCGCGCGACCGGAGCCGGGGCCAGAGCAGGGCGAGGAACGCGGCGACGGCGGCGCCGTCGAGCCCCCACCGTCGAGGGTCGCCCATCGCGTCGCCGGCGAGCGCACCGACGAGGGTGAAGAGGTTCCAGAGGACGAAGACGCCGACGCCCGCGACCCAGAAGCCGCGACGCTGCTCGGCGGGCTCGGACTGGCCGGTGCTCGTCGCGAGGGACTCGTCGATGGTGACGTGGGCGGCGACGGGGCGGAGCAGGCCGCGGGGGTGCAGCAGCGCGTTGATCTGCATGCCGTAGATCGCGTTGCGGATGCCGAGCAGGGCGGCCGCGCCGGCGGCGGCGGAGCCCGCTCCGCCGCCGGCGATCACGCCGACGAAGGCGAACTGCGAGCCGCCGGAGAACAGCAGCAGACTGAGCACGCAGGCCTGGGCGACCGTCAGGCCGGAGGCGACGGCGAGCGCCCCGAACGAGACGCCGTAGAGGCCGGTCGCGACGGCGATCGAGAGGCCGACCCGGACTCCGGGGGAGCGCCGCAGGGGCACGGGTGCAGCAGGCGTCGACACGGTCTCATCGTAGGGGCCGCACCGGTCCGTGACGGCGGTCGGCGGGGCGCCCCGGGGTCAGCCGGCGGAGTTCTTGCCGGCCGCGCTCCACGACGAGCCGCCGGCCTCGCCGCGGGAGGCGGACTGCTCGCGGAGCGCGTCGGCCAGGTCGCGGGTGCCCGAGCCGGCGTCGGCCGTGTCGAGGCGGGCGGCCAGCGCGCGGGCGCGACGCTCGCGGAGGGCGACGACGACGGTGAGGGCGACGATCGCGAAGACGATCAGCGCGATGACGACGGTGGCGGTGTTCATGAGCGGCCCTTCGGTCGAGGTCCGCTCACCCTAGCGGGAGCGGGACGCTCGTTCTCCCCCGGGTTCAGCCGCGTCGTGGGGCCGTGCTGGCGCGGGCGACGACCGTGGACGGGATGAGCACCAGCTCGGGCGGGCGGTCGCGGTCGAGGATCCGCGCGGCCAGCAGTTCGAGCGTCCGTTCGGCGAAGAGCCGCTTGTCGTTGCTCACGGTGGTCAGCGGCGGGGTCATGAAGCGTCCGTCGGCGACGTCGTCGAAGCCGGCGACCGAGACGTCGCCCGGCACGCTCAGCCCGGCCGACCAGAGCGCGTGGACCGCGCCGATGGCGAGCGAGTCGGTGAAGCAGAAGAGGGCGTCCGGGGCGCCGTGGCGTCCGAGGGCGTCGGCGGTCGCGGCGGCGGCGGCGCCGGGCGACCACGACGGGCACGACCAGCGGAGGTCCTCCCCGACGGGGAGCCCCGCGGCCGTCATCGCCTCCACCCAGCCCTGCGTGCGGGCCCGGGCCGTGGCCGTGTCGAAGTCGCCGCCCGAGCTGCCGAGCACGGCGATGCGCCGGTGCCCGAGCCCGATCAGGTGGTCGGTCATGTCGCGGGCCGCGGCGACGCTGTCGACGCGCACCTGGTCGACGAGGCTCTGCTCGACCTCGCCGATCACGACCACGGGGGGCAGCGACTCGGCGCCGACGATGGCGCTCTCGTCGATGCTCGTCGGGTTCAGCACGAGGCCGTCGACGAGGTGCTCCTTGCCGCGCAGCAGCAGCTCGCCCTCCCGCTCGGGCCGCAGGCCGGTCTGCTCGAGCTGGACCGACCAGCCCCGTTCGTGGGCGACCTCGACGAACCAGTGCGACATCTCGGCGCTGTACGGGGTGGCGAGGTCGGGGAACGCCAGGGCGATGGCGCCGGTGCGGCCGTTGCGGAGTCCCCGCGCGCTGAGGTTCGGCACGTAGTCGAGGGCGACCAGCGCCTCCTCGACCCTCGCCCGGGTGTCGGCGTTGACCGGCACGACGCCGTTGATGACGTTCGAGACCGTCTTCGGCGACACCCCCGCCCGGGCCGCCACGTCTTTCACGGTCGCGCGCATCGCACCAGGCTAGCGGCGACGACGACCGGCGCGGATCTCAGGCCGAGGCGAGCACCTTGACGATGCGCTGCAGCGAGACGCTCTCGCTGGGGCGGAGGTCCTGGGCGAACAGGCTGAGACGGAACTCCTCGAGCATCCAGCGGGCGCGCACGAGCGCAGGAGGCGCGGTCTCGGCGGGCGGGAACGTCCCGTCGGCCGACTCGTACCGCTCGGTCGCCTGCTGCACCTCGCTCAACCACACGCGATCGCGCTGCGGGTTCTCGAGCAGCTTGGCCGTGCGCTTCGTGATGCCGACCAGGTAGACCGGCACCCGCTGCAGCTGCTGGAGACCGGTCGCCGAGACGAAGCCCGGGTGCACCAGCCGGTCGCGCTGCTGCCGCATGTCGGTCAGCGCCGCGAGGAGGTTCATCGACGTGGCGCCCTTGAGGGCCCTGTCGGCGTCGCGGGCGGCGGTGAGGGTGCGGGCGACGAGCGACACCGTCTGGAACATCTGGTCCATGACGGCACCCGAGACCCGGTCGCGGGCCGAGAGGAACTCCTTCTTCGTCATGATCATGCCGTCCGGCTTGACCCGGAAGAGCACGTCGTCGACCACGGCGACGAGGCAGTCCGCGAACAGCGCCGCGGTGTTCTGGTACGGGCTGGTCGCGAGGATGAGCTTCTCGGGGCCGGTCAGGTGCTGCTGCACGTAGGCGACCGGCGAGGGCGTCGCGAGCATGAGCAGTCGACGGACGCCCTTGGGCGTCGCGAGCGCCTGATCGGCCGGGGTCGCCATCAGGGTGATCGAGACCGAGTCGCCGTGGTCGACCAGCGCCGGGTAGGCCCGGATCACCGTGTCGCCGTGGCGGGTGTCGACGACGGCGGGCAGCTCGTCGAAGTCCCACGAGGTCAGCCCCGAGCGCTCGAGGGAGTTCGCCACCCGGGGGGCGCCGTGCTCGCCCGGCGGGACCGCGCCTCCTCGGCCTCTGCCCCGGCCGCGGCCGCGGTCGTCGGAGCCGCCGCCCTGCGTGACCCGGGCGACGCTGTCGCGGGTGGCGTCGCGCAGGCGGTGCTGCAGGGCGTCGAGGTCCTTGCCGGCGCCGACCGTGCGGCCGCGGTCGTCGACGACGGCGTAGGTGACCCGCAGGTGCGCCGGCACCCGGTGCAGGTCGAAGTCGTCGACCGCGACGGGCGTGTAGGTCAGCTTCCTGATGGCCGCGGCGACGGTGGCGGTGAACGGCTCGTCGACGTCCGCCGGGGGAGCGGCGGGCAGCTCGTCGGTGATCCTCTTCGCCCAGTCGCCGGCCGGCACCACGTTCTTGCGGATCTGCTTCGGCAGCGACTTGATCAGCGAGGTGACGAGCTCGTCGCGGAGCCCGGGCACCTGCCAGTCGAACCCGACCGGTCCGAGGCGGGGCAGCAGCGGCAGGGGGACGACCACGGTCACGCCGTCGTCGTCGGCCCCCGGCTCGAACTTGTAGCGCAGGGTCAGGGTCTGATCGCCCTGCTGCCAGGTGCTCGGGAAGCCCTGCTCGTCGACGTCGGGCTCGTCGTCGCCGAGCAGGTCGGCGGCGGTCATGGTGAGGAGGTCCGGGGTGTCGATCCTGGCCTTCCGCCACCAGCCCTCGAAGTCGCGCATGCTGGCGACGTCGGCGGGGATGCGCCGCTGGAAGAACTCGAACGCGGCGTCGCCGTCGACCAGGATGTCGCGACGGCGCGTGCGCTCCTCCACCTCGGTCAGCTCGCGGATCAGCTCGCGGTTCTGACGCTCGAACGCCTGGCGCGACTCCCAGTCGCCCTCGACCAGGGCGTGCCGGATGAACAGCTCGCGGGCGTAGGCGGGGTCGACGCGCGAGAACTGGATGCGACGGCGTGCGACGATCGGCACGCCGTAGAGCGTGACCCGCTCGTAGGCGACGACGGCGCCCTGCTTCTTCTCCCAGTGGGGCTCGCCGTAGCTGCGCTTGACCAGGTCGGGGGCGAGGGCCTCGGCCCAGGCGGGGTCGATGGCGCCGTTCACCCGGGCGAACAGGCGGCTCGTCTCGACGAGCTCGGCGCTCATGATGGCGGCGGGCTGCTTCTTGGCGAGGGCGCTGCCCGGGAACACGACGAACCGCGACTGGCGGGCGCCGACGTAGTCCTTCTTCTGGGGGTCGAAGAGGCCGATCTGGCTGAGCAGCCCGGCGAGCAGGCTGCGGTGCACGCCGTCGGGGTTGGTGCTGCGCTCGCCGATGTGGAGGCCGAGGGGGCGGGAGGCGCGGGACAGCTGGCGGTAGACGTCCTGCCATTCGCGGATCCGCAGGTAGTTGAGGAACTCGTCGCGGCAGAGGCGCTTGAACGCGTTGCCGCTGAGCTCCTTCTGCTTGTCCTCGAGGTGGTTCCAGAGGTTCAGGAACGTCATGAAGTCGCCGGCCGGGTCGCGGAAGCGGGAGTGCTTCTCGTCGGCCTGGGCGCGTCGTTCGAGGGGGCGCTCGCGGGGGTCCTGGATGCTCAGGGCGGCGACGATGGCGAGCACCTCGCGGGTGGTGCCGTGGGTCTTCGACTCAACCACCATGCGGGCCAGGCGCGGGTCGATGGGCAGCCGGGTCAGCTGCTTGCCGACCCGGGTGATCTGGCCGCCCTGGGTGACGGCGCCGAGCTCGCGCAGCAGGTCGAGGCCGTCCTTGATGCCGCGCGAGTCGGGCGGCTGGAGGAAGGGGAACGCCGCGATCTCGCCGAGGTCCAGCGAGATCATCTGCAGGATGACGGCGGCGAGGTTGGTGCGGAGGATCTCGGGCTCGGTGAACTCGGGTCGCTTCTCGAAGTCGGTCTCGCTGTAGAGCCGGATCGCGATGCCGCTGCTGGTGCGGCCGGAGCGGCCGGAGCGCTGATTGGCGCTGGCCTGCGAGATGGCCTCGATGGGGAGGCGCTGCACCTTGGCGCGGGTGGAGTAGCGGCTGATGCGGGCGGTGCCGGCGTCGATGACGTACTTGATGCCGGGCACGGTGAGGCTGGTCTCGGCGACGTTCGTGGCGAGCACGATGCGGCGCCGGGTGCCCGCGGTGGTGCTCGGCTGGAAGACCCGGTGCTGGTCGGCGGAGCTGAGGCGGCCGTAGAGCGGCAGCACCTCGGTGTGCGGCAGGTTGCGGCCGCGGATCGACTCCTCGGCGTCGCGGATCTCGTTCTCTCCACTGAGGAAGACGAGCACGTCGCCGCTCGACTCGCGGGCGAGCTCGTCGAGGGCCTCGTTGATGCCCTGCAGGTAGTCCTTGTCGTCGGCGCGCTGTCTGCGGTCGCCGGCCCGTGCCTCCTGCCGGTCGTCGTCGTCCGCGTCGGCGTCGTCGTCGCCCGTGGTGTCGTCGGCGACGAGCGGGCGGTAACGCACCTCGACCGGGTAGGTGCGGCCCGAGACCTCGACGATCGGGGCGTCGCCGAAGTGCTTCGAGAAGGACTCGGGGTCGATCGTGGCGCTGGTGATGATGAGCTTGAGGTCGGGGCGGCGGGGGAGGAGCTGCTTGAGGTAGCCGAGCAGGAAGTCGATGGTGAGGCTGCGCTCGTGGGCTTCGTCGATGATGATCGTGTCGTAGCGCTCGAGCTCGCGGTCGAAGTGGATCTCGTTGAGCAGGATGCCGTCGGTCATCAGCTTGATCTGCGTGTCGGCGCCGACCTTGTCGGTGAACCGCACCTGGTAGCCGACCACGCCGCCGACCTCGTCGCCCAGCTCTTCGGCGATGCGCTCGCTGATGGTGCGGGCGGCGATGCGGCGAGGCTGAGTGTGGCCGATCTTCGTGCGGCCGAGCTCAAGGCAGATCTTGGGCAGCTGGGTCGTCTTGCCCGAGCCGGTGGCGCCGGCGACGATCACGACCTGGTTGTCGCGGATCGCGGCGGCGATGTCGTCGCGTCGCTGGCTGACCGGCAGCTCGGCGGGGTACGTGATGGTGGGGATCATGGGCGTTCCAGCTTAAGCGCTGACGAGTCGTCCCCCGCCGCCTCCGCCGCCGAGTTCTCCCCAGGCGCAACCGAGCCGAGGAGGTGCGGGGTGCGTCGCGGGGCATTCTCTCGTCATGCAGGTCCTCTCGCGCTCACCGTCCCGCGTGAGGCTGTCGAGCTGTCGCGCTGTCGGGCCGTCGCGCTGTCGCGCTGTCGGGCCGTCGTCTGCTGTCGCGTCATCGTCCGCTCGCGCGTCAGGGGTTGTCTGCGCATCGAGGTCGGCGCGAGAGTCACGGTCTACCCGCGGGCGGATCCAGCGTCCGGACTCGTGTTCGCTCGCGAGCTATTACGCATCGATGCGTAGCGGGTTCGGGGAGCGGCGGGGTGGCGGGTTCCGTGCTGTCGCGCGTGGACAGGGCGTGCGTCTACGGGCGAGCTACTACGCATCGATGCGGAGCGGGCTCGGGGAGTGGCGGGCTGGAGTCGGTGGGCTCGGTCGTCGTCTTCGGGATCGAGGCGTGCGTCTGCTTTCGAGCTGTTACGCATCGATGCGTAGTGGGTTCGGGGAGCGGCGGGGTGGCGGGTTCCGTGCTGTCGTGCGTGGACAGGACGTGCGTCTGCTGTGGAGCTGTTACGCATCGATGCGTAGCGGGCTCGGGCGCGGATTCGGTGACGTCGAGTTCATGAGAGCGGGGAGGGGCCGGGATGAGAGTCCGGCAATGAGCCGTCATGCACGGCGGGAGAGCGACTGCTGCGCATGGATGCGTAATAGCTCGACAGCGCGGACGGGTTCGGAGGGCTGTCGCCGTGTGTGGTCGGTGGGCTGCGCATGGATGCGTAATAGCTCGACAGCGCGGACGCGTCCGGAGGGCTCTCGCTGTGCCTGGTCGGACTGCTGCGCATGGATGCGTAATAGCTCGAGAGCGAGCACGCGACCTCGAACGCACGCCGCACCGGCCACCCGAGGCCCCGACCGAATGCGCCGACGATGAGCCCGCGCGGCGGCCGGTCGCGCCGCGTGAGCCCGTTCGTCGTACTGAGCGACCCCGTCCGCCACTACATCGTCGAGTTGCTGTGCCAGGGCGCGGCCTCGTCGGGAGACATCGCCACGATGGTCTACGACAACATGGGCAAGGGCTGGTCCAGCGTCTCCCACCACCTCGGCGTCCTCAAGGAGTCGGGCTTCACCAGGGTGCTCGAGGACGGCCCCACCCGCTACCACTTCCTCGCCGACGACTGGCTCGACCTCGTCGACCAGGCCGTCGACGAATGGCGCACCACCTGGCGCGACGGCCAGCCGGTCCGGGAGCTCGGCTGGGTCCAGCCGGTCCATCGGGCCCGAGTCCGCAGCGGCTACGCCCGCGAGCCCGAACCCCCGGCGAGCCCGGCCCCGGTCAGGCGCGGCCGCCCCGGAGCCGGACGGCTGAACCTCAGCGGACGGGGCCAGGGGAGGAGTCACTGGCCGCGCGACGCCGACGGCGGCGGCAGCTTCGACTGAGAGCCCGACGACCGGGCGGGAGCCGGCGGCGGAGCGGCGTGACCCCGGAGTGAGGGTGTGGCGGCGCGGCGTATGATCCTGAAGGATTAGTCGTCAACGGAGACGGAGAACACCAGGACATGAGCACACCCTCTCGCGCGACCGCGTCGGTCGCCGCCATCCTCGCCGAATCGGCGGCCCGCTACCCCGACGACGTCGCCGTCATCGTGGGAGCCCAGCGCACCTCCTACGCCGAGCTCTGGAGCCAGACCCTCGCCTACGCCGGAGCCCTGCGCGAGAAGGGCGTCGGAGAGGGCGACCGCGTCGCCATGCTCGTGCCCAACGTCGCTGACTTCCCCCGCGTCTACTACGCCACCCTCGCCCTCGGCGCCGTCGCGGTGCCCGTCCACGCCCTGCTCAAGCGCCACGAGATCGAGTACGTCCTCCGCGACAGCGGCGCGACCATCCTCGTCTGCGCCGCACCCCTGCTCGGCGAGGGCGCCGCCGGCGCCGCGCTGGCCGGCGTCGACGTGGTCACCGTGCTCGCCCCCGACTCCAGCGTCGACCCGCACGGCACCGGACACGACCGGCTGGAGGCGCTCGCCGAGACCGCCGAGCCGCTCGACACCTACGTGCCCCGCGACCCGTTCGACACCGCCACCATCCTCTACACGAGCGGCACCACCGGCCAGCCGAAGGGCGCCGAGGGCTCGCACTTCGCGCTGCTCGAGCAGGTCAACACCAACCTGATGAGCACCTTCGACATCACCCGCGGCGACGTCCTGCTCGGCGCCCTGCCGCTGTTCCACACCTTCGGGCAGACCTGCACCATGAACACCGGGTTCCGCGCCGGCGCCACCATCGTCATGCTCCCGCGGTTCGACGGCGACGCCGCGCTCGCCGCCATGGTCGAGCACGGTTGCGCCGTCTTCATGGGCGTGCCGACGATGTACATGGCGCTGCTCGACGCCGCCACCCGCTCGGAGGCCCGCCCGCGCCTCCGCTACGCGATCTCGGGCGGCGCCTCCCTGCCCCTGGCGGTGCTCCAGCGCTTCGAGCAGGTCTACGGCGCGCCCCTGCACGAGGGATACGGCCTCACCGAGACCTCGCCCGTCGCCACCTTCAACCACGTCGGGCGCACCCCTCGTCCGGGAACCATCGGCACCCCGATCTGGGGCGTCGACGTCGAGATCGCCGACCCGGCCGTGACCGACTCGATCGCCCTGCTCCCGCACGGCGAGATCGGCGAGCTCGTCATCCGCGGACACAACCTGATGAACGGCTACCTGAACCGGCCCGAGGACACCGCCGAGGCGATCGTCGACGGCTGGTTCCGCACCGGCGACCTCGGCACGAAGGACGACGACGGCTACCTCACGATCGTCGACCGCACCAAGGACATGATCATCCGCAACGGCTACAACGTGTACCCGCGCCAGGTCGAGGAGGTCCTCGCCCAGCACCCCGACGTGACCATGGCCGCCGTCTTCGGCGTGCCCCACGAGCTGCACGGCCAGGAGATCGAGGCGGCCGTCGTCCTCCGCGAGGGCGCGACGGTCGAGCCCGACGAGCTCGTCCGCTTCGTCTCCGACGAGATCGCCGCCTACAAGTTCCCCCGCGTCGTGCACGTCGTCGAGGCGCTCCCGCTCGGACCCAGCGGCAAGATCCTCAAACGGGCCCTCGTCGAGCGGTTCAGCGCCCAGGAGGCGGTGGGCAGCGCCTCCTGAACGGCGCCGCGCCTCCTGACCGGCGCAGCGCCTCCTGACCCGCGCCGCGCCTCCTCGGCCGTGCCCGGCGCCGGCGGACGCGCGCTGCGGACGCCCCCAGCGGACCCCGCCGGAGGCCCTACGATGACGGGTGATGTACGCCATCGTGCTCGCCGCGCTCCTCTGGGGCACCACCGGCACCGCCGCGAGCCTGCTCCCGGCCGACGTCGGCCCGCTCGCCACCGGAGCGGCCACGATGTGCGTCGGCGGTCTGCTGCTCGCCCTGACCGCGCCGCGGCTCACCGCGGGGGTGCTCCGAGGAGGCGCGCGCAGCTGGCGCTGGATCCTCCCGGGAGCGCTCGGGGTCGTCGCGTACCCGCTCGCGTTCTACTCGTCGATGTCGCTGGCCGGCGTGGCGATCGGCAACGTGGTCGCGCTCGGCACGGCGCCCGTCTTCGCGGCGCTGCTCGAGCGGTTCGTCGACCCGCCCGAGCGTCGGCGTCGGATGGATCCCCGCTGGGCGGCGTCGGCCGGTGCGGCCGTCGTCGGAGTCGCGCTGCTCGCCGTGTTCGGCCACGGCCCCGACGCGTCGGCCGCGTCGGTCGGCGGCGGCTCGGGCGAGTCGGGCGACCTGGTCGCCGGCGTCGCCCTCGGGCTGCTCGCCGGCCTCGCCTATGCCGGTTACACGTACACCGCCGGGCGGCTGATGCACGAGGGGCATCCGTCACGCGGGGCGATGGCGGCCCAGTTCGGGGTCGGCGCCGTGCTGCTTGCCCCGGTGCTGATGCTCACCGGCGCCCCGCTGCTGCAGTCGGGCGGATCGATCGGCATCGCCGCGTACCTCGCCCTCGGCCCGATGTTCGTCGCTTACCTCGCCTTCGGCCGCGGCCTCCGCACCGTGCCGGGCTCGCGGGCCACGACGGTGACCCTGCTCGAGCCGTTCGTGGCGACCCTCCTCGCGGTGATCGTCGTCGGCGAGCGGCTCTCCGCGCCCGGCTGGCTCGGGCTCGCGCTCGTGCTCGCCGGGGTCGTCGCCGTCGTCGTGGCGCGGCCGGCGCCCACCGCCGCCGTCCGGCCCTGAGTCCGCGCCCGGCCGTCGTCGTCTCGCGCATCCCCGGCGCGCACGCCTAGAGTCGAGGGCGTGATGCTCAACGACGTGCACGTCCACCGCTCCGACGACCCGCTCGCCCGGGCCGACGAACTGGCCGCCAAGCTGGCGGCCGTCGCCGTCGACCCCGTCCCCGTCGACGACGACGTCGTCGACATGGTCGTCAACCGGGTCATCGACAACGCGGCCGTCGCCGCCGCCAGCCTGGGACGCGCGCCCGTCGCCGCCGCCCGAGCCCAGGCCGCCGCGCGCCTCCAGTCCTCCCGTCACCGGGCCGACGCCGCAGGCGGCAGCCGAGAGGGATCGACCGTGTTCGGGCTCGACGAGTCGACCCGGATCCAGCCCGAGTGGGCCGCCTGGGCGAACGGCGTCGCCGTGCGCGAGCTCGACTTCCACGACACCTTCCTCGCCGCCGAGTACTCGCACCCCGGCGACAACATCCCGCCCGTGCTCGCGGTCGCCCAACACGTCGGCGCGACCGGCGAGCAGCTCGTGAGGGGTCTCGCGGCGGGCTACGAGCTGCAGATCGACCTCGTCAAGGCGATCAGCCTGCACGCCCACAAGATCGACCACGTCGCCCACCTCGGCCCCAGCGCCGCCGGCGGCATCGGCGCCCTGCTCGGCCTCGACGCCGCCACCATCGCCCAGGCCATCGCCCAGGCCCTGCACACCACCACGGCGACCCGCCAGTCGCGCAAGGGGCTCATCTCGACCTGGAAGGCCTACGCCCCGGCGTTCGCCGGGAAGCAGGCGGTCGAGGCCGTCGACCGGGCGATGCGCGGGCAGACCAGCCCCAGCCCGATCTACGAGGGCGAGGACGGCGTCATCGCCTGGCTGCTCGACGGCCCCGACGCGCACTACGAGGTGCCGCTGCCCGGCGCGGGCGAGTCGAAGCGGGCGATCCTCGACAGCTACACGAAGGAGCACAGCGCCGAGTACCAGGCCCAGGCCTGGATCGACCTCGCCCGTCGTCTCGGCCGCGAGCACCCCGAGCTGCGCGACCCCGAGGCCGTCGCGTCGATCGTGCTGCACACCAGCCACCACACGCACGTCGTGATCGGCTCGGGCGCCGGCGACCCGCAGAAGTACGATCCGACGGCCAGCCGCGAGACGCTCGACCACTCCATCCCGTACATCGTGGCCGTGGCCCTGCAGGACGGCGAGTGGCACCACGAGCGCAGCTACGCGCCCGAGCGCGCCGGCCGCGCCGACACGGTCGCCCTCTGGCGGCGCATCACGACCGCGGAGGACCCCGAGTGGACCCGCCGCTACCACTCGATCGACCCGACCGAGAAGGCGTTCGGCGGGCGCATCGAGGTCGAGCTCGCGGACGGGCGGCGCCTCGTCGACGAGATCGCCGTGGCCGACGCGCACCCTCTCGGCGCCCGCCCGTTCGCGCGCGCCGACTACCTGCGGAAGTTCCGCACCCTCGCCACGGGGGTGCTCGCCGACGACGAGGTCGAGAGGTTCCTCGACACCGCGCAGCGCCTCCCCGAGCTGGGGGCGGGCGAGCTCCAGCGGCTGACCCTCACCGCGCCTCCCGGGGCGCTGCGGTCGGCCGACGAGGCCGTGCCCGGCGGGCTGTTCTGATGCTGTACTCGACCCTGACCCCCGCCGAGAAGCGACGCCGGTTCCGCGAGCGCCTCGCCGGCGACGGGCTGCTCCGCCTGCCGGGCGCGTTCAACCCGCTCAGCGCCCGTCTGATCGAGCGGAAGGGCTTCGAGGGCGTCTACGTCTCGGGGGCCGTGGTCAGCGCCGACCTCGGCCTGCCCGACATCGGGCTCACCACGCTGACCGAGGTCGCCCAGCGCGCGCATCAGATCGCCCGGATGACCGACCTGCCGACGCTCGTCGACGCCGACACCGGCTTCGGGGAGCCGATGAACGCGGCCCGCACGGTGCAGACGATGGAGGACGCCGGGGTCGCCGGGCTGCACATCGAGGACCAGGTCAACCCGAAGCGCTGCGGCCACCTCGACGGCAAGGCCGTGGTCGACCTCGACACGGCCCTGAAGCGGATCCGGGCCGCGGCCGACGGCCGACGCGACCCCGACCTGCTGATCATGGCCCGCACCGACGTCCGGGCCGTCGACGGGCTGGCGGCCGCGGTCGACCGGGCGAAGGCGCTGGTCGACGCGGGAGCCGACGCCGTGTTCCCCGAGGCGATGACCGGCCTCGACGAGTTCGAGGCCGTCGCGCGGGCGGTCGACGTCCCGGTGCTCGCCAACATGACCGAGTTCGGCAAGGGGCGGCTGCACACGGCCGACCAGCTGCGCGACGCCGGCGTGCGGGTGGTCATCTACCCGGTCACGCTGCTCCGCCTCGCGATGGGCGAGGCGGCGCGCGGGCTGGACGAGATCTCGGCCTCCGGCACCCAGGAGGCGCTGCTCACGCGGATGCAGCACCGCAGCGATCTCTACGACCTGATCGACTACCAGGGCTACTCGACGTTCGACTCGAACGTCTTCGACTTCACCGTGGAGCGCTGACCGCGCCTCCCGGAAGGCAGCAACGGGGGTCGACACGAGGCACCCCGATGCGACACGATGCGACACCGATCTGTTCACGAAGGAGTGACCATGAGCGACACCACCACCGCCCCGACCGTCGATCTGCACAAGGGGCTCGCCGGCGTCGTCGTCGACCGGACCGCCGTGTCGAAGGTCGACGCGGCGAGCAACTCGCTGCTCTACCGCGGCTATCCCGTGCAGCAGCTCGCGGCCGGGCGCGACATCGAGGACGTCGCCCACCTGCTGCTGCACGGCGAGCTGCCCACCGCCGCCGAACGGGCCGCGTTCGACGCCGAGCTCCGCGCGGCGCGATCGCTCGCCCCCGGTCTGCTGCACGTCATCGACCTCATCCCCACCTCGGCCCACCCGATGGACGTCGTCCGCACCGCCGTCAGCGCCCTCGGCGCCGCCCAGCCCGAACGGAGCACGGCCCCCGGCGAGTACGACGCCGCCGAGACCCGCCGTCTGGCCACCCGGCTCTTCGCCGTCCTGCCGGCCGTCATCGCCTACGACCAGCGCCGACGCCACGACCTGCCCCCGGTGGCGCCCCGCGACGACCTCGGCTACAGCGCCGACTTCCTGCACCAGGTCTTCGGCCGCGAGGCCGACCCGCTCGACGTCGAGGCGTTCGACGTCTCGATGGTGCTCTACGCCGAGCACTCGTTCAACGCGTCGACGTTCACGGCCAGGGTGATCGCCTCGACGCTCTCCGACCTGCACTCGTCCGTCGTCGGCGCCATCGGCGCGCTCAAGGGGCCGCTGCACGGCGGCGCCAACGAGGCGGCCCTCGAGCTGCTGGCGCGCGTGACCGACGCCGGCGGCGCCGCGGGCGCCGGCGAGTGGCTCGACGGCGCGTTCGC
>NZ_BJUV01000022.1 GCF_007988805.1 Frigoribacterium faeni | reverse complement strand
CGAGCCGTTGTCGACGACCACGAGCGAGAGCGGCTCGGCCGACGAGGCCGCGATGCTCGCGGCGAAGCGCTCGAGGAACTCGCCCGAGTCGTACGACACGGTGACCACGGCCACCCGGGGTGTCTGGTTCACGGGGTTCCTCTCACGGCGGCCTGGTAGACGTCGTCGTGCACGGCAGCGCACCGGGCCCACGTGAACTCGGCGGCCCGCGCGAGGCCCCGCGTGCGACGGGCGACGCGGTCGACCTCGGGTGCGGCGACGCGCTCCAGGGTAGCCGCGATCTCCGCGGACGAGACACCGGTGTAGTCGACGGCGTCACCGCCGACCTCCGCGAGCGAGAGCCGGTCGGTGGTCACGACGGGCGCTCCGCAGGCGAGGGCCTCGATGACGGGCAGGCCGAAGCCCTCGCCGAGGCTGGGATAGGCGACGCACTCCGCGCCCCCCAGGTAGGCGGAGAGCTGCTCGAGGGGGAGGTAGCCGGGCACGACGACCCGCTGGAGGCGCGGAGCGGCCGCCAGGGCGCCGTCCGTTTCGGAGTCCCACCCCCTGGCACCGGCCACGACGAGGGTCCACGGATGCTCGCCCGCCGCGACGCGCGACGTCGAGAACGACGAGACCGCCGCGATCAGCGCAGGCACGTTCTTGCGCGGCTCGATCGTGCCGAGGAACGCCACGTAGGGTTCGTCGCCGAGGTCGAGGTCGTCGCGCATCACGCGGATCTCGGCGGCGGTCGGCTCGCGGAACACCGTGCGGTCGACGCCGAGGGGGGCGACCTTGAGGAGGCGCGGCGTCACGCCGACGAGCCGCTCGAGCTCGTCGGCCGTGGCCCGGCTCGGGGTGACGACCGCGTCGGCCAGACGCAGCGCGAGCCGCGTCCAGAGCCGGAAGAAGCGGGCCTTGGTGGGGATGTGCCACTCGGGGTCGCTGAAGAACGTGGCGTCGTGCAGGGTGACGACGCGGCGGCGCCGGGTGAGCAGCGGCAGCGTGTAGTGGGGGGAGTGCACGACGTCGGCGCCGATGCGGCGGGCGAGGAGGGGGAGGCCGGTCTGCTCCCAGAGCAGGCGGACCGCCGTGCGGCGCAGGGCCGCGGGGGCGCGGTGCACGACGGCGTGCGGCGCGTTCGACGCGAACCAGTCGGACTGCGCCCCGGGCTTCGCGACGACGTGCAGCTCGACGTCGTCCGACCGGAAGGCCTCGACGAAGCCGGTGACGTAGCGGCCGACGCCGCCGAGATCGTCGGGGACCGCCGTCGCGTCGACCAGGGCACGGATGTGTGTGGACAAAAGGTCGAAAGAGCTCCGGCTAGGATTGCGATCTGGTTCGGCCAGTCTAAGCTAGCCGAGTTTTGCAGGCGCTCCCGTCGCCTCCCGTCCCGCAAGGATCCGAATGACGTACTTCCAGGAACTCTGGTCCTCCAGAGAGCTCCTCTTCAATCTCACCAAGCGTGAGATCACGGGGCGCTACAAGAGGACCGTCCTGGGGCAGCTGTGGTCGCTGCTGAACCCGCTGGCCTCGATGCTCGTCTACACCTTCGTCTTCAGCATCATCTTCCGCAACGACCCGGGCCCCGGCGATCCCAGCGGCATCGACGCCTACTTCATCTGGCTGCTCTGCGGACTGCTGCCCTACCAGTTCTTCTCGAACGCCGTGAACAGCGGCATGGGGGCCATCTGGTCGAACTCGGCCCTCGTCAAGAAGGTCTACTTCCCTCGCACGACGCTCGTCCTGTCGTCGAGCGCCGCCTCCGGCTTCAACTGGAGCGTCGAGATGGGCATCCTCGTGATCGCCCTGCTGATCGTCGGCGGGCCCGGCGTGCTCGTCTTCCTGCCGGTCGTCCTCCTCTTCATGGCCCTGATGCTGATCTTCGCCACCGGTCTCGGCCTCATGCTCGCCGTGGTGAACGTGTACTTCCAGGACACCCAGCACCTCATCGGCATCGCCCTGCGCCTCCTGATGTACCTGAGCCCCGTGGTCTACCCGCTGACGCTGGTGATGAACGCCAGCAACGGCATCGGACCGCTCTTCGGGTCGGTCACGCTGTTCGACCTCTACCGTCTCAACCCCGTCGAGCGCTTCATCTCCGCCTTCCGGACGCTGCTCTACGACCAACGACTGCCCGAGCTCGACGACACGCTGTTCTGCCTCGGGTACGCGGCGGTCTTCATCGTCCTGGGGCTGTGGATCTTCCGGAAGAACGAGAAGAAATTGGCAGAACTCCTGTGAGCGAACCCGCCGTCACCGTCAACAACGTGTCGAAGAAGTTCCGTCTGTTCAAAGAGAACAACCGGACCCTGAAATCCACGGTCATGCGAGGCCGCCGCGTCGTCGGCGAGGACTTCTGGGCCGTCCGCGACGTCAGCTTCGACGTGCCCAAGGGGTCGACCTTCGGTCTGATCGGCCGCAACGGCTCGGGGAAGTCGACGCTGCTGAAGTGCCTGGCGAAGATCCTCTCGCCGAACGAGGGCTCGATCGAGTACAACGGCCGTCTCGCGGCGATGCTCGAGGTCGGATCGGGGTTCCACCCCGAGCTGACCGGCCGGGAGAACGTCTACCTCAACGGGTCGATCCTCGGCCTCAGCCGCAAGGAGGTCGCGGCGCGCTTCGACGAGATCGTCGACTTCTCCGAGATCGGCGACTTCATCGACCAGCCGGTCAAGAACTACTCGTCGGGCATGTACGTCAGGCTCGGCTTCTCGGTGGCGATCACCGTGCGCCCCGACATCCTCGTCGTCGACGAGGTCCTCGCGGTCGGCGACAGCGCCTTCCAGCGCAAGAGCCAGGACAAGTTCAACGAGCTGCGCGACGGCGGGCGCACGGTCATCCTCGTGACGCACTCGATGGCGAACATCCGCCGCATGTGCGACCAGGTCGCCTGGATCGACAAGGGCCAGCTGGTCCACGCCGGATCGGTCGACGAGGTCGCACCGGCCTACGAGGACTTCATGAAGAGCCGCTGACCCGAGCTCTCTCCGGTCGACGACCGCCCCGGCGATCAGCGGCTGATCAGCGCCCGTCGCTCGGCTGCGCCGACCACGGCGCGGGCGTTCCATGCTCGTCGTGACGACAGATCATGCGGCAGCGACCTCACCGCCGAGAGCAGGCCGTCGGACACCGCAGCGGCGGTCTCGCCGGCTCCTCGCCCCCGAGCCGCGGCGATCCGCAGCCTGACGGCCCGGACGACCGTCGCCGACCAGGCGCGGGCCACCACCGGCAGGGGGGCGTAGCGCGTCGCCACGACCAGTCGGTTGCGGGCGTTCTGGCGCACGAAGAGCGGGCTGCCGTCGACCGTGCTGTGGGCATGGCGATGCAGCACGACCGCGTCGTGCTCGTAGCGGATCGCCCAGCCGGCGAGGCGCAGCCGCCAGCTGAGATCGGTGTCCTCGTAGTACAGGAAGAGCGACGGATCGAAGCCGCCGACGTCGTCGAGGGCCCGGCGTCGGAGGGCGACGGCTCCGCCGCACAGTCCGAACACGTCGGGGGAGGGACGCTCGCCGTCGCCGTCGGGGCGCAGCCAGTCGCGGTCGCGACCGTTGCCCGACGCGGTGATCTCGACGCCGGTCGAGTTGATCAGCCGGACGCCGTCGGCCCGGAGCTCCGAGAGCAGCAGACGACCGGTCACCGCACCCGTCGCCTCGGAGTCGAGGAGGCGCCCCACGGCATGGTCGACGAAGCCCGCCACCAGCGTGGCGTCGTTGTTGAGCAGGACGACGACCTCGGCGTCGGAGGCCTCGATGCCCGCCTGGACGCCTCCGGCGAAGCCGAGATTCGAACCGGTCCGGACCACGACGGCGTCGGGGGCCGTCGTCGCGGCGACGGCGAGGGAATCGTCGTGGGAGTCGTTGTCGACCAGCACGACCCGGACGGAGTGGTCGCTTTCATGCTCGACCACCGAGCGGAGGCAGTCGCCGAGCACGTCGGCGCCGTTCCAGTTGACCACCACCACGTCGACCGTCGTCATCGCGTCCTTCCTCGGGCCGCGCGTCGCGGCGGTCCACCACGATACCGGCCGAGGGCCCGCGGGGTCGTCGCGACGCCGTGGCGCGACGGCGCTCGCCAAGAACCGGCTGCTACGGTGGCCGACGGTCCGGGCGCGCCCTCCGTCGAGCCCGGCAGCACGTCGACCCCGTGTCGACGAGAGGGAGAAGACACCATGCCGAAGCTGAAGCCGCGCACGAAGACCGAGTCGCCCGACGAGTCCTCGGCGGGCGAGCGCGTGAGCTGGCGCTCGCGGGTGCCCGCCCTCGGACCCGGTGCCGTCGCCGTGATCGTCGTCGACGCCGACCAGACGCGTCTCGTCGCCAGCGTGGTGGAGCTCTTCCCCTCGGCCGAGGTGCACGTCGTGTTCCCCGGACCCGACGTCCCCCGTCCCGACGTCGAGGGCGTGGTCTGGCACTCGGCGCCCGGCAACGACGCGCTGGGCCCGCTGCTCGAGCGCATCGGGACGCTCGACGCGTTCGTCTTCCTCCGCCGGGTGCGGGTCGAGGCGGCCCTCGCCACCTGGGGCCGGTCGTACCTGCACCTCGCCGACGGCGGCACGTTCGTCCTGGCCAGCGTCAACGGCACGAACGCCTCGGCCACGACCGCCCTCGACCGGCTCGCGACCATCCGCGACGGCGAGATCGAGGGCATCAGCCGCGAGGAGACCGAGGCGGCCCGCTCGACCAGCGACATGACCGCGACGCCCGACGGGATCGTCTTCACCAAGAGCGGCTCGCACCAGCTCAAGGTCGGCGAACGCCGCGCGGACGACGTCCTGCCTGCCCGCCTCCCGCAGCTCGGGCACGACGAGATCACGCGTCTGCCCGCCACGACCGTCACGGCTGCGGGCGGCGGCGTCGTGTCGCACCGCAGCACCGACCCGCAGTCCGTGCTCACGGCGGAGTACGAGGTGCCCGAGCTCCCGCTGCGCCGCTACGGCGCACCGGTCGTGCTGGGTCAGCGGCTGATCACCCGCGTCGGTCAGACCCTGCTGCCCGGTTCGTTCAAGTCGCCCTTCAAGAAGGAGGTCGCACCCGAGATCGGACGGAACCCCACCCCGACGTTCGCCGCGGTCGGGGACTCCTCCGCGCGTCGCCTGGAGGGCGCCTACTACGACCTCCGCTGCGCCTGGCCCGGTCAGTACGGGCACGTGCTCACGGACACCGTGGGCAAGCTGTGGGGCTGGGCCGAGGCCAAGCGGGCCGTCCCCGGGCTGAAGGCCCTCTATCGGCTGGCTCCGAAGACCACCGAGCCGGGCTTCGAACGCGACCTCTTCCGCGCCTTCGGCATCGCCGACGAGGACGTCGAGTGGGTGCGCGACGACGTGGAGGTCGAGTCGCTCGTCGCCGCGACGACCATGTGGGAGAAGGACTACCCGCACTACGCCCACCCCGGGCTCCGCGACATCTGGTCGACGCTGCGCACGTCGCTCGCCGACCCCGCCGCTCCCGTCGTGCGCAAGATCTTCGTGTCGCGCCCGCCCGAGCTCGAGGCGCGACCCTGCCGCAACGTCGAGGACGTCGAGGAGCACTTCCGTCGACGCGGGTTCGCCGTCGTGCGACCCGAGACCATGAGCCTCGCCGAGCAGGCCACGCTCTTCTCGGGCGCCGACGTCGTGGCCGGCTTCGGCGGCGCGGGCATGTTCAACGTCCTCTTCGCCGCGGCGCCGAAGGCGGTGATCCTGCTGAGCCACGAGTCGTACCTCGCGAAGGACGAGCAGCTCTTCGGCCTGCTGTCCGGCGCGCAGGTGCACGTCTTCTGGAGCGCCGCCGACGTCCCCCGCGTCGAGGGATCGTGGAACCCCGACGCGTTCAAGTCGGCGTGGGAGTTCGACTTCGCCCGCAACACGGGCGACCTCGAAGAGGTCCTGTCGGCCTTCTGATCGCGCCGTGACTGGACACGGCCCGAGAATTTTGTACCCTGGTCCCAGGGGGCGCTTCCGATCGGGAGCGGTCCACACAGCTACTTCGTCTTCCGGCCATCCCGGGCGCATCCGTGCGCGGCTGACGGCGACGTGTCCGACAGATCAGGTATCGACATGCGCTCAACACGTCCAGGGTCCTCTCGCGCGCCGCGGAGGATCGGCACGCGCCTCCTCCGGTTGACGGCGGTCGTCGCCGCCGTGGCGGTGGCCGCGACCGGTCTGATGGTGGCGACCGAGGTCGCACCCGCCGAGGCGGCTCCGGCGGCGGCCACGGCCTCCGGTTCGGACTTCAGCCCCGGTTTCATCATCAGCGACGCGAACTTCTACGCGTCGAACGCGATGACGGCGAGTCAGATCCAGTCGTTCCTGACCAGCAAGGGAGGCGCGTGCTCCGGCGCGAACTGCCTCAAGGTGAAGAAGGTCGCCTCGAACACCCGCGCCGCCGACAAGTACTGCGGTCGCTACGCCGGGGCGTCGAGCGAGTCGACCGCCACGATCATCCAGAAGGTGTCGGCGTCCTGCGGTGTCAGCGCGATGGTGCTGCTCACGACCCTCGAGAAGGAGCAGTCGCTCGTCACGTACTCGGGCAACCCGTCGGACGAGCGCCTCGGACGCGCCATGGGCTACGCCTGTCCCGACACCACGAACGGCGCCTGCGACAGCACCTACTACGGCCTGTTCAACCAGATCTACTCGTCGGCGCACCAGATGAAGGTGTACGGCAACAGCAGCTTCTTCAACTGGTACCCGGTGGGCAAGGTGAGCAACGTCCGCTACAACCCCGACGCGTCCTGCGGCTCGAGCCAGGTCACGATCCAGAACAAGGCCACGGCGGCGCTGTACTACTACACGCCGTACCAGCCGAACGCGGCGGCGCTGCGCAACATGTACGGCACCGGCGACGGCTGCAGCGCGTACGGCAACCGCAACTTCTTCCGGATCTACACCGACTGGTTCGGCAGCACGACCGGCAACGTGAACCCGATCGGCCGTCTCGACACGGTCTCGTTCGTCAAGGCGGGCACGGCCCGCGTCACCGGGTGGGCGATCGACCCCGACACGGCCGATCCCATCGAGGTGCACGTCTACGTCGACGGCCGGTACTCGAAGAGCGCGACCGCGAGCGTCAACCGGGCCGACGTGGGGCGTGCGCAGCCGAAGTACGGCCCCCGGCACGGGTTCTCGATCGACATCCCCAAGACGACGGCCAAGGCTCATCAGTTCTGCGTCTACGGCATCAACCGGGAGTTCGGCTCGAACAGCCAGCTCGGCTGCAAGAACTTCACGATGACGAGCGACCCGCAGGGCCGTCTCGACAGCGTCACGTCGAACGCGGCGGGCAAGGCGACCGTCTCCGGCTGGGCGCTCGACCCGAACGCCTCGAAGTCGATCGGCGTGCAGATCTACGCCGACGGTCGCAAGGTCGCCACGGTGAACGCGTACCGGTCCCGCCCCGACATCGGGCGCGCCTACCCCGACTGGGGCCCCGCCCGCGGCTACAGCGCCACGGTCGCGTTGGCGCCGGGGAAGCACACGTTCTGCGCCTACGGCATGAACATCGGCGGCGGCAAGAGCGCTCAGCTCGGGTCGTGCAAGGTGGCGACGGTGTCCAGCTCGGCCGCCGTGGCCGAGACGTCGCCTCAGGGCCGTCTCGAGCTGCTCGAGCACCGCTCGACGGGGCTGCTCTACGCGAAGGGCTGGGCCCTCGACCCGTCGACCACCGCGGCGACCAAGGTGGTCATCAGCGTCGACGGCAAGGCCGTGAGCACCGTCAACGCGACCGCCGCTCGCCCCGACGTCGCTCGGGCCTACCCCAGCTGGGGTCCGAACCGCGGCTGGACGGCCGTCCTGTCCGGGATGAACGCCGGCTCGTACCAGGTCTGCGCCACGGCGGTGAACGTGGGTGACGGCAAGGACGTCACGCTGCCCGTCTGCCGCACCGCGCAGGTGAGCACGAGCTGGCCGATCGGCCGGGTCGACACCGTGGCGAGCACGACGGCCGGTCGCATCGACGTGAGCGGCTGGGCCCTCGACACCGACACCACGAAACCGATCAAGGTCGACGTCAGGGTCGACGGCGTCTCGCGTGCGGTCGTCACCGCGTCGGGCGACCGGCCCGACATCGCACGCGCCTACCCGGCCTCCGGAGCCGCGCACGGCTTCACGGCCGCCATCCCGAACATGACGGCGGGCACGCACGAGGTCTGCGCGGTCGGGAAGAACGTCGGCGCCGTCGGCGGCGACACGGCGTTCACCTGCAAGACGGTGACGGTCCGATGAGCGACCTCGGACAGGACCTCGACGACCAGGACGACGACCGTTCGCGATCGCGTCAGATCGTCGTCTGGGCGGTGGTCTCGGGCGTCGTCCTGGTCGCCGCGGTGGCGCTGATCGTGGCGTTCCTCGTCGGGGGCTCCGGTTCGCCCGAGCCGGTCGCGAGCGGTTCGGCGTCGCCGACGCAGCCCGTGGAGTCCCCGTCTCCCACGGGGGAGTCGTCGCCGACCGCGGAGCCGTCGACCCCGACGGCCACCGACCCCTCGGCGACGCCGACCACCCCGGTCGCGTCTCCGACCTCGGGTGCCGGCCCCGCCACGACCGACGTCTTCACGCCGCGGCTCGTCTGGGAGCCGAGCACGTCGGCCATCGAGGGTGCGGCCGTCATGGGGTCGATCGTCGAACAGGGCGGCACCTGCACGATCGTCGCCGAGCGCGGAGGCGAGTCGGTCGAGTCCGAGGCCTTCCCGGCCCAGGCCGACGCGCAGTCGACCGTCTGCGGCTCGCTCTCCCTGTCGTCCGATCGACTGACCGCGGGCGACTGGCAGGTGCACGTCCACTACGAGTCCCCGGACGCCGTGGGCGACTCCGACGCCACCACGGTCGCCGTCTCGGGCTGATCCTCCGCGGGCCACGTCCGGCGGACGCGGTGCGCGGCCGACGAGAAGAGCCGCTCCCCTGCAGGGGAGCGGCTCTTCTCGTCGGCGCCTCCGGGTCAGCGGGGCTTGATCACACGGCGTTTGACCCGCGACCAGACGGCGTCGACGCCGCCGTGGCGGAGGTAGAAGGCCGCACGCTCGATGTCGTGCGCGAGACCGTGCCGACGGGGCGGGCGGCGCGTGATGAGGCTGGCGGCCGATGCCCGCGGGGCCGCGGGAACCGGCGAGACGGTCTTCACCTTGTCGGCGGCCTTGATCGGGTTCCGGCAGAACTCGACGAGCGGGGCGAGCGCGTTCTCCCAGACGAACTGCGACCGCACGGCTTCGACGTTCGCACGGGCGGCCGCGGCCGCGGCGTCGTCGTAGAGCACGCTCTCGAGAGCGGCGGACAGCGCGTCGACATCGAGCTCGGGAACAGCGACGCCGAGCTCGGCCGACGCCACGAGGTCGCCGAAGCTGTCGCCCTCGGTGCTCACGATCGGGAGTCCCGTCCAGAGGTAGTCGAGGATGCGCGTGCGGAACGAGAAGGTCGTCTCGACGTGCGTGAAGTGGGTCGACACCCCGGCGTCGGCCTCGAGCAGGTAGTTCTGGCGGTCGTCGTAGTCGACCCACGAGTCGTTGAGGAACACGTTGCGGTCGAGGACGCCCAGCTCGCGGGCGAGCTCGCGCGTCTCGCGGACGATCGCCATCTCGGGCACGTCCGGGTTCGGGTGCTTCGTGCCCATGAAGAACAGGCGGACGTCGTCGTGACGGGTCGCCAGATCGGCCACGGCCCGGACGAGGGTCTTCGGGTCGAACCAGTTGTAGAGACCGCCGGCCCAGACCACGATCTTGTCGTTCTCGCCGATGCCCGGCACGACGCCGCGCAGCGCCTTGCGCGTGTGGACGGCCGGCGTGCTCGGAAGACCGAAGGGCGCGATGGCGAGGAGCGAGTCGAGCGACTCGTCGCGGCTGTAGTTCCAGGCGTTGATCCGGCCCATCGCGGCCATCTGACCGAGCCAGAACATGCGCTGACGCTCGGACGCGCAGAGGAAGAAGTCGCCGAGGCCGATCTGCTTGTTCAGCGAGTCGGCGGCGCCGAGGATCTGGTCGTCCCAGTCGTCGAGTGCCTTCTCGCGCCCCTGTTCGAGCTGTTCGAGGTGCATGGGGTCGTAGATGTCGACCACGAGGACCTTCGACGTCGACTCGAGCACCTCGAACTGCTGCAGGGCGTAGCCCTGCACGATGATGACGTCGGCCCACGCCTCGTGCTTGGTCATCGGAGCGGGGAAGTGGGGCGACACGACCTGGATGTCGAAGGGCGCGTCGAGCGGTTCGGCCGTCGTGAGGCTGATCACGCGCACGTCGTGCTCCGCGCTCAGCAGGGTCGCGATGTTCCAGACCCGGATGGCCGGTCCGGCCATCTTCTTGCCGAACGAGTCGCCCGTGATGATGAGGATGCGGCGGCGGGCGCCGGCGGCCCGGGGTGCGTCGGCGCTCTCGGCGCCCGGCGCGAACGCGCCGGCGAGCACGTCGAACGAGCGCACCACGGCGTCGTAGCCGTCGAGGTAGTGCGGCATGTCGGCGAGAGGCGCGTCGGTCGTGCCGAACAGCGGAGCCAGCTCGCGGTCGCTGCGGGTCCGCTGCGCCTGCAGCTCGCGACGCGTGGCGGTCAGCGACGGGAGGTCGTCGACGAAGGCGTCGAGCGCGAAGAAGCCGGCGGCGCTGGTCTTCGGCATCGAGAGGTTCGGCTCGGAGTCGTCGCCGGGCACGCGGAGGTCGAGCACGCCCGAGTCGACTCCGCCCCGGGCCAGCGACCGACGGGCGATCAGCGCCATCGCGCCGGGAAGGGCGGTCGCCAGGGACTCGTCGTCGAGGTTCTTGTAGATCGTGTAGAGCGCGTTCCGCTCGAGCAGGTACATCTCGCGGAAGTCGCCGTAGGCCTTCATCGAGGCGTGGTGCTTGTGGAAGGCGAGGCTGGCCGGCTGGTAGCGCACCCGCCAGCCGAGCAGGTTGAGGCGCCAGCCCAGATCGACGTCGTCGTAGAACATGAACAGACGCTCGTCGAAGCCGCCCACCTGCTCGAAGACCTCGGCGCGGACGAAGAGGGCGGCGCCGGTGCCGAACAGGATGTCGCGGGCCTCGTCGTGGCTGCCGTCGTCGGGCTCGAGGTAATGCGGCTTGTGTCCCATGCCGAACCACGCCACCGCGGAGTCGACGAAGTCGATCTTCCGACCGTCCCAGTCGAGCACCTTCGACGCGACCGCCGCGATGTCGCGGCCCTGGTGGAACGTCTCGATGGCCTCGCGCACCCAGGCGCGGTCGGGCTTGGCGTCGTTGTTCAGGAAGGCGACGAACTCGCCGCTCGACTTCGCCACTCCGAGGTTGCTGCCGCCCGTGAAGCCGAGGTTCTTCTTCGACTTGACCAGCAGGACGTCGCCGTGGGCGTCGCGGATGCGGCGCGCGCTGTCGTCGCCCGACCCGTTCTCGACCACCACGATCTCGAGCAGTTCGGCCGGCCAGTCGACCGCCTTGAGCTCGGTGATGCAGGTGATGGTGTCGTCGGCACCACGGAAGTTGACGAGGACGACGGAGACGACTCCGGGGCGGCGTTCAGTCACGGACGGCCTTTCGAGCGGGGCTTTCGAGCGAGAGCAGGAAGGCCCGAGTCTAGCAACGGGGCCCTGCCCGGTCGGGGAGGCGCGGAGCGGCCCGCTCCCGTTCCGACGGGCACCGCCCATGAGAGCATGAACGGGTCCTCGTCCGCCCCGTCCGAGTCGGAGCCCGTGTCCGCCGTCGCCTCCCGCACGCCGCCCGTCCGTGGGCGACCGACTCTGCGGGCGATCGCCGCGAGGCTCGTCGTCCCGCTCCTCCTGGCGGTGGTGGGCGCGGCCGTCTCGTGGCGGCGGCTGCCGGCAGTGGCCCGCGACACCCTCTGGGCCGAGGACGGCCGGGTGTTCATCGGCGACCGGCTCGACGACGGCCCGGTGGTCGGGCTGTTCCGGGTCTATCAGGGGTACCTGCATCTGGTTCCCCGCGTGATCGCCGACCTCGTGGTCTCGACGGTCCCCGTCGAGTCGTGGGCTCTCGCGACGACCGCCGCCTCGTGTCTGGTCGTCGGCGCGGTCACGGCGCTCGTCTTCGTCTGCACGCGCTCGGTCGTCCCCGCGACGACCCCGCGCCTCCTGATCGCGTCCATCACCGTCCTGGTGCCCGGGGCGTCGATCGAGGTGCTGGGCACCACGGCCAACCTGCACTGGTACCTGCTCTGGGCGACGCCGTGGGTGCTGCTCTCGAGGCCCGGCGGACGCCTCGCCGCATCCGCCGCCGCCGGCGTCGTCGCCGTCGCGGGGCTGACCGAGATCCAGTCGGCGCTCTACCTCCCCCTGGCGCTCCTCGTCTGGCGGCACCGACCGTCGCGCCCGATGGTCCTCGCTCTCGGGGCGTCCGTCGCCGTCCAGCTGATCGCGACCCTCGCGTCCCCTCGGACCCCGGTCGGGGCCGGCGACCCGGTCGGCCCGGCGTCGACGGCGCTGGGGTTCCTGCTCGGACCGGTCGCGACGCTGATCGCCGGCGACTCCGACGGCGTCGCCCGGCTCGTGTCGAGCACGGGCTGGTGGCCGGTCGTGGCTCTCCTCGTCGTCGTAAGCGCGTGCGCGGCGGGGATCGTGCTCCGCGGCGACCGTGGTGAGCGGACGATCGTCGTCGTCGCCCTGGTGGCCGCCCCCGTGCTGTGGTCGGCCGCGATCACCCTGAACCCGGATCCGACCTACCGCTACGCCGAGCTGATCGGGCGCGGACTGCCCGAGTTCGTGCTGCTGCGCTACGGCGTCGTGCCCAGCATGTTCCTGCTGACGATCGTCGTGGTCGGGGCCGCGCGACTGTGGCGTTCGACCGGGTGGCGACGGCCGGTCGGCGCGGTCCTGATGGTCGCGACCGCGGCGCTGCAGCTGGCTCACCTCCCGACGGACGAGACCCGGCGGGAGCTCGGCCCGGTCTGGTCGGTCGAGGTCGCGAGCGCCGTGGGGGAGTGTCGCGGCGGCGAGGACGACGCGGTGCTGACCACGGCACCGGTCCAGGCCTGGCCGCCGTCGCCGTGGATCGTCGAGCTGTCGTGCGACGATCTCGAGGCTGGGCGCCTCGACGGCTGAGGGGCGTTAGTCTCGGACTCGACCTTTCCCGATCCACCGAGGACGACCGTGCGTGAACCTGTGAATGCGGCCTGCCTGGCCATCGTGCCGACCTACGACGAGGCCGAGAACATCCGCCGCATCGTCGACCGGATCCTCGAGGCCGTCCCGACGGCGCACGTGCTCGTCATGGACGACGCCAGCCCCGACGGCACGGGCCGCATCGCCGACGAGATCGCCGCCGCCGACGACCGCGTCTCCGTCGTGCACCGCGCCGGCAAGGAGGGCCTCGGCGCCGCGTACGTCGCCGGATTCCGCTGGGGTCTCGACCGCGGGTACCGCGTGCTGGTCGAGATCGATGCGGACGGCAGCCACCCGGCCGATCGTCTCCCGGCGATGCTCGAGGCCCTCGACGGCCCGTCGCGTCCGGGCCTCGTGATCGGTTCGCGCTGGGTGCCGGGCGGCTCGGTCGTCAACTGGCCCCGCCGCCGGGAGTTCCTCAGCCGCGCGGGCAATCTCTACTCCCGTCTCGCCCTGCGCATCTCGGTCCGCGACGCGACGGCGGGCTTCCGCGCCTACCGGGCGGACGTGCTCGCGGCCATGCCTCTCGAGAGGGTCGCCTCGCGCGGGTACTTCTTCCAGGTCGACATGACCCTGCGGACGCTCGACGCCGGGCACACGGTGGTCGAGGTGCCGATCGAGTTCCGTGAACGCGAGGCGGGCGTGTCGAAGATGAGCGGGTCCATCGTGCAGGAGGCCATGCTCAACGTCACCGTCTGGGGCGCTCAGCGCGCCTGGCGCCGGATCCGCGGGCTCCCGGTCCGCAGCGAGTAGCGGCCCGGTCGGCCCCGCCCGAAGCGTCGGGGGGCCGAGCGGTCCGGGTCAGCCCGGCAGCCGCGAACGCCAGGAGCGCTTGCGCGCCGCGATGGTCGCGACGGCGACGAAGAGCATCAGCGAGCCCTCGAAGAGCACGTAGCTCTCGGCGAGGGCGGTGACTCCGATGAGCACGAGCACGAGGGCCGGCCACACGTAGGCGACGATCGGGTGGCCCGACGCGGTCGTCCAGCTCCGGACGAAGGCCAGCGTCCCGGCGGCGATCAGCAGCAGCATCCCGGCGAGACCGAGCTGCAGGCCCATGTCGTAGAACGCGTTGAGCCCGGTCGCGTAGGGCCGCCCGTTCGGCGACAGGATGGTCGAGAACGGGAAGATCTCGCCCGGCCACTGACCGACGAAGCCCCAGCCCGTGATGTCCTTCATCGAGCTCAGCTCGCGGATGCGCTCCCAGAGGGCCGTGCGCGCGGAGAGGTCGGCCGTGGCGTCCACGGAGTCGAGGAGGCGCGTGCGGCCCGCGTAGGCGAGGGCGCCTCCCGCGACGAGCAGCGCCGCGAGCACGCCCTGCATCAGCGGCCGGCGTCGTTCGGGGGCGCGACGCAGAGCGTTGAGCGCCACGCCGGCGACGACCAGAGCGAGCACGGCCACGGCGGTGACCGGCGACCTCGCGAAGAGCAGGGTCGCCACGGCCATGACCCCGGACGCGACGGCCTGCGGTCGCGGCACCGACCGGGTGAGGAACTCGACGGCGAAGGTCACCAGGGCGAGCGCCGCCAGGAACCCGATGTAGTTGCGCGTCCCGGCGATGCCCTGGATGGGGCCGCCGTAGGCGAGGTTCCCCTGGATGCCCAGGAACGCGATCGGCTGGTCGATGAGGAGTCCGCTCAGCACCTCGAGCGCGAGCGAGGTCACGAGGACGATGCGCAACGCGTCGCCGACCGCGCGGACGACCTGGACGAGGTCCCGTCCGAGGGCCAGGTAGATGCCCAGCAGGCCGAACGCGGCCGCGTACGCCGCGCCTCCCACGGTGACCCAGGTGTACTCGCTCCAGAACACGCTCAGGCCCATGAAGCCGAACAGCGCCAGCAGCGAGACGGGCAGGATGCCGCGCCATTCGACGTGGTGGCGCTGGCCGAACAGCGACACGGCCGCGAGCACGAGCAGGGCGGCGAGGATGGCCACCGACCCGGGCCAGCCCATCAACGAGCGGATCGCCTCGGTCGAGAAGCCGTAGAGCACGATCGCCACGGCCAGCGCCTGGCTGAAGTGGCCCCCGGCCGAGAAGCCGATCCAGGCCGACACGTACCGGCGGATCGGGTCGCGCTCGTCTCGGGTCGGCCTCACCGCACCATTGTGTCAGCCGATCGGGCGCGATCGGGCGGTCACGGTCGCAGGACGCGCGTCGGCTCGGCCACGCGGTCGCGGTCGGTCCAGCCGTAGGCGTCGCGGCGCGTGACGACGACGATCACGACCAGCAGCGCCCAGCCCCACTCGACGATCAGCCGCGACTCGGTGACGCCGTGCACGAGCATGGCGATGACGAGCAGCAGGGGGAGCAGGTCGAGGGTCGCCCACGGGGCGACGCGCCCGACGCCCAGGATCCGTCGATCGGTGGCCCACCACCACGACCGCGCGAGGACCCCCAGGCAGACGAGCGAGAACAGGGCGAGCCCGATCCAGCCCAGCTGGAACCACACGTCGAGGTAGGCGTCGTGCGCCTGCAGGTAGACGACGCCGTTGCGCTCGGCGAGGTCGTCGAAGGGGGAGACCCAGGGGATCCAGTAGCTCACCCAGCCCCAGCCCGCGACGGGGTGCTGCGCGCCGAGCGCGGACACGGAGGCCCAGATGTCGGTGCGGCCGGTGAGGTCGCTGCTGCGACCGAGCAGACCGAGCAGGGGCGCTCGCAGCAGCACGACGGCGGTCGCCGCCACGGCGACGACGAGCGCCGTGACCGCGTAGAGGCGCGGGCGCCGGGGAGGCGCGGTGCGGCGGACGAGCACCACCAGCCCCAGCACGGCGAGCACCGCGAGTCCGCTGACCACGGTCGTCGCCGACCGGGTGAGCACCAGCGCGACCACGGCGAGCACCACGCCGACCCAGCCGACCCGCGAGCTGACCGTGCGGGCCGACCACTGCGCGGCCGTCACGACCAGCGCGAGCAGCGCGAGGACGCCGAGGATGTTGCTGTTGCCCTGCAGCCCCTGGATGCGCCCGCCCTCGAACAGGACGTCGCGCGACCAGTAGAAGGCGTCGGGCACGCCGCCGGAGCAGTCGAGGTAGACGGGACAGACCGGCTGGCGGACGAGCGTGGCGACGACGAGCTCGAACAGCAGCGAGAGCGCTATGTGGATGCGGAGGGCGCGTCCCAGGGCGGCGACGATCAGCGGCCAGGGCAGCGACCAGGCCACGGCCACGGCGCCGAGGGTGGTGGCGAGGGTGGCGGGGATGCCGACGATGGACGCCGAGGGGTACTGCGACCACGCGATCGAGGCGACCGCGAAGAGGAGGAAGAGCCCGAGGAGGCGCGGGAGACTGCGCGGATCGGGCCGGTTCCGCACGACCACGACCACCGAGGCGACGACCATGACTCCGCAGGCGAGGCCCCAGCCCCACCAGCCGGTCCCGTTCCGCAGCACGTCGCCGCCGAAGAGCACGAGGAACGCCAGCGTGGCGAACACGGTGCCCTGACGACGGGGAGCGCGGAGGTCCGGCGCCGTGTCGGCCGGCTCGGTGTCGACCGGCGGGGTGGCGGGCGGCGTCGGCGTCATGGGCACCAGGCTAGACGACGGGCCGCCCCGGTCGGAGCGGCCCGTCGATCGGCGGTGGAGCGGTCTCAGACGAACGCGGCCTGGCCGGTGATGCTGCGACCGACGATCAGCGTGTTCATCTCGCGGGTGCCCTCGTAGCTGTAGAGGGCCTCGGCGTCGGCGAAGAAGCGCGCGACGTCGTAGTCGAGCACGATGCCGTTCCCGCCGAGGACCTCGCGAGCCCAGCCGACCGTCTCGCGCATCCGGGCCGTGGTGAAGGCCTTGGCGAGCGAGGCGTGCTCGTCGCGCTGGGTGCCCTCGTCGAGCAGCTGAGAGCAGCGGACCACCATGCCGATGGACGCCGTGATGTTGCCGATGCTCTTGACGAGGAGGTCCTGGATGAGCTGGTGCTTCGAGATCGGCTTGCCGAACTGGACGCGGTCGTCGGCGTAGGCGAGAGCGGCCTCGTAGGCGCCGATCGAGTTCCCGACGGCGGCCCAGGCGACCTCGGCGCGGGTGAGGCGCAGCACGGCGGCGGTGTCGCGGAACGACGTCGCCTGCTGGAGACGCAGGCTGTCGGGGATCCGGACGTCGGTGAGGGTGATGTCGGCGTTCTGGACGATGCGCAGACTCTGCTTGCCCTCGATCTTCGTGGCCGAGTAGCCCGGTGTCGAGGTGGGCACGATGAAGCCCTTGACCTGACCGTCCTCCGCGCTCTTCGCCCAGATGATGGTGATGTCGCTGAAGGTGGCGTTGCCGATCCAGCGCTTCGAGCCGTTCAGCACCCAGTCGTCGCCGTCGCGCGTCGCGACGGTGCGCAGGCCCTGCGCCGAGTCGCTGCCCGACAGGGGCTCGGTCAGTCCGAAGGCGCCGACGATCTCGCCGCTGGCCATCCGGGGCAGCCACTCGGCACGCTGCTCGGGGGAGCCGCCCACGCCGATCGATCCCATGGCGAGTCCGTTCTGCACCCCGACGAACGTCGCGACCGACGCGTCGACCCGGGCCAGCTCGAGGGCGACCCAGCCGCGGAACACGGCGGAGTTCTCGAAGGGCTGGGTCTCCTTCCAGGGCATGCCGAACAGGCCGAGGTCCGCGAGGCCCTTGACGATCTCGTGCGGGAACGTGGCATCGGCCCAGTGCCGGTTCACGATCGGCTTGACCTCGGAGTCGAGGTAGGCGCGCAGGTCGGCCAGGACGCCCTTCTCGCGGTCCGAGAGCATGTTCTCGTAACCGTAGAAGTCGCTGGCCAAGGTGCTGAACGAGGTGAGGGTCGCTGATGACATCGGTGCTCCATTGCTCTCTGTCGGGACCCGGCGAGCCTAAGGAGCGTCGGGCCGGGCGGCAACGGGCTTGGTAGTTTTGACCAACGCCTCCCCGGTGTCGACCCGGCGCTTTTGTAGAGGGGGCCCAAGCACTCCACTCGACAAGCAGGTAAAGCATGTTCCTCGCCATCACCAACACGCCCCGCGACTACGCCTGGGGCTCGACGACGGCGATCGCGCAGCTCCTCGGACGACGGCCCTCCGGCCGCCCGGAGGCCGAGCTCTGGCTGGGAGCGCACCCCGGTTCGCCGAGCATCGTCGTCAACCCGGCCGTGGTCGACGGCGCCGACACCCTCGCCGACTGGTTCGCCGCCGAGCCCGTGCGCGCTCTGGGGCGGGGTCGCACCGAGCTGCCCTTCCTGCTCAAGGTGCTCGCGGCCGACGCGCCGCTGTCGATCCAGGCGCACCCGACCCCCGAGCAGGCCCGCGCCGGCTTCGCCGCGGAGAACGCCGCGGGGGTGCCGATCGACGCTCCGTCGCGCAACTACAAGGACCCGTTCCCCAAGCCCGAGATCATCGTCGCCCTGAGCGAGACCTTCGACGCGCTCTGCGGGTTCCGCGCTCCGAGCGAGACGCTCGGCGACGTCGACCGCCTCGACGCCGGCACGGGCCGCCTCTCGTCGCTCCGGGGCAGCGTGCAGTCGTCGCTCGAGTCGACGCTGGCCTGGGTCTTCGACGGCTCGGACGAGGCCGCGCGGGTCATCGCCGCCGTCTCCGAGCTCGCCCGGACGGCAGTCGATCCGTCGCCGAGCATCGCGACCGTCGTCGATCTGGCCGACCGGTACCCGGGCGATCCCGGGGTGGTCGTCTCCCTGCTGCTCAACCGCGTGACCCTGAACCGCGGCGAGGCGCTGTTCCTGCCCGCGGGCAACGTGCACGCCTATCTGGGCGGGCTGGGCGTCGAGCTGATGGCCCCCTCCGACAACGTGCTGCGCGGCGGCCTCACGCCGAAGCACGTCGACGTGCCGGAGCTGCTGCGCGTGCTCGAGTTCGAGCCGCTGCCCGTGCCCTACCTGCGCCCCGTCGAGGTCGCCCGCGGCGTCGAGCGCTTCGACCCGAGCGGCGTCGGCTTCGCCCTCCTCCGGGTGGATGCGGGAGGCGCGGGTGCGGTCGTCGAGATCGGCGGGCCCAGCATCGTGCTCGTGACCGAGGGCGAGGTGCAGGTCAAGGGGCAGGACGGCGGCATCCGCCTGGCCACCGGCGAGTCGGCCTTCGTCTCGCCCGACGAGGTGCGTCTCGCCGTGACCGGGGGCGGCACGCTCTACGTGGCCACCCCCGCCTGACGGCGACGGGGCGGACTCCGAGCCCTGGCTAGAGTGGCCTCATGTCATGGTTGGTCACCGGCGGCGCCGGCTACATCGGGTCTCATGTCGTCCGCGAGTTCGGGTCGGCGGGCATCGACGCGGTCGTGTTCGACGACCTCTCGTCGGGCATCGAGTCGTTCGTGCCCGAGGGCGTCCCGTTCGTCCGCGGCTCGATCCTCGACCGCGGGCTCGTCGCCGACACGATCGCCCGTCACGGCGTGACGGGCGTGGTGCACGTCGCGGGCTACAAGTACGCGGGCGTGTCGGTCCAGCGCCCCCTGCACACCTACGACCAGAACGTCACCGGCACGCAGCGCCTCCTCGAGGCCATGGCCGACACCGGCGTCGACCGCGTCGTCTTCTCGTCGAGCGCCGCCGTCTACGGGACGCCCCCGACCGAGCTCGTCACCGAGGACACCCCGAAGGCGCCCGCCTCGCCCTACGGCGAGAGCAAGCTGATCGGCGAATGGCTGCTCCGCGATCAGGCCGTGGCGACCGGTCTGCGCCACACCAGCCTCCGGTACTTCAACGTCGTCGGCTCGGGCGCGCCCGACCTCTACGACGCGAGCCCGCACAACCTGTTCCCCCTGGTCTTCGACGCGCTCGCCGCCGGGCGGACGCCGCGCATCAACGGCGACGACTACGCGACCCCCGACGGCACCTGCGTGCGGGACTACGTGCACGTGGCGGACCTGGCCGTGTCGCACGTGGCCGCGGCGCGTCGGCTCGACGCCGGCGAGTCCGTCGAGCCGGCCTACAACCTCGGCTCCGGGGGAGGGGTGTCGGTGCGCGAGATCATGGACGCCATGCGCGAGGGCACCGGCATCGACTTCACCCCCGAGATCGCGCCGCGTCGAGCCGGCGACCCCGATCGGATCGTGGCGGACGGCACCCTCGCGGCACGCGATCTCGATTGGACGATGCGCCACACCCTGCTCGAGATGGTCACGAGCGCCTGGGCCGCGGCCCCTCGCTCGTAGCGGCGGCCCTCGGCCTCTCATCGTCACCCGGGCCGCGAAATCGTACCCCGACACGCCGGGGCCCGCTTGACCCTCGATAGGGGGTTCAGGGTTTATTGGGCCTCGACTTGACGTGGCCGAATTACACCGGTGTAATTGTCCCATCGCAGCCGTTCAGGGGGCGACGACGACGAGGGGAGATGTGCTGTGACGATGAACGACAACCGCGTCGGAGTACCCGACGACTGGCACGTCGACCCGGTCCTGCTGGGCGTGCCCGGCGTCCGCAGGATCCAGATCGACGACGACGAGAACCAGCTCGCCTGGCAGGCCGATTCGCTCTGCGCCCAGACCGACCCCGAGGCCTTCTTCCCCGAGAAGGGCGGCTCGACCCGCGACGCGAAGAAGATCTGCGCATCGTGCGACGTCCGAGCCCAGTGCCTCGAGTACGCCCTGCAGAACGACGAGCGCTTCGGCATCTGGGGCGGTCTGTCCGAGCGTGAACGACGCAAGCTCCGCAAGCAGGCCTGACCCGCGCCTCCTCGACCATCACGGCGTGCGCCCCCGACGGGGTCGCACGCCGTCGCCGTCTCCACCGCGTCTTGGACGCTTCACAGGAACACCCGGACCGGCGCGGCGGAACCCGGAGGCGGGTCCGTCGACCTAGGCTTCACGAGTCATGCAGCCGAGAGTCACAGCGATCCTCGTCGCCCCTGGAGGGGCGACCTACCTCGACCGAACCCTCGATGGTCTGTCGCGCCAGACGCGACCGCCCGAGGCCCTCGTCGTCGTCGACACCGGCGGGCCCGACTCGCCCGCGGGGCGGCTGTCGCTCAGCGGCGCCGCGCAGCTGACCAGCGTGCCCGGCGCCCGGACCTTCGGCGAGGCCGTGGCGCACGGCGTGAGCCTCTCGCAGCCGGAGGATGCCCGGCCGCGCGACGCGGACGACGAATGGCTGTGGCTGCTCGGACACGACAACGCTCCCGCCCCGGACGCCCTCGAACGACTCATGTCCACCGTCGAGGTGGCCCCGTCGGTCGCCGTGGCCGGTCCGAAGCTGATGCGCTGGGACGAGCCGGGCACGATCGCCGAGTTCGGCGAGACCATGACGCGCTACGGCGCGTCGATGCCGCTGGTCGAGAACGAGCTCGACCAGGGCCAGCACGACATCCACGACGACGTGCTCGGCGTGGCCGCGGGGGGCATGCTCGTCCGCCGCAGCGTCTGGGTGGCCCTCGGCGGCTTCGACCCGGGTCTGCCGCACATCGACGCCTCGCTCGACTTCTCGGTCCGCGCCCGTCTCGCCGGACACCGCGTCGTCGTCGTGCCGACCGCGCGGGTGTCGAACGACGGCCACCCCGAGGACTTCGGGCAGGAGCACGGCGGCCACGCGCGCCGCGCCCGCCTCCGCCGCGCCGCGCAGCTGCACCGTCGTCTGGTCTACGCTCCCGTGGCCGCGCTGCCCCTGCACTGGCTCAGCCTCGTGCCGTTGGCCGTGGTCCGCTCGGTGTGGCACCTGCTGACCAAGAACCCCGGCGCCGTGCTGGGCGAGTTCTCCACCGCTCTGCGCGTCGCCTTCGGCGGGGGACGCATCCCGGCCGCGCGCCGGGCGCTCCATCGGACCAGGTCGACCTCGTGGTCGGCCGTCGAGCCCCTCCGGGCGAGCTACAACCAGGTGCGCGAGAGGCGGGTCAACGAGCGGGACGCCCTCGTCGCACGAGGCGAGGACTCCGCCGACCCCCGCGCCAGCTTCATCGGCTCGGGCGGCCTCTGGGTCGTCGTCGCGACGACCGTCGTAGGCGTGATCGCCTTCCTCCGCCTCCTGCGCGAACCGGCTCTGACCGGCGGAGGCCTGCTGCCGCTCAGCACGTCCGTCGGCGAGCTCTGGAGATCGGTCGGCTGGGGCTGGCGCGAGATCGGCGCCGGCTTCGTCGGGCCGTCCGACCCGTTCGCGCTCGTCGTGGCCCTCCTGGGCAGCGCCACGTTCTGGTCGCCGTCGACGTCGGTCCTGGCGCTCTACCTCCTCGCGGCTCCCGTGGCGGCGCTCGGCACCTTCTTCGCCGCCCGTCGCATCACGTCCCGCTCGTGGGTCCCCGCGGTCGCCGCCGCCCTGTACGCGCTCTCGTCGCCGCTCTTCTCGGCCCTGCAGACCGGCCATCTGGGTGCGGTCGTCGCGCACGTGGCCCTGCCCTTCTTCGTCTGGGCCCTGATCGGCTCGGCGCGCTCCTGGGCGTCGGGTGCCGCCTCCTCGCTCCTGTTCGCCCTCGTCGCGGCCGGCGCCCCGTCCCTCCTGCCGGCGCTCGTGGTCCTCTGGATCGGCTCGCTGGCGACCCGGCCCCGCGGCATCCACCGCATGATCGCCGTGCCGCTGCCGGCTCTGGTCCTGTTCGCGCCGCTGGCGATCGTCCAGATCATGCGCGGAACCTGGTGGGGGATCGTCGCCGACCCGGGCGTGCCGTCCCGGACCGAGGCCGCCTCGCCCCTCCAGCTGCTGCTCACCTCGCCCGAGACCGGCGCGAACGGCTGGACGGCTCTGCTCGGTGGCGCGGTCGAGGGCTCGACGCTGGCCGTGCTCGTCGCCGTGGCCGTCGCGCCTCTCGCCCTGCTGGCGCTGGCCGCGCCGTTCGTCGGATCGCGCACCCGGGCCGTCCCCGCCCTGGTCCTCGCACTGCTCGGGTACCTGACGGCCGTCGCCGCCACCCAGGTGTCCATCACGGGCGTAGGGAGCGAGACCACCACCGTCTGGGCGGGGAGCGGACTCAGCCTCTACCTCCTCGGCCTGATCGGCGCCGCCGCCGTCACCCTCGACCGTCTCCCGCGGGTCGCCCCCGCCTCGGGCGTCGTGGTCGCGGTGTTCGCCGTCGTCGCGGCCGTCCCCGTGCTGATCGGATCGCTCTCCGGCGCGGCCGACGTGCGCTCGAGCTCGGGCCGGATCCTGTCCGCCTACGTCGCGGCCGAGGCGGAGGCCTCGCCCGACATCGGCACCCTCGTGCTCACGCCGCAGCCCGACGGGTCGCTCGCCGTGTCCCTCGAGCACGGACAGGGAGCCACCCTCGACGACCAGTCCACGCTCGACTCGACGGCGCAGAGCCTCAGCTCGACGAACGACGACCTCACGGTGCTCGCCGGCAACCTCGTCAGCCGCAGCGGCTTCGACCCGTCGGCCGACCTCGCACGGCAGGGCGTCGGCTTCGTCCTGCTGACCGAGAGCGGCGACGACGCCGAGGCGGCGGCGCTCGGCCAGCGCGCCAGCGAGGCGCTCGACGCCGACGCGTCGTTCCTCCCGGTGGGCGACACGTCGAACGGCCTGCTCTGGCGGTACGTCGACGCGACCGACCAGCGCGAGCCGCACCCCGACGGCGGACCGCTGGGCGTGATCGTCGGGATCACCTGGGCGCTCGTGCTCGGGTCGGCTCTGCTGCTCGCGATCCCCACGACGCCCCGTCGCCGACGCAGCCGCGCCGGCACCCCCGAGGCCGAGCAGCCCGCCACCACCTTCGACGAGGAGCGAGATGACTGATCGATCCATCGCCTCGACCACCGGTCGCATCGTCGTCGGCGTGGTCGGCATCGCCGTCGGCGCGGCCGTCGTCGCCGCCGCGACCGTGCTTCCCCTGCCGACGCTCGAGACGACTCCGGCCGGTCAGGTCGTGACTCCCGTCCCGCTCGACCCGCAGCGGGTCTGCGGAGGCAGCGTCCTCCGCCTGTCGGACGCCGAGGGGCAGCAGGCCACGACCGCCAGCGCGGTCGGCGCCGCCGACGTCGTCACCTCGTCGAGCACCGACGCCGAGGTCGCGCAGACCCTCGTGGGCGCCGACGGCAGCTCGTCCGATCCTCAGCTCGTCACCGCTCCCACCGACGGCGCCGACGTGCCGCTCGTGGCCGGGGCGCAGAGCCAGTCGGTGTCGTCCGACGACCTGGTCGGCTTCGTCAGCGCGCCCTGCGCCGAGCCCACCAGCTCGACCTGGCTCGTCGGCGGCTCGACCGAGACCGGTCGCGTGTCGCTGATCACCCTCGTCAACCCCAGCGACGTCAACTCGACCGTCGACCTCGACATCTCGGCCGAGAACGGTCCGGTCCAGGGGCCCGGCATCGACGGCATCGTCGTCGGCCCGCGGAGTCAGCGCGTCATCCCTCTGTCGGGGTTCTCCACCGGGCTCCTGTCGCCCGTCGTCCACGTCCAGAGCCGAGGGGGGCAGATCGTCGCCTCGATGCAGGAGTCGATCGTCCGGACCCTCGATCCCGGCGGTGTGGACATCGTCAGCGGTGCCGCCGCCCCGAGCACCACGGCGGTCGTCCCCGGTGTGATCGTGCGCGGCGGCGAGGCTCTCGAGGCCGCCCTCGCCGACCCGGCCGCGGGTGATCTCCAGAGCGCACTGCGTCTCTTCGCCCCCGGCGGCGAGGCGGCCCAGGTCTCGGTGTCGCTGGCCTCCGACGACGGCACGGGCACGACCTTCGACACGCGCATCGAGGCGGGTCTCGTGACCGACGTGCCGATCGACGGGCTCGCCGACGGCCTCTACACCGCGACCGTGACCGCGGACGTCCCCGTCGTCGCGGCGGCGCGGACGTCCGCGCTCTCGGCGGACGGCGCGGTGGACGTCTCGTGGGCTCCGTCGGCGCCCGCGCTCGGCGGCGAGACGCTCCTGTCCGTCCCCGAGGGGGACGGGGCGCGGCTCACGCTGGCGAACCCGGGCGACGAGGCCGTGACGGCCTCGGTCTCGATCGACGGCGAGGCCCGCGAGGTCGAGGTAGCGCCCGGCAGCAACCTGGCGGTCCGGGTGGCCTCGGGGGAGTCGGTGCTGATCACCGACGCCGACGGTCTCCGAGCGGGCATGAGCTTCTCGGCCGACGGAGCCGTCGCGGCCTGGCCGGTCGTCTCGCCCCTGCCGGCGTCCTCGCCGGTCACCGTCTACCCCTGATCAGCGGTCGCGCCACCGGTCGGGCGCGAGCTCCCACGGGTCCTTCCCCAGGAGCTCGGCGACCGCGCGGAAGACGTGCCCCTCGACGAGGACGCGGTGGTCCCACTCGGCGTCGGGCGAGCTCCGGTGCTCGAGCGCGGGGGCGAGCCGTTCGATGGGGAGGCGGTACAGGACCACGCGCCGGGCCCCGGAATCGACGAGCCATCGCTCCACGCGCCTGCGGTCGGGGCGCGCGGGCAGTCCGGCCACCTCGAAGGAGACCCCCTCGAGCTCGTCGGGCCACAGCTCACGCAGGTAGTCGGCGGTCGACGCCACGATGTCGTCGAACAGGTCGACCCGGGTGCGGAGGAACGGCAGATGCGGCCCGGCCGCGGACGACCGCAGTCCCCGGCCGTGCCGGTCACGGTGTCGCGAGCGGTCGGTGACGCGGACGCGGTGGGGCCTGACCATCGGGCCATCGTAGTCCCGGACGGCCGGCGCCGAGCGGCCTCCCGGTCCGCACGGGCTAGTCTCGTCACCGATGAACGGACGTCCCTGCAGCAAGGTCACCTGCCACGAGGAGGCGGTGGCCACGCTCACGTACGTCTACTCCGACTCGATGGTCGTCGTCGGGCCGCTCAGCGGAGTGGTCGAGCCCCACGGATACGACCTGTGCGCGCGACACGCGTCGTCGTTGTCGGTTCCGCAGGGGTGGGAGGTCCTCCGCCGGGTAGTTTTGGGGAATGACATCTGAGAGCCACGACCTCACCGCCTTCGTCAAGACCTACGACGTCCGGGGGCTGGTCGGCAGTCAACTGACCGACGAGGTCGTCGAGGCCTTCGGTGCGGCCTTCGCCGACGAGATCGAGGCCGCCGGCTCCGAGCTCGTCGTCGGGCACGACATGCGCGACTCCTCTCCCGCCTTCGCCGCCGCGTTCGCCCGGGGCGCCCGGGCCCGCGGGGCGGACGTCGTCGCCCTGGGTCTCTGCTCGACCGACGAGTCGTACTTCGCCTCCGGCTCCCTCCAGGCGCCCGCCGCGATGTTCACCGCGAGCCACAACCCGGCCAGCTACAACGGCATCAAGATGAGCCGTGCGGGTGCCCAGGGGATCAGCCTCGACACCGGGCTCGCCTCGATCCGCGACCGCGCCTCCTCGTATCTCGACCAGGGCATCGACTCGGTCGAGCAGCCGGGCTCGCTGCGCGAGTACGACGCGCTCGGCGACTACGCCGCGTACCTGCGCGGTCTCGTCGACCTGTCGGGCATCCGGCCCATCCGGGTCGTCGTCGACGCCGGCAACGGCATGGGCGGCCTGACCGTCCCCGCCGTGCTCGGCACGGCTGCGGGGCTCGCGGAGCTGCCGATCGAGATCGTCCCGATGTACTTCGAGCTCGACGGCACGTTCCCGAACCACGAGGCCAACCCGCTCGAGCCGGCCAACCTCGTCGATCTGCAGAAGGCCGTCGTCGAGCACGGCGCCGATCTCGGGCTGGCGTTCGACGGCGACGCCGACCGCTGCTTCGTCGTCGACGAGAACGGCGACGCCGTCACCCCCTCGGCGGTCGCCGCCATCGTCGCCGTGCGCGAGATCGCCCGGGTGCGCGCGCTCGAGCCCGACGCCGACATCGCCGTCATCCACAACCTCATCACGTCGCGGGCGGTCCCCGAGGCCATCGCGGCGTCGGGGGCGACTCCGGTGCGCACCCGCGTCGGTCACTCGCTGATCAAGGACGAGATGCGCGAGACCGGGGCGATCTTCGGCGGCGAGCACTCGGCGCACTACTACTTCCGCGACTTCTGGGGCGCCGACAACGGCATGCTGGCCGCGATGCACGTCCTCGCCGAGTTCGGCGGTCAGGGCGAGCCGCTGTCGACGCTGACCGACCGCTACACGCCCTACACGGCCAGCGGCGAGATCAACTCCACCGTCACCGACGTCCCGGCGGCCTACGCCCGGATCGTCGAGGCGTACGCCGGGGTGGGCGAGTTCGACGAGCTCGACGGCCTCACCGTCACCGGCTCGTCCGAGAACGGCGACTTCTGGTGGTTCAACGTCCGCCCGTCGAACACCGAGCCGCTGCTGCGTCTCAACGCCGAGGCGGCCACCGCGGGCGAGATGGAGCGCATCCGCGACGACGTCCTGGCGCTCATCCGCGGTTAGGCTGTACCCCCTAGGGGTATCGGGTCCGCAGCGGGCCCGAGCCCTCGGGATCGTCGAGGAGGCACGGTGACAGGACACGTCGAGCACACCGCCCCCGGCCACGTCGGCTACAGCGGCGACAAGGAGCAGATCGTCAAGCGCCTGCGTCGGGCCGAGGGCCAGGTGCGGGGCATCCAGCGCATGGTGGAGGACGACACCTACTGCATCGACGTGCTCACGCAGGTGAGCGCGGCCACGAAGGCGCTCGAGACCGTCGCGCTGCAACTGCTGGAGGACCACCTGGCGCACTGCGTGGTCGAGGCCGCCCGGGAGGGCGGCGACGTGGCGGACGCGAAGGTCCGCGAGGCGTCCGCGGCGATCGCGCGGCTCGTCCGGTCGTAGCGGCGCGCCGGTCGTCGGTGGCCGGCCGGTCGTCAGCGGCGGGGGAAGCCGCCGACCGTGCCGGTGAGCGCGGGGCGGAGCCGGTCGAGCAGAGCCGCCTCGCGGGCCAGGGCCGCGGCCTCCCGATCCCGCCGCACCGCGGCGATGCCGGCCAGGACGAGCTCCGGTTCGGCGGAGGGCGGGGGCGAGACGAACGGTCCTGCCTCGTCGGCGAGCTCGGCGGCGATCCGGAGCCGGCTCGTCGGCGACAGGCGGGGCGCCTGCTGCAGGAACGAGGCGATGCGGCGGGCGAGCCCCTCGGGCAGACGGGCGACGTCGGCCACCTCGGCCCAGGGCAGGAGCGGCACGGGGACGCCGTGGGCGACCGTGGTCCGCTTCGACACGCGCTCGTTGCGGCTGTAGGTGCCCGCCATCAGGTCTCCCAGACGACGGGAGGACCCGTTCAGCAGGGCGACGACGAATGCCAGGCCGCCGGTCGTGAAGACGATCTCGAGCAGGCCGACCAGTGACCGCGTGAGGGCGTGGCGGAAGCCGATCGCGCCTCCGTCCGTGCGGACGATGCGCGCCCCGACGGCGAGCCTGCCGAGCGACCGCCCCCGGCTCGCCGTCTCGACGATCGCCGGGACGACGATGAGGGAGAACCCGACCGCGCCGATCAGGAACGCCTGGGAGAGGGCGTCGTCGAGGACGCCGCCCTCGTTCAGCAGACCGATCAGCACGATCAGACCGATCAGGAGGGCCACGTAGGCGAGATAGTCGATGACCACCCCGGCACCGCGCAGGATCACGCTGGTCGGCCGCAGATCCAGAGCTACGGCCTCGCCCGTGACGAGCTCGTCGCCGCCGGCCGCGAACGATTCGATCTGGTCGGGACGCAGCACGGCCGGGGAGGCGCGTGGAGCGGTGCGGCGAGGCATGCCTAGTATCTAAGCAGAATGGACATCGACGCCTATGCCGCAGCCCACGGCGACGACTGGGCCGAACTCGAGCGGCTCGCCCGCCGCCGCCGACTCACGGGCGAGCAGGCGGACGAGCTGATCTCGCTCTACCAGTCGGGCGCGAGCGAGCTGTCGTCGCTCACCACCGCGACCGGCCCGTCCGTCGCGGCCGACCGGCTCTCGCTGACGCTCTCGCGTGCTCGCCTGCGGTTCACCGGCGCGGGCCGGAACCTCCTCCGTCAGCTGCCGTCCTTCTTCGTCGCCCAGCTGCCGGCCGCGCTGTACCGGGTGCGCTGGGCCTCTCTCGTGGTCGCTCTCGCGACGGCCGTCGTGGCCGTCGTCCTCGCCGTCTGGGCCGCGCAGAACCCCGCGGTGCTGGCGACCTTCGGCTCGGACGAGTTCCGTCGGCAGTTCGCCGAGCAGGACTTCGTGGACTACTACTCCGAGAGCGCGTCGACGTCGTTCACCGGGCAGGTCTGGACGAACAACGCCTACATCGCCGCCCAGTGCGTCGCGTTCGGCATCACCGGGGTCTGGGTGCCGTACGTGATCCTCCAGAACGCGGTCAACCTCGGCGTGTCGGCCGGGATCATGGCCGATCAGGGTCGACTCGACTTCTTCTTCCTGTACATCGCGCCGCACGGTCAGCTCGAGCTCTACAGCATCTTCGTCGCGGGAGCCGCAGGGCTCATGATCTTCTGGTCGTGGGTGGCGCCCGGCGCCAGGACCCGCGGCCAGGCCCTGGCGCAGGACGGGCGCGCGCTGATCGCGATCGCGATCGGTCTGCTGCTGGCCCTGCTCGTCTCGGGCGTCATCGAGGGCTTCGTCACGCGCCAGCCCTGGCCCTGGCCGGTCAAGATCGGGATCGGCACGATCGCGCTGGCCGGATTCCTGGCCTACCAGTGGGGTCTCGGCGGACGCGCGCACCGCGCCGGCCAGACCGGCGACCTCGACGAGTTCGAGGCGGGCGCGACCCAGCTCGTCTCGGGCTGAGCGGATCTCCGGTCGCTCCGCCGGTGCCGGTCGCTCCGCCGGTGTCGGTCGCCGCGCGGCCGGGCTTCAGAGCCGCCCGGCGGCCTTGAGCGCGAGGTAGCGGTCGGCGAGGGCCGGGGGGAGATCGGCGGGCGCCCCGGTCACCACGTCCGCGCCCACCTGCCCCAGGGCGGCTCGCACGCGGGCGATGTCCAGACGAGCCCGCTCCGCCGCCGCGGCCCGGTAGAGCTCGTCGCGCGAACCCCGTTCGACGCTCTGCCGCTCGAGGGACGGATCGGTGACCGAGGCGACGACCACGAGGTGCCGCCGGGTCAGCTGCGGCATGGCGGCGAGGAGCGCGTGCGAGGCTCCCGGGCTGTCGACGGTGGTCGCCAGGACGACGAGCGCGCGCTGGGTCGTGACCGAGCGCACCAGCGCCGGGACCGAGGCCCAGTCGGTCTCGACGAGCTCCGGCTCGATCGGCGCCATCGTCTCGACCATCGACGAGAGCAGAGCCGGGCCCGAGGTCCCCTGGACGCGGCCCCGGACGCGACGGTCGACCACGACGACGTCGACCCGGTCGCCGGCCTGCGACGCCAGGGCCCCGAGCAGCAGCGCCGACTCGAAGGCCGTGTCGAGGCGGGGCTCGTCGTCGATGCGCGCCGCGGACGTGCGGCCGCTGTCGATCACGACGACGACGCGACGATCGCGTTCGGGGCGCCAGGTCCGGACGACGGCCTCGTCCCGGCGCGCGGTCGCGCGCCAGTCGATCGAGCGCACGTCGTCCCCGCGCACGTACTCGCGCAGGCTGTCGAACTCGGTGCCCTGCCCGCGGATCATGACGCTCGTCCGGCCGTCGAGCTCGCGCAGTCGGGCCAGCCGCGAGGGCAGGTGCTTGCGCGAGGCGAAGCGCGGCAGCACGCGGATCGCCCCCGGCACGGCGTGCGTCGCCTGGCGGCCGGCGAGACGCAGGGGGCCGCGCGTGCGGACCGTGACGGAGTCCGCTCGGCGCTCACCCCGTCGGAACGGCGTCAGGGTGGCGGTGAGGGTCGCCGCGGCGCCGGGCCGCAACGAGAGAGGGCGTCGGGTCGGGGCGGCTCCGGCCGACGGCTGCCACGCGTCGCGGAGCACCCCGCGAACCGTGCGACGGCCGGTGTTGACCACGGTGAGACGGACCGCGACGCTCTCGCCGAGCCGCACCGGTCCCGGCTGGTCCCGTCGGAACGTCAGCGCCCGTGCCGACCCGGCCAGGGCGACGTCGAGCGCGGTCAGCACCGCGACGAGCGCGAGCCACCCCACGAGCGCCCACGAGCTGTCCGTGACGATGACGGGGACGACCCCCAGGGCGACGAGCGCGACGAACCATCCGGTGACGGCCATGGTCAGATCGGCACCCGCACCTGCTGGAGGACGGAGCGCACGATGCCGTCCGCGTCCACGCCCTCGAGCTCGGCCTCCGGGCGGAGCTTCAGCCGGTGGCGCAGCACGGGCGGGGCCATCGCCTGGACGTGGTCAGGGGTGATGCGGTCGAACCCGGTCAGCCAGGCCCACGCCTTCGACGCCGCGAGGAGAGCCGTCGATCCGCGGGGGCTGACGCCCACGACGACCGACGGGCTGTCGCGGGTGGCCCTGGCCAGGTCAACGATGTACGCGAGGACGTCGGGCGAGGCGCCGACGCGCGTCACCTCGGCCTGCGCGCGGGCGAGGTCCTCCGGTCCGAGCACGGGCGTCACCCCGGCGGCCCGCAGGTCGCGCGGCGAGAATCCGGCGGCGTGGCGGCCGAGCACGTCGACCTCGGCGTCCCGGGACGGCAGATCCAGGGTCAGCTTCATCAGGAACCGGTCGAGCTGCGCCTCGGGCAGGGTGTAGGTGCCCTCGTACTCGACGGGGTTCATCGTGGCGGCCACGACGAAGGGGGTCGGCAGCGGGCGGCTGACGCCGTCGATCGAGACCTGGCGCTCCTCCATCGCCTCCAGCAGCGCGGACTGCGTCTTGGGCGGGGTGCGGTTGATCTCGTCGGCCAGGAGCAGGTTGGTGAACACGGGCCCCGGGCGGAACTCGAACTCGCCCGCCTTCGCGTCGTAGACGAGCGAGCCGGTGATGTCCCCGGGCATGAGATCGGGGGTGAACTGCACGCGCGACGTGTCGAGCGACATGGCGTGTCCGAGCGCGCGGACGAGCAGGGTCTTGGCCACGCCCGGCACGCCCTCGAGCAGGACGTGCCCCTGGGCGAGCAGCGTGACGATCAGCCCGGTCACCGCGCCGTCCTGCGCCACGACGGCCTTGCCGACCTCGGCGCGGACGCGCGAGAAGGTCTCTTGGAGGTCTGAGGTCATGTCGTGGTCATCTCCGGGGGTGTCGTGGCGGGCGGGCGGGGGAGCCGAGGAGGCGCGGGGTGGGTCACGGGGGAGTCGTCGCCCGGTGCACGGCCCGCTCCAGATCGAGCAGTGCGTCGCTCAGGGCGACGAGGTCGCGGTCGTCCGCGGGGTGGGCGTCGACGAGGACGGAGCGGACCCCGGCGGGATCGGCTGCGAGCAGCGACGACACCCGGGAGACGACCTCGTCGACGGAGGCGCCGGCGGCGAGGCCGGTGGCGCGCGAGAGGCGGGAGAGCGTGCCGATCCGGAGCTGGTCGAGAGCGTGCAGACGCTGCCCGGACCGCTCGTACAGTCGGGCCCGCCCCTCCGTCGTCTCGGACGCCCGCACGGTGACCGGCAGGCGCTCGACGACGAGCGGACCCAGACGGCGGCCCCGCCAGACCATGGCGGCCACGCCGGCCAGGAACAGCAGCACCAGGGAGGGGGTCACCCAGGACGGGGTGAGGGTCGCGAGCGTGCCGCCGCCCTCCGGGACGTCGGCGGCGCTCGGCAGATACCAGACGAGCGACGGCGACCGGCCCAGCACCGAGAGGGCGAACGCGGCGTTGTCCTCGTCGGCGATCGAGCCGTTGGTCAGCGCCCGGGTGGCGCCGACGACCGTGACGCTCGACGTCGTGTCGGCGTACTCGACGAGCCCGAGACCTGCGTCCGTGGGCAGGCACCCCGCGGCGTCGGAGCCGTCGATCGCGAAGGCCGACCCCGTGACGTCGACGCGGTCGAGGCGTGCGAGCGACGGGACGTCGCAGCGCGGGGCGGCGACCCCGCCCGCGGACGGGCCGAGCGCGGTCACCCCGGGCGCGAGGGCGTCGAGGGCGCTCTGCCCGGGGGAGAGGAGCACGACGTCGGCGTCGAGACGGCCCAGATCGTCCCACTGGCCGTCGGTCAGGAATCCGTCGGCGTCGTCGACGAGGAGACTCGTGCGCTCGGGGTCCCCGGACACCGCCGTGGAGGTCGCGTCGAGGGTCGTGGTGACCGAGACGTCGATCCCCTCGTCGCGCAGCACCTCGACCACGGCCTTGGCGCCGGCCGGCGCCGCGTTCGCCGGGCCCAGCGGGCGGCCGCCGGTGCCGCCTCCCGACCCGATCACGGCCACCGCGACCGCTCCGGCGACGGCGACGCCGCCGAGCACCAGCCAGAAGCGGGCGCTGCGGAGCCGGGCCCCGACGGTCGGTGTGACGACGGTCATGCGACGGCCCGCGCGGGCTCGTCCCGCAGGGCGAGGTCGAGCTCGACGACGGCCCGGTAGTCCGCCTCGGATCCCGGCCATCCGAGGTAGCGGACGCCGTCGAACGCCCGGGCGGCCGTCTGCAGGGCCTCGCGCCGCTCGGGGTACGCGCGGGCCGCCTGGACGCCCACGCTGCGGGCGGTCGTGCCGGGCGACGTGCTGACGACGCCCCGGTCGACCGAGGACCGCGCGAGGGCGCGGAACGCCTCGATCGTCGCGGTCGCCATGTCGCCCCTCGCCGCCGCGGTGCGCGCCGCGGCGCGCAGGTCGTCGGCGGACCGGTCGTCGTCGTCGCCGAAGAGGACACCGGTCGACGTGGACCGGCGATCGAGGCGCGGGACGCCGTAGACGACCAGGACGACCACGACGACCACCACGACGACGACGAGTCCGACCAGCAGCGCCGCACCGGGGGCGCCGTCGACGCCGCCGAAGCGGATCCCCGAGAGCCAGTCCCAGAACGACTGCGCCAGACGGTCGAGCCAGTTCGGCTGCGCGGCCACGTAGTCGCGGCCGGTCAGCTCGCGCAGGAGCTCGCGACGGGCGTCGTCGGGGGCCGGCAGGAGCGGGGCCGCCGCGGCCGTCGTCGAGGTCACCGGTGCGGCGCCTCGGGTCGTGCGTCGGGGGAGGGGTCGTGCCGCGCGGGCGTGCGGTACGGGTCGGGCTGGTCGGTCACCCCGTCGCCACGCCGCTCGACGAAGCGCACGAGCTCGAGGTCGAGGCCCTCGAGGCGGATCCGACGGTCGACGTAGACGAGGCCGGTGGAGGCGGACTGGACGACCGCGCCGATCGCGGTCACGACGGACGTGGCCAGGATCGTGACGAGGTAGCCGACGCCCGTCACGACGAGCGACGTCGGGTCGAGGGTGTCGCCCGTGGGGGCGAACGCCCCGCCGAGCAGGGCGAACAGGATCGAGAACGGCGTGGCCACGACCTGGGCCGCGACCTGCACCATGACGAGGACGAGCGCGACGACGCCGAAGGTGCGCCAGAACGACCCGCGGACGAGGGTCCAGGAGCGGGCCACGGCGGCGCGGAGGGTCGTCCGCTCGAGCAGGAGCACGCTCGGCACCAGGCAGAGCTGGACGCTCAGCCACACCCCGAGGGCGGTCGCGCCGAGCCCCGCGAGCAGGCCCGCGATGATGCCCACGGCGATGCTCGGGCCGGATCCGATCGAGACGCCGAGGGCGACGACGCCGACCACGACGCCGAGGGCGACGGCGCTCGCCAGAGCCACGAGGGCGGACCAGCCGATCAGGGCGCCGATCCGTCCGCGCGCGAGGGTGAGCAGGCCGCCGAGCCGGAGGCGCTCGCCGACGATCTGCCGCGACGTCTCGAGCACGAAGAGCCCCTGCAGCACCGAGCCGACCACGATCGAGAGCGCGGCGGGGACGAGGGCCGAGAGGAGGATGACCGCGACGGCACCCGCCGTGACGGTCTCGAGGTCCGACTCGCGTGCGGAGTCGATCCGGCCGAGGGCGGCGAAGGTGGCGGCTCCCACGACGACGGCGGTCACGACGGCGATCACCACCTGAGCCAGGAGCGAGGTGCCGAACGTCGTGCGCGGATTGCGACGGAAGACCTGGAACGCGGCCCCGAGGATCTCGCCGAAGGTCAGGGGGCGGAGAGGGACGAGCCCCGGCTTCGGCGGCGGGGCCCAGCCGCCCTGATGCGGAGGCAGCGGTCCGGGTCCCGGGGCCGGTCGGGGCGACGGGGCGCCGGCCGGAGGCGGCGCGACGGGTGGGAGGCGCTCGCCCCAGCGTGGCTCGTCGCCGCCGCCCGGAGCGGCCCAGCCGTTCGGATCGGTCATGTGCTCCCCCGGTGGTCCGCACGCGAGGTCGTCCTCGCGAGTGCTGCCATGTTTTCACAGCGGGGGCCGGGGTGCCAGCCGAGCGCGCCTCCTGCACTAATCTGGTTCGACGTGCCGCCTCCCGAGCGGCCCAGCCGAAGACGGAGACCATGACCCCGCGCATCCTGGTGGTGGACGACGACCCCGCTCTCGCCGAGATGATCGGCATCGTCCTCCGCGCCGACGAGTTCGAACCCCATTTCTGCAGCGACGGCAGCGCCGCCCTCGACGCGTTCCGCAACTCGACCCCCGACCTCGTCCTGCTCGACCTGATGCTGCCCGGCATGGACGGCCTCGAGGTCTGCACGGCGATCCGGGCCGAGAGCGGCGTCCCGATCATCATGCTGACCGCCAAGGGCGACACGGTCGACGTGGTCAAGGGGCTCGAGTCCGGCGCGGACGACTACGTCGTCAAGCCGTTCAACCCGAAGGAGCTCGTCGCCCGGATCCGCACGCGGCTCCGTCCGGCGACCGAGCCCACCAACGACGTCCTGACCGTCGGCGACCTGAGGGTCGACGTGGCGGCTCACGAGGTCCGCCGCGGTGAGACGGCCATCTCGCTGACCCCGCTCGAGTTCGAGCTGCTGCTGGCCCTGGCGTCCAAGCCCCAGCAGGTGTTCACCCGCGAGATGCTGCTCGAGCAGGTCTGGGGCTACCACTACAAGGCCGACACCCGTCTGGTGAACGTGCACGTCCAGCGGCTGAGGGCCAAGGTCGAGCACGACCCCGACAACCCGCGCATCGTCACGACCGTCCGCGGCGTCGGCTACCGCGCCGGCGCGAGCGCGTAGCGCCATGCGATCCGACCGCGCCCGGCCCGGCCCGGCGAGGCGCGCGGTCCGATGACCTCCCCGCGGCTGGCCCTGCCGGGTGCGCGGTCGAGGCGGCTCGTGGCCGGGGGGCAGCGTCTGGCGCACGTCTGGCGGTCCTCGTTGGAGCTCCGCACCGTGGCCCTGACCGTCGTGCTGGCCGGCGTCGGCGCGTCGATCATCGCCGCCTCGATCTCGGTGAGCATCGGCGCCAACCTCTACGACCAGCGCCGCGACCAGGTGCAGTCCGAGTCGCTCCGCGCGACGCTGCTCGCCCAGAACATCTTCGACTCCGCGACCGCGACCGAGGACGCCGACCAGGTCGAGCTCGATTCGCTGCAGAACGAGGCGCAGAGCGCGATCCTCGGCTCCACCTCGAGCCCCGGCGGCACCAGGATCGCGATCCTCCGCACGCCGGGGCAGACGACGGCGCGGACGATCCAGAACATCGCCAGCCCCGACTTCCCGGCATCGGTCGTCACGCCGGAGCTCCGCGAGCAGGTGGCGTCCGACACCGGGTCGCTCGCCCTCCAGCCGGTGTCGCTGACGTCCGGTTCCGGAGGCACGGCGCCGGGGATCGCCGTCGGCTCCACCCTGCAGGTGCCCACCGCGGGCCAGTACGAGCTCTATCTCGTCTACGACCTCGCCGATGCCGAGGCGACCCTCGCCCTCATGCAGCGCACGCTCGCGATCGGCTCGATCGCGCTCGTGGTGCTGATCGGCGTCATCACGTACGCGGTCGTGCGGCTCGTCGTCGGGCCGGTCCGCCTCGCCGCCGAGACGAGTCAGAAGATCGCCGCCGGGCATCTCGAGGAGCGCATCCCCGAGAAGGGCGAGGACGTGGTCGCGACCCTCGGCCGGTCGTTCAACGGCATGGCGGACGCCATGCAGCGTCAGATCTCGCAGCTCGCCGAGCTCTCGCGTCTCCAGCAGCGCTTCGTCAGCGACGTCTCGCACGAGCTGCGCACGCCGCTCACCACGATCCGCCTGGCCGGCGACGTCCTGTACGACCAGCGCGGGGCGTTCACGCCCTCGGCGGCCCGGACCACCGAGCTGCTGCACACCCAGGTCGACCGGTTCGAGCTGCTGCTCGCCGACCTGCTGGAGATCTCGCGCTTCGATGCCGGCGCGGTCGAGCTGGAGCTCGAGCGCATCGTGCTCGTGCGCCTCGTCGAGGACGGCGTGGCCGAGTACGAGCCGCTGGCGCTCGAGACGGGCAGCAGGATCGACATCGTCGCGCACGGCGGCTACTTCGAGACCGAGGTCGACGCCCGGCGACTCCGTCGCATCTTCCGCAACCTCCTGGGCAACGCCATCGAGCACGGAGAGGGACGCCCCATCACGATCGAGGTCGACTCCGACCCGGACGCCGTGGCCATCGCCGTCCGGGACCGCGGGGTCGGGATGACGGCCGCCGACGCCGAGCGCGTGTTCGACCGCTTCTGGCGGGCGGACCCCTCCAGGCGGCGGACCATCGGCGGCACCGGGCTCGGCCTCGCCATCAGCCGCGAGGACGCCGCGCTGCACGGCGGCCGGATCGACGTCTGGTCCCGCGTCGGGGAGGGGAGCCGCTTCGTGGTGACCCTGCCCCGGACGGTCGGCGGCGCCCTGACGACCCATCCCCTCCCCGTCCGCCCCGCCGACGACCCCGACGACGTGGTCTCGGGCGAGCCCTGGGCGGGCACCGTGCCCGACGACGAGGACGACGCCCATGTCTGACCGATCCCGACGCCGGGCGACCGCGGCGGCTCTCGCCGCGGTGCTCGCGGTCCTGACGGGCTGCGCGGCCATCCCCGACAGCGGCAGCGTCCAGCAGGGCGAGCCGATCACGAACGACGTCGTCGACAGCGACGTGGTCTACACGCCGAACGGTCCCGCGGTCGACAGCTCGCAGGAGCAGCTGCTCAACGGGTTCCTCGCCGCGGGCACGGGTCCGCAGAACGACTACGCGGTGGCCCGGCAGTTCCTCTCCTCGGGGTTCGCCGACTCGTGGGACCCTCGCGCCAACGTCACCGTCCGCCCGGGGACGGGGACGATCACGCGGGTCGCCGACGACGAGCTCGACTACACCTTCGTCGGCTCGGCCACGGTCGACGACAGCGGGCACTACACGCCGGCGACGTCGTCCGTGCCCACCACCCTCGACTACGCGTTCGTCCAGGAGGACGGCCAGTGGCGGCTCAGCGAGGCGCCCGACGGGATCGTGCTCACCCCGGCCACGTTCCAGTCGGTCTTCCGGTCGCATTCGGTGTACTTCTACGATCCGACCTACACGTACCTGGTGCCCGACGAACGCTGGTTCCTGGCCCGGTCCTCCACCAGCACGCGGATCGCGTCGGCGCTGCTCGACGGGCCGTCGTCCTGGCTGCAGGGGGCCGTCGTCTCGGCGTTCCCCGACGGCACCCGGCTCTCGCTCACGGCGATCACGGTCGACGACGGCACGGCACGGGTCGACCTCACCGCCGACGCCCTCGGCGCAGGCGACGACGCCCGGGCCCGCATGCAGGCGCAGCTCCTCGCGAGCTTCTCCACCGTGGCGACGATCACGGCGGTCGAGCTCAGCGTCGAGTCCACCGTCCTCGACGTGCCCGATCTGGGGCCCGCGTCGCCGTTGCGCGACCCGACCGTCGACGCCCGTCCCCTGGTGCTCGCCGACGGCGTCCTGGGCTTCGCCTCGCGGAGCTCGGTGAGCGAGCTCCCGGGGCTCTCGTCCGCCGTGGCGGGTCTCGAGCCGACGTCGATCGAGCTGGCCGGCGACCAGACCTCGGCCGCCGTGGGCACGGCGCAGGGCAGCGTCGTCGTCCGCGCCGACGGGAGCAGCCGGGTCGTGGACCGCCGCCCCGGCCTCGCCGCGCCGTCGCTCGACGACGCCGGGTACGTCTGGAGCACGCCGTCGTCCGATCCGAAGGGCGTCCAGGCCGTCGGCCCGGACGGCAGGGTCCACCCGGTGACGTCGTCGCTCCCCGCGGGCACCGACGTCGTCACGTTCCGGGTCTCGCGCGACGGGACGCGCGTCCTCGCCCTCCTCGACGACGACGGCGACGCCCGGCTCCTGGTCGCCGCGGTCGTCCGTGACGCCGAGGGCACGCCGACCGGACTCGGCGCCCCTCTCGAGCTCGCCGCCCCGACCGGTGAGCCCCTCGACGCCACCTGGGCCGACCAGTCGTCCATCGCCGTGCTCACCCGGGCCGACGACGAGCCCCAGGTCACCCTGTCCGAGGTCGGCGGCCCGGCGGCCACGCGGGGCAGACCCCCGGGCGACCCCACCACGATCGTCGGCGGCAACGGCGTCACGAGGCTGCAGGTGCTCACCGCCGACGGCACCGTGCTCGAGCCGCGCGGCAGCAGCTGGCAGGACACCGGCATCCGGGCGGACCTGCTCGCGACCCAGCGCTGAGCCGGCCGCCGGGCTCCCTCCACAGACGACCGGCGCGACCTCCGTCGGTGGAACGGTCCGCCGATCCGACGGCCGCCGGGTCGACCTCCGGCAGCCTGTCGGCATGTCCTGTCGAAGCGTCCTCCGTGAAGCCCTCTCCGTCGTCTCGCCGATCGCCTGCGCCGGCTGCGGTCGGCCCGACGTCGAGCTCTGCGTCGACTGTCGGCGGCGGCTCGTGCCGACGGTCGGCACCCGCGACCTGACGAGCGGGTTGACCGTCGCGTGGGGGCTCGAGTACCGGTTCGAGGTGCGCCGCGTCGTGGTCGCCTTCAAGCAGCAGGGTCGGCTCCGGCTCGGTCCCCGGCTCGCCCCCGCCCTCCGGGCGGCGCTCGCCGAGGTCGACGCCCCGGGGACGGGAGCGAGCCTGGTGGTGCCCGTCCCGGCGTCGGCGTCCGGGCTGAGGAGGCGCGGGTACGACCCCATGGGCATCCTGCTGCGTGACGCGGGGCTGGGTCCCGACCCGCGCCTCCTCGTGTCCGTCGGCGGCGGCGGGCCGCAGAAGCGCCTCGATCGCGTCCAGCGTCAGCGCGAACGGCAGGGCACGCTTCGCTGCCGTGCCGACCTGACGGGCCGTCGGGTGGTGATCGTCGACGACGTCGTGACCACGGGTTCGACGCTGCTCGAGGCCCAGCGCGCGCTCACGGAACGCGGCGCCCACGTGCTGGGCGCCGCCTGCGTCGCGTCCACGCCGTCGACCGGGTCGCAGATCTGAATCGCCTGGGCGTGGCACGACGCGGTGGCGCGGGGGTTACCAGGAGGTGCCCGCACCGTTACGGTGGTGCGAAAGGCGTGAAAGCACATCCGCCTGGCTGACAGGCGGCACGTCGATAGCCAAAGGAGGTCGTCATGGAAATTTCCGTCACGGGTCGAAACGTCGGCATCACCGATCGTTTCCGCGACTACGCCACTGACAAGGCCGACAAGGTGGCGCAGCTCGCCACGAAGGCACTGGCACTCGAGATCAAGGTCTCGAGACATCACGAGAAGTCCAGCGGGCAGGCCGGGGACGACCGGGTCGAGATCACGCTCATCGGACCGGGACCCCTCGTTCGGGCCGAGTCCACCGCAGGCGACAAGTACGTCGCCTTCGACCTCGCCATCGCCCGGCTCCTCGAGCGGGTGCGGCGCGCGAAGGACCGCAAGAAGGTCCACCGGGGTCAGCACCGTCCCACGTCGCTCCGCGAAGCGGCCACCGCCGACTTCAGCACGCACGGCGTCACCCCGGCGGCCGCCGAGACGCTGGACGCCGTGCGGACCGGCTCGATCGCCGTCGTCGCCGACGAGGGCGAGACCGAGGTCGAAGAGGAGTACTCGCCCGTCGTCATCCGCACGAAGGTCTTCTCGTCGACCCCCATGACCGTCGACGATGCGCTCTACTACATGGAGCTCGTCGGACACGACTTCTACCTGTTCATCGACTCCGAGACCGATCGGCCGAGCGTGGTCTACCGGCGAAAGGGCTGGGACTACGGCGTCATCGGCCTCGACCAGACCGCACCGGATCTGCAGGAGGCGGCCACGGCGCTCCGCGCCGGCCTCGCGCTCTGAGGTCCGCGATCCGGAGCAGGTGACGCGGCCGCGGTCCGGGAACGCGACAGGATGTCGAATCTGTCGGTTCCCAGGACCGCGGCCGCTAGTCTTGTTACCATTCTGTGCTCGTCCGTCCGCGGGTCGAGCCGTTCCCGGCGGGGCCCTTCGGACCCGCCTCACGGGGCGTGCGGCTCCCCCCGCGCGCTCGACCGAATCACAGGGAGTACCGGTGGCCAACGTTCTCGAGAAGGTCCTTCGCGTCGGCGAGGGTCGAACCCTCCGCAGGCTGAAGGCGTATGCCAAGGCCGTCAACGAGCTCGAGGACGACTTCACCACCCTCACCGACGACGAGCTCAAGAACGAGACCGTCGAGCTCCGCGAGCGCTACGCCGCCGGCGAGTCCCTCGACGACCTGCTGCCCGAGGCCTTCGCCGCCGTGCGCGAGGCGTCCAAGCGCACCCTGGGTCTGCGTCACTTCGACGTCCAGCTGATGGGCGGGGCGGCGCTCCATCTCGGCAACATCGCCGAGATGAAGACGGGTGAGGGCAAGACCCTGGTCGCCACGACGGCCGCCTACCTGAACGCCATCGCGTCCCGGGGCGTGCACGTCATCACGGTCAACGACTTCCTCGCGAGCTACCAGTCCGAGCTGATGGGCCGTGTCTTCCGCGCCCTCGGCATGACCACGGGCTGCATCCTCGCCGGTCAGACCCCGGCTCAGCGTCGCGAGCAGTACGCCGCCGACATCACGTACGGCACGAACAACGAGTTCGGCTTCGACTACCTGCGCGACAACATGGCCTGGCAGTCGCAGGACATGGTGCAGCGCGGGCACTTCTTCGCGGTGGTCGACGAGGTCGACTCGATCCTCATCGACGAGGCCCGCACCCCGTTGATCATCTCGGGCCCGGCGAGCGGCGAGGCGAACCGCTGGTTCGCCGAGTTCGCCACGATCGCCCGTCGACTCGTGTCCGGCGTCGACTTCGAGGTCGACGAGAAGAAGCGCACCGTCGGCGTGCTCGAGCCCGGCATCGAGAAGGTCGAGGACTACCTCGGCATCGACAACCTCTACGAGTCCGCGAACACGCCGCTCATCTCGTTCCTCAACAACGCGATCAAGGCCGACGCGCTCTTCAAGCGCGACAAGGACTACGTGGTCATCAACGGCGAGGTCCTCATCGTCGACGAGCACACGGGCCGCATCCTCAGCGGCCGCCGGTACAACGAGGGCATCCACCAGGCCATCGAGGCGAAGGAGGGCGTCGAGGTCAAGGCCGAGAACCAGACCCTCGCCACCGTCACCCTGCAGAACTACTTCCGCCTCTACAAGAAGCTCTCGGGCATGACGGGCACGGCCGAGACCGAGGCCGCCGAGTTCATGAGCACCTACAAGCTCGGCGTCGTCCCGATCCCGACGAACCGCCCGATGCAGCGCATCGATCAGACCGACCTCGTCTACAAGAACGAGACGGCCAAGTTCGACCAGGTCGTCGAGGACATCGTCGAGCGGCACGAGAAGGGCCAGCCGGTCCTGGTCGGCACGACGAGCGTCGAGAAGAGCGAGTACCTGTCGCGCCTTCTGGCGAAGAAGGGCGTGAAGCACGAGGTGCTGAACGCCAAGAACCACGCTCGTGAGGCCGCCATCGTCGCCCAGGCCGGGCGCGCCGGCGCGGTCACCGTGGCGACGAACATGGCCGGTCGAGGCACCGACATCATGCTCGGCGGCAACGCCGAGTTCCTCGCCGTGGCCGAGATGAACGCCAAGGGCCTGAGCCCCGTGGACACTCCGGAGGAGTACGAGTCCGCCTGGGACGACGTCTTCGCTGCCCAGAAGGAGGCCGTCCAGAGCGAGGCCGAGAAGGTGATCGAGGCCGGTGGACTCTACGTGCTCGGCACCGAGCGCCACGAGTCGCGCCGAATCGACAACCAGCTGCGAGGCCGGAGCGGACGTCAGGGCGACCCCGGCGAGAGCCGCTTCTACCTGTCGCTGACCGACGACCTCATGCGTCTGTTCAACTCCGGCGCCGCCGAATCCCTCATGGGCCGCGGCAACGTCCCCGACGACCTCGCCATCGAGAACAAGATCGTGGGGCGCGCCATCCGCTCGGCGCAGTCGCAGGTCGAGTCGCGCAACGCCGAGATCCGCAAGAACGTCCTGAAGTACGACGATGTCCTGAATCGTCAGCGCGAGGCGATCTACGGCGACCGTCGCCACATCCTCGAGGGCGACGACCTCCAGGACCGCGCGTCGAAGTTCCTCGACGACGTCGTGAACGAGGTCATCGACCAGCACACCGGCGAAGGCAGCCCCGACGACTGGGACCTCGACGCCCTGTGGACCGAGCTCCGCACCCTGTACCCGATCTCGATCACGATCGACGAGGTGATCACCGAGGCCGGGTCGAAGGGCAAGGCCACCCGCGCGTTCCTCGGTCAGGAGATCCTCTCGGACGCCAAGGTCGCCTACCGGGCCCGAGAGGAGTCCCTCGGCGAGCCGGCGATGCGCGAGCTCGAGCGACGCGTCGTGCTGTCGGTGATCGACCGCCGGTGGCGCGACCACCTCTACGAGATGGACTACCTGAAGGACGGCATCGGTCTGCGGGCCATGGCCCAGCGCGACCCCCTCGTCGAGTACCAGCGGGAGGGCTACGCGCTGTTCCAGAGCATGATGGGGCAGATCCGCGAGGAGTCCGTCGGATTCCTCTTCAACCTCGAGGTCGAGGTGCAGGGCCAGGTGGGTTCCGAGAAGGCGCCCGTCATCGCGGCCAAGGGTCTCGGCAGCGAGCAGGCTCCGCCCGCGCTCGAGTACTCCGCTCCGAACATCGACGGCGAGGTCGAGGTGCGCGACCAGAAGGGTCGTCTCGAGAAGGCGGCCACGGCCCGCGCCCAGCGTCAGCAGGACTCCGCCGAGCGGAACGCCGCCCCCGAGGTCGCCGCGGCCCGTGCGGCGAGCGGGACGTCGCCCGCCGCGTCCACCACCGGAGCCTTCGGTCAGAAGACCGGCGGAGAAGACGGCGCCGCCCCGGTCAACCGCGCCGAGCGTCGGGCGGCCGGCAAGAAGTAGCCCGGCGAGAGCCGTGAGGTCAGGACGGAGGCGCATCCACCCCGGTGGATGCGCCTCCGTTGTCTGCGGCGACCCGTCGTTCAGATGACGTGAAGGGCGCAGGCCCGCCACCGCCCGCGCGTCGTCTCGAGCCGGACCGCGACGGCGCGGCTGCGCCCCCGTCCGTGCACGACGACGACGGCCTCGACCGTTCCGGGCGAGGGCTCGGTGACGCGCACGGGCCCCAGCCTCAGGATCGGGCGATAGGCCCGGATGCCGTGGGCCATCCGGGCACGGGCCGACAGGCGGACCCGGCGCTGGAGCAGGGCGTACACGTCCGCCGTGACCCAGCGTGAGAGCTGCTCGAGATCCCGGGCGCCGGCCAGGACCTCCAGGACCGACCGAGCGAGAGCCTCGACCGCCTCGGCGGCGGTGATCGGCCGCGTGCTCCCCGAGAACGGGTCGGGGGACGCCGCCGAGAGGACCCCGCAACCGGGGACGGCCCGGAGGTGACGGTCCGACTCGGGGCTCTCGGTGGTGGTCGGCCCGCCTCCGCCGTCGTCGGGGGAGGTGGGGATGGGAGAGGAAGGGGCTCGTGAGGAGCGTGACATGGTGCTCGAACTTTCGTGGATGAGGCTCGGGTCGCACTCAACATATGACATCCGGTATGGAATTGCGAGATTTATGACGCCGTGTGGAGAAGTCCGTCCGACGAACCGGGGGAGCGGACGGTTCCCGGGCCGCCGGACGACCGACCTAGACTGGGTCGGTGTCGACGCTCAGTGATCTCGTTCTCGCCCAGGGCCGCTCCAGCGAGGCGGACGTCGAATGGCTGCATCTGCTCGTCGGCGACTGGCAGCTCCTGGCCGATCTCGCCTTCGCCGACATGGTCCTCTGGGTGCCCACGCAGACGGGGAGCTTCGTGGCGGTCGCCCACGCGCGACCGTCCAGCAGCGCGACGCTCTTCTACCGCGACTTCGTCGGACAGGAGGTCCGCCCCGAGTGGCGCGTGCAGATCGATCAGGCGTTCACGTCGACCCGCATCGTCGACTCGGCCGCACCCGACTGGTACGAGGAGACTCCGACCCGGGTCCGCGCCGTGCCCGTCCTCCGTCGCCTCGGCGCCAGCCGGCCCGACGTCACCGACGCCCCCATCGCCGTCATCACCCGGCACACGAACCTCAGCGAGGCCCGGACGCCGAGCCGCCAGGAGCTGACCTTCAACCAATGCGCGAACGACCTGTTCGCCATGATCGCCGCCGGCGACTTCCCCGATCTCGGCGCCCCGACCGGCCCCCGCCGCGGCGCGCCCCGGGCGTCCGACGGCCTCCTCCGTCTCGACGTCGACGGGACGGTCACGTTCGCCAGTCCGAACGGGCTGTCGGCCTTCAACCGCATGGGCTTCGACGGCGAGCTCGAGGGCGAGTCCCTCGCCGAGGTCACGACCGGACTCCTCCAGGGCAAGCTCGTGATCGACGAGTCCCTGCCGCTCGTCGTCACCGGACGGGCGCCGTGGCGCACCGACATCGAGGCTCGCGGCGTCACGGTCTCGCTCAGGGCGATCCCGCTCCGCGACCGCGGCGAGCGGATGGGCGCGATCGTCCTCTGCCGCGACGTGACTGAGCTGCGTCACCAGGAGCGCGAGCTCATCACGAAGGACGCCACGATCCGCGAGATCCACCACCGGGTCAAGAACAATCTGCAGACCGTCGCCTCGCTGCTGCGCATCCAGGCCCGACGCACGCACACCGACGTGGCGCGCGAGGCGCTGACCCAGGCGATGCGCCGGGTCGCCTCGATCGCGGTCGTCCACGACACGCTCTCCGAGGGGCTCAGCCAGAACGTCGACTTCGACACGGTGTTCGACCGCGTGCTGATGCTCATCGCCGAGGTGGCGTCGAGTCACAACACGACGGTCCGGCCCGCCCTCGTCGGGAGCTTCGGCGCGCTGCCGAGCGAGTACGCCACGCCGCTCGCCCTCGCGCTCACCGAGCTCGTGACCAACGCGGTCGAGCACGGCCTCGACGGACGCGACGGCGAGGTCGAGATCGTCGCCGAGCGCGACGACGAGCAGCTCACGGTCAAGGTCCGCGACAACGGCGTCGGGCTCCCCGAGGGCAAGGTCGGCTCCGGACTCGGCACGCAGATCGTGCGCACCCTCATCCAGGGCGAGCTGGGCGGCACCATCGACTGGCACACCCTCGTGGGCAGCGGCACCGAGGTCACCATCGAGATCCCGTTCCGCTGGCTCACCCAGCCGTGAACGCCGACGAGGCCGGCTCCCGAAGGAACCGGCCTCGTCGTGGACGCGGGGTCAGCTGGCGCGGCGGGCGCGAGCGGCGCGACGCTTGAGGGCGCGGCGCTCGTCCTCGCTCAGGCCACCCCAGACGCCCGAGTCCTGGCTCGTCTCGAGCGCGTACTGCAGGCACGTCTCGGTGACGGTGCAGCGACCGCAGACGGTCTTGGCCTTGTCGATCTGATCGACCGCCGGGCCGGTGTTCCCCACGGGGAAGAACAGCTCCGGGTCAGCGGTCAAGCAGGCGGCTTTGTCACGCCAATCCATCGATGGGTACTCCTTAAAATGCTGAACCGGCGCAGCGAAGCACCAGGTTCCGGATGGGGGAAAGAGAAAGAATTCGGGAGGCGCGCACCGCGATGTGCACGTCACTTCGACCTCGAATATGGTCCCATACTGGTACGGCCAAATCAAGGATTTTGTGGAGGGCCACGCATGAGCGGAACAGGCGAGAACGACCCCGGAACGCCGACCGATCGGTCCACCGCCCCCCGGCGTCCCGCGCTGCTCTGGGTGCTCGTCGTGCTGCTCGCCGCGGAGTTCGCCGTGGTGGCCGCCGCCGCCGGCTACCTGCTCGTCGAGCTCGTCGTGGCGCAGCCCTCGTCGTACGCCTCCGCGGTCGCCGTCCTCGTGCTCACCCTCATCGCGGCCGCCTGGATCGGCTCCATCGTCGTCGGCACGCTCCGGGGTCGCGCCTGGATCAGAGGCGCCGCCATCGTCTGGCAGGTGCTGCAGTTCGCCGTCGGGATCGGGAGCCTGCAGGGGGCCTTCGCCAACGCCTCCATCGGCCTCTGGCTCATCGTTCCCGCCGTGGTCGTCGTCGTCCTCCTGCTCGTGCCGCAGGTGGTGGCGGCCACGTCGCGCCGCGACGACGTGCCGCCCCGCACCTACTGAGACCGGCGCGGTCCAGGCTCAGTCGAGCCCGAGCTTCTTCCGCAGCGACGCGACGTGGCCCGTGGCCTTCACGTTGTAGAGCGGCAGCTGGACCGCGCCCTGCTCGTCGACGACGAACGTCGACCGGATCGTCCCGGTGACGATGCGCCCGTAGTTGTTCTTCTCGCCGTACGCGCCGTACGCCTCGTGCACGGTCAGCTCGGGGTCGCTCAGCAGCGGGAAGTTCAGGCCCTGCTCCTCCTTGAACGTCCGCAGGGCCGCCGGGGCGTCCTTCGAGACGCCCAGCACCTGATAGCCCGAGGACTTCAGCGAGTTGATGTTGTCGCGGAAGTCGCACGCCTCGGTCGTGCACCCCGGCGTGGACGCCGCCGGGTAGAAGTACACGATGACCTTCCGGCCGGAGTAGTCGGCGAGAGACACGGGCGAACCGTTCTCGTCGTCGAGGGTGAACGACGGCGCCGGAGCGCCCTTCTCGAGCTTGATGGACATGGTGCTCCGTTCTGCGGGCGCCGCACGACGCCCGGGTGTTCTGAGTGGGTCGAAAGTCATGCTAATGTTGATCCTCGTTGCGGGGCATACCGCGGCGCGCACCTCTAGCTCAATTGGCAGAGCAACTGACTCTTAATCAGTGGGTTCTCGGTTCAAGTCCGAGGGGGTGCACGACAAATCGGATCCCCCTGTTCATCCAACGATGAACGGGGGGATTTGTCGTCGTACGGGTCTGGTCGGCTCCGCCGACGTGCGGCCGGTACCTGGCGGGGGCGGGGGGTTCTTGCCGCCAGGTACCGGTTGCACGTGGGGGTGACGTCGCTTCGCTCGTCACCTGAGGTGGGGGACTTCGCTTCGCTCGTCAGCAGGGGGAGGGGCGGGGGGACTTTGCTTCGCTCGTCAG
>NZ_BJUV01000021.1 GCF_007988805.1 Frigoribacterium faeni | reverse complement strand
CCTGCCGCACCGGCTCGGTCGCGCCCGAGCGGGGCTCGTCGCCTTCGCGGCGCTGGCGGCGGGCGCGCTCCTGTCGCTCGCCGGGCAGACGCTGTGGCGCGGGGAATCCACCCCGGGCGCCTCGGCCGCGCTCGCCGTCGCCGGAGCCTCGGTCGTCGTCGGCATCGCCGTGGTCGGCGCGGTCGCCGTGCTCCGAGGCGGATCGACCCGCCTGCTCTTCCGGCTGATCATGCTCGCGGCGCTGCTGCTCGTGGCGCAGCTCGCGGTGGGCGGGGCGGCTCTCACGGTCTGACGGCGCGCCTCCTCGATGCGGCGCCGACCGTCTCGGACGGCGCCTGCGGGCCCGACCGAGGCGTCAGGCGAAGCGCATGGCGTACGTCGCGGCGAGCAGGCTGGCGCTGGGCAGCCCCAGTGCGACTCTCAGGCCCGCCTGCCGCACGACCGACGCACCCGCGCCGCAGGGGCGTCCGAGGGCGGTGTTGAGGCGCGCCTGACCGGCGGCCCTCCTCGCGGACCGGCGCCGCGCCTCCTGGTGGCCGCTGAAGGCCCCGGGGTCGAGTCGGCGCCCTCCCGCGCTGCGGAGCGCCCGTCGCAGAACGGGGACGAGGGCCTGGGCGTCGAGCCACCCGAGGTTCATCCCCTGACCGCCGATCGGGCTGATCTCGTGGGCGGCGTCGCCGATGAGCACGACCCGGCCGGACACCGTCGACGTGGCGAGGCGGGTGCGCACCGAGAACGCGCTGGTCATCGTGGCGGTCGCCGCGTCGACGGTGGCGCCGGTCCGTTCCCGCACGAGACGCGCGACCGTCTCGGCCGCCGCCTCATCGGCCCGCCCGCCCGACGGGACGCCCGCGGGCTCCGCGACCGCCGCCACGAAGCGGCGCACGCCTCCGGGCAACGGGAACGACTCGACGACCCCGGCCCGCTCGACGTTCACGACGGCCGTCTCGCCGTCGCCCGTGTCGTCGCGGAGGTCCGCCATGACGTAGTGGTCGCCGCGCTCGGTGACCGGTGCGGAGATGCCGACCAGTCGGCGCACGGGACTCCGGGCCCCGTCGGCGGCGACGACGAAGCGGGCGGCCGCCTCGACCGGGCCGTGGGACCCGACACCGCGCAGCAGCACGTGCTCGGCGGTCTGCTCGAGCCCCGTCAGCTCCACCCCGAGCCGGAGCGCCCCCGGCGAGAGATCGTCCAGACGCTCCCGCAGCAGGGCCTCCGTCTCGGACTGCGGTCGCGCGGCGACGAACGGGAAGCGCCGGTCGGCGCGGTCGAAGGTCAGGGTGCCGAGCGTCCGACCCGACCCACGGGCCTCGGCCCGGCCGATCGGCACCGAGCCCGCGACGACCCGGTCGGCGAGCCCGAGCTCGTCGAAGGCGTGCAGCGACGGCGGGTGGATGCCGATGGCACGGGAGTGCCCGGGAGGCGCGGTGCGGCGTTCCCAGACGACCACGTCGAGTCCGTGGCTCGCGAGCAGGGCCGCGGCGAAGACCCCGACCGGCCCGCCGCCGACCACGGCGACGTCGTGCATGCGGATCATCGTCGGTCGCCGCTCTCGCGCACGAGCCAGAGCCGGAACGGTTCGCGAGGGACGACCTGCCAACCGGCCGGCGCGACGGCGCGGAGCTCGTCTGCGCTGAAGCTCCGCCGGATGGACCGCAAGCCGTCGGTGCGGACGAACGACCGGCGCGCGAGCGGCAGCGTGCCCAGCCAGTAGGCGGCGTAGGCGGCTCGTGCCCGCCGGATGTCGGAGTGCACGACGAGGCGACGGGCGAGCAGCTCGCTGTCGGCCAGAACCGCGTCGCGGGCCGCGCGGTCGAGGTGGTGCAGCACGTGGTTCGACACCACGACGTCGAAGGTCTCGCCCGCGGCGACGAGGTCGCCGCTCGAGGCGCGACGGTAGTCGACTCCCGGCGCAGGACGGGCCGACGCCCAGTCGTGAGCGCGGCCGTCGGGGTCGGCGGCCGTCACGTGCAGGCGGAGCCCGTCGCGGGCGGCGCGCCGGACGAGCCCGCGGGCGACGTCTCCCCCGCCCGAACCCAGATCGAGCAGGCGGGTCTCGCACTCCGCCGACAGCAGCGGACGGAGGCGCTCGCGATACACCCGACCCCAGCCCGCGACGACGCCGTTCACGAGCGGGAACACCCCGTAGGTGCGCTGCAGCAGACCGAGGTCGCAGTCGGGGTCGTCCATCAGCTCGAGCAGCGCCTCGTCACGCCGTCCGAGGTCGATGCGGCCCGGATCCGTCGGAGACGCCATCAGGCCGTCCGGCTGCGGAACGAGCCGGTCTCGACGGTCAGCCCGGGCCCGAAGGCCATGGCGACCATGCGCTGGGGTCGAGGAGGCGCGGTGGACGACCACGCGCCTCCCTCGCTCTCGAGCGCCTCGCGCATCACGAACAGGACCGTCGCGCTCGACATGTTGCCGACGTCGCGCAGGACCCGACGCGACGCCGCCACCTGGTCGTCGCGCAGCTCGAGCCGGGTCTGCACGCGGTCGACGATGCTGCGGCCGCCGGGGTGCACAGCCCAGAGGTCGACGTCGTCGGCCGACAACCCGTCGACCCAGAGCGCCTCGAGCGCGCCGTCGATGTTCTCCTCGACGATGTGGGGCACGTAGCTGCTCAGCACCATGTCGAAACCGCTGTCGCCGATGCTCCAGGCCATGTCGCCCTCGCCGACCGGCGTCAGCACGGTCTCGAGCGCCTCGACGTCGAGGACGGCGACCCCCGGAGGCGCGGGCCGGGCCGTCACGATCGCCGCCGCCGCCCCGTCGGCGAACACGGACGAGGCCACGACGACGTCCGGGTCGGACGAGCTGCGCAGGTGCAGGGTGCAGAGCTCGACGCAGACGATCAGGACCACGGCGTCGGGATCGGCCAGACAGGTGTCGCGTGCCGAGCGCATCGCCGGGAACGCCCCGTAGCAGCCCATGAAGCCGACGTGCAGACGGCGGGTGGTCGGGGCGAGGCCCAGGGCTCTGACCAGCAGGTAGTCGGGACCGGGAGCGAAGAAGCCGGTGCACGAGACGGTGACCACGTGGGTGACGTCGGCGGCGGTGATGCCCTCGGCCCGATCCAGGGCGTCACGGGCCGCGGCCTCGAACAGGGCGGGGCTCCGGGCCACGTAGACGTCGTTGCGGGTTCCCGTGCTGGGATCGAGGATGCGGCGCGTGGTCGGGTCGACGAACACCGGGGCCACCGCGGGGTCGGGTGCGGCAGCCGGATCGTGCGCGTCGGAGAGGTCTGGCACGACCCCCGTATCGGGTGCGGCGGCCGGCGTCGCCGCCAGGGCCAGCTCGTCGACCACGGTGTGCCGCGTCTCGATGGCGGCGGCGTCGAACACCGCCCCGACCAGGCGCGTCCCCAGGCGGGTGAGGCCGGGTTGCGAGCGGAACAGATCGCGGATGTCGTCTTGTCGGAGCACCGTGTCGGGGACGGCCGTTCCGATGCTGCGGATGCTGACGGGATCCGCGTTCTCAGGCATGCGTCATGGTATGCCCTGCCGCTGCGCCCCGGGCCGGTTCAGCGCCGACGGCTGAGCGACACGTGCGGGAGACCGGCGCGGGCGAGACCGACACGGCCGAGCCCGACACGGCCGAGCCCGACACGGGCCGCAACTGGTGAAGGCCCTCCGAAGAGGGCCTTGCGGTAGCGAGGGCGGGACTCGAACCCGCGACACCACGATTATGAGCCGTGTGCTCTAACCAACTGAGCTACCCCGCCGCAGGCTGCTGACCTCGTCGGATGTCGCTTCGACGAGATCGTGACAGCCAGAGCCCCGAGTCGGGTTTGAACCGACGACCCCTTCCTTACCATGGAAGTGCTCTACCACTGAGCTATCGGGGCGTGACCTTCGAGTCGCGATCTGGTCGCGGCCGATTGGCACCAGGCAATATTAGCAGAGTCCGGAGGCTGCTCACGCCACCGGCGCACCGGGTGACGCCCGCGCCGCGGACGGCGCAGGATCGACGGGTGCACAGCATCGAACTCCTGCTCGACGACGCGTCCGACGCCGCCGTCCGAGACGACTGGCGACTCCTCGCCGAGGCGGGACTCCCGTCGCTCGCCGGCCACACCGGGGCCACCAACGCCCCGCACCTGACCCTCTCGGCGGCCGCGCGCTTCGACGACCGCGCCGACCCGCGCCTCCTCGACGTCTTCTCGAGGCTGCCGGTGAGCGTCGAGTGGGGAGGATTCGTCGTGTTCGGCCGTGGACCGCGAGGGCTCGTCCTGGCGCGCGGGGTCGTGGCCACCTCCGCGCTGCTGGACCTGCACCGGACGGTCCACGAGTCGGTGGGAGGCGCGGGTCCGGTCGAGCACAGCGCTCCCGGCCGGTGGACTCCGCACGTCACCCTCGCCTCGAGGCTCTCGCCCGAGCAGCTGGGCCGGGCTCTCGAGGTGCTCTCGGAGTCCGAGGTCGACGGCGCCACGGCGCGGCTCACGTCCGCGCGCCGGTGGGACGGCGACGCCCGGGTCGTCGTGCCGCTCGGCGGACCGACTCCGCCGGGCTGACCGGGATCAGTCGCGCGGTGCGGACGCGGCCTCGAGCTCGGCGAGGTCGCGCTCCGAGAACTCGACTCCGGCCGCGTCGAGCAGCCCCTCGAGCTGGATCGTGGTGCGGGCGCTGGCCAGCGCGCCGATCACGTTCTGCCGGGTGGCCAGCCAGGCGATCGCCACCGCGCCGGGGGCGACCCGCTGTCGGTCGGCGATCTCGACGAGGACCTCGACGATGCCGAGGTTCTTCGGCGTGACGTAGCTCATCGCGCGGCTCCCCCGCGGGGAGTCGCCCCGGCCCGCGTCGCCGCGGTACTTGCCGGTCAGGAACCCGCTGGCCAGGGACGAGTGCGGGAGCACCGCCAGGCCGAAGTGATCGACGATCGGCTGCACGTCCTCCTCGTAGTCGGCGCGACGGACCAGGTTGTAGGCGGCCTGGACCGCGGCGAAGGGGTGGAGGCCATCGCGGTCGGCGATGGCGAGGGCCTGACGGAGGCGCGCACCCGTGTAGTTCGACGCGGCGGGGTAGCGGATCTTCCCCTCGTCCACCAGCTCGCTGAGCGCTCCGACGGTCTCGTCGAGGGGCGTCTCGTCATCGTCGAAGTGCGCGAAGTAGTAGTCCACGTAGTCGGTGCGGAGACGGCGCAGGGAGGCGTCGATCGCCATCCGGATGCTCTCCCGGGTGAGCCCGGGGGCCTCGGGGTGCTGTCCGCACTTCGTGCTCAGGACCACCCGGTCGCGGTTGCCCGGTCGGGCGATCCACCGACCGATGATCGTCTCGGACTCGCCGCCGACGTTGCCCGGGAGCCACGCCGAGTACACGTCGGCCGTGTCGATGATCCTGCCGCCGTCGCCGACGAAGACGTCGAGCACCTCGAACGCCGTGGGCGCGCCGACCGTCCAGCCGAAGACGTTGGTGCCGAGCGCGAGAGGGAACGGGACGTCGTCGTCGGGATCGTCGACGACTCGGGGATCGGGCGGAGTGTCCACGGGTCTGCCAATCGTCGTCGGGTCGTCCCTGCACGCTAGCGGATGGAGGGTCGGCGGCCTGCCGTATCGTGGGCGCATGTCCTCACCTGAGCCCACGGGCGACACGCTCGACGCCCCCGCAGACTCCGAGACCGACGCACCCGTCTCCCCCGTCGAAGCCACCGCCGCCTCGTCCGAGAGAGGCGGAGAATGGTGGCGTACGGCCGTCATCTACCAGGTCTATCCCCGATCCTTCGCCGACTCGGACGGCGACGGCGTCGGCGACCTCCCGGGCATCACCTCCCGACTCGACGCGCTCGCCGACCTCGGCGTGGACGCCGTCTGGCTGTCGCCGTTCTACCGCTCCCCGCAGCGCGACGCCGGCTACGACGTAGCCGACTACCGCGACGTCGACCCGCTCTTCGGCAGCCTCGCCGACTTCGACGCCCTCCGGGCCCGCGCCACCGAGCTGGGCCTCCGGGTCATCGTCGACGTCGTCCCGAACCACACGTCGTCCGACCACGCCTGGTTCCAGGCGGCGCTCTCCGCCGAGCCCGGCTCGGTCGAGCGAGGCCACTACCTCTTCCGCGACGGCCGAGGCGACGACGGCGAGCTGCCGCCCAACAACTGGGAGTCCATCTTCGGCGGCCCCGCCTGGACGCGCGTCACCGAGGCGGACGGCACCCCGGGTCAGTGGTACCTCCACCTCTTCGACTCGTCGCAGCCCGACCTCGACTGGACGGACCCGTGGGTCCGCGACCAGTTCGTCGCCGTGCTGCGCTTCTGGCTCGACCGCGGGGTCGACGGCTTCCGCGTCGACGTCGCCCACGGCATGATCAAGGCCGAGGGGCTGCCCGACTACACCCCGCCGGCCGAGGCGGGCAGCATGGGCGGCGGTCAGGGCGACTCCGCTCCCCCGCCCTACTGGGGGCAGGACGGCGTCCACGAGATCTACCGGTCGTGGCGCGAGGTCCTCGACGAGTACCCCGGCGACCGGGTCATGGTCGCCGAGGCCTGGGTCGAGCCGCTCTCCCGCCTCGCCGACTGGGTGCGACCCGACGAGATGCACCAGGCGTTCAACTTCTCGTACCTCGAGACGGGCTGGTCGGCGTCCGAGATCCGTCGCGTCGTCGACGCGTCCATCGAGGTCTTCTCGAGCGTCGGCGCCCCGAGCACCTGGGTGCTGAGCAACCACGACGTCGTGCGCCACGCGAGTCGCCTGGCCCTCACGGCCGAGAACCCCCAGGGTCACGGCATCGGACCGAAGAGCCTCGGGCTCCCGATCCCCGAGCTGGGCCTGGCCCGGGCGCGCGCCGCCTCGGCCGTCATGCTCGCCCTGCCCGGCAGCGCCTACCTCTACCAGGGCGAGGAGCTCGGCCTGCCCGAGGCGATCGACCTGCCCGACGAGTCCCGTCAGGACCCGACCTGGTTCCGCACCGAGGGCGAGCGCTACGGCCGCGACGGCTGCCGCGTCCCGCTGCCCTGGGAATCCGGGTCGCCGGCCTTCGGCTTCAACGCGACCGGCGCCTCCTGGTTGCCGCAGCCCGACGACTGGTCGACCTACGCCCGCGACGAGCAGCAGGGAGTGGCGGGTTCGACCCTCGAGCTCTACCGTCTGGCGCTCCGCCTCCGATCGGAGCTCGGCCTCGGCCGGTCGACGATCAGCTGGCTCGACGAGTACGGCGCCGACGTCGTCGCGTTCCGCAGCGCGGGCGTGACCGTGCTCGCGAACACCGGCGACGTCGCGATCGAGCTGCCGGTCGGCGAGGTGCTGCTGTCGACGATGGCGCTCGACGGGCCCGCCCTGCCGGCGAACGCCGCCGTGTGGCTGCGCGAGAGCGCCGTCTGAGTCCCGCCCCCTGAACGAGAGAACCCCCGGCCGCGGCCGGGGGTTCTGTCGTTCAGTTGGTGTTGGCGGTGAGCCAGGGGTACGGGTCGACCGGGACGCCGTTGAGGTGGATCTCGAAGTGCAGGTGCGCGCCCGTGCTGTTGCCCGTGCTGCCGACGGCACCGACGATCTGTCCGACGGTGACCGTGTCGCCGACGGCGACGGTGACCGAACCGGTCTGCATGTGCGAGTACGTCGAGGTGACCTTCTGGCCGTTGATCACGTGCTCGATCTCGACGTGGTTGCCGAAGGCCCCCGAGGGTCCGCTGACCGCGCTGACGACGCCGTCGGCGATCGACTGGATAGGCGAGCCGGCACCGGGGATGAAGTCGAGGCCCTGGTGGAAGGTCGAGCAGAAGCTGCAGTTGCTCACCTGACGGGCGCCGAAGCCGCTGCTGATCGGCACGCCGGTCTGGAACGGCCACTGCACCGTGCCCGCGACGTCGTTGGTGAAGGTGCTCGCGCTGGTCGAGGCGTACTCGTTGACCACGATGGTGCTGACCGAGTAGCCGTCGCGCGACACGCTGGCCTCGGGGGCCGCACCGGCCGCGACGAAGCTCTGGGCTCCGGCCGCCTTCTTGGCCGCCGTGACCTCGGGGGTGTCGACGAAGAACGCGTTGGCGGGCACCGAGGTCGCGACGAGCATCGCGCCGGCGAACAGCATGGCGCCGACGACGGTGACGCGCTTCGAGGCACGGGCGAACGAGGCGCCCCGAGGGGCGGCGGACGTGGCCGCCGGGGTCGCTGCGGCGCGCGAAGCCCGGGGCGCCGTCGGGCGTGCGGAGGCGGAACGGGCCGGGGTCGAGCGGGCTCCGGTGGAGCGGGCTCCGGTGGAGCGGGCTGCGGTGGCGCGGGCTGTCGTGGAGCGCTGACCGCGGGTGCGCGACGAGGCCTCGGCGGCGCGACGGGCACGGCGCGAGTCGGGGTCGACGGCGGCGCCGCTCGTGGCGGGAGCGTCGGCGTCGGTGTCCGCCACGGAGGCGAGAGGCGACGGGGCGGTCGTGGCTGCCGGGACGACGAGGACGGGCTCGACCACGGTGGCCGGCGATCCGGTCGACGTGGCGCCGGCGAGTGCCGCGGCGGCTCGTTCGGCCTCGCGGGCCTCACGCCGCGTGGCGTAGACGGGAGCGATGGTCGGGATCGTGATGCTGGCGGTCGCGGTGTCCGAGACGGAGACCAGAAGCTCGTCCTCTGCGCGGAGCGACGGGGTTCCGTCGCCGTCGGGCTCGGCGATGTTCTGGTATTTCGACACGTCTGATGGATCCTCGGGGTTGTCGGGACGGAGAGGCGGGTGCTCCCTCTTCTTCTCGGCCGCTACCCCGTCGACCATGTCACGGAAAAGTAACGAACCAGTCCAGGGTAGCCGAAGGATGAACGAATGGCTACCCGCGGTCGGTGTCCGGCAGGGCCGAGGAGGCGCCGGCCGGGCCTCGCAGCACGGGGTCGGCTAGGGCTCATGCGGCCTTCGGGTGCGGCGCTCGCCTGCCGGCGGCCTGGCGGCGGCCTGGCTCGGACGGGCTCAGAACCGGGCGTCGGCCAGGGCCGTGATCAGTTCGTCGGCGATCTGCGGGGCGACCGCCACGGTCAGCGCCTCGTCGGGCGCCCGGCCGTCCTCCCCCTGCAGGACGGCCCCGGCCTCGGCGGCGATCAGGACGCCGGCGGCGTGATCCCAGGGCTTCAGGCCGCGCTCCACGTACGCGTCGAGTCGACCCGCCGCGACGGCGCAGAGATCGAGCGACGCGGCGCCCATCCGCCTGATGTCGCGGACCCGTCCGATCAGCCGTCCGAGGATCGCCGCCTGCTCGACGCGACGGTCGGAGTCGTACGAGAAGCCGGTGCCCACGAGCGACTGCTCCAGGGAGGCGGGGGTCGAGACGGCGAGGCGGCGTCCGGACAGCCACGCGCCTCCTCCGAGACGGGCCTCGTAGACCTCGCCGGCGAGCGGGTTCACCACGCAGGCCGCGAGGGCCCGCCACCGCTGCGGATCCGGACCGTTCTCGACGACGGCGATGCTGACCGCCCACTGCGGGATGCCGTACAGGAAGTTGACGGTGCCGTCGATCGGGTCGACGACCCAGGTCAGCCCGGTCGTCGAGTCGTCGGGGGCCCCCTCTTCGCCGAAGAACCCGTCGCCGGGGCGCTCGGCGGCCAGCCGGGCCCGGATGAACTCCTCGACCTCGCGATCGGTGTGGGTGACGACGTCGACGAGGCTGCTCTTGGTCGCGGCCACCTCGACGCCCTCGGATCGGCGGCTGGCCGCGAGCTCCGCGGCCTCGGTCGCGACCGATCGCGCCAAGCGGAGGAGCGCGTCCGACAGGGCGGGTTCGGGCACGGAGCCGTCCCGCTCGACGGCACCGGACGGACGATTCTCGGACACGGTGCCTCCCTGGGCGATCGGGTCGTGAAACACGAACGGACTCGAGCGATCGAGTCCGTTCTGAGGTGTGTCGTGGTGATCCGCCCTGCCGAGTCGATGTCTCGCTCGGATGAGGCCGTGGCAAGTGAGGGATTCGAACCCCCGAAGGCTACGCCGGCTGATTTACAGTCAGATCCCTTTGGCCACTTGGGTAACTTGCCATGCACGCCCAGCCCATGTGTTCATCGACCGGAGGCGCCAGACAAATATACAGCCTCGCGAGCCTCCTGTTGACCACCCGCACCTCCTGCACCCCTCCCCGCCCCTCCCCGTCGCCCGCTCCCGCCCGACGGCCCCCGCACTCGGCTGGCTGTGCAATTCGCGACCGTGGCGGGTCCGCACGCCGCGTGATCGTGGCGTGTCGCGCCTCCTCGGCTCCCATCGGTCGAGTTCGGCACGCTGTACCGCCTCTCGACGGTCGGGTTCGGCACGCAGCAGCGACTCCCCGGGGTCGGGTACGGCGCACCGGAGGGCATCCCGCCGGTCGGATTCGGCCTGCCACCCGAGAAGCGCCCTCCACAGACACCCGGCTCGACCCGCCCTCCCCCGATGCCCTGCTCGACCCGCCCTCCACCGCCGACGCGGACGAGCCGCCGGAACCGCCCGGCTTCCGCAAGGATCCCGTTCCATGACCAGCCGCGTCCCCGACCTCATCCGACACCTCGGCGGCCTCGCCCACCGTCGCGAACTGCTCGGGCGTGGACTCACCCGCCGCCAGGTCGAGACGTCCTGGGCCGACGGCGAGATCGTCCGCGTGCGTCACGGGCTCTACGCGTCGCGGGGGCTCCCCGACGACATCATCAGAGCGGCCCGCGTAGGAGGCACGGTGTCGGGAGCCTCGTCACTCGCCCTCCGAGGTGGCTGGCAGGCTCCCTCGCCCCGTCTCGTCGTGTCGGTCGCGCACAACGCCCGCGACCTCCGAGACCCGGATGATGCCGGAGCGCGGCTGGATGCGGGGCGGTCGGACGTCCTGGTCCTGCGGGACCGGACGCGGTTCTGCCCGAGGACGGAGCGCCTCCTGGCGTCGCCGAGCCGAGCGGCCGCCCAGGTGCTCCTCCACGAGAGCCCGGAGTTCGCCGCCGCGATGATCGACTCCGCCATGCGGCTCCCGCACCGGCAGAGGCCCATCCTCAACGAGGTCCTGGAGCACCTCGCGGGACACCGCACGGCCCGGGGCATGATCGCGTCGCTCGATCCGCGCGCCGAAGCGGGCAGCGAGTCCATCGCCCGCGTCCGCCTGGCCCAGGAGGGGATTCGCGCCGAACCTCAGGTGTGGGTCGACGCGGACACTCGGGTCGACCTCCTGATCGACGGCTGGCTCGTCATCGAATGCGTCAGCGTGGACTTCCATTCGTCTCCCGCGGCCTACAAGGCCGACCGTGCCCGCATCCTGCACATCATGGCCCTCGGGTACGTCGTCATCGAGGCGACCTACTCTCAGATCCTCTTCGATTGGACGGCCGTGTCGACGGCTGTCACGGTCGCCCTCGGACGCCACGCAGGAGCACGCCTCTCCGCTTAGCAGTGCGCCCCCGGCAGGTGGGGACAGGCGGATCCGACCGTCGGAGGCCGTCTTCCGTGTCTCCGGGGCCGTCCGCCGCGCCTGCCGCACCCAGGGCCGAACGCGGCCGCCGCGCCTCCACCCCTGGGGCTGAACCCGACCGTCGCGAGCTCCATCCCTGGGGCCGAACCCGACCGCCGCGAGCTCCATCCCCGGGGCCGAACCCGGCCGCCGCGAGCTCCATCCCCGGGCCGAACCCGACCGCCGCGAGCTCCATCTCCGGGCCGAACCCGACCTCGACGGCCTCTGGACCGGCGTTGAACCCCGTTTCTCCTGCCCAGGGGGGCGCGCATGTCGCGATTTGCACACCGGGGGGGGGGCGGGCGGCGGGGGCTACTGCACGGCGGAGGTGAGGCGGGCGACGTTGTCGAGCACCTTCGAGCGGAACGGGCGCGCCTGCCACTCGTCGAGGGTGAGCTCGCGGCTCGCATCGCGGTAGGACTGCTCGACCTCGCGGATCCGCCGGACGAATCCTCGACCGCGGATCATGATCGAGATCTCGAGGTTGAGGCTGAACGACCGCATGTCCATGTTGCTCGACCCGATCACGGCCACCTCCTCGTCGATGGTCACGTGCTTGGCGTGCAGCACCGTCGGGGATCGGTAGAGGAAGATCCGCACGCCGGCGCGCAGCAGCGCCTCGTAGTACGACCGCTGTGCGTGATATACGACGGGCTGGTCGCCGATCTCGCTGACGAACAGCTGCACGTCGAGACCCCGCTGCGCAGCGGTCGTGACGGCGTAGAGCATCGACTCGTCGGGCACGAAGTACGGGCTCGTGAGGATGATGCGCTCCTGCGCGCTGTAGAGGAGCGAGTTGAAGAGCCGGAGGTTGTTCTCGCCCTCGAAGCCGGGCCCGCTCGGGACCACCTGGCAGTCGACGGTCTCGAGCGCGTCCGACGTGTGCACCGGGTCGGCCTCGCGGATCAGCAGCTCGTCGGTCTCGCTGTACCAGTCGGTCACGAACAGGGCGTTGATGCCGGCCACGATGGGGCCGTCGAACCGCACCATGAAGTCCTTCCAGGCGAGACCGCGACGACGGTTCTTCCGCTTCTGGTAGCCGCGATCGATCATGTTCTGCGAGCCCGTGAACGCGACCGTCCCGTCGATGACGAGGAGCTTGCGGTGGTTGCGGAGATCGGGGCGCTGGTACTTGCCCTTCAGAGGCTGCACGGGCAGCATCAGCTGCCACTCGACCCCGATCCGGTCGAGGCGTCGCCTGGTCTTGCGGTAGCCCGGATAGCCGCGGCTGGCGATGTGGTCCATGAGGAGGCGGACCGTGACTCCGCGGCGCCGGGCGTTCTCGAGGGCGATGAAGAACGGCTCGGTCGTCGCGTCGAGGCTCGTGATGTAGAACTCGGCGTGCACCCACCGATGGGCGTCGTCGACGGCCGCGACCATCGCCGCGATCGAGTCGTCGTACTCGGAGTGGATCTCGGCCGTGTTGCCGCCGACCAGCGGCATGGCGCCGAGCGTGCGGTTCAGCTCGACGACCGAGTCGAGCCACGCGGGCCAGGGGTGGTCGCGCTTGACGCGCTCCATCCCCTCGGTGGTCTCGACGATGTACTTGTTGATCTCCGCCTGCTTCTCCCGGCGACGACGAGGGAGGCGCGTGCTGCCGATCAGCAGGAAGAGGATGAAGCCGACGTAGGGGATCAGGAAGATCGCCAGCAGCCAGGCCGTCGCCGTCTGAGGACGCCGGTTGATGGGGACATAGACGATCGCGAAGACGCGGATGGCGACGTCGACGACGATGCCCAGCACGGCGAGGGTGGGAGCCACCCACGACGGTTCGACCACGGACTACCTGAAGTTCACGAACTGGAGGTCGACGTCGAGGTCGGCTTTCTTGAGCAGGGCCATCGTGGCCTGCAGGTCGTCGCGGCTCTTGGACTGGACCCGCAGCTCGTCGCCCTGGATCTGGCTCTTGACGCTCTTGGGGGCCTCGTCGCGGATGATCTTGCCGATCTTCTTCGCCTGGTCCTGCTCGATGCCCTCTTTCAGGGCCGCCTCGATGCGGTACTCCTTGCCGCTCGCGTACGGCTCGCCGGCGTCGAGGTGCTTCAGGCTGATGCTGCGCTTGATGAACTTCGACTCGAGGACGTCGAGGACGGCCTTGACGCGCTCCTCGGTGCTCGCCTTGAGGAGCAGCTTCTCGCCGCTCCAGTCGACGGACGCACCGACGTTCTTGAAGTCGTAGCGCTGCTCGATCTCCTTCTGCGCCTGATGGAGGGCGTTGTCCGCCTCCATCTTGTCGACCTTGCTGACCACGTCGAAAGAGCTATCTGCCATGCCGACCAGCCTAGCGATCCGCTCCGACATCGGTGACCCCGCCGGCGGCGACGCCCACGACCCGCGGGCGACGGGTCCGGGGGGACCGCCGCCCGCAGGAGGTCGGCTATGACAGGGCGGAGGCCTCGTCGCGCGAGACGCGGACCATCTCGTCGCGGGGCACGACCTTGACGCGCACCCGCTCGTGCGGGTGGGCCGCGCCGAGGGCCTGCTCGTGCTCGTCGAGACGGTGCCAGCCGTCGAGGTCGGTGTACGCGACTCCGCGCGACTCGAGCAGGGCCGGGATCGCCTCGGGGGCGGTCTCCTCCGGCTGCCACCAGCTCGCCTGGTCGTTGATGACGTGCGAGACGGTCTCCATGGCGTCGCTCTTGGTGTGCCCGATGAGGCCGACCGGTCCGCGCTTGATCCAGCCGGTGGCGTAGACCCCGGGGACGATCTGATTGTCGTCGTCCATGACCTGGCCCTCGTGGTTCGGCACGACCCCGCGACGCTCGTCGAACGGGATGCCGTCGAGCGGCGAGCCGAAGTACCCCACGGCGCGGTAGACGGCCTGGACCGGGACGTCGCGGATCTCGCCGGTGCCCTCGACGCCGCCCTGCCCGTCGGGTCGCGTGCGCTCGTAGCGGAAGGCCGCCACGCGCCCCTCGTCGTCGCCGACGATCTCGACCGGCTTGGCGTAGAAGTGCAGGTGCAGACGACGCGACGCCTGGCCGACCTCGCGCTGACGCCACTGGTTGAGCACCTTGTCGATGACGAAGACCTGCTTGTTCGTCGCGATGGCGGTCTTGGACGCCTCGTCGTGGTCGAAGTCCTCGTCGTAGACGATCATGTCGACGTCGCGCACCTCGCCGAGCTCGCGGAGCTCGAGGGGGGTGAACTTGACCTGCGCGGGCCCGCGGCGGCCGAAGACGTGCACGTCGGTGACGGGCGACGCCTTGAGCACCTCGTAGACGTTGTCGGGGATCTCGGTGGGGAGGAGGTCGTCGGCGTGCTTCGCCAGGATGCGCGACACGTCGAGCGCGACGTTGCCGACTCCGACGACGGCGACGGACGACGCCTCGAGAGGCCAGGTGCGCGGCACGTCGGGGTGCCCGTCGAACCAGCTGACGAAGTCGGCCGCGCCGTAGCTGCCCTCGAGCTCGACGCCGGGGACGTCCAGGTCGGCGTCGCGGATCGCGCCGGTCGAGAAGATGACGGCGTTGTAGTGCTTCTTCAGGTCGTCGAGCGACAGGTCGACGCCGTAGCGCACGTTGCCGAAGACCCGGATGTCGCCGCTGTCGAGCACGTCGCGCAGGGCGTTGACGATGCCCTTGATGCGCGGGTGGTCGGGGGCCACGCCGTAGCGGACGAGACCGTAGGGGGCGGGCAGCTGCTCGAAGAGGTCGATCTGGACGTCGAACCCCTTCTCGGCTTTGAGCAGGATGTCGGCGGCGTAGATGCCGGCGGGTCCGGCTCCGACGATGGCCAGTCGCAAGGTGGTCACGGTGTTCTCTCTCCTGCTGGGTGGCTCGGCGACGCCGGCCGGTGGACGGTGATGCGGGGTTCGGGGCGCCTCGACGAGGAGGTGCGGTGCCGGTCAGGCGGAGCGCTCGACCACGCGGTCGGCGAAGCGGGTGAGCGCCTTCTTGACCGGGCCCGACGGCAGCGGCGCCAGGGCGTCGAGCGCTTCGCGAGCCCAGCGGTGGGCCTCGAGACGGGTGCGCTCGGTGACGTCGTGCTCGCGCACGCGGCGGACGACGTCGGCGAACTCGGCGTCGAGCCGACCGTCCACATCGGGGTCGGACTCGGTCTCGCCCTGCGTCGCCTCGACGATGCGGTCGATCTCGGACAGCAGGGCCGACGCCTCGAGATCGGTCCGGGCCAGCTGCCGGAGATACAGCACGGGCAGCGTGACCACGCCGGCTCGGAGGTCGGTGCCCGCCTTCTTGCCCGTCTCGGCCGGCTGGTCCGAGAGGTCGATGACGTCGTCGATCAGCTGGAAGGCGATGCCGATCTTCTCGCCGAACTCGGCGACCGGGGCGAGGTACTCCCGCGGTGCACCGCTGAACATGACGCCGGCGCGGGCCGCCGTCGAGATGAGCGATCCGGTCTTGTCGGCGAGGACGTCGAGGTAGTGGGCGATCGGGTCGTCGCCGTCGCGCGGTCCGATCGTCTCGTGCAGCTGCCCGAGGCAGAGCCGTTCGAACGTCTCGGCCTGCAGCAGGATCGCCTCCTGGCCGAGCCCGGAGACGATGGTGCTCGCCCGGGCGAAGAGCAGGTCGCCGCTCAGGATGGCGACGTTGTTGCCCCAGACGGTCTGCGCGCTGGGGACGCCGCGGCGCATCTGCGCCTCGTCCATGACGTCGTCGTGGTAGAGCGAGGCCAGATGCGTGATCTCGGTCGCCTGGGCGGAGGCGACGATGCCGGGGGTGGCCCCCTCGCCGAGCTGGGCGATCAGGAGGGTCAGGGTCGGGCGGACCCGTTTGCCGCCGGCGGCCAGCAGGTAGCGCGTCGTGGCGTCGGCGATCTCGTCGGCGAACGCGATCTCGCGGAGGAGGCCCTCCTCGACCAGCTCGAGCCCGTCGTCCACGGCCGCCACGAATCGTCTCTCGGCCGGCGTCGCGAACAGCCTCTCGCCGAGCCCGAGGGACCGGCCGAGCGAGTTGCGGTGGGCGACGGGCCCACCCGCGGTCACGAGGTGGCCCGCTTCTTCGACGAGGAGGCGCGGGTCGGCGCGGACACCGGCTTCCGACCGCGGTGGAGGGCGACGATGCCGAACGTCAGGTTGCGGTACGCGACGCGCGTGAACCCGGCCCCGCGCAGCCACTGGCTCAGCACCTGCTGCTCGGGCCAGGCGGCGATGGAGTCGGCGAGGTACGTGTAGGCGGGGCTGTTGCTGCTCGCGAAGCGCGCGATCAGGGGCATGCCGAAACGCAGATAGGCCCGGTAGGAGGCACGGAGGAGCCCGAACGGCGGCGTCGAGAACTCGCAGACCACGAGACGTCCACCGGGCTTGAGGACGCGGTGCATCTCGGCCAGAGCGACCTTGGGACGGTTGACGTTGCGCAGGCCGAACGAGATGGTGACGGCGTCGAACGTGGCGTCGTCGAAGGGCAGCGCCTCGGCGTCGCCCTCGACGAACTCGAGCTCGGGATGGCGAGCGCGCCCGACCTCGACCATGCCGTGACTGAAGTCGAGTGCGACGACCTCGGCACCGCGCTTCGCGATGGCCGCCGAGCTCGTCCCGGTGCCCGCCGCGATGTCGAGGACCTTGTCGGCCGGGCCCGCGCCGATGGCCTTGACGGTCGCGACACGCCACAGGACGGCGTTGCCCGCGGACAGCACGTCGTTCGTGCGGTCGTAGTGCGCAGCGACGCCGTCGAACATCGACGCGACCTCTGCGGGTTGCTTGTTCATGTCGGCCTTGGTCACGATGAGCGATCCTACCGGCACTGCCGGTGCGTCGCCCGAGTAGGCTGTCGCGGTGAACCTCCCGTCGTTCCGAGCCCCGTCCCTCTCCGTGCGCAGCACCCGGATCGACCACATCAGCCCCCTGCTCGATGTCGTCGACCGACGGAACCCGCTCGTCTTCGTCCGTGGCGGAGCGGGCATGGCCGGCATCGGCGAGGCCCTCCGACTCGAGTTCCATGGCCCCACCCGGATGACCGACGCGGCCGACGCCTGGCGCGAGGTCGCCGCCGCCGCCACCGTCGACGACGAGGTCGGGGTGCCGGGCACCGGCCTGATCGCCTTCGGATCGTTCGCGTTCGACGACGAGTCGACCGACACGAGCGTGCTGATCGTGCCGCGCATCGTGCTGGGACGCCGCGACGGGGTGGCCTGGATCACGCGGGTCGACGACGCCGTGACGCCGGCGCCGACGCCGGTGGGGGCCGCCGTCCGTCTGCGGCTCGTCGAGGGGGCGCTGACGCGCGACGGCTACGCCGCCGCGGTGGCGCAGGCCGTCGACGCGATCGGCCGAGGCGAGGTGAGCAAGGTCGTCCTGGCCCGCGACCTCGTCGGCCGGATCCCCGCCGAGGCGGACCTCCGGATCGTCGCCGCCACGCTGCTGACCGCCTACCCCGACTGCTACGCCTTCGCCGTCGACGGGCTGATCGGGGCCAGCCCCGAGACCCTGGTGCGCACCGAGCTCGGCGAGGTCTCGGCGCGGGTCCTCGCCGGGAGCGCCGCCCGAGGCGTCGACGCCGTCAGCGACGACCGTGCCGCCCACGCGCTGGCCACCTCGACGAAGGACCTCGACGAGCACGCCTACGCCCTGCGCAGCCTGCTGCAGTCGCTCGGCCGCCATGCCGACGGGATCGTGACGGGCGAGCAGCCCTTCACCTTGAAGCTCCCCAACCTCTGGCACCTCGCGAGCGACGTCCGCGGGCGTCTCACCGACGGGTCGAGCTCGCTCGACCTCATCGCGTCCCTGCATCCGACGGCCGCCGTCGCCGGGACGCCCACCCCGGAGGCGCTGGCCCTGATCCGCCGCCTCGAGCCGTTCGACCGCGGTCGCTACGCCGGCCCGGTGGGCTGGGTCGGGGCCGACGGCGACGGCGAGTGGGCGATCGCCCTGCGCTGCGCCCAGGTGTCCCCCGACGGGACGGTCCGCGCCTTCGCCGGGGCGGGCATCGTCGCGGACTCGGTCCCCGAGCGCGAGGCCGCCGAGACCGGCATGAAGTTCCAGCCCGTGGTCGGGGCGTTCGCGCAGTGACCGCCCCTCCGAGCCCCCGCGTCGGCGGCGGAGCGGTCGAGGCCTGGTCGCGACCCGTCGCACTGGTGGTCGCCGCGGCCTTCTTCATGGAGAACCTCGACGCGACGATCCTCTCGACGGCCACCGCCTCCATCGCCCGCGACTTCGCGGTCCAGCCGGCCGAGGTCGGAATCGCGGTCACCAGCTACCTCGTCGCCGTCGCCGCGTTCATCCCGCTCGGCGCGTGGCTCGCCGAGCGCTGGGGCGCCCGACGCGTGTTCCTCGCGGCCATCGTGCTGTTCACCCTGGCCTCGGTGGCGTGCGCCGTGAGCGGTGATCTGGTGTCGCTGACGGCGTCTCGCGCGCTGCAGGGCTTCGCCGGCAGCATGATGGTGCCGATCGGCCGCCTGATCGTGCTGCGGAGCACCGGCGCGTCCGAGCTGATCCGGGCCATCGCGTATCTCACCTGGCCGGCCCTCGTCGCGCCCGTCATCGCTCCCCTGATCGGCGGGCTGCTCACCGAGCACCTCGGCTGGCAGTGGGTCTTCCTGGTCAACGTGCCCGTGGGCGCGGCCCTGCTCGTCGTGGCCTGGCGGGTCGTCCCCGTCGTCGCGCCCGCGGACCGGCCGCGTCTCGACGGCGTGGGTCTCGGCCTCGTGGTGGCCGCGATCGTCTCCGGGGTCGTCGCGTTCGAGCTGCTCGGCGCCGCTCCGACGGCGATCGGCGGAGCCGCCCTGCTGCTGCTCGCGGTGCTGCTCGTCGTGGCGGCGGCCCGGTGGTTCCGGCGGGCGGCGCATCCGCTGCTCGATCTGACCGCATTCCGCATCGCGTCGTTCCGGGTCACGAACCTGAGCGGCTCGCTCTACCGGGCGGTCGTGAACGGGGTCCCGTTCGTCGTCCCGCTCCTGCTCCAGGACGGCTTCGGCTGGTCGCCGGCGGAGGCCGGCCTGATGCTCACCTGGGTCTTCGTCGGCAACCTGGGGGTCAAGCCGTTCACGACCCCGCTGATGAGGCGGTTCCCGGTCGTCCCGATCATCACCGTGGCCACGGTCGGACTCGCGGCGACCTTCGTCGCGAGCGCCCTCGTGTCCGCGGACACCTCGCGCATGCTCGTGGCGCTGGTGCTGCTGCTCAGCGGGGTCTTCCGCTCGGTCGGCTTCACCGCCTACAACACCCTGCAGTTCGCCGACGTCCCCGCCGAGCGGCTCGCTCCGGCGAACGCGCTCTCGTCGATCACGAGCCAGCTCGCGACGGGGCTCGGAGTCGCCCTGACCGCGTCGGTCGTCCGCGTCGCCGACTCGACGCTCGGCACGACGGGCGTCGGCGATCCCACGGGGTACCGCATCGCCCTCGTCGTGCTGGCCGCGCTGGCCCTCGTCAGCGTCGTCGAGGGGCTGCGGCTCCCGCGAGGCACGGGCGCCTCGCTCCGGGCCCGCGCGAGCTGACCGGGACGACCCGCGCCTCCTCGGTCACGGGCCGGGAACCGGACGACGGGGATCAGGTCGAGGCGAGCCGGATCCTCTCGAGCTCGACGTCGTACTCGGCCGCCGGCCAGACGGGCCGACGGGCGGCGAGGGCGTCGATCAGGAGGCGCTGGACGGCCACCCTCGCGTACCACTTGCGGTCGGCGGGGACGACGTACCACGGCGCCTCGTCCGTCGACGTGCGTCGGATCGCGGTCTGGTACGCCTCCTGGTAGTCGTTCCAGAGGAGACGCTCGTCGAGGTCGCCGGGGTTGTACTTCCAGTGCTTCTCGGGTCGGTCGAGCCGATCGCGCAGCCGGGACCTCTGCTCGTCGGACGAGAGGTGCAGCATCACCTTGACGACGGTGGTCCCCTGGTCGACGAGCTCCCGCTCGAAGTCGACGATCGCGCCGTAGCGGCGCTCGATCTCGTCCGGGGAGGCGAGTCGGCGCACCTTGCCGATCAGGACGTCCTCGTAATGCGAGCGGTCGAAGACCCCGATCGTGCCGGGCCCGGGGAGCTCGCGTCGGACGCGCCAGAGGAAGTCGTGCGCGAGCTCCTCCTCGGTGGGCGCCTTGAAGGCGTGATGCGCGACCCCCTGCGGATCCACCGCGCCGACCACGTGTCGGACGATGCCTCCCTTGCCCGCCGTGTCCATGCCCTGCAGCACGAGGAGCACCGATCCCGTGTCGCCGCCGTGACGGCTGCCGGCGAAGAATCGCTCCTGCAGGTCGCCGAGGGTCTCCCGCCCCGCCTCGAGCGCCCGCGCCGCGTCCTGCTTGTCGCCCGCGAACCCGGGCGACGACGACGGGTCGATCGCCGCCAGGTCGACGTCGGAGTCTGCTCGCAGCAGCTCGGAGGGCGGGGTCGTCCAGGTCGTGGCCATGGTCCGAGCCTACGGCGGACGACGGTCAGCGGACCAAGGGCACCTCGATCAGCACGGGGGCGTCCCATCGGCGGGCGAGGTCGCGGTCGAGCTCGGCACGGGTCCCTGCTCGGGAGTACCGCCAGCCGTAGGCCGCGGCCAGAGACGAGAGGTCGACGCTCTGGGGAGTGAACTGCACCCGGCGCATCGCGTCCGCCGGGGCCGAGCCGGCCACCTCGAGGCCGTCGAAGATGGTCCCGCCGCCGTCGTTGCCCACCACGACCTGCAGACGCGGGCGGACCTCGCCGTCGCCGAACAGCAGGGAGCCGACGTCGTGCAGCAGCGTGAGGTCGCCGAGCAGCACGCGGGTCACCCCGGGCCGGGAGTCGTCGAGCTGACTGGCGAGGGCGATGCCGGTGGCCGTCGCGACCGTGCCGTCGATCCCGGCGAGGCCGCGGTTGGCGTGCACGGGGATGCGCTTGCCGGGCACGACCTCGTCGACCTCGCGGATGAGGCGCGACGCGCCGAGCACGAGGCGGTCGTGGGGCCAGGTCACCCGCCAGATCGCCTCGGCGAGGGCGCGTCGGGACACCTCGCGACGCAGCAGCGCCACCTCGCCCCGGAGGAACGCCGCCCGTTCGGCGGGCTCCTCGGACGTCGCGGCCTCGAGATCGGGCGCGGCCTCGTGGTCGCCCACGACGCCCCGGCCCGCCTGGACCCATCGACCGACCCAGGCGCGGTGCGCCCGGTCGTCGGCCGACGCGGCGCCGTCGGCGACGACGTCGACGGCGTCGACGACCAGCGCGGACCGGCTCGGGTCGTAGGCCTCGGGAGCGGCGCCCCGCACGACCACGACCTCGACGTCGTCGCGGCGGAGGAGAGCCGGGACCTGCCGGGTCAGGGTCGGGTGCCCGAAGACGACGACCCGTCGGACGGCGCCGCCGAACGCGGCGTCGCCGAGGAGCTCGCGGTAGCCGAGAGCCAGCTGGGGTCCGAAGTGGGCGCCGCTCGAGACCTCGGCGACGAGAGGTGCGCCCAGGGCGCGGGCCACCCGTTCGGCCTCGTCGGTCGCCGCGTGCCCGGCGACGACCAGCGTCGCCGGTTCGGCGTCGACGGGCAGCCGCACCCGGGACGACGGGGAGGCGCGGGGCACCTCGTCGGGTCGGGCCTCGGGCAGTGCCGTGACGGGTGCCGACAGGGGCTCTCGGAAGGCGACGTTGATCTGGACGGGACCCGGCGCGGGCAGCTCGGCGGGATCGGACCCGCCCCCGGCCGACGGGTGCCCCAGAGCGGCCGCGACCGTGTCTCGGGCGAGGGTCGTCACGGCCTCGACGTCGACCGGGCCCTCGAGAGGCGCCTCGACGTCGTGGACGGTGGACACCGCCCGACCGAAGAGGCCGGGCTGATGGGTCGTCTGGTTCGAGCCGATGCCGCGCAGCTCGGTGGGGCGGTCGGCCGTGAGGAGCACGAGGGGGACGCCCGAGTGGTAGGCCTCGAGCACCGCCGGATGCAGGTTGGCGACGGCGGTGCCGGAGGTCGTGATGAGTGCGACGGGAGATCGCGTCTCGACGGCGAGGCCGAGCGCGAGGAACCCCGCCGACCGCTCGTCGATCCGCACCCGGAGCCGGACGCGGCCGTCGGCCTCGAATCGCGCTGCGGCCAGGGCCAGGGCCTGCGACCGCGAACCGGGACTCAGCACCAGGTCGCGGACTCCGGCGTCGATCAGGGCCGCGAGGAGGGCCACCGCGTAGTCCGTGGCCGCGCTGCCCGAGCCGGACGGCGAGGCCGTCGCCTCGCCGCTAGGCGGGACCGGTCTTGTCGTCTTCGTCGAGGTCGGAGAGTTCTTGCTCGAGGCGTCGGATGCGTTCGTCGGTCGTCTCCCGGTCGAGGTCGCTGATGGTCGACGCGGAACGACCCGAGAACTCGGGGTCGTCGTCGGGTGCGACGAAGCGGCGCTGGTCGCGCTGACCCGTCTTGCGTGCCCTGCCCAGGACGAACCAGAGGACGGCACCGATGACCGGCAGCACGATGATGATGATGGCCCAGAGAGGCTTGTTGAGCGCCCGGAAACGGGAGTTCTCGGCGAACAGGCAGTCGATCAGGGCGTAGATGATGAAGGCAGCGGCGATCACGATGCCGACGACGAACAACCTCACCATTCCTCGACTATAGGCCGCGCCCCGGTGCGGTTCCTGATGGTGGGCCGTGCCGAGGCGCCGCCGTGCCGCACCCGGTGGGAGCACGGGATCACGCGCGTAGACTCGCCGGGTGAAACCCTGGGTCAAGTACACGTTCGTCCGTCTCGGCATCTTCGCGGTGGCCCTGGCGGTCCTCCTCGTGCTGCGCATCGACCCGTACCTCGCGACGATCGTCGCGGCCGTCGTCGGCCTGTGCGTCTCGTACATCTTCTTCGCGCCCCTGCGCCGACGCGTGGCCCTCGACCTCGCCGAGCGTCGGGCGACCGCCGACCCGCGGCACGGCGACGACGTCGCCGAGGACGACGAGATCACGCGCGCCGACGACGAGCGCTCGGCGTCGAGCTAGAACACCTCGGGTCAGGGCGCCCGGACCCGGAGGGCTAGAAGTACAGCACCGCCGAGAGCGCCAGCGCCCAGAGCAGCGCGGTCAGCGACGACAGCTGCAGGGCGAGGATCAGCTCTCTCGGGGTGCGCCCCGTGACGCCGATGATCGCGGCGGGCACGGCCGTGATGAGGGTGAAGTAGACGTACGGCGCGTCGAAGTACAGGAACCCGAAGTACGCCAGGATCAGGAACGGCAGCAGCAGGAAGAGCGCGTACAGCGCTCGCGCCACCGGATCGCCGACCACCACGGCCAGCGTGCGCTTGCCCGCGGCCGCGTCCTGCGTGATGTCGCGGATGTTGTTGACCATCAGGACGGCGCAGGCGAACAGCCCCGCGGCCACACCCGCGACCCACGCGTCGGCCGGGAAGCGGCCCAGCTGCACGAACGTGGTGCCGACGGTGGCGACGAGTCCGAAGAACACGAAGACGAAGACCTCGCCGAGGGCGTTGTAGCCGTAGGGGCGCTTGCCGCCGGTGTAGAACCACGCGGCGACGACGGCGGCCGCACCGACCGCGAGGAGCCACCAGTGGCCCGAGAGCACGACGACGACCACGCCGGCGACGGCGGCCACGGCGAAGGCCGCCAGCGCGACCCGCAGGACCGTGCGCGGACGGACGCTGCCCGACCCGGTCAGCCGCGACGGTCCGACCCGGAACGCGTCGGTCCCGCGGATGCCGTCGGAGTAGTCGTTGGAGTAGTTGACGCCGATCTGGAGGAACACCGCGACGACGAGGCAGAGGACGGCGAGGAGGAGGTCGCTGCGGCCGTTGGCCTCGGCGACGCCGGTGCCGAGGGCCACCGGAGCGATCCCGAGAGGCAGGGTGCGCAGACGCGCTCCCCCGATCCAGTCGCGCGCGGTCGCGCGCCGCACGGGCTGTCGCCCGGGTCGCCCGCCGGGACGTCCACCGCGCCGGGCCTTGGTTGCCTTCGTCTTCGCCACGGCGACGATTCTAGTTCGTCCGACCGGGCCGCCCCGCGACGACGGCCGCCGCGGAGCCCTCGACGCCCGGCCGTCAGGGAGCGACGAGTCGCTCGAGCGCCCGCCGATCGGGCTTCCCGCTCGGCAGGGTCGGCGACTCGGCGACGACCACCACCCGATCGGGTGCCGCCGCGCGTCCGGCCCGAGCGCCGATGGCCGCGCGGAGCTCGGCCAGATCGGGCTCCCGCCCCGTCGTCACCACGACGGGCACCTCTCCCCACCGGGGGTGACTCGCCCGGACGACGACGGCCGTCTCGAGACCCGGCCGTTCTCGCACGAGCCGTTCGACCAGACCCAGCGAGACCTTCTCCCCTCCCGACACGATGACGTCGTCGAGCCGACCGGTCACCGACACGGCTCCGTCGACGTCGATCGCCCCGGTGTCGCCGGTCCGGTACCAGCGCACGCCGCCCCGGGTCGAGAACGCCGCCTCCGTCCGAGCCGGATCGTCGAGATAGCCGTCCGCGAGGGATGGCCCGCTCAGTTCGATCTGACCGTCGACGATCTCGACGCGGGTCCGACCCACCGGGACGCCGTCGTACACGCAGCCTCCGCTCGTCTCGCTCGAGCCGTAGGTCCGGACGATCGCGACCCCGACCGCTCTGGCGCGCGCGATCAGCGGGGCCGGTGTCGCCTGTCCGCCGACCAGGACGGCCGAGAACCGGGCGAGCGCGGCGGCGACGGCCGGCTCGGCCTCGGCGGCGTCGAGCAGGGCGGCCAGCTGGGCCGGTACGAACGAGGTGTACCGGATCGGGTGCTCGAGCCGGGCGACGGCGCCCACGAAGTCGACGGGGTCGATGTGCCCGGAGGCGAGCATCACGGGCTCCGTGCCGCTCGCGATCGAGCGGACGAGGACGTTGACTCCGGCGATGTAGTGCGTCGGCAGCGCGAGCAGCCACTGTCCGGGCCCGGCCAGCGACTGGTCGGCGGCCGCCGCTCCCGCGAGGACCGCGTCGGCCGAGAGGGCGACGCGCTTGGGGCGGCCGGTCGAGCCGCTGGTCTCGATGACCAGGGCGACGCTCTGCGGGACGGTCGACGGGAGGTCCTCCGGCACGTGACCGTCGATGCGCGGCGCGACGGCGGGACCACCCGCCAGGGCGACGCGGAGGGCGGCGAGCACGGCGGCGGGGTCTCGCGCGTCGACGGCGAGCAGGGGGCGGGTCATGCGCCGTGCCTCCTCGGCGCCGATCGCGTCATCAGTACTGCCAGGGGAACGGCGACCAGTCGGGTTCGCGCTTCTCGAGGAACGAGTCGCGCCCCTCGACGGCCTCGTCGGTGCCGTACGCCAGGCGGGTCGCCTCGCCGGCGAACACCTGCTGACCCACGATGCCGTCGTCGGTGGCGTTGAAGGCGAACTTGAGCATGCGGATCGCCGTCGGCGACTTGGTGAGGATCGTCCGGGCCATGGAGAGGGCCTCGCGCTCGAGGTCGGCGTGCGCCACGACGCGGTTCACCGCGCCCATCTCGTAGGCGCGGTCGGCGCTGTACTCCTCGGCGAGGAAGAACACCTCGCGCGCGAACTTCTGGCCGATCTGCTTGGCGAAGTAGGCGCTGCCGTATCCGGCGTCGAACGAGCCGACGTCGGCGTCGGTCTGCTTGAAGCGACCGTGCTCGCGGCTGGCGATCGTCAGATCGCAGACGACGTGCAGCGAGTGACCGCCGCCCGCGGCCCAGCCGGGGACCACCGCGACGACCACCTTCGGCATGAACCGGATCAGGCGCTGGACCTCGAGGATGTGCAGCCGCCCGGCCGACGCGGGATCGGCGACGTTCGCCTGGTCGCCCTCGGCCTTGTAGCCGTCGCGACCGCGGATGCGCTGATCTCCGCCGCTGCAGAAGGCCCAGCCGCCGTCCTTCGCGCTCGGACCGTTTCCGGTGACGAGCACGACGCCGATGCGGCTGTCCATCCGCGCGTGGTCGAGCGCGCGGTAGAGCTCGTCGACGGTGTGGGGACGGAACGCGTTGCGCACCTCGGGGCGGTCGAACGCCACCCGGGCGATCCGCCCGTCGATGCTGTGGTGGTACGTGATGTCGGTGAGACCGCCGAACCCGTCGACCTCTCGCCACTCGGTCGGGTCGAACAGGTCGGAGACGGCGTCGCTCATGCGCTCCAGCCTACGACCGACCGCCGGACGAGGGAGGCGCGGCGCCGGCGGACGGGGCACGGTCGCCCGGTCGCCCGGCCGCCCGGATCAGAACGAGGGCAGCAGCCGGCCCAGCAGGTAGACGAGCACGAACGGATTGGACAGCACGCTCAGCAGCACGGCCGCGACCGCGTATCCGCGCCCCCGGCGGAGCGCGACGGCGACCAGCGCGAGGACCCCGACGACGATCGACGCCAGCATGGTGACGAGCGCGATCGACGCCGCGGGGGTGACCTGGTCGGCGGCCAGCAGGGCGACGGCGATCCCGTCGAGCGCGAGCAGCACGAGCGAGAGCACGAGGACCACGACGCCCAGGCGTCGACTCGTCGCCGGTGCGGCGGCGGCGTCGTGGCTCTGGTCGTCGAAGATCCGCAGACCGTCGGACTGCTCGGTCGGTTCGTTCTCGGATTCGGCCATGGAGCCCGACCCTACCGAACCGGACGGGCTGCGCGGGGTCCGGCACGCGCGGTGCGAGACTGGCCGCGTGCCGAACCCGAGCCCCGTCCCGCTGCCCTCCGTCGACGAGCTGCTGCGCGACGCCCATGTCGTCCGCCTGCCGCTGAGGACCCGGTTCCGCGGGATCGACGTCCGTGAGGCGCTCGTCGTCGAAGGGCCTCGCGGCTGGACCGAGTTCAGCCCCTTCGTCGAGTACGGCGCCGACGAGGCGGCCGCCTGGCTGGCGGCCACGATCGACTTCGGATGGGGTCCCGATCACGCGATCCGCGCCTCCCGGGTGGCCGTGAACGCGACGCTCCCGGCGGTCGGCCCGGACGCCGTCGCCGGTGTGCTCGCGCGCTACCCCGGGTGCCGCACGGTGAAGGTCAAGGTCGCCGATCGGGGCCAGACCCTGGCCGACGACGTCGCGCGCGTGGCGGCGGCCCGGGCGCACGTCGGCGCGGAGGGCCGCGTCCGCATCGACGCGAACACCGCGTGGACCGTCGAGGAGGCCGAGGAGGCGCTGATCGCCCTGGCCCCGTACGGCCTGGAGTACGCGGAGCAGCCCTGCGCGTCCGTCGAGGAGCTCGCCGAGCTGAGACGCCGCACGGCCGGGCTCGGCGTCCCCATCGCCGCGGACGAGAGCGTCCGCAAGGCGTCCGACCCGCTCGCCGTCGCCCGCGCGGGCGCGGCGGACCTTCTCGTGATCAAGGCCCAGCCGCTCGGCGGGGTGACGGCGGCCCTGGGGATCGTGGCGGCCGCGGGCCTGCCCGTCGTCGTCTCGAGCGCCCTCGACACCTCGGTGGGCCTCAGCATGGGCGCTCATCTCGCCGCGGCGGTCCCCGACCTGCGGCACGACTGCGGCCTCGGGACGGCGGCTCTCCTGGCGGCCGACGTCACGCGTGAACCGCTGCTGCCCGTGGACGGCGCGATCGACGTGCGACGCGTCGCCGTCGACGTCGATCTGCTCCGCCGCCACGCGGCGTCCGACGAGCGCCGCGACTGGTGGTTCGACCGGGTCCGCTCCTCGTATCGGGTGCTCGCCGCCTGACGGCCGGCGTGCGACCGGCCGGGATCAGAGACCCGAGTACGCGTGCAGGCCCTTGAAGAACACGTTGACGACCGAGAAGTTGAACATGACCGCGGCGAACCCGATGATCGACAGCCACGACGACCGCGAACCGCGCCAGCCGCGGGTGGCCCGGGCGTGGATGTACCCGGCGTAGAGCACCCAGATGATGAAGGTCCAGACCTCTTTGGTGTCCCAGCCCCAGTAGCGTCCCCAGGCGCGCTCGGCCCAGACCGCGCCCGCGATCAGCGTGAAGGTCCAGAGGACGAAGCCGACGAGGGCGACGCGATAGGCGAGATCCTCGAGGCGAGCGGAGCCCGGAAGGGTCTGCATGAACGAGAGGCCGGCGAGCTTCGCCTGCTCGCGTCGGGCCTGGATCAGCTGCACGATCGACAGGCCGGCCGCGATGGCGAAGAAGCCCGTGCCGATGATGGCGACGAGCACGTGGATGACCAGCCAGGCCGACTGCAGGGCGGGCTGGAGCGGCACGACGGCCACGTAGTAGTTGACGGTGCCGATCGCGAGCAGGATGAGATTGAGCCCCATCACGTACGCGCCCAGGAACGACACGTCGACGAACAGTTTCACGACCAGGTAGACGCCCACGATGATCGCGGTGCCCGTCAACGAGAACTCGAACATGTTGGCCCACGGCACGCGCTCGGCCGCGACGCCGCGCATGACGACGGAGGCGACGTGCACCGCCAGCCCCAGGACCATCATCGCGGTGGCGACGCGCTCGAACGTCGAGGGCCGCCGCGCTCCGCCGTCCGTCGCGGAACCGGCGGACGAGCCGCCGCCCGGGGCGCCGGTCGCGGGCCGATCGAGCAGGATGGTGCGCGAGCCGCCGTCGCCGGTCGCCGACACGCTGGCGCTCGGCGCGGGCGCCCGCTCGCTCTCGGAGGCCGCGAGCTGCGCGTCGCCGGACCGCTTCGCCAGATCGAGGGCGAAGGTCACGAACGAGATCGTGTAGATGGCCATCGCCGAGTACACGGCGACGAGCGAGTAGTAGGCGAGATCGGCGGTCACGAGGAGAGCTTACGTGCGTCGGACGCCGACCGGGGATCGTCATCTCTCGACGTCGAACCGGATGACCCGGCGTCGGTGTCGCGGGACGCGGCCGCCCGAGCCGCGTCGGCCGGGACTCCCAGACCGGTCAGATGGGTGCGCGTGATGTCGCCCACGGCCCGCTCGAGGGTCGGGTCCTCTCCGCGGGCGAGACCGGCGTACTCGAGGACGATGCCCGAGCCGGTGTCGCGGGCCTTCACCCAGACGCGCCGCCTCGGGACGAAGAGCGCCGTCAGGAGCCCCGCGAAGCTGAGGCCGGCGAACAGCAGCACCCAGAGCTGCGACGGGTCGTGGTGCACGTCGAGCGACGCGAACCGCTTGACGTCGTCGAACGAGACCGTGCCGAGCCCGTCGGGGAGGTCGGCCGTCTCGCCGGGCGACACGCGGATGGCGCTCGTCTCGGCATCGGCTCCGGCGATCTCGGTCAGGCCCACCGTGTCGAGGGCGTAGACCGAGCGCGGCACGCCGTCGTCGAGGCCGAGATCGCCCGTGTAGACGTTCAGGCTGAGCACCGGGTTCAGCGTGTCGGGGTAGCTCGAGTCGAGCATGCCGGACGCCGTGTCGACCGCCGAGGGATAGAAGAAGCCGATCATGCCGAGCTGCTCGGGCACCGCGTCGGGCACCTTGATGACGCCCTGCGACGTCAGGTTGGCGTTCTGCGGCAGGAACGGCACGGTGTCGCGGAAGGCGACGTCTCCGTTCGCGTCGCGCACCGTCACGTCGACCGCGTAGCCGTTCCCGAGCAGGTAGACGTTCGAGTCGCCGATCGCCAGCGGGCTGTTCACCTTGATCTGGGCCGTCGACTCGTCGCCGCCCTGCGTGCGCGTGGTGACGTCGGCCGTGTAGTCGAGGGCCTGACCGAGCGCCTGCTGGTTCTTCTCCTCGTACTCGGTCGTGAACTCGTCGAGCGTGATGCTGTACGGCGACAGCTGCGAGTCGTCGAACCAGCGCCCGGGGTTGAAGGAGTCGTACGAGCCCAGCACGTTCGTGAACGTCTGCCCCTCGACGACGACCCGCTGCCCCGTGTAGCCGAAGCCCCCGCCGATCCCGACGGTCAGCAGCACCCCGACCAGCGCCGCGTGGAAGATCAGGTTGCCGGTCTCGCGCAGGTAGCCGCGCTCGGCGCTGACCGAGTCGCCGAAGACCTCGGTGCGGTAGCCGGCGCGCTTGAGCTGCGCACGCGCCGACTCGACGGCGGCGGAGGCGGTGATCGAGGGCCCGCCCGTGCCTCCTGCGGTCTGGTCGATCGTGATCGTGCGGTAGCCGGCCAGACGGGACAGCCGCGCGGGGGTCCGGGGCGGCCGCGCGCGGAGCGCCTCGAAGTGGTGCTTCGTCCGCGGGATGATGCAGCCGATGAGCGAGATGAAGAGCAGGAGGTAGACGGCGGAGAACCACGGCGACGAGTACGTCTCGAAGACGCCGAGCTTGTCGAGGATCGGGAACAGGTCGGGGTTGTCGGTGCGGAACTGCACCACGCCGTTGGGGTCGGAGGTCCGCTGCGGCACGAGCGACCCGGGGATCGCGGCGACGGCGAGGAGCATCAGCAGGAAGAGCGCGGTCTTCATGCTGGTGAGCTGCCGCCAGAAGAACCGCAGATAGCCGACGGGGCCCAGGCGGGGCTGCGTGACGCCGGCGCGGTCGCCCTCGACGGGGACCGAGTCGATGTGGTCGCTCGGCCGGAGCGGGTCGGCCGAGACGTCGGTCTCGTCGGCCGAGGTCGTCGGGTCGCGGTCAGACGATCGTGCCATAGCCCGCGATCACCGCCCCGAGACGGGACATCAGATCGGACCAGAGGCCCGTCACCATGAGGAGGCCGATGACGATCAGGATGGAACCTCCGACGATGTTGACGACACGCATGTGCCGCTTGACGAACGAGATCGATCGGGACGCCCAGCCGAAGCCGAGCGCGACGAGCAGGAACGGGACGCCGAGACCGACGCAGTAGAACAGGCCGAGCAGCACGCTCTGCGTCAGCGACGCCGAATCGAGCGACATGGCCGTGATCGCGGCCAGGGTGGGGCCGATGCACGGCGTCCAGCCGATGCCGAACACGATGCCGAGCAGAGGCGCGCCCGCGAGTCCGGTGGCCGGTGTCACCGAAGGCTTGAGAGTGCGCTGCAGGAAGCTGAACTGGCCCACGAAGACGAGTCCGAGCACGATGACGATCACGCCCATCAGGCGGACGATCAGGTCGCGCCACTGGATCAGCCAGAAGCCGGCGGCGGCGAATGCGAGGTTCGCGCCGACGAAGACGACCGTGAACCCGCCGATGAACAGCAGCACGCCGATCACGACCCGTCGGCGATCGCGCCGGGCCGCCGTCGCCACGGCGTCGGGCGTCGGTGCGGCGGATCCGTGGGCGACGGGTGCCGACCGTCCGGTCAGCCCGCCGACGTAGCCGAGGTAGCCGGGGACGAGCGGCAGCACGCAGGGCGACAGGAACGAGATGAGCCCCGCGAGCAACGCCACGGGGAGCGCGACGACGAGCTGCCCGCCCACCACCGCCTCGAAGAACGGGTTGCCTTGGTACACCTAGGCCTTCTCGGCCAGGGTGTCGGAGACGAGGGTGTCGAGGATGCTCGGGCCGTCGAGACCGCCGAGGATGCGCGCGGCGATCCGCCCCTGCTGATCGAGCACGATCGTGGTCGGCACCGAGTTCGGGGCGATCGTGCCCGCGAGGGCGAGCTGCACGGCGCCGTCGTTGGTGTCGACGACCGAGGGGTAGCTCACGCCGAAGGTGCGGGCGAAGGCCAGCGAGGTCCCGGCCTGGTCGCGCACGTTGACGCCGACGAACTGCACGCCCTGGTCGGCGTAGTCCTGGCTGATCTGCTCGAGGTCGGGGGCCTCGGCGCGGCACGGCGGGCAGCCCGCGTACCAGAAGTTGAGGACGACGACGTCGCCGTCGTAGTCGGAGCGGGAGAGGGTGTCGCCGGTGTCGGTCTCGCTCGTGAAGTCGACCGGGTCGCCCCGGTCGTCGGGTGCGATCTCGGTGACGGTGCCGCTGCCGGAGATGTAGTTCTCGGTCGTGCCGTCGCCGAAGTTGGCGGCGAGGTCGTCGTTCTGCGTGACGCAGCCGGTGAGCGCGAGCCCGACGACGGCGGCCCCGGCGAGGGCACGCAGCACGAGCGACGGACGACGGGCGTGGGGGGACTTACGGGTGGTCACACGGCTCCCAGGTCGACGGCGGAATCGAGCAAGTCTTGCGCGGGATCCTGATAGCCGACCTCGACGAAGCGGTCGCCGCGGCGCTCGAGGCTCGTGACGCTCGAGAGGGAGCACCGTCGGCGGCGGGGATCGTGGAACAGACGCGCGCCGGTCACGCTGCGGTGCACCATCCAGATGGGCAGCTGGTGGCTCACGAGGACGACGTCCCCGGAGTCGACGGAGGCCCAGGCGTCCTCGATCGCCGACAGCATGCGGGCCGCGATGCTCACGTAGGCCTCGCCCCAGCTCGGCTTGAGCGGGTTGACGATCCAGGGCCACTCCGCCGGGACGGCCAGCTGCTTCGCGATCGTGAAGTCGGAGCGACGGCCCTCGTACTTGTTGGTCGGCTCGATCAAGCGCTCGTCGAGGGCCACGGTGAGACCGAAGGTCTCCGCCCACGGCGCCGCCGACTCGCGTGTGCGCTGCAGCGGGCTCGCCACCACGGCGGTCACGGGAGCCCCCTGTTCGTGGAGCATGGCCGCGGACGACGCCGCCATGCGATGACCGAGCTCGCTGAGCCCGAAGCCCTCGAGTCGACCGTAGAGAACGTGCTCGGGGTTGTGCACCTCGCCGTGACGGACGAGGTGGATCTGCTGCGCGGGCATGCCCTCCAGTGTAGGTCGGGCCCCGGCACACACCTCCCACACGGGAACCGCAAAGATCGGGCCGCACTGTAATGTCGAGCCTCGTGATCGAACGCACCCTCATCAAGGACCTCTCGCCCCTCCCCGACGGCACCGTGACGGTGGCGGGATGGGTCGATACCGTCCGTGACCAGAAGAAGGTGCAGTTCGTCGTGCTGCGCGACGAGTCCGGCGCCGTGCAGCTCGTCCGGCCGCGCACCGCAGCCGACGTCCTGGCGGCGAACGGCGAGGTCGACGAGATCGCCGACGCGATCTCGGGGCTCTCGCAGGGCAGCTTCGTCACGGTGACGGGTGAGCTGAAGCACGACGAGCGCGTCAAGCTCGGCGGCATCGAGGTCAGGATCGAGACCCTCGTCGTCGACGGCGCGGCCGACCCCGAGACTCCCATCGCGGCCGACAGCGGGATCGACAAGCGCATGGACTGGCGGTTCCTCGACCTGCGCGTGCCGCGCAACGCCCTCATCTTCCGGGTGCAGACGACCTTCGAGCACGCCATGCGCAGCTACTGGGTCGAGCGCGACTACATCGAGGTGCACACGCCCAAGATCATGGCGTCGGCGAGCGAGTCGAACGCCGAGCTCTTCAAGGTGGACTACTTCGAGGGCAGCGCGTACCTCGCCCAGAGCCCCCAGTTCTTCAAGCAGATGGCCCAGGCCGCCGGCTTCGGCAAGATCTTCGAGATCGCCCCCGTGTTCCGGGCCGACCCCTCGTTCACCTCGCGTCACGCGACCGAGTACACCAGCGTCGACGCCGAGATCAGCTACGTCGACAGCCACGAGGACGTCATGGCCATGCAGGAGGAGCTGCTCGTCGCCGCGTTCACCGCCGTGGTCGAGAAGCACGGCGCCGAGATCAAGGAGCTCTTCGACGTCGACGTGACCGTGCCCACCACGCCGTTCCCGCGGATCCCCCTCGCCGAGGCCAAGCGCATCGTGGCCGAGCGCGGATACGTCGTCCCCCGGGCCGACGCGGACATGGACCCCGAGGGCGAGCGGCAGATCGCGGCCTACGTCGCGGAAGAGTTCGGCCACGAGTTCGTGTTCCTGACCGACTACGACGCTTCGATCCGGCCCTTCTACCACATGCGCCACGACGACGACCCGCAGCTCACCAAGAGCTACGACCTCATCTACAACGGCACCGAGATCACGACCGGCGCCCAGCGCGAACACCGCGTCGACGTGCTCGAGGCCCAGATCCGCGAGAAGGGCATGAAGCCCGAGGAGCTCGGCGGCTACCTCGACTTCTTCCGCTACGGCGCCCCGTCGCACGGCGGCTTCGGGATGGGACTCGCGCGCGTGCTCATGCTCATGCTGCACCAGCCGAACCTGCGTGAGGTCACGTACCTGTTCCGCGGCCCGACCCGCCTCACCCCGTAGGGCGGCTCCGGTCGGACACCTCGTCCCGTGCAGCGCACCTCGACTCGTCGTGGCGCGGTGCACGGGACGAGGTGTTCATCGGCCGGACGACCTCACGGTCGCGATCAGACGGCGTTCGTAGCCCGTCGCAGGGCCGTGCGCAGCCGTTCGGGCTCGACGCGCCAGATCGTGTGCACCCGTCCGTCGATCATCACGACGGGGATCTCCTCGGCGTACTCGTCGTTCAGAGCGGCGTCGTCGAGGATGTTCTTCTCCTCGTAGGCCGGCACGGCGCCGTCGAACTCCGGTTCGGCCAGGACGGCGTCGAGCGCCGCCCGCGCCTGATCGCAGAGGTGGCAGCCGGGCTTGGTGACGAGCGTGATTCGAGGTGCAGACACGCCGACCAGGGTAGCGCGTGACGCTCGGCGCAGGATGCTCCCGGCACGACGAAGCCCCCACCGACCCGAGGGGCGGTGGGGGCTTCGACGTGGAGCGACTTACTTCTTGTTGCGACGCTGGTGACGAGTCTTGCGAAGCAGCTTGCGGTGCTTCTTCTTCGCCATGCGCTTACGACGCTTCTTGATGACAGAACCCATAGAGGACCTCACTGATTTCTGGATTGGACCGACCGGGTCCGAAACAGAACCGCGGAAAAATACCTCGGGGCAGTCTACTAGGACGACCCGAGAAAGTCGAAGTCGGGTCAGCCGACGTCGGCGACCCCGGTGCGGAGCACGGCCGAGACGGCGGATTCCGGCACGCGGAAGGAGCGTCCGAACCGGATGGCGGGCAGCTCTCCGGAGTGGACCATGCGGTACACGGTCATCCGCGACACCCGCATCATGTCGGCCACCTCGGCCACCGTGAGGAACCTCACGTCCGACAGGTCGTCCGCCATGTCTCCCCCTCGTCTCGGCCCCGGACCACCCGGGGCGTGACGGCACGCGGGCGTCGCCCGTGTGCCTGCTGGTCACTCTAGAGGCGCATGGGACCGGGGTGCAATGGTCAGACGCCGCGCCCGAGGCGCTTGCGGACGGGCTCGATGACGCGCTCGTCGAGGGCACTGGTGGCGTCGTGCAGAGCCGAGGAGGCGCGGTGCTGGGCGTCCGCGACGGCTCGCCCGAGGGAGCTCCCGACGTCTCCCGGGTCGGGGATGTTCTCGGCTGCGCGACGGATGGGAGCGGGCATGCTCGCGCCCGCCCAGGCGGCGAAGGCGCCGCCGGCGCCGACCTCGATGTCGACGTCGGCTCCGAGGAACGGGATGAGCCAGTCCTCGATGGCCTCGAGCGGAGCCGTGTCGATGCCGTAGTAGCGGTGCTGGCCGTCTTCGCGCACGTGGACGAGTCCGGCGTCCCGCAGCACACGGAGGTGCTTCGACACGGTCGGCTGACTGATGCCCAGGGTCGTGACCATCTCGCCGACCGAGACGTCGCCCGTCGAGGAGTCGGCGGAGACGTGGGCGTCGAGCAGCACCTTGAGGAGATCCCGGCGCGTTCCGTCGGCGATCACGGCGAAGAGGTCAGGCATGCAGCCACAGTATCGATGACCACCCCGGAGTACCATGCACAGGTGACGCGCGCCTCCACCGCCTCCCGGCGCATCCCTCGGACGATCCGTCAGGGTCCGCTGCGGGTGCCCGGACGAGGCCCCGTCCGGCGGTTGACCGACTACGTCGACGACATCGGCCGGCACTCCCCCGCCCGGTTCGCCATCCTGATCTTCACCGGGCTGATCATGCTGTTCACGGCGATCTTCTCGCTGCCCGTCGCCGCCGCCGACGGGCGCTCGACGCCGCTCGTCGACGCCCTGTTCACGGCCGTGTCGGTCATCTGCGTGACGGGACTGGCCACCGTCGACATGGCCACGCACTGGTCCGTCTTCGGCCACGTGGTCATCTTCGTCGGTGTGCAGATCGGCGCCATCGGGGTGCTGACGCTCGCGTCGATCATGGGCCTCGTCGTGTCGCGCAAGCTCGGTCTGCGCGCCCGGCTGATGGCCGCGTCGGACAGCAATCCGTTGCGCGTGCACGCCGGGCCGGTGCCCGAGGGGCAGGCCGTCCGTCTGGGCGAGGTCGGCGGACTGCTGGCCACCGTGGCGCTCAGCTCGGCCGTCATCCAGACCGTGATCGCCCTGCTGCTGGTGCCGCGACTGGTGATCGACGGCATCCCCCTCGGCGAGTCCGTGCTCGACAGCTTCTACTACTCGGCGATGGCGTTCACGAACACGGGGTTCTCGCCCAACGCCGAGGGGCTCGCCCCGTTCGAGAACGACTACTGGTTCCTCACGCTGATCATGATCGGGGTGTTCCTCGGGAGCATCGGCTTCCCCGTCATCTACGCCCTGGCCCGGAACCCCTGGCACCCCCGTCGCTGGTCGGTGCACGTCAAGCTCACGCTCGTGACGAGCTTCGTGCTGCTCTTCGCCGGCGCCCTGCTGTTCATCGTGCTCGAGTTCGACAACCCCGACACCTTCGGCGGCATCGCCGCGTTCCCGACGGTCTTCCAGTCGCTGTTCCTCAGCCAGATGACGCGCTCGGGGGGATTCTCGACCATCGACATCGGCGATCTGAACGGCTCGTCGCTGCTGGTGACGGACATGCTGATGTTCATCGGCGGCGGCTCGGCCTCGACGGCCGGCGGCATCAAGGTGACGACGCTGGCCGTGCTGTTCCTGGCCGCGTTCGCCGAGGCCAGGGGCAACCGCTCGATGGAGGCGTTCGGCCGGCGGATCCCGAGCGACGTGCTGCGACTGTCGGTCAGCGTCGTGCTCTGGGGGGCGACCATCGTGGCGGTGGCGAGCATCCTGATCATGCACATCACGAAGGAGCCCCTCGAGCACGTGCTCTTCGAGGTGATCTCGGCGTTCGCGACGTCGGGCCTGTCGACCGGCCTGACGGCCGAGCTGCCCGACTCGTGCAAGTACATCCTCGCGGTCACGATGTGGATGGGCCGCGTTGGTACAGTGACACTCTCCGTCGCCCTGGCCGCCAGCCAGCGACGCCAGCTGTTCACTCGACCCGAGGAGCGACCGATCGTTGGTTGACAGGATCAAGCACGACGCACCGGTGCTCGTCATCGGCCTCGGCCGGTTCGGCGCGGCCACCGCGGGGCAGCTCGAGCGGCAGGACCGCGACGTCCTCGCCGTCGACACCAGCGAGGGCCTCGTGCAGAAGTGGGCCGACCGGGTCACGCACGCCGTCCAGGCCGACGCGCGCAGCATCGACGCCCTCAAGCAGATCGGCGCGCAGGACTTCAGCATCGCCGTCGTCGCCGTCGGCTCGTCGATCGAGGCGAGCGTGCTGATCACGGCGAACCTGGTCGACCTCAAGGTGCCGCAGATCTGGGCCAAGGCCATCAGCCAGTCGCACGGCAAGATCCTCGCCAGGATCGGCGCCAACCACGTGATCTATCCCGAGCGCGAGGCCGGCGAGCGCGTCGCGCACCTCGTCTCCGGCCGCCTGCTCGACTACATCGAGTTCGACGACGCCTTCGCGATCGTGAAGATGTACCCGCCGCGTCCCGTACGAGGCGCGTCGCTCGCGGCGTCGAACATCCGCAAGAAGTACGGGGTGACCATCGTCGGGGTGAAGAGCCCGGGCGGGGCCTTCAGCGAGGCGACCCCCGAGACCGTGATCAGCAACCACGACCTCATCATCGTGTCGGGCGACAGCGCCGCCATCGAGCGTTTCGCCGCCCTCGAGGGCTGATCCGCACGCTCCCCGAGGCGCACCGGGCCGAGGAGGCGCGGGTCGGCCCGGTCAGCCCTGGGCCGCGATCTCGCGGTTGCGTTCGAGAGCGGCGGCCGTGGCCCGGTCGAAGAGCTCGGTCAGTCCGCCCTCGGCGAGGACGGCGACGGCCCGCTCGGTCGTGCCGCCCGGGCTCGTGACCCGACGGCGCAGCTCGGCGGGGGCCTCGTCGGCCGGCAGCAGGTCGCTCGCCGCGAGCAGACCGCTCGCGCCGCGGAAGGTGCCCTGCACCATGGTCGCCGCCTGCGAGGCCGTGAAGCCCAACCCGACCGCCGCCTCCTGCAGCCTCTCGATCAGATAGAAGACGTACGCCGGGCCGGAGCCCGAGATGGTGCTGAGCGCGTCGATGCGGCCCTCGTCGACGACCACGACGTCGCCGACGACCTCGAAGAGGGCCCTGGCCAGGGCGAGGTCGTCGTCGGACGACCTCGAGCCGGCGCTGAGGCCGGTGACGCCGAGACCGACCACCGACGGCGTGTTCGGCATCGACCGCAGCACGGAGACGGAGTCGGGGAGGGCGGCCTCCATGGTCGCGGTCGTGACGCCGGCGGCGAGGCTGACCACGACGGCGTCGGCGTCGAGCACCGGGCCGATCTCGCGGAGCAGGTCGACGACCATGTGCGGTTTGACGCCGATCAGCACGAGTCTCGCCCCGGCCACCGCCGACGCGTTCGCCCGCGGGTCGATCTCGGTCGCGAGCGAGGTGACGCCGCCGTGCCGCAGCGCGACGGCCTTCGACTCGGTGCGGTTGGTGACTCGGATCCCGCCGTCGACGACGACGTCGGGCCGCAGGAGACCCGAGAGGATCGCGCCCCCCATCGAACCGGCTCCGAGAATCGCTGTGCTGGGAAGGGTGATGGCCATCAGGCCATCCTAAGATCGACGCGGACCACTCGAGGGGATCGACGACATGAGCACTTCCGGCGGCAACAAGGCGATCATCGCCGCACTCGGCGCGAACCTGGGCATCGCGGTGACGAAGTTCATCGCCTGGGCGTTCTCGGGATCCTCCTCGATGCTCGCCGAGGGCGTGCACTCCCTCGCCGACTCGGGCAACCAGCTTCTGCTCCTGCTCGGAGGCCGCAAGGCGAAGAAGGCCGCCGACGCCGAGCACCCGTTCGGCTACGGCCGCGAGCGGTACGTCTACGCGTTCGTCGTGTCCATCATCCTGTTCAGCGTCGGCGGCGTCTTCTCGCTGTACGAGGGCGTCGAGAAGCTGCGCGAACCCCACCCGCTCGAGGTGCCGTGGCTCCCCGTGCTCGTGCTGGCGATCTCGCTGGCGCTCGAGGGATTCTCGCTCCGGACGGCGATCCGCGAGTCGCGCCCGAGCAAGGGGAATCAGAGCTGGCCGTCGTTCGTCCGGCGGGCCAAGGCCCCGGAGCTCCCCGTCGTCCTGCTCGAGGACACCGCCGCGCTGCTCGGCCTCTCGTTCGCCATGATCGGCGTCGTGCTCACCTGGATCACCGGCGACGGCGTCTTCGACGCGATCGGCACCCTGGCGATCGGCCTCCTGCTCGTCGCCGTGGCCGTGATCCTCGGCATCGAGACGAAGAGCCTGCTGGTCGGCGAGGGCGCCTCGGCCGACGACGTCGCGAAGATCCGCTCGGCGATCACCTCCGGTCCCGAGGTCGAGACGATCATCCACATGAAGACCCTCTACCTCGGGCCCGACGAGCTGATGGTCGGCGTCAAGATCGCCATGCCGGGTCGGACGGTGCTCTCGGACGTGGCCAGCGCCATCAACGCCGTCGAGGGTCGCATCCGCGCGGCCGTGCCGATCGCCCGCGTGATCTACGTCGAGCCCGATGTGTGGGTCAGGCCGGGCGCGGTCGAGCCGCCCACCGACGCGATCGTGATCCGCGCGGCGGACTGACACCGCGCCTCCTCGGCACGGTCGGCCCGGATCGGCGGTCTCAGCGTCGGGTGGCGAAGAAGTCGTCGAGCCGGGCCCGGCACTCCGGCTCGCGGACCCCGGCCACGACCTCGGTGCGGTGCGGCAGGCGACGGTCGCGGGCGATGTCGTAGACGCTGCCGGCGGCGCCCGCCTTGGCGTCCCAGGCGCCGAAGACGACCCGCGGGACCCGGGCGGCGAGGATCGCACCCGCGCACATCGGGCAGGGCTCGAGGGTCACGACGAGGGTGACCCCGGTCAGGTGCCAGTCGCCGAGCGTCTCGGCGGCGGCCCGGAGCGCCAGGACCTCGGCGTGCGCGGTCGGGTCCCGACGGAGCTCGCGCTCGTTGCGACCGAGCCCGACGACCCGCCCGGCGGCGTCCACCGCGACGGCCCCCACGGGGACGTCGCCCGAGACGCGGCACGCGTCGGCCTCGGCCAGCGCCAGGCCCATCCAGTCGTCGAGCTCGGGTGGATGCGCGATCACGCGGCGACGGCCTCTCGTCGGACGGTGCGGGCCGGTCGACTCCGCTACCGTTGAGCCTATGCGAGTGCACGTAGCGGACCATCCCCTGATCACCCACAAGCTGACCGTGCTCCGCGACAAGAGCACGCCGTCGCCGACCTTCCGGGCCCTCACCGAGGAGCTCGTCACCCTGCTGGCCTACGAGGCCACCCGCGACGTGCGGACCACCCCGGTCGACATCGAGACGCCGGTCGGCCCGACCACCGGCCTGGCGATCAGCCAGCCGCGGCCCCTCGTGGTGCCCATCCTCCGGGCGGGCCTCGGCATGCTCGAGGGCATGACCAAGCTCGTGCCGACCGCCGAGGTCGGGTTCCTGGGCATGGTGCGCGACGAGGAGACCCTCGAGCCGACGACCTACGCCGAGCGCCTGCCCGACGACCTCTCGAACCGGCAGTGCTTCGTGCTCGACCCGATGCTGGCGACCGGCGGCTCGCTGATCGCCGCGATCGACTACCTGCTCGACCGCGGGGCCGTCGACGTGACCGCCGTCTGCATCCTCGCCGCCCCCGAGGGCCTGGCCGCCGTCGAGAAGGCCATGGCGGGCCGCGACGTCCACGTCGTGCTGGGGGCCGTCGACGAGCGGCTCAACGAGCAGGGCTACATCGTGCCCGGGCTCGGCGACGCGGGCGACCGCCTCTACGGCCTCGCCTGACCCGATCCCGTCACCCCGCGCCTCCTCGGGGCCTCGCGAACCGCGCCGTCCCCACCGGGAGGCGCGGTTCGTCGTCGCGGGAGGCGCTGATCCCGAACCCGAACGACGCTTGACATCGCGACACGCGATGTAACACAATCAAGCCCATGACTGACAGCGTGTTCATCCCGACCTCCGTTGAGGCCCTCGGGAGCACCGGCATGATGATGCCGATGCGCGCTGTCCTGTGTCGAATGTGTGCCTGATCCGGCCACACCTCGCCGAGTCGCCGCTGCACCCGCAGCACGCTGAGCTCGCAGCCCCACCCCGCTGCTGAGCCGCCGACTCCCGGATGCATCCGCGTCACCACTCCGACGCGCATCCCACCCGATGCTCCGGCATCGACCGCCTGCGATCTGCCCGAACGGCAGCGGGCACCGACACGAACCGAGCAGGGTCTCCCCGACGGCCGATGGCGTCACCGTCACCCGGGAACCCGCTCACCCCCACGCAAGGATCCCGCGTACCCATGTCCCTCACCCTCGACCGTCCCGTCACCTCCGCCCGCACCGTGTCGCCGATCCGCCACCTGAGCGCGGCGCCGACCGCACCGACGACTCCGGGGACGCCCGTCAGCGCCTCACCCGCCACCGTCGCGCCGCCGGCGGCGCCCCGGCCCCGGGCCGTCCCGGAGGGCACGGAGGCCCGCGGTTTCGTCCTCTACGTCGGCATCGACGAGCTGAAGGCCGCGGCCGACGGCACCGACCTCGGCCACATCGTGTCGCAGATCAAGGCCCTCGTCTCGCAGATCGCCCCCTCGGCCGAGACCCACGCCGCCGTGGCCCTGGCTCCGAGCGGCTCCGGCGGCCGCGACGTCGACGTCGTCCGCCTCGCCCTGCAGGACCCCTCCGCTCTCGCCGCGCGCCGCACCGAGGTCGAGGAGGACGACGAGCCCGGGGCCCGCGGCGGCGTCGTCGTCGACATCTCGCGCAAGCGCCTCCTGCTCGACGGCGAGGTCGCCCCGCTGACCTACAAGGAGTTCGAGCTGCTGCAGTACCTCGTGCTCCGCGAGGGTCGGACGATCGAGCGCGCCGAGCTCATCTCGAGCCTCTGGTCCGACGGCGAGGACGAGGTCCCCAACGAGCGCACGATCGACGTGCACGTCCGCCGCCTGCGGTCGAAGCTCGGCGTCTTCGAGGACATCGTCCGCACGGTCCGCGGCGCGGGGTACCGCTTCGACCGGCACGCGGACGTGTCGATCCGCCACGCCTCCACGCCGTCGCCCGACGTCTTCTGACGACGCGCGGCGCGCCTCGCGCCCTCCCTCGACCCCACGGATCGGAAGTTCCCAGCAGATCCCGAGCTTGGGGTCTGGACGACCGTTACCGATTCGTTATAGCTTGATCGCACCGAGGTCGTTTGCTGTGGCGGCCGAGGTGGAACGAGATTGCAGGACACTCTTGGTGCAAAGGGAAGAGGGCCGGTCGCCATCGGGCGACCGGCCCTCTGTCGTGTGCCTGATCGTCCGATCGCTCACGGCCCGTTCGCCTGGCGTCGAGTGGCGGACGGAGGGGGCGGCCCTTTCGTAGACTCGTCGCAAACGAACGCGAGGTAGTGATGAGCGAGACGTCCGTGGCCGTCGGGGCCTGGGAGGCCCTCTTCCGGGCACAGGTGAGCGTGATGCGCGAGCTCACCGAGTGCTTCCCGACCGGGGAGATCTCGTTCAACGAGTACGACGTCCTCTTCAATCTCTCGAGCCAGCCCCAGCGTCGGGCGCGGATCCGCGACCTGACCCGTCACCTGCTGCTGACCCAGCCGAGCATCAGCCGCCTCGTCGACCGGCTCGCCGCTCGCGGCATCGTCGAGAAGCTGAGCGATCCGGGCGACGGCCGCGGCATCATCGTGGCGATGACCGACGCCGGCTACGACCTCTATCGACGCACCGCCGTCAGCCACGCCGCCACGATCCGCCGCCGTGTGGGCGGCAGCCTCGACCACGACGAGCTCACCACCCTCACCGACCTCTGCACCCGACTCCGGCTCGGCGGCGAGCCGCTCGGCCCGCCCGACACCGCACCCCAGGAGCCCACCGCATGACCGCACCGTCCATCGTCTGGCTCCGCGACGACCTGCGGCTCGCCGACAACCCCGCCCTGCATGCCGCCGTCGATCGCGGCGAGCCGATCGTGGTGCTCTACCTGCTCGACGACGAGAGCGAGGGCGTCCGCCCGCTCGGCGGCGCCTCCCGGTGGTGGCTCCACCACAGCCTCCGGTCGCTCGACGAGTCGCTGCGCGAGAAGGGCTCCCGGCTCACGCTGCGCCGCGGTGCCGCGGCCGCCGAGCTGCCGCGCCTGGTCGACGACGTCGGGGCCGGCGCCGTGTACTGGAACCGCCGCTACGGGCGGGCCGCCCGCGACGTCGACACCGACCTCAAGTCGACGCTGCGCGACCGCGGGCTCGTCGCCGACAGCTTCCAGGCCAACCTGCTGTTCGAGCCCTGGACGGTCCAGACCGGTCAGGGCCAGCCCTTCAAGGTCTTCACCCCGTTCTGGCGCGCCTGCCTCGAACGACCCGAGCCCCGGCAGCCGCTGCCCGAGCCCGAGTCGCTCGACGCGCCCGCCACGGCTGCACCCAGCGATGACCTCGACGACTGGGGGCTCCTGCCGACCCGACCGGACTGGGCCGCCGGGCTGCGCGACACCTGGACCCCCGGAGAGGCGGCGGCCCTCGACACCCTCGAGAGCTTCGCCACCGGCGCCCTCGCCGACTACGGCGACCGGGACTTCCCGGCCCAGGAGGCCACCAGCCGACTCTCGCCGCGCCTCCGCTTCGGCGAGGTGAGCCCGTTCCAGGTCTGGCACCGCATGCGGGGCGACCTGCCCGCCGAGGCCCGCGAACGCGCCCAGGGGTTCCTGCGCGAGGTCGTCTGGCGCGAGTTCAACCACACGATCCTGTTCAGCTCCCCCGATCTGGCCACGGTCAGCTACCGCCCCGAGTTCGACCGGTTCCCCTGGGCGGACGTGCCCGACCGCGAGATCGACGCCTGGCGTCACGGGCGCACCGGGATCCCCCTCGTGGACGCCGGCATGCGTCAGCTCTGGACCACCGGCTGGATGCACAACCGGGTCCGGATGGTCACGGCGAGCTTCCTGATCAAGAACATGCTCGTCGACTGGCGCGTGGGCGAGGCCTGGTTCTGGGACACCCTCGTCGACGCCGACGAGGCGAACAACCCGGCGAACTGGCAGTGGACGGCGGGTTCCGGCGCCGACGCCGCACCCTACTTCCGGGTCTTCAACCCCGAGCTGCAGGCGGACAAGTTCGACAAGCACCGCGACTACATCCGCCAGTGGGTGCCCGAGGTCGACGACGACAGCTACCCCGAGCCGTTGGTCGACCTCAAGGCGTCCCGGCGCGCAGCCCTCGACGCCTACGAGACGATGCGGCGCAGCACCCCCGGCGACTGACCGGGCACCGCCCCAGACCAGAAGGGCTCCATGACTGAGCAGAACCGCGCCTCCGGGATCGATGCGATCTTCGAGGCCCGCCGACGGGAGGCCAAGGCGCCCAGCGCCGTCTGGGCCACCTTCGACCGCCACGGCGTCGACCACGTCGGGGCGTCCGGGACGGTCGAGGGCACGCCGCCCGGGCCGCAGACCGCCTACCGGATCGCCTCGTGCACGAAGAGCTTCACCGCGACGGCCCTGCTCGCGCTCCGCGACGCCGGGGCGATCGACCTCGACGCGCCGGTCACCGAGTGGGTGCCGGCCTTCGGCGAGGTCCGGCTGCCGACCGCCGACTCGCCGGTGCCCACCCTCCGCATGCTCGCGACGATGTCGGCGGGGTTCCCCACCGACGACCCGTGGGGCGACCGGCAGGAGTCGCTCAGCGACGACGGTCTCGACGACCTGCTCCGGCGCGGCCTCCGCTTCGACAGCGTCCCGGGCACGGCCTTCGCGTACTCGAACCTCGGCTACGCCCTGCTGGGACGCGTCGTCACGGTCGCCTCCGGCCGCCCGTACCGCGAGGTCGTCGAGAGCGATCTGCTCGCGCCCCTCGGGCTCACGTCGACCGGCTTCACCACCGAGGTGCCGGCGCCGGGCGGCCTCGCCGTCGGCCATCGCCGGGTCGACGACGGCTGGGAGCCCCTGCCCTTCTCGGGGCCCGGCGCGTTCTCGCCCATCGGGGGCCTGTTCAGCACCACCACCGACCTCGCGCGGTGGGCCCGGTGGCTGGCCTCGGCCTTCGACCCCGAGGGTGCGGGCGACCTCGACGGCATCCTCTCCCGCGCCTCCCGTCGCGAGATGCAGCAGCTGCAGCGGTTCGTGCCCGGCCGCGGCTCCCGTCCGGCCGGCTACGGTCTGGGGCTGTTCGTCGAGCACGACCCCGACGTCGGCGCGATCGTCTCGCACTCGGGCGGCTACCCGGGGTTCTCGGCCCACATGCGCTGGCACCCGGCGACCGGACGAGGGGCGGTCGGGTTCGAGAACGCGACCTACGCCCAGGTCGCGGCGCCGATCACCGTCGCTCTCGACGGACTCCTGTCCGAGTCCGCCGACGCCCGCACGACGACGACCCCGTGGCCCGAGACGCTCGCGGCGCGGCACGCCGTCGAGGGGCTGGTGCTGCACGGCGGCGACGTCGACGAGCTGCTGTCGGAGAACGTCGAGCTCGACATCCCCCTCGACCGCCGACGCCGGGCCTGGGCCGAGGCGATCGACGAGATCGGCGGTCTCGACGACGAGGGCGCCGGACGAGGAGGCACGGGAGACTCCGCCGCGACGGTCCCGGTGGACGAGTCCACGGCTCCCTCGCACCTCGTGTGGCGACGCGCCGGCCGACGCGGTCTGCTGCGCTTCGAGATCCGACTGACCCCCGAGGCGCCGCCCCGGGTCCAGACCATCACCGTGCGAGCCGAGCCCGCCCGCTGACCAGCGCGGCCGACCCCGGGCCGGAACCGGCCACGGGACGCGGTGCGGCGGGCTCAGGCGGGCGGGCGACCGCCCACGACGGCCGAGGCGCGTGCGGCGGCCCGCGCACCGCGACGGGCCGCGACGCCGGCCCGTCGCGACGTGAGCCACGCGTCGATGAACCCCGCGGCGAAGGCGTCGCCCACGCCGACGGGATCCGCCGTGCGGGTCGTGACGCCGGCCACCTCGACGACGGGACGGCCCGGGCGGGCCACCACCGCGCCTCCGTCGGCCCGGACGAGGCAGACCACTCGGAAGCGGTCGGTCAGCGCCTGGGCGAGGGCGCTCTCGTCGTGCCCGGCGTCGAGACCGGTCAGGACGCGGGCCTCGTCGAGGCTGGGGAAGAAGAGCTCGGCGCCGTCGACCGCGTCGAGGAACGCCTCGGGCCCGAACCGGTCGATGAAGCCGCTGCTGCCCGGGTCGACCGAGACCGCGACGCCCGCGGCGCGAGCACGCGTCAGCAGACGGCGCAGCGGCACCGGTGTCCGCGCGTGGACGACCGAGTACCCGGTCACGTGCAGCAGGGCCGCCCCAGAGAGCAGCGAGTCGGGGACGTCGTCGGGGTCGAGCCCGGCGCTGGCCCCGCGGTCGGTGAACATCGAGGGGGACGAGCCGTCGACGGTGATCACGACGGTGCCGGTCGGGTCGTGGGCGTCGTAGCCGAGACGGGGGACGACGCCGGCGTTCGCGAGGAGCTGCGCGTGCCGATGGCGGTCGGCGACTCCCACCCGCCCCACGAAGTCGACCGCGGTCCCGAGCGAGCCCAGCCAGGCCGCCGTGTTCGCCGCCGCCCCGCCGGCGCGATGACGGATGACCGCCTCGGTGTCGGTGCCCCGGGCCTGCGGGGTCGAGGCGATGACGATGATGTCGTCGAGGACGTCGCCGAACACCACGACCCGCGGCGGGTCGCCGGCCCCGGACCCCCCGACCGGGTCGGCTGACGACCCGGGACGGTCCGACGGGAGGGGTGCGCCGGTGGGCGCGGGACGGCGAGGACGGTTCGGCTGCATGGTCACAGGGCACGATCGCGTTCGTGCGGGGTCGGTCGATCGGAGGGCGGTTCGGGTCCGACCAGCCGACCACGTCCCCCTCACCTGGATGGACCGGAACGACCGCGCGGGGGGCAGAATCACCCGTCTACCCCGGCGACGATCACCCGTTCGGGGGCGATCGCGTCACGGCGACACGCCCGGCGCGGACGACGGGGTACATCGCCGGGGGACGTGGTCGCCGCCCGAGCGGGCGCGCCCTCCGCGGATCAGGCGGGCTGCGCGATCCGGCTCGGCGCACCGCGACCGCGTCGCCAGGACACGACGACCGCGTCGACGGCCAGACGGCCCGGACCGGTCAGCACCAGGGCGACGCCCGCGGCCGCCAGGACGAGGACGAACTCGTAACCGCCCTCGGCGGAGAAGAAGCCGTTGCCGGCATGCACGAGGAACAGCGCGACCAGCGAGGTCGCCGCCAGGAGCCCGGCGGCGACGCGGGAGGCGAGCCCGACCACCAGCGCGATGCCGGCGACGATCTCGAGCCAGGCGATCGTGGGTGCGGCGACGTCGGCGAGCGGCACCCCCATGCCGGCGAACCCCTCCTGCGTCGCGGGGATGCCCTGGAGGACGATCTTCTGCCACCCGTGGGCGACGAAGGTCACGCCGAGCGCGACGCGGAGGACGAGCAGACCGAGGGATGCGGGGAGGGACGACATGAGGCGCCTTTCGTTCGAGGACAACGGGACGGCACGTCGTCGGGCCCGCGGTCACGGTATCGGGTGACGCGTCACCGACCGGGGGCACCAGGTGCTTGCGGGCACTCGCCCAGGACCTCTCCAGCCTGGGGTAGGGCGTTAGGCCCACCGGCAGCGTGCCCCGGTGGGCTGTTCGGCGGACTCCCGACGTGCCCCGCCGCGCGGGCTTCCGCGAAGCGCGCGAAGATGGTCCGACGGTCCGACGGCGGGCTCCCTCCCGACGGCCGACAGCCACCGGCGACGGCGTCGTCGCACCTGAGGAGGAGGACCCATGGCCGAGATCGTGATCACCGGAGGCGCGGGCCGCGTCGCCGGCTTCATCCGCCCCGGACTCGCCGAGCACGGCCATCGCGTGCAGCTGCTCGACCTGGTCTCGCCTGCGGAGCCGCTGCGGTCGTCGGAGCGGTTCCGCGCCGTCGAGGCGACCGACGTCGACGCCCTCGCGCGGGCGTTCGTCGGGGCCGACCTCGTCGTCCATCTGGCCTCCCATGCGACGGAGCGGCCCTGGCCGGACATCCGCGACGTCAACGTCGAGAGCGCGTACGCCGTGCACGAGGCGGCCCACCGCGCGGGCGTCCGACGCGTCCTGGCCGCGAGCTCGGTGCACGCGGCGGGCTACGTGCCGAGCGACCGGGCCGCGGACGACGACGTCCCCGCACCCCGCCCGGACACGTTCTACGGCGTGAGCAAGGTCGTCCTCGAGGCGCTCGGCAGCCTGTACGCCGACCGTGACGGATCGACGGTCGTCTCGGCGCGCATCATGACCTGCGAGCAGGAACCGTACGACGTCCGCAGCCTCGGCACCTGGCTCTCCCCCGCCGACGCGGTGCGGCTGGTCGAGGCGGCGCTCGCCACCGACCTCACGGGCCATCACGTCGTGTGGGGCGTCTCGCGCAACACCCGGCGTCCGGTCTCGCTCGCCGCCGGCGAGAGGATCGGCTACCGGCCCGTCGACGACGCGGAGACGTTCGCGCCGAGGTTCGACGACCTCCCGCCCCTCGCCGCGGACGCACCCATCGGGGGCGACTTCACCACGGGGCCGCTCGGCACCTGGTGGTGATCGTCGTTACCCTGAACCGGTGACCGTCTCGCACCGCACCTCCCCTCTCTCCGACATGGCGCCCGCCACCCTCTACGCCGTGCTCCGCCTGCGCGTCGACGTCTTCGTCGTCGAGCAGGAGTGCGCCTACGCCGAGCTCGACGGCCGCGACCTCGAGGCGGGGGCCCGCATGATCTGGGCCGAGGAGGACGGCGAGGTGCTCGCCACGGTGCGGGTGCTGCACGACGGCGAGGACCGCCGCATCGGACGGGTCGCCACGGCGGCCTCGGCCCGGGGCCGCGGGATCGCCGCCGACCTCATGCGACGCGCGCTCGTCGAATGCGGTCCGAGACGGATCCGACTCGACGCCCAGGCGCACCTCGAGCATTGGTACGCCCGCTTCGGGTTCGCGGTCGACGGCGAGCCCTTCGTCGAGGACGCGATCCCGCACGTGCCCATGTCGCGGCCGGCGGACGCGACGGTCTCGGCGGCCTGACACCGCGCCTCCTCGGGACGGTCGGACCGGACGACACCGTCCGGTCCGTTCCGGTCCTATGATCTGGGGATGCCACGTCGACCCACACCGCCGCGGGAGCGCATCCTCGAGGCCGCACGCTCCGAGTTCGCCGCCCGCGGCCTCGCCGGCGCCCGGATCGACACCATCGCCCGCGAGGCCGAGGCCAGCAAGGAGCGCCTCTACGCGCACTTCACGACGAAGCGCGACCTCTTCGACGCGACCCTCGGCGAGAGCATCGACCGCTGGCTCGCCGCCATCCCGTTCGACGCGAACGATCTGCCCGGCTGGGCCTGCACCCTCTACGACCACCTCGCCATGCAGCCCGACGACGCCCGTCTGCTCCTCTGGGCCCAGATCGAGGGCGTCTCGCTGCCGAGCCCGGGGGTGGTCGACCACGACCAGCTCGACGCACGGCGGAACGCCGTGCGCGCGGCGCAGTCGGCCGGGGCGATCCCGTCCGAGTGGGAGGCCGACGAGCTGCTCACCATGGTGTTCGGCCTCGTCCTCGCCTGGTTCGTCACCCCCCAGGCCACGAACCTGCACACCGGAGCCCACGACCGCCGCTGCGACGTCGTCCGCCAGGCGGTCACCCGTCTCGTGGGCTGAGTCCCGACGTCGCCGGTCGACGACGCCCGCCGAGGAGGCGCGGCACGGCCGCGCGGGAGCATCCCGGCCCGCCGGAGTACCGTGACCGCGTGACCCACGACACCGCGCCCCGCGCCCTCTCCCCCGAACTCGACCGACTGCTCGCGAGCGTGCCCGACCCGGGTGCGACCTCCGGCGACGTCGTGTACCACGACGGCGACACGGCCCTCGAGGGGTTCCTCGCCCGGCCTGCCGCCGCCTCGGATCCGTCCGCCTCCGACGCCGATCCGCGACCCGGCGTGCTGGTGCTGCACGACTGGTTCGGGGTCGTCGACCACGTCAAGGTCCGTGCCGAGATGCTCGCGCGGCTCGGCTACGTGGCCCTCGCGGGCGACGTCTACGGCCAGGGCGTGCGCCCGGGGCCGGCCGACGCCGCGGGCGAGGCCGGCCGGTGGTACGGGGACGTCCCCGCGTTCCGCGAGCGCCTGACGGCGAGCCTCGAGCGCCTGCGCGCGGAGCCGGGCGTGGATCCGTCGCGCATCGCCGTGATGGGCTACTGCTTCGGAGGCTCGGGCGCGCTCGAGCTCGCCCGCTCGGGAGCGGACGTCGCCGGGGTGGCGTCGTTCCACGGCTCGCTGTCGACCGGGGCCCCCGCCCTGCCGGGTGCCGTGTCGGCCCCCGTGCTGGTGATGACGGGAGCCGCCGACCCGGTCGTCCCGGACGACGCCGTGGTCGCCTTCGAGGACGAGCTGCGCAACGCCGGCGCCCCCGACTGGCAGGTCGTCAGCTACAGCGGCGCCATGCACGCGTTCGCCGTGCCCGGCGTCGACTCGCCCGAGCACGGCGCGCAGTACCAGGAGGTCGCCGACCGGCGCTCGTGGGTGCAGATGCGCGCCTTCTTCGACGAGGTGCTGGCCTGAGTCGTAGGCGGCGGGCCTAGCCCGCCAGGGCCCGGAGCCGCACGGCGGTGGCGATGGCGGCGTGAGCCGCCTCGGCGCCCTTGTCCTCCTTCGAGCCGGGCAGGCCGGCGCGGTCGAGGCCCTGCTGCTCGTCGTCGAGGGTGAGCACTCCGAACCCGACCGGCTTGCCCGTGTCGAGCGTCACCCGCAGCAGTCCCGACGTCGCGGCGTCCGAGACGTACTCGAAGTGGGGCGTCCCGCCGCGGATGATGACGCCCAGGGCGACGACCGCGTCGGCGCCGGCCTCGAGGGCTGCCTTCGCGACGACCGGCAGCTCGAAGCTGCCGGGCACGCGCACGACGGTCGCCGTCGCACCGAGGCGCTCGGTCGCCGCCAGGGCGCCGGCCAGAAGCCCGTCGGAGATCGCCTGATGCCAGGTGCCGGCGACGATCGTGACGCGCACGCCCGTCCCGTCGACATCGAGTTCGGTGGGTGAGCCTTCGCCGCTCATGCGGTGTCTCCTTCTGTTCGGGGTTCGGTGGATCGGGTCGGGGTCGCCGCGTCGGGCGACCAGGCCGGGACGGTGTCCAGATCCCGGTCGCCCAGCCAGTCGACGAGGGAGGCGATCGTGATCACGGGCACCCCCGTGCGCGCGCCCAGCCCGAGGAGGCCGGGCAGGCGCATCATCTCGCCGTCCTCGTCCACGATCTCGCTGATGACGGCGACCGGGCGGAGGCCCGCCGCCCGCATGAGGTCGACGGAGGCCTCCGTGTGGCCGTCGCGCTCGCGCACTCCCCCGTCGCGCGCCCGGAGGGGCAGCACGTGCCCCGGGCGGTGCAGGTCGTCGCGGACGCTCGAGGCCGAGGCGAGGGTGCGCAGGGTGGTGGCCCGATCGGAGGCGCTGATCCCCGTGGTGACACCCGCCGCCGCGTCGACGCTGACCGTGTAGGCCGTGCCCCGGGCGTCCTCGTTGCGGGCGACCATGGGCGGCAGGTCGAGCCGGTCGGCGACGGCGTTCGTCATGGGGGCGCAGACGAACCCGGACGACACCCGGACGGTCCAGGCCAACCACTCCTGCGAGGCCAGCTCGGCGGAGAGGACGACGTCGCCCTCGTTCTCGCGGGACTCGTCGTCGACGACGACGACGGGCCGACCCCGACGGAGGTGCTCGATGGCGGTCTCGATCGCGGCGAGACCGGAGCCGACCCGCGCCTCCTCGGCGGCGCTCCCCGATGCGGACGTCACGAGGGTGACCCGGCCTCGGCGACGGCACGGGCCGGCGCGGAGGCGGCGATCTCGTCGAGACGGAGCATCCGGCGCACGTGCCGCGCGAGGACGTCGGTCTCGACGTTGACCGCGTCGCCGACGAGCCTGTCGCCGAGGGTCGTGACGGCGAGGGTCTCGGGGATCAGACTGACCTCGAACCAGCCCGGACGGGCGCCCGGCTCGCTGATCGCGCTGACGGTCAGGCTGACGCCGTCGAGCGTGACCGAGCCCTTGTCGACCAGCAGCGGAGCGAGGTCGTCGGCGAGATCGAAGCGCACGCGCCGCCAGGCGTCACCCTCCTCGATCTCGACCACACGGGCCGTCCCGTCGACGTGGCCCTGCACGATGTGCCCGCCGAGGCGGTCGCCGACCCGGGCGGCACGCTCGAGGTTGACGGCCGTACCCGCCCCGAACGAACCGACGGTGCTCATGGCGAGGGTCTGCCGCATCACGTCGGCGGTGAACGTCTCGGCGTCGTGCTCGACGACCGTCAGGCAGACCCCGCTGACCGAGATGGAGTCGCCGTGGGCGGCGTCGGCGACCGCGACGGGGCCGTGCACCGTGAGTCGGACGCTGTCGCCCCGATCGTCGATGCGGACGACGCGACCGAGCTCCTCGACGAGTCCGGTGAACACCTAGGCCACCGCCCCGAGGGCGTCGAGGGTCGTGCGCGGGTCACGAGGCGGGATCGCCTGCTGTGTCATGTCGTCCTCCGGTCTGCCGATGGCTCTCCGGGGGTGCGCGACGCGAGGTCGGGCTCGGCCCGGGGTTCGCGGACGAGACCTCGGGCCCGCGCGTCCTCTCATCCGGACTATGACCGTCGGTACCGGGATTCCACCGGTTCAACCTCGGACCTCGGTGACGAGGTGCCTCGGGTCGCGGACTGTGACCGCCGGTTCAGATTTGCACTGACCCCGGAGCGCGTTGCTCTGGCTGCGACGATAGCACCGCCGACGCGGCGGACGGCCTCGTGTTCGACGTGGGCGTAGCACTTCGACACGCCCGGTCGTGCTCGAGCCGCGTCGGCACGACCTCAGTCGACGACGACACCCAGATGCGCGGCCATGGTCGGAGCGAGCAGCGACAGCTGGAGGTGGTCGATCGTGGCACCGCGCAGGCCCTCGAAGCCGTCGACGCCCGCGAACTCGGTGGTGCGCAGGTCGGTGTGGGCCAAGGAGGCGCGGGTCACGTCGAGCGTGCCGATGCGGCAGTCGACGAAGGCGACCCGCATCGTCTCGGCGCCCCCGAGGTCGAGCTCGCCGATGCTGCACCCCTCGACGACGACGTCGGTCAACCGCGCGCCGCGCAGATTCAGGAAGTCGATCTTGCCCCCGACGATGCGCACCGATCGGAGCTCGGCGTCGAAGAGCTCGGCCGAGCCCCAGCGCGGCCGCTCGACGCGGACGTCGCGCCAGGTGCTGCGCGCCGCGGCCAGCTCGGGCGCGAACGAGTCGCTCAGCACGGACTCGACCAGCCGGGCCCCGCGCAGGCGGGCGGAGCCCAGACGAGGCGCCTCGAACACGCACTCGGCGAACGACGCGCCCTCGAGGTCTCGGTCGGTCAGGTCGGCGTCGACGTAGCGCTCGAGCTCTCGCGAGTCGTGCGGCCCGAGCAGATCGGCGCCCAGGTCGACGAGGCCCCGCGGGTCGACGACGTCGAGCCGCGGGGCGTCGGTGCCGCCCGTCGCGGAGGCGGCGGAGCGGACGGCGGAGCGGCGGGGCGGGGTCATGCGTCGAGGCTAGCGGCGGGGTCCGACAGCGCCCGCGCCTCCTCGTCCGATCACCGTCGGAGACCCGGGGCCACGGCGTCGTGGCCGAGCACCGACGCCGTCGGCCGGCTCAGCATTCGATGACGTTGACGGCGAGACCGGCGCGGCTGGTCTCCTTGTAGCTGTCCTTCATGTCGCGTCCGGTCTGGCGCATGGTCTCGATCACCGTGTCGAGGCTGACCACGTGGCTGCCGTCCCCGAGCAGGGCCATGCGGGTCGCGGCGACGGCCGTCCCCGCCGCGATGGCGTTGCGCTCGATGCACGGGACCTGGACGAAGCCGCCCACCGGGTCGCAGGTGAGGCCGAGGTGGTGCTCCATCGCGATCTCGGCCGCGTTCTCGACCTGCCGCGGGGTGCCCCCGAGCAGGGCCGTGAGCGCGCCGGCCGCCATCGACGAGGCCGAGCCGACCTCGCCCTGGCAGCCCGCCTCGGCACCCGAGATGGAGGCGTTGCGCTTGTAGAGGGACCCGATGGCCGCGGCGGTCAGCAGGTAGACCCGCGCGAGCTCATCGGGCGTCACGCCGTGGAACCGCATCGCGTAGTAGCCGACGGCGGGGATGATCCCGGCCGCGCCGTTGGTCGGCGCGGTGACGACGCGCCCGCCGCCGGCGTTCTCCTCGTTGACCGCCATGGCGTAGGCCTGCAGCCACTGCGCGGGCAGGTCGGAGGCCAGCAGCGAGGAGGCACGGCCCTGGTCGATGGCCGAGCCGCCGATCGCGTACGAGGTCGCGCGTTCCTCCTGCTGCCTCAGCATCGACGCGAACTGGCGCGCGCGGCGCGGGACCTTCATCCACCCCGGCAGCACGCCGGTGGCCTCGAGCCCGGCCTCGACGCAGTCCCGCATCGCCGACCAGCGGGCGTCGAGCCCGGCGGCGGCCTCGGTCTCGCCGTGCAGGGCGACCTCGTTGCGCCAGGCGAGCTCGGCGATCGAGACGCCCTCGGCGTCGCAGAGGCGCAGCAGGTCGTCGGCGTCGACGAAGGCGAACGGCGCCTCGGCGGTCGGCACCGCGTGCTCGTCGTCGCCGTCGCGCACCACGAAGCCACCGCCCACGGAGAAGAAGACGTCGCGGGCCAGGCTGACGCCGTCGGCGCCGAAGACCTCGATGCTCATCGCGTTGGGGTGGCGCGGCATGCGCGTCAACGGCGCCATGCGGAGGTCGTTCGGGGCGAACGCCACCTGGTGCCGGCCCAGGAGCCGCAGGCCGCGCCCCTGCTCGACGGCGTGCTGCATTCCGGTGACCACGGCGGGGTCGCAGGTCTCGGGCTGCATGCCGGCGAGGCCGGCCAGCACGGCCGAGGGTGTGCCGTGGCCGAGGCCGGTGGCGGCGAGCGAGCCGTAGAGCACGGCCTCGACCCGGGCGACGTCGGCCAGTCGGCCCGAGCCCTCGACGCCAAGGAGGAACTGCCGCGCGGCCCGCATGGGGCCGACCGTGTGCGAGCTCGACGGACCGATGCCGATCGAGAAGAGATCGAGTGCCGAGACGTGGTCGGTCACGTGCCACCTGCCTGTCTGTGGGGTTCCCCGACGACGTTACCCGCTGCCGCCGACGACCACGGGCCGTCGGGCCGACTCAGGCGGGACGCCCCACCTGGCGGGCGCGCTCGGCCATCGCGCCGGCCATCCCCTCGAGGAACCGGCTGACGGTCGCGAGCTCGGCCTCGTCGAACTCGGCCATGACCCGGTCGCTCAGGACGCCGAGCGGTCCGAAGAACGCCCCCGCCACGGCACGCGCCTGGTCCGAGTACCGCACCAGCACCCGGCGCCGATCGGCCTCGTCACGGCTGCGCTGCACGTGACCGACCTTCTCGAGCCGGTCGATCACACCGGTCGCCGCGCCCGAGGTGACGCCGAGGAGCTCGCCGAGGCCGCCCGCGGTGATGGGCTCGCCGTCGCGTTCGGCCCGCATCACGTGCAGGAGGGCCTCGAGGTCGATGTGACCGAGGCCGTGCTGCGTGGCGAACGCCTGGGCGACCTTCTGCGATTCGGTGCTGAGCCGTTGGATCGAGCCGACGATCTCGTCGGCGTGGATCGACCGCGGGGCGCGTGCTCGGGGCGTGCCTCCGGCGGTCGGGTGGGTCGGGTTGGGCATCGGACCTCCTGCAGGTCGATTGTGGCGGAACCGCCGGGGATCTGCAATAGTCTTAGCCACTAAGACATTCAGTCAGTGAAGGATCACCATGCGCACCCTCGCCCGCGTCGTCAGCGGCCATCGCACCGCCTGGGCCGTGCTCGCCGCGACGGCCGTCGCCGTCGCCCTGCTGTTCGCCCTCCTCCCCGCGAGCGAGGGCGACGCCGCACCGCCGTCGGGTGTGCCCGAGACCAGCCAGTCGGCCGAGGTGACCGCGCTGCTGACGCAGTTCCCGAGCGCCGACACGACCGTCGGCATCGTCGTCTTCAGCCACGGCGGCGATGGTCTCGACGCCGCCGACCTGGCCGCCGTCGACGACCGCGCCCGCGCGCTGGCCGATCTGTCGACTACGCCGCAGGCCATGCGCCCGCAGATCAGCGACGACGGCACCGCCGCGCTCGTCGCGGTCCCGCTCGACGCCGCGACGGCGGACGCCGACGTCGCGGGCACGGCCTCGACCCTGCGCGACGCGGCCTCGGCCGATCTGCCCGCCGGGCTCGACGCCCTGCTCACCGGCCCGATCGGCTTCCAGGACGACATCGCGAACGCCTTCGCCGGCGCCGACCTCCGCCTCCTGCTCGTCACGGTGATCGTGGTCGCGGTCCTCCTGATCGTCACCTACCGCAGCCCCGTCCTCTGGATCGTCCCGCTCGCCGTGGTCGGCACCGCCGACGCCCTCGCGGGTCGCGTCGCCGCCGCCCTCGCCGAACCCCTCGGCATCACGATCGACGCCTCGATCTCGGGCATCCTCTCGGTGCTCGTCTTCGGCGCGGGCACCAACTACGCCCTGCTGCTCGTCGCGCGCTACCGCGAGGAGCTGCTGCGCCGGCCCGACCGGCACCGCGCCATGCGCACCGCCGTGACGAGCGCCGGTCCCGCCATCGCGGCCAGCGGCGGAACCGTCGCCCTCAGCCTCCTCACGCTCCTGCTCGCGTCGCTGTCCGGCAACCGGGCGCTCGGCTTCGCCTGCGCGGTCGGCGTCGTCGTCGCCATCCTGTTCGCCCTCGTGGCCCTCCCGGCCGCCCTGGTGGTCTGCGGTCGGGGGCTGTTCTGGCCCTTCGTGCCCCGCGCCTCCTCGTCGGGGACCCCCGTCGCCCGCGGCGCCCGCGCCGAGACGGATCCCGAAGGAGGCGCGGCGCACCATGCGGCACCCCGGCGCGGGTTCTGGGACCGCCTGGGTCGTGGCGTCTCCCGCCGTCCGGTGGTCGTCGCCGTGTCGGCCGTCGCCGGCATCGGCGTGCTCTGCCTCGGTCTGGGCGGTTACGCCGTCGGCCTCTCGCAGACCGACCAGCTGCTGGGCGACCCCGACTCGGTCACCGCGCAGAAGGTGATCGACGAGTCGTTCTCGGCCGGGCTGACCAGTCGGACGACCGTGCTCGTGCCGTCGTCGGTCGCCGAGGACGCGACCGCGCTGGCCGCCGGCACCGACGGCGTGGACACGGCCGAGGCGGGAGAGACGGCGGGCGGCCTCACCCGCATCGACCTCCAGCTCACGGCGGAGCCCGAGAGCGACGCCGCGTTCGCCACGATCGACCGGCTGCGCACCGGGTACGTCGACGCGGGCGGCCCGCTCGCCGACGCGCTCGTCGGAGGCGCCGACGCGACGGCGTACGACACGACGGTCGCCGCGCAGAACGACATCGATCTGATCGCGCCGATCATCCTCGCGATCGTGTTCGCGATCCTCGCGCTGCTGCTGCGCTCGCTCGTGGCCCCGGTGCTGCTGATCGCCTCCGTGCTCGCCACCTTCTTCGCGAGCCTCGGCGCCTCGACCTGGCTGTTCCAGAACGTGCTCGGGTTCCCGGCCCTCGACACCGCCGTGACGCTCTACGCGTTCCTGTTCCTGGTGGCGCTCGGGGTCGACTACAACATCTTCCTGACCACGCGCGCCCGCGAGGAGAGCCTCGTCCACGGCACCCGCGAGGGCATGGTCCGGGCCCTGGCCTCCACCGGCGCCGTCATCACCAGTGCGGGCATCCTGCTCGCGGCGGTCTTCGCCGTGCTGGGCGTGCTGCCCGTCGTCGCGCTGACCCAGGTCGGCGTGATCGTCTGCATCGGCGTGCTGCTCGACACCCTGGTGGTGCGGACCGTGCTCGTGCCGGCGCTCGTGTTCATCACCGGCGACGCGTTCTGGTGGCCCGGTCGCCGCCGGGGCACCGGTCAGCCGCAGGCGCCCCAGAGCCCCGTCCCGGACCGCTCCGCGGCGGACTCGGCTGCCACGAACCGGTCACGGTAGCGGTACGGGTCGTCGTAGGTGTCCTCCCGGCCGTAGCCCTCGGCCACGAGCCGCTCGTTGAGCATCGTGCCGTCGGGCGACCACACGTAGCGCAGCAGCCGGTCGTAGCGGTCGGCGTCGCCCTGCGTGGCGTCCGACTCGAGCCAGACGGTCGATCCCGCGGGCAGCGAGGCCGTGGTGAACGCGCTGGCCTCGGGCCCGAAGCAGTCGACGGGAGCGTCGGGCTTCACGGTCTCGGGGGTGTCGACGCCGATCAGCCGGATCCGCTCGCGCTCGCCCATGACGGCGACCAGCACCGTGTCGCCGTCGACGACGCGTTCGACGACGGCCTCGTCCGCACCGCTCGGGACGCCGGTGGGCAGGGTCGCCTGACCCGCGCCGGGCGGGGTCTCGCCGGAACCGTCGCCGAGGAGGCGCGGGAACGCCACCAGGACGGCCCCGGCCACTAGCACCACGACCAGTCCGACCGCCCGACGGCGGGTGAGCCGGCGTCGTCGCCGACTCACTCGGCCAACCGTGTGCCGCGCAGCTCGGGCAGCATCGACGCGGCGACCGCTCCGACCACGAACACGGCCCCGAAGACGACGAACAGCGTCGGCGGACCGCCGAGCGCGAGCAGGGGCGGCACCGACAGGGGTGCGACGATCGAGGCGATCCGGCCCACACCCGCGGCCCAGCCCGCACCGGTCCCCCGGAGCGGCGTCGGATAGAGCTCGGGTGTGACGGCGTAGAGCGCACCCCACGCCCCGAGGTTGAAGAACGACAGGAACATGCCCGCGATCAGGATCTGCGCGACGCTCCCGCTGACGGCGCCGAAGCCGAAGAAGGCCGCCGCGACGGCCGAGCCGAGCAGGAAGGACGCGAGCGTGCCGCGCCGGCCCCACCTCTCGATCAGCCAGGCGGACGCCGCGTAGCCGGGCAGCTGGGCCAGCGTGATGATCAGGACGTACTCGAACGACCGCACGAGCGGGAACCCGGCGGCGACCAGCAGCGTGGGAAGCCAGACGAAGGCGCCGTAGTACGAGAAGTTGGTCATGAACCAGACCACCCAGATCGCCCCGGTGCGACGCGCCATGCCCGGCCCGAAGAGCTGCGACACGGAGGCGCGGGTCGGCTTCTCGGCGACCCGCGCCTCCTCGGCGGGCCGGGTCGGCGCCGCCACGCCCGCCGCCTCCTCGAAACCGCGCACGGTGCGCTCGGCCTCGTCGTGGCGGCCCCTCGACTCGAGGAACCGGACCGACTCGGGCATGCGCAGGCGGACGAAGACCGCGTAGAGCGCCGGGGCGGCCCCGATGAGGAGCGCCCAGCGCCAGCCGTCGTCGCTGGTCGGGATGACGAGGTAGCCGATCACGGCGGCCGCGATCGACCCGACGGCCCAGAACGCCTCGAGCAGCACGACGATCCGGCCGCGGATGCGACGAGGCGAGAACTCGCTGACCAGCGTGGACGCCACCGGCAGTTCGGAGCCGAGGCCGAGGCCGACGACGAATCGCAGCACGAGCAGCACGGCCACCGACCACGAGAGCGCCGACAGCCCGGTGGCGAGCCCGTAGAGCAGCAGGGTGAGGGCGAAGACCGTCTTGCGGCCGAGCCGGTCGGCGAGCGAGCCGCCCACGGCCGCCCCGATCGCCATGCCGGCGAACCCGGCCGAGGCGACCCAGGCGAGCTGGCCGGCCTGGTCGCTCCAGACGACCGCGAGCTGCGCGATGACGAACGAGAGCAGACCGACGTCGAGGGCGTCGAGCGCCCAGCCGATCCCCGAGCCGACGAGCAGACGCCGGTGCTTCGAGGTGAACGGCAGCTCGTCGAGACGTTCGGTGCGGGTCGGGCGCGCGGGGGTGCGGGTCGCGAGGTCGTCGCTCATCTCGGTCCTCTCGACGGTCGTGATCGCGGTGCTGACCACGGTAGCGCGGACGACCGACGACACGGGGCGGCGCGAACCTGCCAACCTGCCTGCTGCTGCAGACAGCAGCGCGCAGGCCGCCTAGGCTCCAGCGACCGGATCATCTCGGTCCGCGACGGAGGCGACACCATGGCAGAGAAATCAGCGAAAAAGGGCACCGCGAAGGTGGCCGTGCGCTCCTTGAAGGAGAAACGCGCCGACAAGAAGGCCAAGGGAGCCACGGGCAGCTACTCGGAAGACGTCGTCTCGAACGTCAAGAAGCGCTAGCCCCCTCGAACGACGAGCGGCACCGTGTGCCTCGCTGCCCCTGCGGGCGCGGGCCCACGGTGCCGCGTCGTTGAGGGTCCGAGGCGGGCGCGGCGCGGCAATGTGATCTAACCTCGACTCCACGAGGCGCATCAGGGCGTCGTCGTGATCTGGGGGCGGCCGGGGGTCGCACCCGAGGAGGTCCCGCATGGCCGTTCACCGTCCGTCCACCCACCGCTCGTCCGCTCACCGGGACGCACGCGACGCATCACGTCCCGGCCGCGCCGGGCGGGTCGCCGCCGTCGGCCTCGCCGCGGTCCTCGCCGTCGCGTCCGCTCTCGGCGGGGCGGTCCCCGCCTCGGCCGCACCGGCCTACGACTGGGGTTCGTTCACCGTGCAGCGCGCGGCCTCGGGCGCTGGCTTCGTCGGGACGATGACGCTCGACGGCGGCTTCCCCGCGACCTCGTTCACCACGAACGCGAGCGGGGCCACGGCACCGTCGGGCGCCTCCGTCTGGCAGGCCGACGGCACCCCGCCCGGCGCGGTCTACCAGAGCAGCCGCGGTCAGACGTACCTCAATCTGCGCCCCCTGCGGAACAACCCCACCCCGGCCGCCGCCTCGGTGACGACCTACGCCTTCGACGGCCTGACCCCCTCCACCGGCTGGTCGTTCGTGCTGGGCGACATCGACGCCGACCAGGCCACGATCGCCGCGACCGGTGCCGACGGTCTGCCGGTCGCGACCGCCGCGCTCGGGTTCCAGGGCGTGTACAACTACTGCAGGCAGCCCGGCGGTCCGTCGTGCGACCCCGCCGGCGTGGGCGACGTCCCGCGCTGGGACGAGACCACCTCGACCCTCATCGGCAACCCCGCCGGATCCGACACCGAGGGCGCCAGCGGCTGGTTCAGCCCGAGCGTGCCGCTGTCGTCACTGACCGTCACGTACCAGCAGCGGGTGGGCTCTCCGGTCTATCAGACCTGGTTCGCGACCCGCACCTCCGCCGCGTCGGGCATCGCCCGGAGCACGGTCGACGGCACGACGACGCCGTACGCCGGAGGCGCGGTGACGGTCACCGACGCCTCGGGCCGGACGATCGCGACGACGACCACGGACGCCGACGGCGCCTACACGCTGCCTGCGCTGACGGCCGCCCCCGGCTACACGGTGACGATCACCCCGCCCGACGGAGCCGACGGGGCGACCAGCCGGACGTTCTCCCTCGTCGACGGCGACCGCGCCGATCTCGACTTCGCGTTCACGACGACGACGGCTCCGGAGCCCGCCACCGTCGACA
>NZ_BJUV01000020.1 GCF_007988805.1 Frigoribacterium faeni | reverse complement strand
CGTGACCGTCGGCGTCGACGCCCACGTCGGTGACGCTCGCGACGCCGGGGTTCCCGGCGAGGTCCTTCTTGAGGATCTCCTTGTAGTCGAACCCGGCGTCGTCGGATCCGACGACGATTCGCAGCTGGTCAGCCATGGTGGTGCCTTTCTGTAGGACGGGAGGTCGGGAGCGGGTCAGGAGGCGCGGTGCGCGTCGGCGCGCGCCGCGATCACGTCCGCGACGGCACGGGTGATCAGGCCGAGCGAGGTGGCGCCCGCGTCGGGGGTGCCGAGGCTCTTCTCGGCGTGCGGACGGGCGCGGCCCATCTTCGGCATCAGGTCGGCCGTGGCGGCGGCGGCCGCGACCGCGACGTCCGCCGCGGCGGCCCAGGCCGTCGTGAGGTCGGCGCCCGCGTCGATCGAGGACGTCAGCGAGTCGCTGAACGGCACGAGCACGTCGACCATGGTCTTGTCGCCGACGGTCGCGCCGAACTCGAGGATGGCGTCGGTCGCGGCGGCGACGCCGGCGGCGACCGAGCGCCGCGACGGCGCCGCGTCGTCGGTGAGAGCACTGCCGAGGCTCGCCAGGGCGGAGCCCCAGAGGGCTCCCGACGTGCCGCCGGCCCGGTCGGACCAGGCGTCGCCGGCCCGGTCGAGCAGCGTGCCGGCTCCCGCTCCGCCCTGCAGGGCGTCGAGGGCGGCGGCGACGGCGGCGTTCACGCCGCGCTGCATGCCGATGCCGTGGTCGCCGTCGCCGGCGACCGCGTCGATGCGACCCAGCTCGTCGACGTTCTCGTCGACCGTGGTCTTGACGGCCTCGAGGGCGGCGAAGACCGTCCGCGCGGCCTCCTGCGACTCGGGCGACGCGGGCGGGATGCTCTCGGCCACGAGCGCCTCGAGCACGGTGTCGTCGAGCCGCTCGGCCGCGTCCACGGCGCCCTTCTTGAATGCGGGGGCGTCGGCCGGGGCCGCCCAGAAGCCCTCGAGCTCGTCGTCGAGCCAGAACAGGGTGAGCGAGGCGCCCGCCATGTCGAAGCTGGTGACGAGCTCGCCGACCTCCGGCTCGACCACGGTGAGTCCGGCCTCGCGCAGCAGCTGGTCGACCTTCGCGTAGACCACGAAGAGCTCCTCGTACTTGACCGAGCCGAGACCGTTCAGGAGGACCGCGACCCGCTGGCCCCGTGCCTCCTCGACTCCGTCCGGCAGCTCGGCGAGCAGCGAGGCGACGAACAGCTCGGCCAGCTCGTTCGCGGTCGGCACGTCGGTCTCGCCGATGCCGGGCTCGCCGTGGATCCCCATGCCGACGGCCATCCGACCCTCCGGGACGGTGAACAGCGGCTCGTCCGAACCGGGCAGCGAGCAGCCCGAGAACGCGACGCCGAAGCTTCGCGTGCGCTCGTTCGCCTTCTCGGCGACCCGCACGACCTCGTCGAGCGGGTAGCCGGCGTCGGACGCGGCCGCCGCCGTCTTGAAGACCGTCAGGTCGCCCGCGATGCCGCGGCGCTTGTGCTTCTCGGCGACCGAGGCGCTCGAGATGTCGTCGGTCACGGTGACCGTGCGGGTCTCGATGCCCTCGGCGACGAGCTTGGCCTGCGCCTGATCGAAGTTCAGCACGTCGCCGGCGTAGTTGCCGTAGCTGAGCAGCACGCCCCCGCCGCTGTGGGCGGAGCGGGCCACCGAGCGCACCTGCTGCCAGGACGGCGACGCGAACAGGTTGCCGAGGGCCGCCCCGTGCGCGAGCCCCTGGCCGACCAGCCCGCCGAACGCCGGGTAGTGCCCCGAGCCGCCGCCGACCACGAGCGCCACCCGGCCGGGCGTGCTGCGGGTCGCGCGGACGACCCCGCCGTGCACCCGGCGCACCCAGCGCTGGTTGGCGGCGACGAAGCCGTCGATCATCTCGTCGGCGAATTCGCTCGGTTCGTTGAAGAGGCGGGTCATGGGATGCTCCTGGGGCTGCGGGTCTGTCGACGGTGAGGACCGCGGGTGGACGGGTGGTGCCGAGGAGGCGCGGTGCGCGACGGTCGCGACCCGCGCCTCCTCGAGGTCAGTCGAGACCGGACGTGCGGGCCAGCTCGGCCGCCTCGTCGGGAGTGGCCGCTCCCTCGGGCTTCTTCATCTTCGTGAGCACGACCATGAGGGCCGCGGACAGCAGCAGGAAGAACCCGACGATGAACATCGGCACCTCGTAGTTGCCCGTCACGTCCGTCACGAGGCCCGTGACGTAGGGGGCGCTGAAGCCGGCCAGGTTGCCGATCGTGTTGATCAGCGCGATGCCGGCCGCGGCGGCCGCCCCGGTGAGGAACTGCGTCGGGAGGGTCCAGAAGTTCGGCAGCGCCGAGAAGATCGCCATGGCGGTGACCGCGATGACCGCGATGGTGGCGGCGGGCGAGCCGGTGAAGAGCGCGACCGGGATGCTGAGACCGCCGACGACGGCCGGGATCACGATGTGCCAGGTGCGCAGACCGCGGCGCGAGGCGTCGCGCGACCAGAAGTACAGGGCGATCGCGGCCGGCACGTACGGGATGGCGGTGATGAAGCCGCGCTCGGTGACGCTGAACTCGGTGCCGAACTGCTCCTGGAACCCGCCGATGATCGTCGGGAGGAAGAAGGCGAGCGCGTAGAGGCCGTAGACGAAGCCGAAGTAGATGAAGGCGAGCATCCAGACGCGGCCGTTGCCGAACACCTTGAGGATGCTGGGGTGCTTCCCGCCGGCGGTCGAGCCCGTCTTGCCGGCGGACTCCTTCTTCAGGGCCTCCGTGAGCCAGACCTGCTCGTCGCGGGTCAGCCACTTCGCGTCGGCGGGCTTGTCCTTCAGGTAGAACCAGGCGATGACGCCGATCACGATGGCCGGGATCGAGACGCCGAGGAACATGAACCGCCAGCCCTCGAGACCGAGGATGCCGTCGTGGCTGATCAGCCAGCCGGCGAGCGGCGCCCCGATCACCGAGGTGAGGGGCTGCGCCAGGTAGAAGAGCGCGAGGATCTTGCCGCGGTGACGGGCCGGGACCCACAGGCTGAGGAACAGGATGGCGCCGGGGAAGAACCCGGCCTCCATGACACCGAGCAGGAAGCGCAGCACGACGAGCTGCTCGAAGTTCTGCACCCAGGTGAAGAGCAGCGACACGATGCCCCACGAGACCATGATGCGGGCGAGCCAGCGACGCGCTCCGAAGCGGTGGAGGGCCAGGTTGCTCGGCACCTCGAGGAGGATGTAGCCGATGAAGAACACACCCGAGGCGAAGCCGAACTGGGCGGCCGACAGGGCGAGGTCGGACTCCATGCCGTTCGGGGCGGCGAAGCCGATGGCGGTGCGGTCGAGGTAGTTGATGAAGAACATCAACGCGACGAACGGCACCAGACGGACGGCGACCTTACGGATGGCGGACTTCTCGACGGCGCTCTGCGGCTCCGGCGATCGGGTGGGGGTGTCCACATCGACTCCTTCGTTATCTAACGACTCTGTTGGATGAACGTCACCGGAACTCGAGAGACCCGCTGCACGTGCGGATCCCATGGTGCCGCCTCGTCACCCGACTTGTCAACCGGTTGACCAATCGTGGCGACGGACGGCGCCGCACGGACCGGTGCGTCATATCGCTCGGTAGGCTTGCCGCGTGCCCGCCTACCCCGACGACGATCCGACCTCGCTGCGGCTCGACCTCGAGCTCGTGCCCAAGGGCACGGCGGTCTCCGAGGTCGTCAAGCAGCTGATCGGCCTGCTGACGGCCGGCGAGCTCGTGCCGGGCTCGCGGCTCCCACCCGAGAGGCAGCTCGCCGAGCGCATCGGCGTCGGCCGCTCCGCCGTCCGCGAGGCCCTGGCGGCGCTCGAGATCCTGGGCATCGTCACCGTGCGCCCGGGGTCGGGCACCTACCTGCGCGACACCACGTCCGAGCTGTTGCCGACCACCCTCAGCTGGGGCATGATGCTCAACGCGACGCGCACCCGCGAGCTGATCGAGGTGCGCAGCGGACTCGAGATCCAGGCCGCGACCCTGGCCGCGCGACGGGCGAGCGACGACGACGTCGAGAAGCTGGGCGGCTTCGTCGAGACGATGCGCGACACCCTCGACGACATCGACACGTTCCTCCAGGCCGACATCCGGTTCCACCTCCAGATCGCCCTCAGCGCCGACAACGTCGTGCTGAGCGACCTCCTACAGAGCACCCGCTCGCTGCTGCGGCTCTGGGTCGAACGCGGCCTGCGTCATCGCGACCAGGCCGACGCCGCCTACCGCGAGCACCTCGCCGTGTACGAGGCCATCGCGGCACGCGACCCCGACGCCGCCGAGGACGCCATGCGCCGGCACATGTCGACGGCCGGCGAACGCGTCGGGCACGCCGACGTCGGGGGCCCCGCCGCCTGAGCGGTCGGCGGCCGGGCGACTAGAGCCAGCTCCGCTCCCGGGCGACGCGCGCCGCCCCGTGACGCGACGAGCTGCCGGTCTTCTGCATCGCCGACGAGAGGTAGTTGCGCACCGTGCCCGAGGCCAGGTGCAGACGGGCGCTGATCTCGCGCACGGAGAGCCCCTCGACGGTCAGCCGCAGCGTGTCGAGCTCGCGGTCGGTCAGCGGGCAGTCGTCCATCATGGCCGCGGCCGAGATGTCGGCGTCGATGTACCGCCGCCCGCCGTGCACCTGCACGATCACCCGCTCGAGCTCGTCGGGGTCGACCGACTTCGGCAGGAACCCGCGCACCCCGGCCGTCAGCGCGCGCTTGAGCACGCCCGGGCGGCCGTGGCGGGTGAGCAGCACCACGGCCTGGTCGGGCCGGCGGGCGAGGATGATCGTCGCCGCCTCGATGCCGTCCATGCCCGGCATCTCGAGATCGAGCAGCACGACGTCGGGCTCGTGCTCGGCGGCGAGCGCCACGGCCTCGGCCCCGTCGACGGCCTGGGCGACGACCTCGACGTCGTCGCTGAGGTCGAGCAGGGCGGCGATCGAGCGGCGCAGCAGGGTCTCGTCGTCGGCGAGCAGCACCCGGATCACGAGGCGACCGCCGAGGAGGCGCGGGTCGCCGAGGCGGACCCGTCGCGTCGCACCCGCTCGGCCCGCGCCTCGAGTCGGAACACGCCGTCGGCGTGACGCGTGCCGAGCGCGCCCCCGACCTCGGCGAACCGTTCGCCGAGCCGAGCGAGTCCGCTCAGCACGCGCGTGGGCTCGAGGGCCCCGTCGTTGAGCACCGCCACGGAGTCGTCGGCGAGCTGGATCGTCACCCTCTCGGCCTGCGCGTGGCGCAGCAGGTTCGTCGTGGCCTCGCGCACCGCGTGTCCGAAGAGGTCGTCGGCGGGGTGCCCGACGGGGGCCGTCCCCTCGACCGTCAGGTCGATGCCGGCCGCGCGGATGAGCTCCGTCGAGTTCGCGAGCTCGCCGGCCAACGTGAGCCGGCGTTCTCCGAAGGCCAGCCGCCGCGTCTCGGCGATGGTCTGGACGATCAGCTGCTCGGCCTCGCGCAGGTGGGCCCGGGCGGCCTCGGGGTCGCGGTCGAGCGTCTTGTCGGCCAGCTGCAGCTGGAGCCGGCTGACGTGGAGCGCCTGACCCTGGATGTCGTGCAGGTCGACCGAGAACCGGTAGCGCTCGCGCACGACGGCCAGCTCGGCCGTGGTCTCGCGGGCGGCGTCGATCTCGAGGTAGAGGTCGAAGGCGTAGCGGTTGAGCCGGAACACCACGTAGATGCTCGTCATGACGGCGGCCGTCACGATCAGGAGGAACGACAGGGTCCCGACGTCGTCGCGCTCGGCGACGACCACGGGTGCGACCGCGACGGCGAGCCCGATCGCGAACCACCACCACGACGCGAACGGCGGCGTCGTCGTGGTCAGGCCGACCGCCACCCCGAAGTAGAGCAGGAGACCCGCGGTCTGACCGTCGAACGGGACGAGCAGCCAGAGGGCGGCCGACGAGATCAGCGACAGGGCGGTGAGCCACCAGGGTCCGCCGCGCTCCCAGAAGGCGGCATGGACCGCCACGACGACGGACACGGCGATCATCGCCGCCACGACCCCGATGGATCCGCCGTCGCCGACGAGGGTCGCCCCGAAGAAGAACGCGAAGAAGGCGACCATCGCCACGAACGATGCCGTCACGTAGCGGCGCATGCGCGTCAGCGCGGGCAGGCGGTCGCGGGTCGAGCGGGGCATGCCACCCACGCTAACGGAGCCGCCCCACCGCCGGACCCGTCCGATGTCACGCCTGTGGATGACCGATGTCACACGGAAGACGTGTCAGAGCGGCACTACGCGCCTCCCCTCGGTCACGGCATCGTCGACGACATGACGAACCCCACCGACACCACGCCCCGTCCGGCCGTCACGGCCGACTCCGCCGAGAGGGCCGACGCCGTGATCTCGACGCTCGGGCTGAGCTGCGCCTACGGCTCGTTCACCGCCGTCGACGGCGTCGATCTGGTCGTCCGCCGCGGCGAGCTCTACGCCCTGCTCGGCACCAACGGCGCCGGCAAGACCACCACGCTGGAGGTGCTCGAGGGGCATCGCGCTGCCAGCGCCGGCCGCGTCGAGGTGCTCGGCGGCGACCCGGCGGACCGCCGCCGCACCCGACCGCGCATCGGCATGATGCTGCAGGACTCCGGGCTCGCACCCGAGCTGACCGTGCGCGAGAGCGTGGCGCTCTCCGGCGCCGTCTCGGGCCGCGACGACGACGTCGACCGCGTGCTCGGTCTGGTCGGCATCGACCACAAGGCGCGGGCCCGGGTCGCGCAGCTCTCCGGCGGCGAGCGCCGCCGCGTCGACTTCGCGGCGGCGGTCTGGGGAACCCCCGAGCTGGTGTTCCTCGACGAGCCGACCACCGGGCTCGACCCCGCCGCCCGCGACGCCCTCTGGGCCGTCGTCTCCGAGCTGCGGGAGGCGGGGGTCACCTTCCTCCTCACCACCCACTACCTCGAGGAGGCCGCCGAGAACGCCGACCGGATCGGCCTGATGCACGCCGGCAGGATCAAGCGCGAGGGCACGGTCGCCGACCTGACGGCCGGCACGACGACGAGCATCCGCTTCGTCGCGCCGGGTCCGCTCGACGAGCTGCCGGTGCGGCCGACCCGCACCGAGAACGACCTCGTCGTCGTCGAGACCGACGACGCCCAGCGAGACGTCACGGCCCTCATGACCTGGGCGGCCGCCGCCGACCTCACCCTGGCCCGCTTCACGGTGCACGAGTCGGGACTCGACGACGTGTTCCGCGACCTCGGCCGCGCCTCCTGACCTCCTCCGACGCACCGTCCTCGAAAGGACCCCTCATGACCTCCGCGACCACCGCCTCCCCGTCCTCTCCCGGTACGACCGACCCGGTCGGCCCCTCGCCGCGCGGCACCGGCGCGTCCGCACCGCTCGCCATCGGCCTCGCCGAGCTGCGGATGCTCGTGCGCAACCGCACGGTCGCGCTCAGCGCCCTCCTGCTGCCGCTCGCCTTCGGCGCCATGACCTTCGCCTTCGACGTGTACGGCACGGGCGGCATGCTCGCCGGCGTGCAGACCATCGGCATGGTGGGGCTCGGCGTCTACGTGACCGCCACGACGACCCTGGCCGCACGACGCCAGTCGCTTTATCTCAAGCGGCTGCGGAGCGGTTCGGTCTCCGACGCCGGCATCATCGGCGGGCTCGTGCTGCCGATCGTCGCGGTGAGCGTCGCGCAGCTCGTGATCGTGCTGGGCGTGCTCGCGTTCCGCGAACCCCCGGTGCACGCGTGGCTGCTGATCGTCGGCGTGGTCGTCGCCGAGGTCATGTTCGCCGCGTTCGCCCTGGCGACGGCCGGCGTCAGCACCTCGCCCGAGCACGCGCAGTACACCACGATGCCGGTCCTCCTCATCACTCTCGGCGTCGCCATCTGGTGGTCGATCACGGGAGCCGACGATCTGCTCTGGATCAAGCGGATCCTGCCCGGCGGCGGGCTGATGGAGCTCATCACGGTCGCCTGGAGCGGCGGCGACCTCGGGCTGATCCCGGTGCTGCTCGCCCCGACGCTGACCTGGGCCGCCATCGCCGTCGCGGCCGCCATCCGGATGTTCCGGTGGGAGCCCCGCCGCTGAGCGGCGCTCCGAGGCCCCGCCCGGCCGCTCCCGGCCGCCCGGCTCAGAACCGGGGGCGCGACACCGCGGGCACGCCGACGGCGACCGAAGCCGGCGGCACGTCCTTCGTCACGACGGCGTTCGCCCCGACGATGCTCCCGTCGCCGACGGTGACGCCGCCGAGCACGGCGGCCCCGGCGCCGATCGTCACGCCGTCGCCGATCGTCGGGTGACGCCGGCCGCGGGCTCCCCCGCGGCCCTTGCCGCCGAGGGTCACGCCGTGGAACAGGGTGCAGTCGTCGCCCACCACGGCGGTCTCGCCGATCACGACGCCCATGCCGTGGTCGATGAACAGCCGACTGCCGAGGGTGGCCCCGGGGTGGATCTCCACCCCGGTCAGCGATCGGGTCAGCTGCGAGAGCACCCGGGCGACGAACCGGGATCCGAGGAGACGCGGCGCACCTCCCGCACGCCACAGCCGCGAGGTCACGCGATGCGCCCACACCGCGTGCAGGCCCGAGTAGACCAGGGCCGTCTCGAGGCGTCCTCGAGCAGCCGGGTCGCGCCTCCGGACGGTGTCGAGGTCTTCGCGGAGGCGCGCGACCAGTCGCACGCTAGGCGTCCGCGAGGCCCTGGTACAGCACCGTCGACAGGTAGCGCTCACCCGTGTCGCAGACGATCGCGACGATGCGCTTGCCCGCGTTCTCGGGTCGCTTCGCGATCTCGAGGGCGGCGTGAACGATGGCTCCCGACGAGATGCCGGAGAAGATGCCCTCGCGCGCCGCCAGGTCGCGGGCGACGCGGAGCGCGTCGTCGAGCTCGACGGGGAACACCTCGTCGATCTGCGAGCGGTCGAGCACCTCGGGCACGAAGTTGGCGCCGATGCCCTGGATCTTGTGCGGGCCGGCCGTGCCCTTGCTGAGCAGGGGCGAGTCGGCGGGCTCCACGGCGACGACCGTGACGCCGGGGACCTGCTCGTGCAGCACCTGGCCGACGCCCGTGATGGTGCCGCCCGTGCCGACGCCGGCGACGAAGAAGTCGATCTTCCCGTCGGTGTCGCGGAGGATCTCCTGCGCGGTCGTGCGACGGTGGATCTCGGCGTTGGCGACGGTCTCGAACTGCTGGGCCCAGATGGCGCCGTCGGTCTCGGCGACGATCTGCTTCGCGCGCTCGACGGCGCCCCTCATGCCCTCGGGTCCGGGCGTGAGCACGATCTCGGCGCCGTAGGCCTTGATGACGGTGCGTCGCTCGACGCTCATGGTCTCGGGCATGGTGACGATCACCTTGTAGCCGCGGGCGGCGCCGACGAGGGCGAGCGAGATGCCGGTGTTGCCGCTGGATCCCTCGACGATGGTGCCGCCGGGCTTCAGGTCGCCCGAGGCCTCGGCCGCGTCGACGATGGCGACGCCCAGACGGTCCTTGACACTGGCGCCCGGGTTGTAGAACTCGAGCTTCGCGAGCACCTCGGCGCCGCCCTCGGCGGGGAGGCGGTTCAGCTTGACCAGGGGCGTGTCGCCGAAGGCGGAGGTGATGTCGGCGTGGATTCCGGGCATGAGGTTCTCTTCCGTGAGCGAGGTCTGTGCGTTCGAATCGAGCCTCATCCTAGGTCGCCCCGCTGTCCGTCCGCCCGACATGACGCCCCGCGGCGACCGCCCCGCCTCCGCACCGGAAAACGGACACCGCACCAGGTCTAGTCCCGGTGCGGTGTCCGTTTAGCGGTGCGGAGGGCTCGACCCCGGGCGGAGGGCTCGACCCGGGCGGGGGGCGCTACGCGCCGGTCACCTTGCCGGGGTTGAACACCCGCCCCGGGTCGGCCGAGTCGAACAGGCCCTGCATGACCGCGACGCCCTCGGGCGAGACGTCCTGGGACATCCACGGCTGGTGCTCGAGCCCGACGCCGTGGTGGTGGCTGACGGTGGCGCCCGTGTCGATGAAGGCCTGCTGGATCGCGTGCTTCACGACGTCGTACTGCGCCTCGGCGTCGTCGCCGTGCTCGAAGGCGAAGGTGAAGTAGAGGCAGGCGCCCGAGTGGTACGAGTGCGACAGGTGCCCCATGATCCAGCCCTGGACGCCGATCCGGTCGAACGCCTGGTTGGCGGCGGCGTAGACGCGCGACGAGACGTCGCGGAGTTTCGACCAGGGGGCGGCGGTCTCGGAGACGTCCGCCGCGCCTCCGTGGTCCATGAAGAAGTCGCGCAGGTAGGGCGTGTCGAACTTCTTCTGGTCGTAGAGCTTGCCGGGGCCGGTGCCGACGGCCATGCCGCGGTTCGCCTTGACGATCCTCCCGACCGTCTTCTGCGTGCGCGCGACGTGCTCGGGCCCGCCCTCGTAGCCGATGAACGACAAGCACATCGCGTCGACGTCCCAGCCCTTCGCCTTGAGCAGGGTCGGGAGCAGGTCGGTGATCTTCTGAGAGATGCCCTTGCCCGGCTTCGACGTGGCGAACGAGAAGGCGGTCTCGTGGGAGTCGCTGACGCGCGTGACCGAGGGGCTGGCGTCGCTCTCGGCGATCGCCTGCATGGCGGCGAGGCCGTCGTGCCACGACGGGAAGAGGTAGGCGAGGATCTCGCGCTTCTCGGGCAGACGGTGCACCTGGGCGGTGACCTCGGTGATGACGCCGAGGCGCCCCTCCGAGCCGATGATCATCTCGCGCAGCGACGGGCCCGTGGAGGCGCTCGGCACGGCCCGGATCGCGAGGACTCCACCGGGGCGCACGACGCGCAGCCCCTTGGTGATGTCGGCGATGTCGCCGTACTTGTCGCTCTGCATGCCCGACGAGCGGGTCGCGACCCAGCCGCCGAGGGTGGAGTGCGTGAAGCTGTCGGGGAAGTGGCCGAGCGTCCAGCCGCGGGCGTTGAGCTGCTCCTCGAGGTCGGGGCCCTGTCCGCCGGCCTGGATGCGGGCGAGGCCGCTGTCCTCGTCGATGTCGAGCACGCGGTCGAGGCGGCCCATGTCGAGGGAGACGATCGTGCGCGTCTCGGCCGGCAGCGGCTCGAGGCTGCCGACGATGTTGCTGCCACCGCCGAAGGGGATCACGACGAGGTCGGACGCGACCGCCAGATCGACGATCTGCTGCACCTGGGCCTCGTCGGCGGGGTAGACGACCAGATCGGGGACGCGGGCGAGGATGCCGGCGCGGATGCGGATCAGGTCGCGGATGCTCTTGCCGTAGGTGTGCACGACGCGGTCGTGGTCGTCGGTCGCGACGGCGTCGGCGCCGACGATCTGCACGAGCGAGTCGACGACCTCGGGCCCGGCGATCGAGGCCGGCACGGTGAGGTCGTCGAACTTGAGGCCGGTGTCGTGCTGCCCGCTCGAGAGCTCGACGCCGACGATCTTCTTGACGAACGGCGCGAAGGCCGGCTTGTCGTCGTGGTGGAACGCGACGCCCTCGACGCCCCAGCCCCACCACTTCATGTGCTTGACGGCTGCGACGGAGTCGCTCTTCTGCTGCTGGACGTCGGTCACCGATGTGCTCCTTCGGACGGGTTGTCAGGGCCCAGGATACGGGCCGAGTTCGCGTCGCGGAGACGCAGGACCTCGGTGCGCACGCGCAGCGAGAAAGCGGCGGGGCTCTCGCCCTCGACGGGCCGCATCGGGTCGCCGAACGCGACGCCGACCGGCAGACGACCGGGCCGGGGCCAGTTCGCGCCGCGCGGCTGGGCGATGTGGGCGCCGATCAGCGCCAGCGGGACGATGGGCACGTCGCAGGCCAGGGCGAGGGCGGCGGCGCCCGGCTTGAAGTGCGCGACGGTGCCGTCCTTGCTGCGGGTGCCCTCGGGGAAGACCAGCACGGGGTAGCCCCGCTGCAGCAGCGAGCGGGCGCTGACGGTGGGCTGACCCGAGCGTCCGCGCGCGGCGGCCTTGGCGGCGGCGCGACGCCGCGCCGAGCTCCCGGGGGTCGACCCGGCCGAGGCCCCCTCCGAGGAGGCGCGGGTCGCGTCGACCGCGGAGGCCGGCGCCCCGGAGCCCCGCTGCACCGGGAAGGCGTTGAAGAACAGCTCGGTCAGCTGACGGCGCCAGCGCACGTCGAAGAAGTAGTCGGCCGCGGCGCCCGTCGCGAGGTACCGGGCGAGGCGCCGGGGCAGCGCCCCGAGGATCAGCGGGGCGTCGAGGTGACTGGAGTGGTTGGCGACGACGATGAAGCCCCCGTGGAGGTCGTCGAGACGGTCGCGATCGATGACGGTGACGTCGGTGATCGACCAGATCGTGGGCTTGAGCACCATCCGCTGGGCGACGTAGCGGGCCATGGCGTGGCCACGCGAGCTGAACCGGTCGCGCACGTCGCTCGCGACGTCACCCGCACGCTGGGCGACCGCGTCGAGACGAGGGTGGTCGCGACGATCGTCGCGGCTCACTGCTCGACGGGCTTCCGACGGCTGGACGAGATCGCGCCCGAGGCGGCTCGCACCGCGCTGCGGGGGGCATGCCGCACCAACCAGAAGAGCACCCGGTACCGAACCGTGGGCATGGAGATCACCTTCCCTTTGTCGACGTCGCGCAGACACGCGGCCACGAGGTGTTCGGCGCTGAGCCACATCGCGTTCGGTATCGACGACGACCGGATGCCGGCGCGCTGATGGAACTCCGTCCGCACCCAGCCCGGCAGCAGAGCGGTGACGCCCACGCCGGTCCCCTTCAGCTCGACCGACAGGCTCTCGCTGAACGACGTGGCCCAGGCCTTGACGGCGCTGTAACCACCCATGGTCATGTAACCCGCCGTGCTCGAGACGATGATGACGCGACCGCGGCCCCGGAGGCGCATTGCACGAGCGCCCGCGCCCGACAGCACCAGCACGGCCCGGCACATCACCTCGAATGCGGCGTCGTGCGCGGCGACGTCGGTCGACGTCAACGGCGTGTGCACGCCGAAGCCGGCGTTGTTGACCAGGAGGTCGATCGGCTGCGCCGGGTCCTCGAGGCGGGCCGCCACCCGATCGACGTCGGCGCGGTCGCCGAGGTCGGCGGACAGGACCTCCACGCGTCGACCGAGCCCCCTGAGCTCGGCCGCCGTGGCGTCGAGTCGGGAGAGGTCTCGGGCGACCAGGACGAGGTCCCAGCCACGCGAGGCGAGTTGACGGGCGAATTCGGCTCCGATGCCGGACGTGCCCCCGGTGACGAGCGCTGTTGCCATGCCGCTTACGATACGGTCTTGAGGGCTCGTCGCGTGCATCGTGCCCCGTTCGACCACACGACAGCGTCACGAGAGGATCACAGGTCTTGAGCATCGACGGTGACCCCTACGACACGACCGACTTCGACATCCGCGAGTTCACCCTCACCGCCCAGGGCAACCTGCGCGGCGAGCTGGACCTCGCCCCGTTCGAGGCGACCCCGCTCGACGACGACGCGCTCCGTCTGCTGCGTCATCTCGGTCGGCTCGAGAGCGCCACGATGGAAAACCTCCGCAACCTCCTCGTCACGGCGACCCATAAGGACGCCCGCGTCACGGCGTTCCTGGTGAGCTGGGCGTTCGAGAAGTTCTGGCTCGCCGATGCGATCGACGCGGTCCTCCAGGCGCACGGTCGGCCCCGCCTGAAAGAGGTGGCGGAGGGTCCGCGTCGGCACACGCCGTCCGAGGCCGTCGAGCGCCGCGGCCCGATCACCCGCGCCATCGAGGCGATGGGCAAGGGCGTCCCGATCGTCGCCGTGCACATGACCACCGGCCTCGTCGACGAGTGGGTGATGGGCGACGCCTACGACGTCCTCGTCGAGCGCGCCGCGAACCCGGCCCTCACCGCGATCGTCGAGCGGATCCGATCGATCAAGGCCCGGCACGAGCGCTTCTTCGGAATCGAGTCCCACTGGCGTCTCGAGGACTCGGCCCGCGCCGTCAAGCAGACCCGCGCCTCCCTGACCACCGCCGTCTGGCCGGTCGGCGCCGTCGAGCGCGCCGACAGCGAGCGCACCTTCTTCGACGCGACCGTCTACGGCGGAGCCGACGGCCACGTCCGCGCCGACGCCCTCGGCGACCGCGTGTCCGCCCTCCCCGGCATGGACGCCGCGATCGGCTCCGCCGTCACACGAAAGCTCACCGCATGACCACTGCGCTCCCCTCCTCCGTTCCCGGATCGACCGAGACGAGCCTCGGGTCGGCGCACGTGCTGCTCACCGGCGGCACGGGCTTCGTCGGTCAGGCGATCCTCGAACGACTCCTCTCGACGCACCCCGACACGACGATCACGCTGCTGATCCGCCCGAAGGCCGGGACCCCCGCCCTCGGCCGCCTGCGGCACCTGCTGAAGAAGCCCGTCTTCGCCACCTGGCGCGACCGGGTCGGCCCCGCCGAGGTGGAGCGCGCCCTGACCGAGCGGCTCCGCGTCGTCGAGAGCGGGCTCGGATCGCTGCCCGCCCTGCCGAGCGACCTCGACGTCGTCATCCACAGCGCGTCGACGGTCTCGTTCGACCCGCCGATCGACCAGGCGTTCGACACCAACGTCGGCGGCGCCGTCGGTCTCTACGAGGCGCTGCAGCGCGCGGGCGGCGACCCGCACGTCGTGCACGTGTCGACCGCCTACGTGGGCGGGATCCGCAAGGGCGTGTTCCCCGAGGCCGCCCTCACGCACGACGTCGACTGGCGCGCCGAGTACGCCGCCGCGCGCGACGCCCGTGCCCGGGTCGAGGCCGCATCGCGCCAGCCCGAGACCCTGCGCAGGTTCCTGGCCGAGGGTCGCGCCGGGCACGGCAAGACCGGCCCGCAGGCCGTCTCCACCGCCGCCGAGGAGGCGCGGGTCGCCTGGGTGGCCGCGCGTCTGGTCGACTACGGGCGCACCCGGGCCGAGACCCTCGGCTGGACCGACGTCTACACGCTGACCAAGGCGTTCGCCGAGCGCGCCGCGGAGGAGCTCTGGGCCGCCGAGGGGCACCGCCTCTCGGTCGTCCGCCCCGCGATCGTCGAGAGCGCCCTGCGACACCCGTTCCCCGGCTGGATCGACGGCTTCAAGGTCGCCGACCCGCTGATCATGTCGTACGCCCGCGGCCTGCTGCCCGAGTTCCCCGGAGTGCCCGACAGCGTGCTCGACGTCGTGCCGGTCGACTACGTGGTGAACGTCATCCTGGCGGTCGCGGCGAACCCGACCCGCGCCTCCTCGGCTCCGGTCGACGACACCGCCGAGAGCGGCTCGACCCCGGCCGATGCGGCACCGGGCGACGCCCAGTACTTCCACGTGGCGTCGGGCAACAGCAACCCGTTCCCGATCCTGCGGATGTTCGAGAACCTCAACACGTTCTTCACCGCCAACCCGCTGCCGCGCGACGAGCACACGTCGATCCCCGTGCCGACCTGGAACTTCCCCGGCGTGCGCAAGGTCGAGGGCGCGATCCGCATGAAGCAGCGTACCAACGACTGGCGCGAGAAGGTGCTGACCCGCCTGCCGTCCAACGCGCGGACGCGCACGGCCCTCAGCGACGTGCAGACCCGACGCGCCGACCTCGAGTCGCTGCAGAGCCTCACCGACCTCTACCGGCATTACGTGCAGTCCGAGATCATCTTCGACGACCGGCGCACGCGCGCCCTGCACGACGGGCTCCCCGAGGGGGCGCCCGCGAGCATCGGCTTCGACGTCACGGACATCGACTGGGAGGACTACTTCCAGACCGTGCACTTCCCGTCCATCACGGCGATGACCCGGGCCTTCTCGGTCCGGCCCGCCGCGGCCGGCGCCGTGCTCGACACGAAGGCCCTCCCCCGTCGGGACGACGTCGTGGCCGTGTTCGACCTCGAGGGCACGGTGCTCGACTCGAACATCGTCGAGCAGTACCTCTGGGTGCGCTCGAACGGGTTCCGCAAGGCGGCCTGGCCGGGCGAGGTGGCCAGCCTGCTGACCGGCCTGCCCGCCTACCTGCGCGCCGAGGGCCGTGACCGGGGCGAGTTCATCCGCTCGTTCCTCCGGCGCTACAGCGGCATGCCCGTCGCCCGTCTGCAGAACGTCGTCTCGTCGTCCGGCTACGGCGAGACCGTGCGTCGGCACACCCTGCCCGACGCCCTCGCCCGCATCGCCGAGCACCGGGCCGCCGGTCACCGCACCGTGCTCGTCACCGGCTCGATCGGCACGCTCGCCGCACCCCTCGCGGACCTCTTCGACGAGGTCGTGGCCAGCACGATGCACCAGCGCGACGGCGTCTACACCGGCTACCTGGCCCAACCGCCGCTCGTCGACGAGGCCCGGGCCGCCTGGCTCGAGCAGTACGCCCGTGAACGGGGTGTCGACCTCGCAGGTTCGTACGGATACGGTGATTCCCACGCCGACCTCGTCTGGCTCGAACTTCTCGGCAACCCGTCTGCCGTGAACCCCGACGCCAATCTCGCACGCGAAGCGCTCCGAAGAAGATGGAGCATCCGCGACTGGACTCGTGGCGGCATCACAGCGAAAGGAGACGGAGGCAGGGCCTGACGCCCGAGCCTCCTGAACACGGCATGGCATTCGACATCGACAAATTCGCCGCGACCAGCGAGCGCATCACGTGGGACGACCTCGACCTCGACCACTTCAAGAAGAACCCCCTGTCGGCCGACTCGCTGCGCACGCTCCGCTACATGGCCGACGTCGAGTACCACACGGTCTGCTACACGCGCGATCTCCTGACGACGCCCTCGCACAAGGAGGACGACGTCTCGACCTTCATGACGATGTGGAACCGCGAGGAGTTCTGGCACGGCGAGGCCCTCGCCGCGATCCTCGAGGTGCACGGGGTCAAGGTCGACTACGACCAGCTGCGGGCGAACCGTCTGAAGCTCGGCTGGCGCGACCGCCTCGACCCGGTCAAGCAGGGTCTGCTCGGCAAGTTCGTCGGCTCGGACTTCGTCGCCGTCCACATGTCGTGGGGCGCGGCGAACGAGTACTCGGCCGTGGCCGCGTACAAGCGCATGGCCGAGCTCGAGCAGGACCCGGTGCTCGCCGAGCTGCTCAAGCGCATCGCCAAGCAGGAGGCGCGTCACGTCGCCTTCTACGTCTCGCAGGCCCGCGAGCGCCTGCTGAAGAGCAAGAAGGCCCAGAAGCTGACGAGGTTCCTGCTGTCGAAGGTGTGGGCTCCGGTCGGCTCGTCGATCATGGAGCTCGACGACGTCCGGTTCGTCTTCGGTCAGCTGATGAGCGGCGTGGACGGACGCAAGGCCGCCGCCAAGCTCGATCAGAACATCTCCAACCTGCCCGGCATGAGCGGTCTCACGATCTTCCAGAAGGCGCTCGACGGCCTGGGCGTGCGCGCGGACGGCCAGGGCTCCGGCCCGGTCGGCGGTTCGGTCGCCACCGCGTGAAGACCAGCCATCTGAGGCACTTCCTCGTCGCGGCCGAGGTGCTGCACTTCCCGGTCGCGGCCGACAAGCTCGGCATCTCGCGACAGAAGCTCGAGTCGTCGATCGAGGCGCTCGAGCTCGAGTTCGGGCAGAGGCTGTTCGATCGCGACGCGTCGCCCTACCGGCTGACGAAGGCCGGTCAGGCCGCGGTGCTCGTCGCCGAAGACGAACTCTCCAGCCCGTCGACGCCCCCCGAGCCGCCCCGACCGCCGGCCGGCGGCAAGGCGAAGGCCAGCAAGGGCAAGGGGCGCGCGCCGGCCGTCAAGGGCCAGCCGAAACCGTTCAAGAAGCGCCAGGGGCGCTGACCCGCACGACGCCGCGCCTCAGTGCGCGAGGAGTCGACGCCCGTCGGTCTCGCCCTCGGCCTCGTCGTCCGGGCGGACCCGGAGCTCGCGCTGCACCGCGAGGGCGAGCTCACGCAGCAGCACCAGGTCGACGCTGTCGGCCGTCCGCGGCTCGGCGTCGACCACGCAGAGGGCGCCGATCCGCACCCCGTCGTCGGTCTCGATCGGATGCCCGGCGTAGAACCGCACCGCGGGGTGCGACACGAACCGGTCGTCGCGCCACGCGTCCGGCACGACGAGCGGACGCCCGCTCTCGATCGTGTGGGCGCAGAAGGAGTCGACCAGCGGCATCTCCGTCCGCGAGGATCCCGCGACGGCCTTGTTCCAGTGCCGGTCGTCGGTGATCAGCGAGAACGCCGCCCCCTGGGCGCCGAGGAGGGTCCTGACCCGCTCGACGATGTCGTCGAACCGCTTCTCGGCGGGCGTGTCGAGCAGTCCGAGGGCCCTGATCGCCTCGACCCGGCGCTCGGCGCTCTGCGGGGCGTTGCGGGTGGCCCGAGCGCTCCGACCGGCGAGCACCGCCGCGTCGAGGCGCGGGGCGACCAGCTCGGCCAGTGCTCGACCCCAGGCCTGATAGCGGGCGGCGTCGCTCGAGCGGTCCTCGCTGCCGCCGGGCAGCGTCGGCGCCGGCATGAACCGCACGTGAGGCCGTCCGACGCAGAGGTCCCGCGTGCGCTCGTTGAGCAGCTCCGCGTGGCGGTCGACGACGCCGCCGGGGGTGGCGCCGAACCGCGGGACGGTGCTCGGCGGCTGGATGCCGGCCACGACCAGCTGCCCCGACGGACCCGTCGACCGCTCGATCGCGTCGAGCAGCCGCGCCATGCCCCGTGTCCACTTCTGCGGGGTCACGAGGCGGAAGGCGTCGCTCATGCCGATGACGACGACCACCACGTCGTAGCCGCAGAGCTCGCGGCCGCGCAGTCGGTCGGCGGCCGTCGCGATCGTCACGTCGGGGTCGCCGTCGACGTCGACGTCGGCACCCCGCCCGGTGGTCGCCGACAGCCGACGGGCCAGCTGACCGGGGATCGCGAGGTCGTGGCTGCGGACACCCCAGCCGACAGCGGGGCCGTTGCCGAAGACGAGCAGGCGGTCGGGGTCGACCCCGGGGGCGTGGACGTGCGGGGCGTCCTCCGGGCGCGGGCGGCTGGTGAGGTCGTCGACCACCCGGTACTTCCCGCGGAAGAACGCGCGGAGGGCACGGGTCGCGATGCTGGTCATGCTCTGATCTCCCGATTCCCGGTTCGGCCGGGCCGATCTGAGGACGCGGAGCGGTGACATCCGGGTCGTGAAGAGATCACTCTCCGCCGTCCCCCGGTCCGCGGCAAGCCCCCGCTCGGGGGATTGCCCCGGTCAGGAGGCGCGTCGACCGTCGCCACCGGGCCTCTCGGACCCGGATCGGTCGACCCGGCGATCGGCCTTGCCGGCGTCGAGCGCGGCGAGGTCGTCGCCCAGCCCCGCCAGCCGTGCCGACCTGTCGTCGAGATAGGCGGCGTCGACGACGACCTGCCGGGCACGCACCCGGGTCACCACGGCGGAGCCCACGTCGCCCCAGGCCCGCTCGACCGCCGAGGCGACGATGCCGTCGACGTAGTCGGGGTCGTCGCGGAGCGCGTCCAGCCGGTCGGCGACGCCGACGTAGGCGTTCTCGCGGAACCACAGCGTCACGTCGTCGTCCGGCCGGTAGTCGTGCTGATGCCGGGAGCGGCCTCGGGCCCGGAGCGCCTTGGCACGCTCGCCGGCGATGCGGGTGTTCTGCGAGCGCTGCTCCTCCGCGAGCCGGTGCAGCGTCCGACGGACGGCGGCGGCGGTCTCGTCGTGATCGAAGACGTCGCCGTCGCGCAGCGCGTGGACGACGATGCGGTTCGCGACCGTCACGACGGCGGCGGCCCGGGCGATGAGCAGGGCCTCGCTGACAGCCCGGTCGAGGGCCCCAGGATCCACCGGAGCCGGCGTCGACGATTCGTGTCGCGACTTCCCCCACTTCATGGCGGGACTCCTCCTCGTGTCGTCGCGTCGCGGGGCGACGGCATGGTCCATTAAAGACCTCCCGCCCCGACGGCGACGAATCGCGTCGGGGCGGGGCGGGATCGGGTCGATCGGGCCGGTGTGCGCCGGCGGCCGGATCAGTCCGAGGAGGGCTCGCGGGCGGCGAGCGCCGTGGTGACCTCGCGGACGAAGTCGTCGAGGTCGTCGGGGGTGCGCGACGTCACGAGGGTGAAGCCCTCCTCGACGTCGGTGACGACGGACCGGTCGACCCAGGAGCCGCCGGCGTTCCGGACGTCGGTGGTGAGCGACGGGAAGGAGGTCAGCTCCTTGCCCTTGACGAGGTCCGCCTCGACGAGGAGCCACGGGCCGTGGCAGATCGCGGCCACGGGACGGCCCGACGTGGCGAACGCCGTGACGAGCGAGACGGCGTCGGCGTCCTGCCGGACGGTGTCGGCGTTGATGGTGCCGCCGGGGACGAGCAGCAGGTCGAAGCCGGACGCGTCCGCCTCGCCGATGGTCGTGTCCGGGCGGACGGATTCGCCCGGGTCCTTGTCGCCGACCAGCGTGACGATCGGCTCGGTGGACTGGGCGGCGACGACGACGGTGGCTCCCGCGTCGCGGAGGGCGCGGGTGGGGACGACGAGCTCGTCCTGCTCGACGCCGTAGTTGGTGACGATCGCGAGGACGCGACGTCCGGTGAGATCGGTGCTGGCCATGGTGTTCCTCCTAGATGGCCCGTGTCTGCGGGCCGTTCGACTACCCGCCCCGTCTACGCCCCGGGGCTGGAACGTCGCTCGGCGCCTGTCCCCCGGGTGGCCGATCCTGCGCCTCCTCGATGCTCCGGCACCGCGGGTCAGCTCGCCAGGAGGGCGCGCGCCGTCCCCTCGTCGATGATCAGGTCGGTGACGAGCCCGGCGGCGAGGGTGCCGCGCACGGCGGCGACCTTGGCCGTGCCCGCCACGACGCAGACCCGACGGGGCACCCGCCTGATGGTGGCGAGGTCGGGTCCGCTCCCCCGCTGATTGAGGGCGATGTCGACCGATGAGCCGTCCTCCCGGAAGAACACCGTGGCCACGTCGCCGACGACGCGGTCGTGCTCGAGGCTGGCCTGGTCGCTCTCCTCCAGGTAGGCGCCCGAGTACACGTGGCTCGGCACCAGGGCGCCCCGCGCCCCCACTCCGAAGACGACGAGATCCATCCGCTCGTGCAGCTCGAGCACCCGCCGCGTGCTGCGTTCGCGCCAGAGGGCGCGCTTCGTCGCCGGGTCGTCGAAGAAGGCCGGCACCGGGAACTGCTGGATGACGGCGCCGTAGGCGTGGCCGAACCGTCGCAGGATCTCGCTGGCGTACTCGATGCCGGTGGTCCGCGTGTTCGCCGCACCGTTCAGCTGCACGATCAGCGAGTTGTGCGTCGCCTTCGGCACGAGGTGGCGGCTGATGGCGCTGAGCGTCGACCCCCAGGCCACCCCGATCACCATGTTCGAGTCGACGTAGGGCGTGAGCGTTCGTGCAGCGGACAGGGCGACCCGATCGAGCCGGTCGACGTCGCCGGCCTGATCGGGCACCGGCACGACGTGCGCGACGACGCCGAAGCGGTGCTGCACGGCCTCTCCGACCACCGTCGCCTGGTCGAGGGGCGACTTGATCTGGATGTCGACCAGCCCGGTGTCCCTCGCGGACTTCAGGAGGCGCGAGACCGACGAGCGGGACGTCCCCAGCTCGTGGGCGATCGCCTCCATCGTGAGGTCCTGCATGTAGTAGAGGTGGGCGGCCCGGAGCGCCTCCTGCGTCTTGTCGGGCGAGAGCAGATCGGTCACGACGGCCTCCGTGCACGTTTGTGCAGATACGTTGCACCCATGGGATCAGGGGTCGAGCATGGATGTTACCGGCGAGAGCTGCCGGCCGACACCGTCGGACACACGCAACGCGAAAGAAGCTCCCAGTGACTGCGTCAAAGAAGACTGACAACGTGCGACCCAACGTCGCCCGCATCATGGACCGACCCACCGCCAAGGTCGTGATCGTCGGTGGCGGCATCAACGGCATCGCCACCTTCCGCGACCTCGCGCTGCAGGGTGTCGACGTCGTGCTCGTCGAGCGCAACGACTACGCCTCGGGGGCCTCCGCCGCCTCGTCGCACATGATCCACGGCGGCATCCGCTACCTCGAGAACGGCGAGTTCCGCCTCGTCCGCGAGAGCGTCGAGGAGCGCAACGGCCTCCTGAAGATCGCCCCGCATTACGTGAAGCCGCTGCAGACCACCATGCCGATCTTCTCGACCTTCTCGGGCATCCTCAACGCCCCCCTCCGCATGCTGACCCACAAGCAGCGCTCCACCAAGGAGCGCGGCGCCCTGCTGATCAAGGTCGGCATGACCCTCTACGACTCCTTCTCGCGCGACGGCGGCTCGGTGCCCCGTCACCAGTTCCGTCTCGGCAAGGCCGCCCTCGCCGACATGCCCGCGCTCAACAAGGGCGTCAAGTACACCGGCACCTACTACGACGCCTCGGTGCACGAGCCCGAGCGTCTCGCCCTCGACGTCCTGAAGGACGGACTCGCGACCGGCGATCACGCCCGGAGCGCCAACTACGTCGAGGCCGTCGGCACGCGCGACGGCGGCGTGCTGCTGCGCGACGTCGTCAGCGACACCGAGTTCGTCGTCCAGGCCGACGTCGTCATCAACGCGTCCGGCCCCTGGACCGACCTCACCAACGCGGCGTTCGGCGGAGAGTCGGCCTACATGGGCGGCACCAAGGGCTCGCACATCGTCGTCGACAACACCGAGCTGCTCGAAGCCACCAAGGGCCGAGAGATCTTCTTCGAGAACGACGACGGTCGCATCGTGCTGATCTACCCCCTCAAGGGCCGGGTCCTCATCGGGACGACCGACATCGACGCCGACCCCTCGCAGCCGGCCGTCTGCACGGAGGAGGAGGTCGACTACTTCTTCGACCTCGTCAAGCACGTGTTCCCGCAGATCGACGTCACCCGCGAGCACATCGTCTACCGGTACTCGGGCATCCGCCCGCTGCCGCGCCACGAGGACACCGCCCCCGGCTTCGTCTCCCGCGACTACCGCATCGTCGAGACCCCCATCGAGGGTCTGCCCTCGTCGACCGTCCTCAGCCTGGTCGGCGGCAAGTGGACGACGTTCCGCGCCCTGTCGGCGCACCTCTCGACCGAGGCCACGAACCGCCTGGGCGTCACCCGCTCCGTCGACACCTCGGGCATGGCCATCGGCGGCGGCAAGGACTTCCCCACCACCGACGCGGCCCGCACCACCTGGGTGGCGGCGCACGCCGACGGTCTCGATCGGGCGCAGGTCGACCGTCTGCTCACCCGGTACGGCACCCGCGCCTCCTCGGTGATCGACGTGCTCCTCGACCAGCCGTCCGAGCCGCTGGCCAGCCACCCCGAGCTGACCCGCGCCGAGATCGCCTACTTCGCTCAGCACGAAGACGCGGTGCACCTCGCCGACGTCGTGCTGCGACGCACGAACCTGGCGTTCGTGGGCGGAGTCACCATCGAGCTGCTGACCGAGATCGCCGACGTGCTGGCCGAGACGCTCGGCTGGGACGCCGACCGCCACGAGGCCGAGATCGAGGCGACGCTCGAGGTGCTCCGCACCGCGCACGGCGTCGAGGTGGCGTCCCAGCACGTGCCGAGCGCGACGGGCTCCTCCGCGGCGAAGTAGACCGCGCCCGCGTCCGACCACGAGACCCGCCCACCCGATCCGTCGCGGTGGGCGGGTCTCGTGCGTCACGGGGCAGGACGCCTGCGGGGCCGGACCGTCCGACTCGGTTAGAGTCGTTCCCACACGCCTGTGATGAATGGAGCCCGCATGCCGATCCCCAGCTCGCCCCCGGCCGCCGAGCGGCAGCTGCTGCGCGACACGGTCCGAGCCCGAATCCGCGACGCCATCATCGACGGCACGCTCGAGCCCGGCGAACGGCTGCACGACGAGGAGCTCATCGCCTGGCTCCAGGTCTCCCGCACCCCTATCCGCGAGGCACTCGGCGATCTGGTCCGAGCCGGCCTCGTCGAGATGGCCCCCAACCGCTACACCCGGGTCGCCACGCCGCAGGCCGACGAGGCCGTCGAGGCCATCCAGACGCTGGGAGTCCTCTACGGCGGGGCCGTGCGCCTCGCCGTGCCCCTGCTGTCGTCGAGCGTCCTGAAGCAGATCACGAAGGCGATCGACGGCTGCCTCGTCGATCTCGAGAACCAGGACGGCCCCGCACTGAACGCGCACTCCGTCGCCCTCTTCGCCCTCTACGTCGACCAGTGCGGCAACGGTTCGCTGCAGAAGGTCTGCCGTGACGTCACCGACGGCCTCGCCTACCGGTTGCGCGTGCCGAACATCGTCGAGGTGCTCAACTGGGCCGAGATGCCCGCATCGTTCCGGCTGCTGCGCGAGGCGACCCTGGACCGCGATCCGATCAAGGCCGAGCTCGCCGCGGAGGCCCTGCACGAGCTGCCCGGGGCGCGCCCGGTCTCGTAGACCGTCGGGGGCGCCGACGACGAGCGGCCGGTCGACTCCTCGACCGGCCGCTCGCTCGTGTCGTCAGACGGTCGTCGCGTCGTCGACCTGCCCGACGAGCTCCTCGATGATGTCCTCCAAGAAGAGCACGCCGGTCGTGCGGCCCATCGTCGACACGGCACGCGCCACGTGGGCGCCGCTGCGGCGCATGGAGGCGAGGGCGTCCTCGAGATCGGCGTCGTGCGGGACGGCGCCGAGGCGGCGGATGCGCTTCTCGGGCACCGGGGCGTCGAACGCGTCGGGGGTCGTGAGGTCCATGACGTCCTTCAGGTGCAGGTACCCCGTCGGCTCGCCCTCGTCGTCGGTCAGCACGTAGCGCGAGTAGCCATGGGCGGCCACGGCCCGCTGCACGTCCGCCGGCGTCGCCCCGGGCTCGAGGCGCACCATCTCGTCGATGGTGACCTCGACGTCGCTGACCTTGCGCGTGGTGAACTCGAACGCGGCGGTCAGGGTGCCCGAGGCGTCGCGGAGCACCCCCTCGCGGGTCGACTGCTTGACGATCGTCGCCACCTCGTCGAGCGTGTACGAGCTCGTGGCCTCGTCCTTCGGCTCGACCCGGAACAGACGCAGCACACCGTTCGCGATGCCGTTCAGCGACCAGATGACGGGTTTGAAGACCGTGGCCACGAAGACCAGCGGCGGCGCGAGCAGCAGGGCAGCCCGGTCGGGCACCGAGAAGGAGAGGTTCTTCGGGATCATCTCGCCGACGACCACGTGCAGGAACGTGACCAGCACGAGCGCGATGACGAACGCGACGACGCCGATCGCCTCGGCCGACAGGCTCGTCAGCCCCAGCGGGATCTCGAGGAGGTGATGGATGGCCGGCTCGGACACGTTCAGGATCACGAGCGAGCAGACGGTGATGCCGAGCTGGCTCGTCGCGAGCATGAGCGTGGCGTGCTCCATGGCCCAGAGGGTCGTCTTCGCCGCTTTGCTGCCCGCCTCGGCGCGCGGCTCGATCTGCGACCTCCGGGCGGAGATCACGGCGAACTCGGCTCCGACGAAGAAGGCGTTGACCACCAGCAGGACGACCAGCCAGAGGATTCCGGGCAGATACTCGCTCATCGGGTGAGGTCCTCTCGGAGGCCGGCGACGACCCGGTCGTGGTCGGTGGCGGGGACGGAGGCGCTGGTCGCCTCGGACGGCCGCGGCACGAACCGCAGGCGCTCGAGTCGCTGTCCGACCACGCGCTCGACGCGGAGCGTACCGGTCTCGATCTCGACCTCGTCGCCCACCTCGGGCAGACGGTCGAGTCGTTCGGCGACGAAGCCGGCGACGGTCTCGTAGTCGCCGTCGTCGGGCACGCGCACGGCGGCCCGGTCGAGGAGCTCGTCGGGGCGGAGGGAGGCGTCGAAGACGACCGTCCCCTTGGAGCGGACGATGCCCACGCGGGCGCGATCGTGCTCGTCCTCGAGCTCGCCGACGAGCTCTTCCACGAGGTCCTCCAGGGTGACGAGTCCCGCGGTGCCGCCGAACTCGTCGGTCACCACGGCGATCTGGTAGCCCTCTCGGCGCAGGAGGCCGAGGAGGGTGTCGATCCCCATGGACTCGGGCACGAACCGCGCGTCCGACACGAGAGTCGAGACCGGGACGCCGTCGCGTTCGACGACGGGGAGGGCGAAGGCCTGCTTCACGTGCACCACGCCGACGATGTCGTCGCTGTCGTCGCCGATGACCGGGAACCGCGAGAAGCCGCTGGCCAACGAGGCCTCGACGATGTCGGCGGCGGAGTCGGTCGCTCGCACGGTCGTCATGCGGACCCGCGGGGTCATCACGTCGACCGCCGTGTGCTCCGAGAAGCGGAGCGTCCGGCCGAGGAGCGTCGCGTGGTCCTGGTCGAGCAGACCCTCGAGAGCGGACCGGCGGACGAGCGAGCTGAGCTCATCGGCCGAGCGGGCGCCCGAGAGCTCCTCCTTCGGCTCGATGCCCATCGACCGGATGACCGCGTTGGCCGTGTTGTTGAAGAGCACGATCACCGGACGGAAGACCGTCGTGAAGGCGGCCTGGAACGGGACGACCAGCTTGGCGGTGGCGAGGGGCAGGGCGAGAGCGAAGTTCTTGGGGACGAGCTCGCCGATCACCATCGAGAAGAGGGTGGCGAGCGCGATGCCGACGACGGCGCCGATGCCCGGCACGATCGCGCTCGGGACGCCGAGACCCGTGAGCGGCCCGGACAGCATCGAGCTGATCGCCGGTTCGAAGGTGTAGCCGGTGAGCAGGGTGGTGAGCGTGATGCCGAGCTGCGCACCCGACAGGTGCGTGGACGTGATCCGCAGCGCCTTGATCGTCGGGGCGAGACGCTTCTCCCCGCGGGCCTCACGGGCCTCGAGCTCACTGCGGTCGAGATTGACGAGCGAGAACTCGGACGCGACGAACAGACCGGTGCCGACGGTGAGGATCAGACCGATGCCGAGCATCACCCACTCATTCATGGAGCCCCTCCCGATCCGACGGAGCCGTTGGCTGGATCAGAGCGCGGAGAGGCGAGGGCATGTGAGAGGGAGGGTCATCCATGAGGCGTGAGGTTAGAGGCCCCGACCGCGCGCAACCTGAGAACGTGCAGCCTGTGCAGCGCGGCGACCGGCGACGGTGCGGATGACTACTCTGGGTTCCGACCGATTGGACACCACCCCAGTGACAGACATGAGCCTCCGGCTGCCGACGACCCGCTTCCGGGCCGTCTTCGCCCTGGGCACCCGCCCCGCCGCCACCCTGCCGCTCCCGACGACGCTCGGCAAGCCCAACCTCTACGGCGAGTACGACGACGAGACCGGGCAGAGCACGCTGTACGTCGGCTTCGGCACGGGGCAGATCCACCTCGAGTCGGCGCCGACCGGAGTCGAGTTCCACTATCACGACGCCGGGGGCGACGACACCGATGTCAGCCCGTGGAACCCCTCGGACACCGCCTCGCTCGTCGACTGGTCCACCCAGCTCCTCGGCGACTTCCACCGCCTCCTGCCCGATCTCCTCGACGACGTCGACGACGCGGCGGCGTGGCACGACGCCGGTCTGGATCTCTGGGTGTGCGAGGTCGAGGAGCCGACCAAGCTCGACCTGATCGAGGTCGACATCGAGGGCGAGCTGCTCACCCTCCCCTGGCTCGGCGCCGGTCACGTCGAGCACGACCACGTCGACGAGTCCGCCCACGGTGCGCTCGACGACTCGGCGGACGACGACCGGGAGCACCCGATCGCCCTGCTGTGGGCGGCCGACCCGACGTCCAGCCCCGATCGTCCGATCGCCGAGGCCTGGCTGGTGCCCGGCACCGAGCAGCCGGTCACCCGCGCGCTCCCCGGCGTCGACTGGGACGCGGTCGGCTGGCCCGCCGACGAGGTCCTCGCCTGGCTCGAGGGCATCTACCTGAACCATCACGTGCTTCCCGACCCGGCCGGCACCATCCTCACCGGCGTCCTCGAGCGACTGGGCGGCATCGACGGCACCGACTGATCGTCGGCCGCGCACCCCGGGCCGCGGGCATCCATTCGACTCGACGCGACCGCGCGCACGGTGGCGTGAAGTCGGCAATTCGGGTCGCCGAATACCTCTGATCAGGGCTTTTTCGGTCGTCGAGTCGCCCTGGGCATGGCAGGATCGTCAGGTCCGTCGGCACCGTCGCCGCGCCTCCTCGACTCCATGCGTCCTCCCCGGCGCATGGTCGCGCGCCCGCGCGCCTGCTGAAAGGTCGTCCCGACCCGTGTCTTTCTGGGCCCTGTTCCTCATCGCCGTCGGCGTCTCCGCCGACGCCTTCGCCGTCGCCCTCGGCAAGGGCCTGCACATGCGCCGGTTCTCGCCGCGCAACGCCATCGTCATCGCCGTCACCTTCGGCGCGTTCCAGGCGCTGATGCCCCTCATCGGCTGGCTCCTGGGGTCGGCCTTCGCCTCCTACATCCAGGACGTCGACCACTGGATCGCCTTCGGCCTGCTGGCCCTGATCGGCGGCAAGATGCTCTACGAGGCGTTCTCGGCGAAGGAGGACACCGACGAGGACACCGACCGGCTCCCTCTGCGCGAGCTGCTGCTGCTCGCGATCGCGACGAGCATCGACGCCCTCGCGGTCGGGGTGACGTTGGCGTTCCTGCCCGTCTCGATCGGCGGGGCCATCGCCCTGATCGGCGTCACGACGGCGGTGCTGACCTTCGTCGGGGTGGTCGTCGGGCGACGCGTCGGCTCCCGGTTCGGCAAGCCGGCCGAGATCGCCGGTGGCGTCATCCTCATCCTGATCGGGCTGAACATCCTGCTCGAGCACCTCGGCGTCTTCGGCTGACACCGCGCCCGTCCCAGCCCAGCGTGAAACCACGTCGCTTCGTGGTTCGACGCGAGGATCGTGGTTCCACTCCCGCGTCACGTGCGGCACGGCACCCCCGCTCCGTCATGGGCCAGGCGTCGAGCCTGGCGAATGGCAGGCGCGGGGTGCGGATCCCGTCGTCGAGGCTGTGGAGGACACCACGATGTGCGGACATGCCGCAGCCGGCGGAGACGGCGACGGCCCGCGCCTCCGGCCGCTGATGCGCGGACGAGGAGGCGCGGGCCGAGGCTCGCAGAGCGGTTCTACTTGGCGAGGAACGCGAGCACGTGCTCGTTCCACTCGTCCTTGTGCGACACGGTGACGCCGTGCGGGGCGCCCTCGATCACGACGAGCTCGCTGCCCGCGATGGCCTCGTGCGTGCGCTTGCCGCTGACCTCGAAGGGGACGATCGCGTCGGAGTCGCCGTGGATGACGAGCGTCGGCACGGTGATCTTCGTGAGGTCGTCACGGAAGTCGGTCGTGGCGAACGCGACGGTGCAGTCGAGGGTGCCCTTGGGCGAGGCCATCTCGGCGATGGCCAGGTTGTAGGCCATCTGCTCGTCGCTGACCTTCGGCTTGTTGATCAGCGACGGGTTCCCCGCCGTGAAGAACATCGTCAGGAACTGCTTGAGGAACGCGGGACGGTCGCCGGTGATGCCGTCGTGGAACCAGGCGGCGAGGTCGTCGTCGACTCCACCGTCGGGGTTGTCGGACGACTTGTAGAGGTAAGGCGGCACGGCGCTGGCGAAGACGAGCTTCTCGATGCGGTCCTGACCGTAGAGGCTGACGTAGCGGGCGAGCTCGCCGCCGCCCATCGAGAAGCCGACGAGCGTGACATCCGTCAGGTCGAGCGCCTCGAGGAGCGCCTTCAGGTCGGCGGCGAACGTGTCGTAGTCGTAGCCGTCCCAGGGCTGCGACGACTGACCGAAACCGCGGCGGTCGTAGGTGATGACACGGTGACCGGCCTCCACGAGGGCGGGGACCTGCCCCTCCCACGAGCGGCCGCTCAGCGGCCAGCCGTGGATGAGCACGACGGGCTTGCCCGTGCCGGCTTCCTCGTAGTGGAGTTCGACGTCGGCGCCGGACGGGTCGGGGACGGTGATGAAAGGCATGGGGGCTCCTTCGGTGGGTCGGGTGAACTGCCTCCGACCCAACCCCGCCCGCCTGGACCCGACCTCAACGTGGTGTCCCCCGCAGAGGGCCCGACGTCAGGGCCGACGGCTGCGCGTCAGCGACGCCACCACGTGTCGAAGGGCGATGCGGGGGTCCGACGCTTGTGCTCGGTGGCGAGGTAGCGGGCCTCGATGGCCTCGGCGATCTCGTCGGAGACCTCGCCGCCCTCGAGGTACGTGTCGATGTCGGCGTAGGTCAGCCCGAGGTTGGCCTCGTCGGTCTGACCGGGGGTGTCGTCGAGCAGGTCGGCCGTCGGCGCCTTCTCGTAGAGCCGGGCCGGCGCTCCGAGATGCGCCAGGAGGGCCTTGCCCTGCCGCTTGCTGAGACCGGTGAGCGGCACGAGGTCGACGCCGCCGTCGCCGTACTTCGTGAAGAACCCGGTCACGGCCTCGGCCGCGTGGTCGGTGCCGACGACGAGCAGGCGGCGTTCGCCGGCCAGCGCGTACTGCGCCACCATGCGCGTGCGGGCCTTGACGTTCCCCTTGGTGAAGTCGCTCAGCTCGGCCCCGGTCGCCTCGGCGTAATCGCGGGCGAGCCCGTCGACGCCGTTCTGGATGTTGACCGTGACCCCCTCGGCACCGGCGATGAACCGCAGGGCGAGCTGCGCGTCGTCCTCGTCGGCCTGGACCCGGTAGGGCATGCGGACGGTGACGAGCTCGGCGGATCCGCCGTCGGCGCGGACGCCCTCGATGGCGAGCTGGCAGAGCCGCCCGGCGAGGGTGGAGTCCTGTCCGCCGCTGACGGCGAGCACGAAGCCGGCCGCGCCGGTCTTCTCGAGGTAGTCGCGGAGGAACGCGACGCGCGTCTCGACCTCGACGGCGGGGTCGATCTCGGGACGGACGGACAGCTCGGCGACGATCTCGGCCTGGAGTGGTCTCATGCCAGAACGATACCCATCACCGCCGACGACGGCACGAGGAGGCACGGGTCACTTCGAGCGGCCGAGGGCGACGAACGAGGCGATGACGAGCACGAAACCGACGACGGTCATGGCGCTGATGAGGATGGTGAAGAATTCGGCCACGGGTTGGTCTCCGCTCGATCGGGGTGGGCTTCTCGAACGATCTTGCCACGGCGCGCATGATAGAACGGAGGGCCCTGCCAACGAGAGGCTCCCGTGCAGTCGACCCGCACCTCCTTCCGCCTGCCGTTCGCGCTCGCCGTCGGCGTCGCGTCCGCCGTGGCCCTGGCGGGGTGCTCCACGGCCGACGAGCCGTCGCCGACGATCGGAGCCGACGACCTCGCCGAGCTGCTGCCGACGCTCGACGAGGTCGTCGCCGCGACGGACGTCGACGGCGCTGCCGGGACGTGGACGCTGGCTCGGTCCTCGAGCGACGCCGGGACCTCGTCGCCCAGCGGTGTCTCCGCGGACGGCGGTCCGGCGGACGGCGACCTGGGCCTGTGCGCGATGGACTTCCGCAGTCTCACGTCGGATCGGTCGCTGCCCTCGGCGACGGCGGTCTTCACCCGGGATCGACAGCAGTTCACGACGGGCGTGGTCTCGCGCGACGACGCCGACGCTTACGTCGACGCTCTGCGCGACGAGCTCGAGGGGTGCCCGGCGACGACGACGGCGGGTGTCAGCGGCCAGGAGAGCACGTTCACTCTGACGCCTTTCGAGGGGAGACTCGTCGAGAGCGGCGACTCGTCCGCCGTGTGCTTCACGTACGCGGCGTCGTTCGGGGGCGCACCGGCACGGGGGCATGCCTGCCAGGTGGCGCAGGACGATCTGGTGACGTTGTCGTGGGTGGCGAGTCCGACCGATCGCGAGGGCCTCGAGGCGGATGACTTCGCCCGGCTGGTGGATGTCGCGACGGTGGCCGCCGCCGTCTGACCGCCGCCGGGCGCGGCACGGCCCCTGAGACACGACATGCCGCGCACCGGGATCGGTGCACGGCATGTCGAGCCCTCTCGGGTGGGCCTCTACTCGGCCCCGTTCATGCGGATCCGCTCGCTGCCGGTGTCGATGCCGGCGCGGGTGCTGGTCACGGTGAAGGTGACCGGGTCGGTGCCGACCCAGCGACGCACCGACCACGAGCCGTCGTACTGCACGGTCGCCGTCGAGGGGAGCGCGTCCGTCCCGTCGGTGATCGACACCTGCGACCACGTCGTGCCCGTGCCCCGGAAGGTGACGAAGCCCGCCTCCTCCTGGATGCCGCCGTCGACGGGGCTGGTGACGGTCAGGGAGCCGGCCGGGACCTGGTCGGAGAACAGGCGGAGCGTCTGCTCGGTCGGGTCGCCGGTCACCGGGGTGTGGACCACGGTGAAGGTGATGAACCCGTTGCCGAGCCACCGGTCGAGCGACCAGTCGCCGTTCCTGTCGACCTCGGCGACGAGGGGCGCGAGACCCGGTGCGGTCATCGTGACCGTGTCGCCGGTGGAGGCCTTGCCTCGGAAGGTGACGTTCCCGGGCGTGAAGGTGCCGCCGTCGGCGTGGCTGTCGAACGTGAAGTCGCCGACGGTGTCGCCCTCGTTGAAGGAGATCGTCTCACGGCCGTTCTCGACGCCCGCCCGCTCGCTGGCCACAGTGAAGGTGACCGGGTTGATCCCGACCCAGCGACGCACCGACCACGTGCCGTCGTACTGGACGGTCGCCGTCGACGCACCGCTGAGACCGTCCGCGATCGATACGGTCGACCACGTGGTGCCGGTGCCACGGAACGTCACCCAGCCCTGCTGGTCGTGGCCGTCGCCGTCGACGGGGCTGTCGACGGTGAGCGGACCGGTGGTGGCCTGATCGGAGAACAGACGGAGCGTCCGCTCCGACGGGTCCCCGTCGACCGGGGTGTGGGTGACCGTGAAGGTGATCTGTCCGTTGCCGAGCCAGCGCGGGATCGACCAGGCGCCGGCCGCGTCGACCGTGGCCTCGAGGGGCGACAGACCCGGTGCGGTCATCGTGACCCGGTCACCGGTCGAACCGGCGCCCCGGAAGACGACCGTGCCGGGCGTGAAGGTGCCGCCGTCGGTGTGGCTGTCGAACGTGAAGTCGCGCCCGGAGACGCCCGTGTTGAACTCGAGCGTCTGCCGGCCGTTCTCGACGTCCGCACGGGCACTCGTGACCGTGAAGGCCGTCGTGGCGGTGCCGACCCAGCGGCGGGCGGTCCAGTACCCGTCGTACTGGACCGTCGCCGTCGTCGGAGCGGCATCCGTGCCGTCGGTGATCGACACCGTCGACCACGTGGTGCCGGTACCCGAGAACGTCACCCAACCGGCCGCGGTGTGACCCGCACCCGCGGCGGGAGCCGTCACCCGGAAGTCGCGCTGGGCGGCCTGGTCGGAGTAGAGCCGGATGTTCTCGATGGTGTTCTGACCGTTCTTCGCGACCTGGGTCACCGTGAAGGTGTACGCGGCGTTGCCCAGGTAGCGCACGGCGCTCCAGGTGCCGTCCTCGCGGACCTCGGCCGACACGGAGCCGCCGACCGTCGGGGCGACGGTCACCGTGGCACCCGGGGTGCCGGTGCCGGTGAACTCGACGTCGCCCGGGGTGAACGCGTCACCGTCGGCGTAGTTGTCGAGCGTGACGTCGGCGTAGGCGCTGACCACGGACACCGGACTGGATCCCGCGACCCGGAAGGCCCCGCTGTTCGACGTGCCGGACTGCGACAGCTCGAGCGACCGGCCATCGCCCGCAGCGGCATCGGCGGGCGTGCTCACGACGGTGTCGAACTTCAGACGCGACCCCTCGGGCAGCTGGAACCCGGAGTCAGAGGTGTCCGCCGTGTACCGGAGGGTCGTGCGGTCGTCGGAGAGGACTCCGGCGGTCAACCGCAGGTAGGCCGAGGCCCGCCACTCGGTGGAACCGGGCTGCAGATACCGGACGGGACGCTCGTCCGCGTCGGCGAAGGTCGTGCCCTCGGGCGCGGTCAGCGTGACCGTCGACGACAGCGCCGACAGCTCCGCCGTCGTCTCGACGACGGCGGACACCTCGGTGTCGGTTCCCCGCAGGAGATCGGTGCTCGGCACCTCGACCGGGACGAACGATCCGACCGACGCCGGGACGTCGACGTCGACGGACGCGGTGCCGTGATCGACGCCGTTGGGCAGCGTCTGCGTGACGACGACCGAGGTCGTCCCCACCGGCAGATCCGACACGGTCAGCGAGTAGACGCCGCTCTCGGGCACCTCGACCGAGACCCCACGGGCCGACACCGTCGCGCCCGTCGTCGCGACACCAGTGATCACCGCGCTCTGAGCGAGGGCGTCCACCTCCGCCTCGGCCGTCAGCGTCCGTTCGGCGGCCATGCCGGCGTCCAGCGCCAACGGATGCTGCGAATCCGCACCCTCGATCGCATGGACGTACGTCCCCGCGCCTCTGACTCCGATGGCCCTGTCGGGGTTGGTCGTCGACGTCAGAGCCTGGTCGAAGCCCTGGCGGGACGTGATCGTGGTCCACTGCCAGTCCTGCGCGGCGGAGCCGTCGCACGACGCGAACATGACGTACGAGCTCGCGGGTGACGAGTGCGCGAGGCACCGGTCGCCCATGTCGCCCACGCCTCGGACGGGACCGACCCTGCCCAGACCCGGGACCGACCAGAAGTCCGCCTCGGCCTGGGCCTGCGTGAGGGACCCGCCAGAGGCGGTGCGCATCGTGTCGGGGTCGGCCCTGAGACCGAACGCGCTGGTCTCCGACGCGATGATGGCCAGAGGCCCCACCAGCCGTGTCGAGGGGACGACGGAATCGTCGTCCACGGTGGTCTGCTGGACGGTCGACGGAGCCGGGAGCGGGGCGGGTGCGGGCGCCGCTATGGCACCCGGTCCGAACGCGAGGCCCGAGACGACGGTCGCCGTCGCGAGCAGGGCGGAGCCGAGGCGCCTCGGCATGGGAGTGTCCTTCATGGAGTGGTGGTGTCCTTCAGTGGGGCCATCGTCGATGGCGGGGGTGGGGATGCGAGTCAGCGGGCGCTGACGTCGACGTCGTCGGCGCCGGTGGGGACGTCGGGGGCGTCGCCGCCGTGGCGGACCGTGTTGCCGAACGAGAGGTTGGTGACGCTCTCGACCGAGTCGACGTCGATGGTGTTGTCGTTGCTCTCGAGGATCAGGTGGGTCACGTCGCCGAGGGTGATCGTGTTGCCGGAGCCGATGATGTCGACGGTCTCGCAGCCGTCGGGCAGGGCGAACTCGGTGTCGTTGTCGACGAAGGTCGCGACGCCGTCGATGCATTCGCCGGTCGGCTTCGGGAAGTCCGTGGCCGAGGCCGACTCGGAGGAGGCCGGGGTCGGGGTGGGCTTCGAGGTGTCGGCCTCGCTGCTGGTGCAGCCGGTCAGCGCCAGGGCTGCGAGGGCGAGACCGGCGGAGATGGACAGGAGGTTTCGGCGCATGAGGAGACTTTCCGTTCGTGGGTGTCGTGGAGAGCGGGCAGCGGTGACGGACGCCGCGGACGCGAGAGCGGCGGGCCGGCGGCCGGACGCCTCGGTCGATGTCGGAGACGGACTCACGACCGAGGTGTATAAATATTAGCATTCATATTTGACATGATCAGCTCTCACGTGTCATGGAATCCTCGACGCCGGACCGATCCGCACCGTTCACCTGCGGGACGCCCACCCGCCCCCCTCCGGTCGCCGCGCCTCCCTACGGTGCCCCTGGGCCGCCCGGTACCCCTTCGTCGCCGTCACGCGCGACGGACCGAGGCCCCGCACCCGAACGGATCCCCATGCTCGACAAGCGCCACGTCGCCGGAGCCGCCACGCTCGCCGCCCTCGCCCTCGCCCTGACCGGCTGCACCGCCGCCGATGCCGGGACCTCAGGAGGCGCGGCCGGCGACGTCGACGCCGCCGCCGCCACCAGCGCCGAGGACTTCGGCGGCATGGACGGCCTCGTGGCCGCGGCCCAGGCCGAGGGCGAGCTCAACGTCATCGCCCTGCCCGACACCTGGGCGAACTACGGCGAGATCATCGACGCCTTCGAGGAGGAGTACGACATCACGGTCAACTCCGACAACCCCGACGTCTCGAGCGCCGAGGAGATCACCGCGGCGCAGAACCTGCAGGGCCAGGACGGCGCCCCCGACGTCTTCGACCTCGGTTCGGCCGTCACGCTCGAGAACCTCGACCAGTTCGCCTCCTACAAGGTCACGACCTGGGACGACATCGCCGACGACCGCAAGGACGCCGACGGGAAGTGGGTCTACGACTACACCGGCCTCATGTCGGTCGGCTACGACGCCGACGCCGTGCCCGAGCCGACCAGCCTCGACGATCTGCTGGGCGACGACTACAAGGGCAAGGTCGCCCTCAACGGCGACCCGACCCAGGCCGGCGCGGCCGCCGCGGCCGTCCAGTGGGCCGCCTTGCAGAACGGCGGCAGCGCCGACGACATCACGGCCGGCGTCGACTTCTTCGACGAGCTGAACGCCGCGGGCAACTTCCTGCCCACCGACCCGACGCCCGCCACGATCGCCTCGGGAGAGACCCCGGTGGTCTTCGACTGGAGCTACAACAACCTCGCCGCGGCCGCCGACGCCGGCGGGCGTGACTGGCAGACCGCCGTCCTGCCCGGCACGGCCCTCGCCAGCTACTACAACCAGGCCATCAACGTCGACGCACCGCACCCGGCGGCCGCGCGCCTGTGGCAGGAGTTCATCATGGGCGACACCGCCCAGAACCTCTACCTCGCGGCCGGCGCCTACCCCGTCCGCCTCGACGCCATGGTCGATGCCGGAACCGTCGACCAGGACGCCCTCGACGCCGTGGGCGAGCAGCCCGCCGACACCGTGCAGCTCACCAGCGAGCAGACCGAGGCCGCCTCGGCGGTCCTGGCCGAGCGCTGGGCCGCCGTGATCGGCTGATCGTGACGACCGTGGCGAGGAGGTTCCGGGCGACGACCCGCGCCTCCTCGGCCTCCGACGGCGTCGACCCTCGCGGGGGTCGGCGCCGTCCGGCGGCCTGGTGGGGACTGACGCCCTTCGCGCTCTACGTCCTCGCGTTCCTCGTGCTGCCGTGCGTGCTGGCGCTCGCCACCGGCTTCATCGGGGGCGACGGCGGCGTGACGCTCGACAACCTCTCGGCCCTGGCCGAACCGAGCGTGCTGCGCGCCTTCGGCAGCTCCGCCCTGGTCTCGGGGGTCACGGCCGTCGTCGGCGCCGTGATCGGAGCCGTCGTCTGCTGGGGACTCACGGCGCTGCGGCCCGACGGCGTGGTCCGCGGCCTGATCGACTCGGCCGCGAGCGTGCTCGCGCAGTTCGGCGGGGTCATGCTCGCGTTCGCCTTCATCGCCACCATCGGCATCCAGGGGGTCGTGACGCAGCTGCTGCTCGACGCGTTCGGGGTCGACGTCTTCGCCGGAGGCGTCTGGCTCTACCAGGTGCCCGGCCTCCTCCTGCCCTACATCTACTTTCAGGTGCCGCTCATGGTCATCACGTTCATGCCCGCCGTCTCGGGACTGCGTCCGCAGTGGCAGGAGGCGGTGGCCACCCTCGGAGGCACGGGTCGGCAGCACTTCTCGACGGTCGTCGTGCCCGTGCTCGCCCCCGCCTTCGTCGGCAGTCTGCTGCTCCTGTTCGCGAACGCCTTCTCGTCGTACGCCACGGCCGCCGCGATCATCAGCCAGGGCGCCCAGATCGTCCCGCTGCAGATCCGGGCGGCGCTGGTGAGCGAGACGGTGCTCGGTCGCGAGAACGTCGCCGGCGTCCTGGCCCTCGGCATGGTCGTCGTCATGGCCGTGCTGATGTCGCTGTACTCGATGCTGCAGCGGCGGACCGAGCGGTGGCAGCGGTGACGGGCGCGACCCGCGGCTCACTGGCGGCCCGTCGGATCGCGCTGACCGTCGTGGGCCTCGTCTTCGCCGTCCCGATCGCGGCGATGGTCGCGTTCTCACTGCGCAGCGCCGACGGCACGGGGCACGACCTGAATCACTGGCTCGCCATCGTCGACCCCGAGAACGAGCGCGCGTACCGCAACCTCGTCGAGGGCGTGACCAACTCGCTCGTGCTGGCCGTCGTCGCCGCGGTGCTCGTGCTCGTGCTGCTGGTGCCCGCCATGGTGCTCGTGCACCTGCGCTACCCCCGGCTCGCGCGGCCCCTCGAGTTCGTCTGCCTGGTACCGATCACCGTGCCCGCGATCGTGCTCGTGGTCGGGCTCGCCCCGGTGTACTCGGCGGTGACCCGCGTCGCCGGCTCGGGAGCCTGGACGCTGGCCTTCGCCTACGGCATCACCGTGCTGCCCTACGCCTACCGGGCGGTGCAGTCGGACCTCGCCGGGACCGACCTGCGGACCCTCACCGAGGCGGCCCGCACCCTGGGCGCCGGATGGCCGCAGATCATGCTGCGCGTCGTCGTGCCGACGCTGCGCCGCGGGCTGCTGGCCGCCGCGTTCATCACGGTGGCGGTCGTGCTGGGCGAGTTCACCATCGCGTCGCTGCTCAACCGCGTCACCCTGCAGACCGCCCTCGTCCAGGTCTCGAAGAGCGACCCCTACGCCGCCGTCGTCTTCGCGCTCCTGGCCCTCGGCTTCGCGTTCGTGCTGCTCGTCGTCATCGGGCGCATCGGCTCGCGCGCACCCGGAGGGCGTGCCGGGCGGGCCACCCCGATCGCGGCGACGGTCTCGACGACCGCACCCGTGCCTCCTGCGCCCTCCGCTCCTCCTTCCGCCCCCGCTCGAAAGGCACTCTCGTGACCGCCACCCTCCCCGCCCCGATCCACGCCGAGGCGACGGGCGGCGCCGCCGTCGAGTTCCGCTCGGTCGTCAAGGAGTACGTCGGGCACCGGGCGCTCGGCGGGGTCGATCTGTCGCTCCGGCCCGGCGAGCTGGTCGCGGTGCTGGGACCGTCGGGCTGCGGCAAGACGACCGCCCTGCGCAGCCTCGCCGGACTCGAGACCGTCACGAGCGGCACCATCACCGTCGACGGTCGGGACGTGGTGGACGTCCCCACGCATCGACGCGACGTCGGCATGGTGTTCCAGGCGTACTCGCTGTTCCCCCACCTGAGCGTGCTGCAGAACGTCGAGTTCGGCCTCCGGATGCGCCGCGTCGACCGGACCGAGCGGCGTGCGCGCGCGTCGTCGATGCTCGACCTCGTCGGACTCGGCGACCTCGGCGAGCGCTACGCGCATCAGCTGTCGGGCGGCCAGCAGCAGCGCGTCGCCCTCGCCCGCGCCCTCGTCACCCGGCCCCGGGTCCTCCTGCTGGATGAGCCGCTCAGCGCGCTCGACGCCAAGGTGCGCGTGCAGTTGCGCGATGAGATCCGGCGCATCCAGCGCGAGCTGTCGATCACGACGATGTTCGTGACCCACGACCAGGAAGAGGCCCTCGCGGTCGCCGACCGGGTGGCGGTGATGCGGGCGGGCGGCATCGAGCAGATCGGCACGCCCGAGGAGCTCTACACGGCACCGGCCACCCCCTTCGTCGCCGAGTTCGTCGGGTCGAGCAACCGGCTGCGCGCCGAGGTGGTCTCGGGTCTGGTCCGTCTGGCGGGCTGCCGCGAGGTCGACGCCGTGGGCTCCCCCGCGGACGGTGCCGTCTGGGCCTGGATCCGACCCGAGGACGTCGTCTTCACGGACGACCCGCACGGGATCGCGGGCGTCGTCGAGTCGGTGTCGTTCCGTGGCGCGGTGTCGCGCTCCGTCGTACGCACCGGGACGGACACGCAGGTCGTCCTCGACCACCGGCCCGACCTCGGGAGGCGCGTGGGCGAGGACGTGCTGGTCGCGTTCGTCCCCCGGGCCGTGCCCGTCGCCCCGATCGGCTGACCTCAGCGCGGTCGGCTCCTCTCGCCGACCACGCGGTCGAGCCGCTCGAGGCGCCAGAGCGGAACCGGCTCGAACGCCCGCCGCATCAGCCTCAGCACCGGGCCCGTGTGCTCCATCGTGTGCGTCACCCGCGTCCCGCCCGACGCCAGCGGCTCGAGCAGCCAACTGCCGAGTTCGACTCCGCCCGGCACGTCGAGCCGGTGGCGGACCTCGAGCGACGGCGCCTCGAGGAACGTGAGAGTGCCCCGCACGACGCCCCGGATGCGCGTCGGCAGACCGCGACCGACGGGAGCGGGGCCGGGCGGCGACTCGACGGACGACAGCGCCGGATTCCACTCCGCCGCCCGGGAGGCGTCGAGGAGCACGTCGAGGATCGACGACGGCCCGTGCCGCATCGACACGTCCGCCGAGTGCCGGATCGGGATCACGAGACCGCCCCCTCGGGGCGCGGACGAGATGCCGGGGCGGACCCCGGTCCGGGCGCGGACCCCGACTCGGGGGCGGCTCCCGGTTCGCCGGTGAGCTCGGCGAGCAGACGTCGAGCCCGGGCGGTGCGCCGGTCATGGTGCGGGTGCGCGACCGGAGTCTCAGCGATCACCTGCCGGAGCAGCTCGGCCGCCTGCTCGTCCTGTCCGAGCGCGACGCGCGCCGACGCCGCTCCCATGGCCGCACGGGTCGGATCGTCGGAGTACCGGGTCGCCGTCGCGAAGTGCGGCAGGGCGCGTCTCGCTCCGCCGCCGAGCAGGCTCGGCATCGCGAGGCACCAGCGTCCGGCGAGGTAGTTCGCGAGCCCGTGCGTCGGAGACTCGTCGAGGAGGCGCGACACGCGTCGCCGGAGGAGCAGCGCGCCCACGAGACGGAACGGTCCCATCAGTCGAGCCGCACGCAGCGCCGCGAGCCGCGCCCGCTGGACCCGCAGATCGAGATCGGCGCCCTCGTGCCGCGCGACGAACGACCACAGCCAGCGGAGACGCCGGAGGTCGCGTGCCCCGAGCCGGCCGTCGTCGCCGAGCGCGTGCACGACGGCGCGATCGAGGGCGACCGCGGACGAGACACGGGGAGTCTGCGCGGGTCGGAGCGTCGAGCCCCGAGCCGGTGCGGCGGCCCGACTGCGGGCGGCGGCCCGTGCGGCGGCGCGCTCGACGAGAGCCTCGACGACGGCGCGGCCGGTCGACGCCAGCTCGGCTGCGGCCCGGGGCTTCGGGAGCGACGGGTCGACTTCGAGCGGGTCGCCGAACACGACGTCGACCTGTCCGCGGCGGAACCACCGGTCGCCCTTGCGGAGCACGTCGGCGCTGCCGTGCAGGCCCACGGGCACGATGGGGACGCCGTGGGCCAGGGCGAAGCGGAACGCACCGGGTCGGAACTCCCGGAGCGGTCCGCCGTCGCCCCGAGTCCCCTCGGGATAGACGCAGAGCGCATCGTCCGACGTGAGCACGCGGCGGACCTCGCGCAGCGTGTCGGGGGCCGGCGCCTCACGATCGACGGGGATGCCGTACCAGGCGGTCGCCCACGGACGGGGCAACCGGCTCTCGAAGCTCTCGCGCTTGGTCAGGAACCAGACGGGCGTGCCGCGCAGGCTCTGCACCAGCACCTGCACGACGAAGTGGTCGAAGTAGCTCGAGTGGTTCGGGACGAGCACGATCGGCCCGTCCTGCGGGAGGTTCTCGAGCCCCTCGATCTCGCCGAACCGGCGGCGGGCGATTCGCCAGACGACCCATCGGGTGGTGCCCCGGATCGCCGGGAGGAGGATCATGCCGTCGCCGCCTCGGACTCGGCGAGCAGGTGCTCTCGCAGGATCTCGATCGTGGTCAGCACGAGACCGTGCCGCGCCGCGAAGACGCGGAGGTCGTCGAGACGGAGCATCTCGCCGTCCGGACCGATGATCTCGACGATCACCCCGGCCGGGGTGCACCCCGCGAGACGCGCCAGGTCGACGGAGGCCTCGGTGTGACCGGGTCGTTCGAGGACTCCCCCGGGCCGAGCGACGAGGGGGAAGACGTGACCCGGTCGAGCGAGGTCGTCGGCTCGCCCCGTGACCGCCAGGTGGATGGTCGTCGCCCGCTCGGACGCCGAGATGCCGGTCGTGACGCCGTGGGCCGGGGTGCCGTCGATCGAGACGGTGAACGCGGTCGACTGGTGGTCCTCGTTACGGGCGACCATCGGATCGAGCCGGAGATCGGCCGCCCGACGCTCGTCGAGCGAGAGGCAGACCAGACCGCGGCCGTGGGTGATCATGAAATTCACGATCTGCGGCGTCGCGTGGTCGGCGGCGACGACGAGGTCGCCTTCGTTCTCGCGGTCCTCGTCGTCGACCACGACGACCATCTCGCCGCGGGCCACGGCCGCGACCGCCTCGCGGGCGGAGCTGATGCGGGCGGCGTCGGGAGCGTCTGGTTCAGCCGTCGCGTCGAGGGCGTCGGTCGTGTCGGTGGTGTCGTTCTGCTTGGTCATGGGGCTCCTCGGATGGTGGTGTTCCGTGACGGGGGTCGTGGTCACCGAGCCAGAATGTCAGATGTATGAGATGACAACAAATGATGTGACATCGATCATCGCGACGACGCCCGGATCGCGCCTCGAGCCGATGCGTGATACAACATGCATGTTCCATCATCCACCGGCGTCGATCGACGCCTGACGGGAGACCGCCATGCCACGCCCACCCTTCTCGATCCGACGGGCCCCGCGCCTCGTCCTCAGCGCCTGGGTCGCCCTCGTCGCCGTGGCCGCGATCCTCGCGCTGCAACTCGACGGAGCCCTCTCGGGCGGAGGATTCACCGCCCCCGAGGCCGAGGCCCTGGTCACTCAGGCCGAGATCGAACGAGACTTCGGCGACGCTCCCAATCAGGTCGTGGTGGTGCTCGACTCCCCCGAGCCGATCGCGTCGTCGACCGTGTCCGCGGCGGCCGACGTCCTCGCCGCTGCGGGGGCAGACAGCATCACCACCCCCGTGGAACGTCCCGACCGAGCCTCGTCCGACGGACGCACGGTCGTCATCACCGCGGGCTTCGACGGAGACAACACCGCCGTGCAGAACGCCACCCCCGACCTCCAGACCGCGGTCGACGACCTGGCGGACGGCGTCGCGGGCTACGTCACCGGACAGCCCGCCCTCGACTACCAGCTCAACGCGCACTCCAAGGAGGACGCCCTCCGCGCCGAGCTGATCGTCTTCCCCCTCCTGATCATCGTGCTGCTCGTCGTCTTCCGATCGGTCGTCGCGGCACTCGTCCCCCTGCTCATCGCCGGCTCCTCCCTGGCCCTGGCCCTGGGCGCCGGGTTCCTGATCGCCCGCGAGACCGACGTGTCGAACCTCTACTCGAACATCGTGTCGATGATCGGCCTGGCGGTGTCCGTCGACTACTCGCTGTTCATCGTCAAACGGTTCCGCGAGGAGCTGCAGCGCGGGCTGTCGGTCCGCGACGCGGTGGACGTCGCGATGGCGCGCGCCGGCCACTCCGTGCTGTTCTCGGGCGCCGCCGTCATCGTGGCCCTCGCGGCCCTCCTCGTCCCCGATGTCATGGCGTTCACGAGCATCGCGCTCGGCGGCATGATCGTGACCTTCGTCGCTCTCGTCCTCACCCACACCGTGCTGCCGGCGCTCCTCGGCCTGCTGGGGCACCGCATCGACTGGGGCCGCGTTCCGCTCCCCGCACGACGTCGACCGGCGTCGTCGACCGGCGCCGACGACGGCCGCGGGCGGCGCTCGACGAGAGTCCCCGGCCGCCTGACGTCCGCGGTCGTCGCGCTCGTCGGCGTCGCCGCCCTGATCGGCGTCGCGGCGCCGGCACTGGGCCTCTCGCTGCAGTCGCCCGTCGCCAGCGCGACCGTGCTCCCGGCCGACGACGCGGCCCGCGTCGGGCTCGAGGTGGCGGACGAGAGTCTCGGGGTCGACGACCTGTTCCCCCTGCAGGTGGTCGTCTCCGCCGACGACGCCGACGAGCTCGTGACGGACGCCGTGACCGCCACCCGGTTCCTCGACGGGCACGACGACGTCCGCTCAGTCACGGCCGTGACCACGACGGGGCTCGACGACGCCACCCTGCGCTCCGTGCTGTCGGGCCCCGAGATCCCCGACGAGTTGAGCGCACTGTGGGCCGAGGGCCCCTCCGGGCCGGTCACGCGACTCCTCGTCACCACCACGGAGGGACCCGACTCGACATCGGCGCACGACCTCGTACGCGAGATCCGCGACGATCTGCCGAGCGAGCTCGGGGCGAGCTCCTCCGTGGGCGTCGCCGGCGCCACCGCGCAGGGCCTCGACTTCGACGAGACCCTGATCCGCTCGCTGCCGACCATCGGCGGCCTCGTGCTCGCGGCGACGTTCGTCCTGCTCGTGGTCGCGTTCCGCTCGATCGCGCTGTCCGCGCTCGCGCTCGCCTTCAACGCCCTCGTGGTCGGCGCGAGCCTCGGTCTCCTGACGCTGGTCCAGTCGCTCACCAGCGACTCGCCGCTCAACTCGGTCACCCCGGTGCTGCTCTTCGCCGTGATGTTCGGCCTGAGCATGGACTACATGGTGATCATCATCGCCCGGATCGCCGAGAGCTTCGAGCACGGCGGCCCCTTCTCGGCCGCCGTCACCGACGGCCTGCGAGCCACGCGGCCGATGATCAACAGCGCGGCGCTGATCATGATCGCGGTGTTCCTGTCGTTCATGACCGGGCGGATCAGCATCGTGCGGGAGATCGGCCTCGGCCTCGCGATCGCCGTCGCCCTCGACGCGCTCGTCATCCGGACGATCGTGCTCCCCGCGGTGCTGCGCGCCATCGGACCGATCGTCCTCGGCCGGTCCCGTCGACGGCGGCGGACGGGCGGACCCGTGATCGCGTCGACGACCGGCGACGGCCGGGTCTGACAGGCCGCCGGGCCGGTGCCCCAGGAACCGCGGGCACCTGCCTGATAATCTCGTGACGTGACATCTTTCGGCGCGACACCCGCAGCGCTCGCGCCCTCCGAGCTCCGCTATCTGGTGCTCGCAGCCCAACGCGAAGGCAACCGGGCGGTCGCCGATCGGCTCGCTCCGCTAGGTCTCACCCCGTCCCAGGCCGAGGTCGTCGGCGTGCTCGACGAGTTCGGGCCCCTCAGCCTGAAGGCCCTCGGCGAGCTGATCGTCTGCGAGACCGGCAGCCCCAGCCGCATCGTCGACGCGCTCGTCCGCCGGGGCCTCGTCGTCCGCGAGACCAGCCCGAACGACCGTCGCGCCGTGCTCCTGACGCTCACCGCCGACGGCCGGGCCCTCGTGCCCGGCGTCCGCGAGGTCGACGCCGGCATGGACCTCCCCCAGGGGCATGCCTCGGCTGCCGACCTCACCGGCCTGGTGACCGTGCTGCGCGCCTATCTCGACGGCACGCCGAGCGCCGAGGTGCTCGACAGACGATTCGGAGAGACCCGACGGCGCCTCGACGGCGGGCGCGACACCCGCTGAATCCGACCGGGGGTTGCGCGTTCACCTCGGTGGTCGACAATGACCCTGTGAGCAAAAAGATCAAGACCGCCCTGAGAGATCTCGTCGACGCACTCGAGAAGCACGCGGCCGTCACGGCCGAACGCCCCTCGTCGTCCAAGCGGGCCGGACGCGCGACGGCGAAGGTCCGCACCGCCGCAGCCGCGTACACGGCCATCGTCGCCGACAAGACGGGGCAGCCGAACCCGTTCGTCGACTTCCTCGACGAGGAGACCGTCATCTCCCTGCGAGCCGAGCGCGACGCGGTCGCCCGGAAGCACGGCGAGAAGAAGTCCGGGTCGGCTCCGACGGCCTCCTCCGAACCGTCGTCGGGCAAGAAATCGAAGAAGGGCGACGAGTCCGAGGCCGGCAGGAAGTCCGGCAAGAAGTCCGGCGGCGAGAAGTCGGGCGGGAAGACCGACGGCGAGGCCCGCGCGAAGGGCGACGCTCCCGCCCCCGCCGCGACGGTGACGACGGCCGATGCCACGGCGGCGACCCTGTTCACTCCCCCGCTGCCTCACGCGGTCACGGCCGACCCCGAGGTGGCGGGCGACACCGCGACCGACCCCGAGCGCGACCTCACCGCGATGACCCTGGTCCAGCTCCGCGCAATCGCACGGGAGGCCGGTCTCTCGGGCGTCTCGAAGGCGACGAAGGCCCAGCTCATCGAGCACCTGCACGCCGGGGCGACCCCCGGAGCCTGACGGCCGGGACGACCGACAGGAGGCGCGGGTCGACTCGACCCGCGCCTCCTCGGCTTCACCGCCGGTGCCGTCCCGAGGTCAGTCGACCCGGATCGTCATCATGCCCTGCTTGTTGCTCTGCAGCACCTGGATGGTGGTGCCCGAGCCGGCGACCTTGACCGAGCCCTGCGGATTGGCCGCGCTCCAGTAGGCCAGCGGGTCGCTGTCGTCGAACATCGACACGGCCGGTCGCGCCTTCGAGGTCAGCGTCGTCGAGGTGCCGGCGAGCTCACGGTGCAGGCTGATCGGATCCGTGCGCTGGATGCCGAACGTCGCGTCGAACGACTGGATGCGGTTCCGGGCGACCGTGCCGTCGGACCAGGTCAGCGGCGTCGGATTGGCGTCGATCGGCAGGGCCAGCCCCGCGCCGGGGTGCTGCGCCGTGTTGTTGTCCGTCTGGGCCGTGTCCCAGTAGGTGATGCTGAGGCCGTCCTGGTACGGGAAGTGCTCGACACGGTCGGGCTGCGACTCGAGCCAGCCGAAGTTGTACGGCCCCGTGCGCAGGGTGTCGTCGTAGCCGGCGTACTGACGGTTCTCGGCGATGTAGAACCTGGGGTTGCCCTGCTTGTCGAAGGGCAGCGTGACGACCACGGCCTGCGGCTTCTTCGTGGCGTGATACGACGGACCGATCTGGTGCGTCGACTTCGCCGCCTTCGGGCCGCCCACGGCGATCTCGTAGTCGAGCCAGCCGAGCTGCAGCTTCTCCCACGCGCCCATCTGGTTCGGGGTCGTGCCGATCGCCCCGTCGCCGTGACTCAGCCACGAGCCAGAGCTCATCAGCGTCCAGAAACCGGTGCCGTTCTCGCCGCCGCTGGTGTCGTAGAGGTCGGGCAGACCGAGGTCGTGACCGTACTCGTGGGCGAAGACGCCCAGGCCGCCGTTCTCGGGCTCGGTCGTGTAATCGCGCACCCAGAAGTCGGTGTCGCCGATCTTGACGCCGCCGAACGGGTTGACGGCCGGACCGGCCGTGCCCTCGGCGTCCTGCCCGACCGCCCAGCGGTGCGACCAGATGGCGCTCGAATCGGCGCCGGCCTCCTCGCCCTCGCCGGCGTGGATGGCCTGGAAGTGGTCGATGTAGCCGTCGGGCTCGTCGAAGACGCCGTCGCCGTCGTAGTCGTAGCGATCCCACTGGTCGAAGGTCTGCAGGTACTCGGTGATCTGCTCGGGGGTCTTCCCCCGCTCGATCTGGTCGTCGTACCAGGCGTCGGCGGTGTCCTGCACGAAGCGGGTCATGTCGGTCTGGCTCTCCGTCTCGCCGTAGCTCGCCGACGAGTAGGGCACGGTGACCCAGTCGCTGACGTCGCCGTCGACGGTGTACCGGCCGCTCGACATCTCCTCGTAGACGCCCTTGAGCGACTCGCCCTGCTGACCGAAGAACATGTCGAGGTAGTGCCCGCGGCTGAAGTCGTTCGTCCAGTAGGTCGAGTTGTCGTTCGCCTCGTCGGGCTGCGCGATCTCGTTGTGGACGGGGCCGGCGGCGGCGTCCGGGTAGCGGGGGTCGACCTCGTCGCCGAAGTCGACCAGGAACGACAGGATCTGATCGCTCGACTCGACGCCGTACTGGGCCCACTGCCCGGGCTTCACCTGGACCGATTGGGTGTCGCTCCGGGCGCTGCGCTGCTGCGGCTCGGCCTGGCCCGACACCACCTGGGCGACGGCGTCGCGGTTGAGGTCGCGCTGCGCCTCGGCGGCCGGGTCGGGCCGGTCGTCCTTGCTACGGGGGGCGACCTGGCCGTCGGCGCCGGCGGCCGATGCCGCGCCGGCCGCGGTGGTCGTCGCGGCGGCGGAGCCGAAGGCGGCTCCGGCCGGGGCGGATCCCGTGGATGCGGCCACGGCCGGTGTGGCGAGAGAGGCGACGAGGAGCGACGCGAACGCCACGCCCCCGATCGCGGTGATGCGGCGGTTCTTCACGAAGTGGACCCCTGTCGTTCATCCGAGAAAGCTCTTGGGAAGAACATAGGGAGCGGACAGGGGCCCGCACAGTGGGCACTTCAGGGGGTCGGACCTGTCCCCCGAACGAGGGGGTCCGGTCAGCGGCCGGCGAGGCCCCGCACGAGGGCGAGCGTGACGTCGGCGGAGCGACCCGCCGTGAGCGCGAGGTTCTCGTCGTGCACGTCGTGCGCATCGGGCCCGGCGAGGTCGCTGATGCCGCGCACCGAGACGAACGGCACGTGGTGGACGTGGCAGGTCTGCGCGATCGCCATCGACTCCATGTCGACCGCGTCGACGTCGACCACGTCGGCGAAGGCCGTCCGCACGCCGATCACCCGTTCGGCCGTCATGAACGCGTCGCTCGACGCGATCAGCCCCGGGCGGACCGCCCAGCCGTCGGGCTGCGCGACGGACCCGCCGTAGGCGAGCGCCGCCTCCATCAGGGCCTCGTCGGCGTGGTAGCTGGCGGGCATGCCGGGCACCTGGCCGAGCCGGTAGCCGAAGACGCGGGCGTCGGCATCGAGGTTCAGGTACTCCGCCCCGGCGACGACGTCGCCGATCTCGATGCCCGGGCCCATGCCGGCCGCGGTGCCGGCGCTGATCACGGTCGGCACGACGCCGTCGAGCGAGCCGGCCCGCACGATCGCCGAGGTCGCGGCCCCGGCGGCGTTGACGAAGCCGATGCCGCTCTGCACGAGCAGGATGCGGATGCCGTCGATCTCGATCTCCCGCTGCAGCGAGCCGCCCACCGCGAGCGGGTCGTCGACCCGCGAGGCCCGCGCGACGAACGGCGCCGCCTCGTCGCTCATGGCGACGATCACGATCACCGCGGGGACGGCGGGAGGCGCGGCGTCGGCCGGGCTCATCGGGTGACGGTCGACCACTGGTCGCGGGCGGCGAGGAACCCGCGGGCGACCTCCTGCGCGGCCTCGAGCGAGTGGTTCGCGCCCCAACCGCACTGCACCTCGTTGGCCGCCGGGACCTCGGTGGCGGTCGTGATGTCGGTGAGGGTGCCCTCGATCAGCGTCATGACGTCGTCGATGTCGGGCGTGCCCTGCAGGATCAGGTAGAAGCCCGTCTGGCACCCCATCGGCGAGAAGTCGATGACGTCGCTCGACCGGTTGCGGGAGTGCTCGGCGAAGAGGTGCTCGAGCGAGTGCACGGCGGGCATCTCGAGGTGGGCCTCGTTGGGCTGCGTGAAGCGCACGTCGAACTTGGTGATCGTGTCGCCCTTCGGCAGCGTCTTGTGGTCGGCGACCCGCACGTAGGGGGCGGCGACGGTGCGGTGGTCGAGGTTGAACGACTCGACGTTCATCTTGGGCTGGGTCACGATGTCTCCTCTGCGCCGTCGGGCGCGATCTCGGTGGGCCGGGGCGGCCGGACGTGCCGGTCGGCCTCGCGGGCTCGTCGCCCACGGGTGCAACGCCCGTACGAACCTAGGCCATTCCCCTGACCTGCGACCCCGTGTGACGGCCGGGCCGTCGACGCGGGCGCCGAGGGGTCCGGACACGCCCTCGCCGAGCCGGGGCGCGCGGCACGCCGCGACCCCTCGGGGCGGGTCAGGGGAGGATCGCGTCGACGTAGCCGCCGTCGACGCGCAGCGCCCCGCCGGTGGTCGCCGAGGCGTAGCGCGAGCTGAGGTAGACCACCATGTTCGCGATCTCGTCGGGCTCGATCAGACGCTGGATCAGCGACTGCGGCCGGTGCTTCAGTATGAACTCGTGCTGGGCCTCGTCCCACGGCAGATCGTCCCCGACCAGCTCGCGGACGAAGTCCTCGACCCCGCCCGTGTGCGTCGGCCCGGCGATGACGCTGTTGACCGTCACACCCGACCCCGCGGCGGCCTTGGCGAAGCCGCGCGAGACGCCGAGCAGCGCCGTCTTCGACACCCCGTAGTGGATCATCTCGACCGGCGTCACGATCGCCGAGTCGCTGGCGATGTACTGCACCCGGCCCCAGCCGCGGCGCATCATGCCCGGCAGGTAGGCGCGGGTCAGCCGCACCGCCGACAGCACGTTGGTCTCGAAGTAGCGTCGCCACTCGTCGTCGTCGATGGCGAGGGCGTCGGCCGAGCCGAAGATCCCGAGGTTGTTCACGAGCACGTCGACGTCGGGGTGCTGGAACAGCGCGGTGCGGGCGCCCGCCTCGGTGGCGAGATCGGCCGCGAGGGCGACGACCCGCGCCTCCCTGGCATCGTCGTCGAGGGCGGCGAAGTCGGCATCGCCGGCGAGGTCGTCGAGGAGGCGCGCCCGGGCCGCCCCCGTGGTCTCCGTCGAGCGTCCGTTGACGATCACGCGGGCCCCCGCCGCGGCGAGTCCCCGGGCGATCGCGTACCCGATGCCCTGGGTCGATCCGGTGACGAGTGCGGTGAGTCCGTCGAGTTCGATCTTCATGCCCTCCATCCTGCCCGCACCGGGCAGGGCGGGGGGTCAGGAGGCGCGACGGCGCGGGACCACCAGGGGCGAGCCGGTCACGGGGTCCGGCACGACGAGACAGGGCAGGTCGAAGACGTCGGTGACCAGCTGCTCGGTCAGCACGTCGGCGGGGGCGCCGGTCGCGACCACGTCGCCGTCGCTCATGACGATCAGGTCGGTCGCGTAGCGCGCCGCCTGGTTGAGGTCGTGCAGCACGGCGACGACCGTGGTGCCCTGCGCGTGCAGCCGGGCGAACAGGTCGAGCAGGTCGTACTGGTGCGCGATGTCGAGGTAGGTGGTGGGCTCGTCGAGCAGCAGCACCGGCGTCTGCTGCGCGAGCGCCATGGCCACCCAGACGCGTTGACGCTGCCCTCCCGAGAGCTCGTCGACCGGGACGTCGACCAGATCGGCGAGATCGGTCTCGGCGAGGGCCGCGTCGACGGCCTCGCGGTCGGCGCCGGTCCACTGGCGGAACAGCCCCTGGTGCGGGTAGCGGCCGCGGGCCACCAGCTCGGCGACGGTGATGCCGTCGGGCGCCGTCGAGGTCTGCGGCAGCAGGCCCACGGTGCGCGCCGCCTCCTTCGCCGGAACGGTCGCGAGCTCGCGACCGTCGAGCAGCACCGACCCCGACCGGGGCTTCAGGAGGCGCGCGAAGGCCCGCAGCAGGGTGGACTTCCCGCAGGCGTTCGGCCCGACGATCACCGTGAACGAGCCCTCGCGCACCTCGGCGTCGACGGCCTCGCTGACCGTGCGCCGGTCGTAGGCGAGATGCGCCTGCCGCGCGACGAGCCGGGCGTCGACGGCCGTGCCGGAGGCCTCGACGGCGCCCCCGGACGAGGCCGTGGACGACGAGACGGACGGGCGGGTGGCGTCTGCGTTCACGCGGACCTCCGGGATTCTCCGACGAGCAGCGTGATCAGGTAGATCCCGCCGATGACCAGCGTGACGAGCCCCACCGGCACCGGGTTCGCGGCGATGTGCTGCGCGACCAGGTCGGCGACGAGCAGCAGCACGGCCCCGGTGAGCGCGGAGCCGACCAGCGGGACGCCGGCCGAGCGCACGAGCCGGCGGGCGAGCTGCGGCGCGGCGAGCGCGACGAAGGCGATCGGCCCGGTGCTCGCCGTCACGACGGCGGTCAACGCGACGCCGACGACGACCAGCGCCAGCCGGGAGCCCTCGGCCCGCAGCCCGTGCGATCGGGCCGCGTCGTCGCCCAGCTCGAGCTGACGCAACGGGCGGGAGAGCACCATCACGAGGGGCGTCAGCACGACCAGCAGGACGATGGCCGGCACGAGCTGCTGCCAGGCCACCAACGCGAGCGAGCCGGCGCCCCAGAACGAGGCCGTCAGCGCGACCTCGGCCTGGGCCCGCAGCAGCAGCCAGCTGTTGACCGAGTGCAGCAGGGCCGTCACGCCGATGCCGACGATGATCAGCCTCAGCCCGTTCACGCCCCCGCGGTAGGCGAGGAGGTAGACGGCCAGGGCGGTGACCAGACCGCCGGCGAGCGCCCCGCCGGCGGTGCCGAGCGTCGAGGAGGCGCCCGACACGATCACGACGATCGCCCCGGTGTAGGCGCCGGTCGAGAAGCCGATCACGTCCGGCGAGCCGAGCGGGTTGCGGGTCAGCGACTGGAAGATCGCCCCCGAGACGCCGAGGGCGGCGCCGAAGACGAGGGCGGCCAGCACCCGCGGCATCCGCCAGTTCAGCACGATGGTCGACGCGAAGCCGTCGCCGCCGAACAGGGCGCGCACCACCTCGGGCGGACTGAGCGGGTAGTCGCCGATGCCGAGTGCGACGATCGCGACGACGATGGCGACGACCGCCAGCACGAGGGTCGCGAGACGGCGCCGGCTCATGCGCCGCCGACCTTCCGTCGGCGGGCGATGGCGATCAGCACGGGCGCTCCGATGGCGGCGGTGACGAGTCCGGCCGCGATCTCGCCGGGAGGCGCGATCACGCGACCGAGCACGTCGGCGAGCAGCAGCAGCACCGGCCCGAGCACGGCCGAGAGCCCGGTGATCCAGGGCTGACTCGGGCCGACGAGGCCGCGGGCCGCGTGCGCGACCATCAGCCCCAGGAAGGCGACGGGACCGATCACGGCGGTCGCGCCTCCGGCGAGGAGGGTCACGATCACGAGCGACACGACGCGCACGGCGGGCACCGAGACGCCGACCGAGGCGGCGTGCTCGTCGCCGAGGGCGACGGCGTCGAGCGGGCGCGAGGCGATCAGCGCGACGACGACCCCCGCGGCGACGAACGGCAGCACCGTGAGCACGGGGTCCCAGCCGCGGTCGGCGAGCGAGCCGACCTCCCACGCGCGCACGGCGTCGAACCGGCGCGGATCGGCGAGCACGATCGACGAGGTGATGCCCGCGAGCACCGACCCGAGCGCGAGGCCGGCGAGGGTCAGGCGGGCCGGACCACCGCCTCCTCGGCCCGCCCCGCCGATCAGCGAGACGGCGACGGTCGCGACGCCGGCGCCCGCGAACGAGAACCAGACCCAGCCGCTCGCCGAGGTGACACCGGCGAAGCCGACGGCCACGGCCACCGCGAAGGCGCTGCCCGAGGTGACGCCGAGGATGCCCGGATCGGCGAGCGGGTTGCGGGTCACGGCCTGCACGACGGCCCCCGCCACGCCGAGGCCCGCCCCGGCGACGATCGCGGCGGCGGTGCGCGGCAGCCGCAGATCGAGCACGGCGGCGGCGTCGGCCGAGTCGCGACCCGCAGCACCGCCGAGGATGCGCAGCACGTCGTCGAAGGGCACCGGGCGGGCCCCGACGGCGAGGCCGAGCACGATCGCGAGGGCGAGCAGCGCGAGAGCGGCGACGAGGACGAGGAGGCGCGTGCGGCGTCGCCGGACGCCGGAGGTCGGCCGCGGGGCGCGGTCGACCCTGAGCGCTCGGGGCATCGCCATGATGATTAGCTTAGGCTACCCTCACCTGTAGTCGACCCGAGTGTCGTCGCGGCGGTGCGCCCCCGCGATCCTCGGCCCCCACCGACGACCCGCCCCCTTCCGCTCACAGCACTGAGGACCCCATGCGCAAGACACTCACGATCGCCTCCCTCCTGGCGGTCTCCACCCTCGCCCTCGCCGGCTGCTCGGCCGACGCCGGCAGCGACTCCGACGGCGACTCGACCGGCGGCGGCAGCGCCTCCGGCGCGTTCCCCGTGACCGTCGAGACCAAGTTCGGCGACGTCACCATCGACGAGAAGCCGCAGCGCGTCGTCGCTCTCGGCTGGGGCGACGCCGAGACCGCGCTCGCCCTCGGCGTGCAGCCCGTCGGCGCCTCCGACTGGCTGGCCTTCGGCGACGAGAACGACGGCGTGGGCCCGTGGGCCCAGGGCCTCTACGACCAGTCGCCCGAGATCATCGGCACGCTCGACCCCTCGTACGAGGCGATCGCCGCCCTCGAGCCCGACATCATCTTCGACACGAAGAGCTCGGGCGACCAGGAGCGCTACGACCGGCTGTCGAGCATCGCCCCCACCGTGGGCGTGCCCGAGGGCGGCGACAACTACCTGACCGACTTCGACGACCAGATGGACCTCATCTCGACCGCCCTGGGCGAGGAGGCCGAGGGCGACCGCCTCGTCGACGAGAACGAGGCCGCGGTCGACGCCATCGCCGCCGACCACCCCGAGTGGGACGACATGACCATCACGGCCGCGACCAAGACGAGCGAGGGCTGGGGCGCGTACATCGAGGGCGCCGAGCGCGTCGACCAGCTCGAGGCCCTCGGCTTCGACCAGAACCCCGGCATCGAGGCTCTGACCCCGAACGCCGGCGGCTTCTCGGTCTCGATCTCGAGCGAGCAGCTCGACGTGATCGACTCCGACGTGATCGTGGCGTTCCCGATCTACATCGACACCACCGAGATCACCGACGACCCGCAGTGGAAGGCGCTGTCGGCCGTGAAGGACGGCCACGCCGTCGTCATCGACGGCGACGTCTCGGCGGCCTACTCGCTCGGCTCCGCTCTCTCGCGGCAGTACGCGCTCGACGCCCTCGTGCCGCTGCTCGAGGACGCGACCAAGAGCTGACCCGCCGGACCGATCGGATCGACCGCATGACCGAGACCCCCTCTCCGGGAACCGACGCCGCGCCTCCCGGGCGCACCGCCCGACCCGTCCGCTCTCAGCACGTCCTCGTGGTGGAGCGGACCGAGCGGGTGTCGCCGCACCTCGTGCGCGTGCACCTCGGCGGACCCGCCTTCGACGGGTTCGTCGAGGCCGGCGAGGTGCAGCTCGCCGCCACCGACACGTACGTGAAGCTGCTCCTGGCGAGGCCGGGTCTCGGTCTGCAGCCGCCCTTCGACCTCGACGCCCTGCGCGCGGAGCTCGCTCCGGACGACCTGCCGGTGCGCCGCACCTACACGATCCGCTCGGTCGACCGGGCGGCCCGCACCATCGCCATCGACTTCGTCGTTCACGGCGACGAGGGGGTCGCCGGCCCCTGGGCGCTGTCGGCGCGCCCCGGCGACCGCCTCTCGATGTCGAGCCCGGGCGGCCTCTGGGCTCCCCACCCGGGCCCCGACGTCGAGCACCTGCTGCTCGGCGACGACTCGGCCGTCCCCGCCATCGCGGCGGCCCTCGAGGCCATGACGGCCGATGCCCGGGGGCTCGCCCTGATCGAGGTCGACACGGCCGCCGACGAGCTCGCCCTCGCGCGCCCCGCCGGGGTCGAGCTGCGCTGGCTGCACCGCGAGGGCACGGCCACCCCGGGGGTGCCGCTCGTGGCCGCCCTGCGCGCGCTCGAGCGGCCGGCCGGCCGGATCGCCGTCTTCGCCCACGGCGAGCGGGGGGCCATGAAGGAGGCGCGGGTCGTCTTCCAGGACGAGTGGCACCTCGATCGCGCCTCCCTCTCGCTGTCGGCGTACTGGGCGCTCGGCCGGGCGGAGGACCGCTTCCAGGCCGAGAAGCGCGAACCGGTCGGCGTGATCTTCGCCGACTGAGGCCCGTCCTCCGGCCCGCGGATCGATTCACGGCGACGGGTGTCGGTGAGCCGGGGGCGGCGAACGGGTGCAGGATGTCTCCGTGCAGAACGTGCAGAACGACCTGATGTCCCCCGAGCAGAACGTCCAGCGGATCATGTGGACCGGGACCCTCTGGTTCATGGCCGCGGTCGGCAGCGCCGCCGTCGGCCTCGGCCTCCTGCTCGCCTCCGGGTGGCGCCCGAGCGTGCTCCCGACCGGACTCGCCGTCCTGTTCTGGACGGCCTTCGGCATCGTCGCGCTGAGCATCGGCATGATCGGCTGGTCGGGCTGCCCCATCCTCGAGGTGGACGTGCCGACGGCCGACCGCAACAAGACGCTCACGATGCAGGGCGGCACGCTGTTCTTCATCGTCGGGATGACGGCGGCGACCGCGGCCGTGCTGCTGGGCCCGGCCGGCTGAGAAGGCGACGCCCGTCGCCTGGCAATCCCCTGACGAGCCCCCTCCGGGTCTCGCTCGGAACCGAGTCGGACCGTACGGTCGATGACGATGGCGACACGAGACCGACGACCCACGGCCCCCTTCCCGCGTTCGATCACCCACCCCGGCGGCGCACGAGCCGAGCTCCTCGGAGCGCTCGCGTGAGCGGTCGGACGACCCGCGCCTCCTTCGCGTCGCGGACGGGCGGCGCCCTCGGCGCGGTCGCCGGGATGGCCGGGCTGTCGGTGCTGGCCGGCGTGATGGTGACCATCCTCGTCACGCCCGTGATCGCCGTGGCGGGAAGCGGGGCGAGCTTCGGCGTCCAGGCGTTCAACACGATCCCCGAGGAGCTCGAGATCGGCGAGCAGGCGCAGACCAGCGAGCTCTACGCGACCCGCGGCGGCGAGCCCGTCAAGCTGGCCGAGTTCTTCTCCCAGGACCGCCGGGAGGTCGGGTGGGACGACATCGCGCAGAGCGCGAAGGACGCCGCGATCGCCACCGAGGACCCGCGCTTCTACGAGCACGCCGGCGTCGACTCGTTCGCCGCCGTCCGGGCGGTGTTCCAGAACGTCTCGGGCGGCGACATCGAGAGCGGCGCCTCCACGATCACGATGCAGTACGTGCGGAACGTGCTCGTGCAGCAGGCCGAGAAGCAGCTCGAGTCGGGCGACCCCGAGGTCGTCGCCGCCGGCGAGGCCGCCTACGAGGAGGCCACCACCACGACGCTGCCGCGCAAGCTGCGCGAGATCAAGATGGCGATCGGCGTGGAGGAGCGGTTCGACAAGGAGCAGATCCTCACGGCCTACCTGAACATCGCCAACTACGGCGGACGGGTGTACGGCATCGAGTCCGCCGCGCAGTACTACTTCGGGGTCTCCGCCGCGGAGCTGACGCCCGCGCAGTCGGCGAGCCTGGTCGCGACCGTGAACTCCCCCGCCGCGCTCCGCATCGACGCCGAGGAGAACATCGCGGCGAACACCGAGCGCCGCGACCTGCTGCTGGCCAACATGGACGAGCAGGGCATGCTCACCGACGACGAGTACGCGACGGCGGTCGAGACGCCCGTGAGCCCCGTGATCACCCCGTCGACCAGCGGCTGCGCGAACACGCAGCCCGCCTCGGCCGCCTACTTCTGCGACTACGTGCGCGCCGAGGTGCTGAACGACCCGGCCTTCGGCGAGACGGCCGACGAGCGTGCCGCCCTGCTGAACCGCGGCGGACTGCAGATCATCACGACGCTCGACCTCGACGTGCAGGAGGCCGCCGCGGCGACCCTGCAGGCGCAGGTGCCCGGCAGCGTCGGGTTCGCCGACCTCGGCGGCTCGCTCGTCTCGACCGAGGCCCGCACCGGGCGCATCGTCGCCATGGCGCAGAACACCGCCTACGGCAGCAGCCAGGAGGGCGACGGCGTGACCCAGGTCAACTACGCCGCCGACGCGAGCCACGGCGGATCGACCGGGTTCCAGGTCGGCTCGACGTACAAGGCCTTCACGCTGGTCGACTGGCTGGAGAACGGCAACTCGCTCTACGACCGCGTGCAGGCGTCGAAGAACGCGTGGAACACCTCCGAGTTCTCGTCGTGCCAGGGCGGCTTCGGGGCGTCGTCGTACGACGTGACCAACGACACCGGGGGCCGGGCGAGCGACATGACCCCGCTGCAGGCGACGACGCGCTCGGTGAACACGGCCTTCATCGCCATGGCCTCGCAGCTCGACCTCTGCGACATCGCGGGCGCCGCCGGCGACCTCGGCGTGACGAACGCCGACGGGCGCGAGCTCAGCATCTTCCCGTCGGACATCCTCGGGTCGGGCGCCAACGCGATCGCCCCGCTGCAGATGGCGTCGGCCTTCGGCTCCATCGCCAACGGCGGCACGGCGTGCAGCCCGATCGCCATCGACAGCGTCACCCGCCCCGACGGCTCGACCGTCACCCCGCCCTCGGCCGACTGCCGGCAGGCGATCGACCCCGCGGTGGCGTCGACGACGGCGTTCGCGCTCGAGTCGGTCCTCGCCCCGGGCGGCACCGGCACCGCGTCGAACCCGGGCGACGGCATCGACCTGCTCGGCAAGACCGGGACCACGGACAACGCCAAGGACACCTGGATGGTCGGCTCGACCACCGAGGTCGCGACGGCGGTCTGGGTCGGCAACGTGCAGGGCGAGGTGAGCATGCGGCAGAACGCCCTCCCCGGCGGCGGAGCCGACACGGCGCGGCACCGGGTGTTCCAGCCGTACATGCAGGCGGTCAACGCCCTCTACGGCGGGCAGCCGTTCGCCGCCCCGAGCGCCGAGCTGACCGAGCGGCCCGCTCCCCCGCCCGCCCCGGCGCCCGCCCCGTCTCCGGACTCCGCCTCGCCCGGCCAGACGGGTGCTGGGGACGGCGACGGTGACGAGCAGGGTGCCGGGAACGAGGGGGCCGACGAGCAGAACACCCCCGGACGGCAGCAGGACGGCGACGAGGGCCGCGGAGGCGGTGGAGACGACCGGTCGGGCGGCGACGAGGGCGACTCCGACGAGGGATGACGCCCACCGAGGACGATCAGCCGACGGTGGGCCCGGTCTCGCCTCCCGACCTCCACGTGATGACCTTCAACGTGCGACGCCGCCTGCCGGGGCTGCGACGCGACCGGCCCGACAGCTGGAGCCGGCGCGCACCGCTGGTGACGCGCCTCCTCGGCGCCGAGGCACCGACCGTGCTCGCCCTGCAGGAGGTCATGCCCGACCAGTCCGACGTCATCGCGGCGGGCCTCGGGCCGCGATGGACCTCGATCGGCAGCGGTCGCGATCGGCACCGCGGCGGCGAGCGGGTCGAGCTGCACGTCGACACGACGCGACTGGACGTCGTCTCGTCTCGGGTCTGGTGGTTGTCGGACCGCCCCGACGAGCCGGGATCACGGGGACCGGGCGCCCTGTTCCCCCGGGCCGTCGTGCAGGCGGAGCTCGCCGACCTCACGACCGGCGGACGGTTCCACGTGCTCGCGGTGCACATCGACCCGCTCTCGGCGCGGGGGCGTCTCGACTCCGCCCGCCGACTGCGTGCGGTCGTCGCCGCCCTCGACGGCCCCGCCGTCGTGCTGGGCGACTTCAACGACCGTGACGACTCGGCGGCGCACGGCGAGCTGACCCGCGACGGACTGCTGGCCGACGCACGCGAGACGGCCGCGCGACTCCTCGACCCGGGATGGGGCAGCTGGTCGCACTACGGTCCGCCTCGTCCGGGCGGGCGGCGGCTCGACTGGATCCTGGTGAGCCCGGGAGCGCGGGTCTCGGCGGCGGGGGTCGGGGCGCCGCGGTTCGACGGCGCCGCGGCGTCGGACCACGATCCCGTGCACGCCGTGCTCGAGTGGAGCGACGAGGCCCGGTAGGGATCTCGGGAGGCGCGGCCGGCGCCGGTGGGCCGACCCGCGCCTCCTCGGCTCGGCCCGCTCTCGTCGCCGTGCCGTCCCCCGCCGGTGACGGGTCGGGGGACGAAACGACAACGATCCGGCGTCGGTCGCGGGCGCGACTCGAAAGGGGGGCCGTGCAGCGACCGGTCCGTCGCCTAGGTTCGGTCCCGTGCGCCTGCCCGAGGCGCCCAGACCGTTCCAGGGGGAACACGCATGTCCAGATCACACCGACTGCGGACGGGAGCCGGCACGGCCGCGCTCGTCGCCGCCATCGTCCTCGCCCCGACCACGGCGTTCGCCGCGTCGGCGTCCGACGCCTCCGCCGCGCCCGCCTCGGCCGCGCCCGTCGAGACCCCGGTGGAGGCGACGCCGAGCGCCGAGCCGACCCCCGCCGTCGAGACGCCCGCCGTCGAGACGCCCGCCGCGGAGACCCCCGCGACCGGCACGGGCACCGACGTCGTCCTCGGCCAGCGCCCCGCCGCCGTGGAGCCCGCGCCCGCCGCGGAGACCCCGGCCACCGCCGCGACGCCCGCTCCGAGCGCCACGCCGACGCCCGCGCCCACGTCGGTCGTCGTCGTCCCCGGCCCCACGGCCGAGCCGACGGTCGAGCTGTACTCGTCGTACGTCACGCCCGGCGAGACCACGACGGCCGACGCCTACGGCTTCACGCCGGGCGACGCCGTGACCGTCACGGTCGACGGGCCCGCCGTCACCGACGACACCGTGTTCACGGTGTACTCGTACGAGAAGGACTTCGTCTTCGACTCCGACGGCTACGTCACCTTCGACATGGACATCCCGGCCGATCTCGCCCTCGGCACCATCACGATCTCGGTCTCGGACGCCAGCGGCCTGTCGACGTCGACCGACGTCGAGGTCCGCGAGCCCATCCCGGCGCCGACCCTCGTCGCGCCGAGCGGCGCCACCGCCGGGATCGTGCCGATCGTGGGTTCCGACGCGGCCCCCGGATCGGCCGCGCTCGTGCTCGTCGCCGACGCCGACCTCTTCGAGGACTCGATCGCGTTCTCGTCCCTGTCGAGCGACGTGACGGCCCCCGGCGACGGCGCCTCGGCGGCCGTCGCACGTGCGGTAGCCGCCGCCGAGGCGGATGCCGAGGACGACGAGGACATCCCCTACGACACCGAGCCCGTCGAGTACGACCCCGACTTCGGGTTCGCCCTCGGGATCGTCCCCGTCGCGGCCGACGGCACCTTCTCGGTCGACTTCGATCTCCCCGAGGGCGAGTACGGCACCTCCGGGCTGTTCATCATCGAGGACGAGTTCGGATCGATGTCCGAGGCGTCGGACCCGGCCCTCTTCAGCGTCGGCGCGGCGGTCGTCGCCCCGACTCCGGCCGACCCGACCCCGGGCGCGACCAGCCCGGTCGTCCCGGCCGGCAACACGACCGTCGTCCAGCGCCCCGGCACCCTCGCCTACACGGGTTCCGAGCAGGGCGCGTGGCTGGCCGGCGCCGCGGCCCTGCTGGCGCTGGGGACGGCCCTGGTCGCCGCACCGCGCCTCCGTCGTCGCCTCGGTCGCTGACACCGGCGGCCCTCAGCCGCACCGGCCCGTCGGCCGGACCTCGGACGGCCAGGTCCCCTGTTCCACGCTCACGTGGCCCGGGGGCCTGGCCGTCCGGGCGTCGTGGGCGCGGATCCCCGCGGGCGAGTGAGATGGAGCCATGATCGAGACGTTCCTCCGCAGCCCGACACGACCGACGGAGTTCGCCGCCGACGCGGTGCGCATCGTCGCCGCGCTGAGCGTCGTCGTCGCCGGCGTCGGCTGGGGCTTCGTCGAGATCGCCGTCATGATGCTCGCCCTGGCCGCCGTCCTCGCGCCGCGGGCCCTCGGCGTGCGCGCCGGGCTCGACCTGGCGACCGGGGCCACCGTGCTCGTCGCGGCCTGGAGCAGCGTGTTCGAGCTCTACACGAGCGTCGTCGGCTGGGACACCGTCGTGCACCTCGTGCTGAACGGGCTGCTCGCAGCCCTCGCCGTCATCACGGCCCAGCGCGCCGGATTCCTCCCCGAGCGCGGACACCGTCTCGGGCTCGTCGTCGCGACCGTGTGCGTGGGGCTCGCGGCGGGGGTCCTCTGGGAGATCGGCGAGTGGCTGGGGCACACGCTGATCGACGAGGCGATCTTCGTCGGCTACGACGACACGATCGGCGACCTGGTGGCCGGAGGCCTGGGTGCGCTCAGCGCCGGCCTGCTGCTGCCCGTGCTCGCCGGCCGGAGCGCGTGGCGGGGACGTCCTCGCTCGGAGCAGCCGATGACGACGGCGGGATCCCGGGAGGCGCGGGCTCGCTGACCGGGGCGGGTCCGGTGACCGCCGCGGGCAGGTGACCGCCGCCGGCGGCGACCTCGTCCGAGCTGATCTCGGTCGTCCAGCCGAGACGACGGAACAGCCCCGCGGGGTCGGCACGCAGCCACCGCCACCACGGTCGGCCGTCGACGCCGTGCACGGTGAACGAGTGCAGCGCCCGGTAGGTGCGGAGCCACGGTCTGTTGCCGGGATCGAGGGGGCGGGCGGAGATGCCCGTCACCACGTCGCTGCGATAGGCGATCCGCCCCTGCCCGGCGAGCTGGAGGTCGCCGAGGTGGACGGCGAGATCCATGTCGTCGTGCAGCAGACGATCGTGGCGGTGGACCACGTCGCGGACGCTCAGCCAGGCCGTGCGGCGCATCATCATCGTCGAGCCGAACAGGGGCCAGTGCGCCAGGGCCGCCCCGACGATCAGGTGGTAGGCGCCGACGTAGAGAGCCGAGAGCACGGTGCCCGTGCCGACCGGGGTGTCGTAGAAGCGGGCGTTCGTGCTGACGGCGAGCACGTCGTCGTCCTGCTCGAAGGTCGCCACGAGCTCGGCGACCCAGGTTCGGGGCAGCACGCTGTCGGCGTCGCAGCGGCCGATCAGGTCGGCGGTCGACGAGTCGTAGCCGGTGCTCGCCGCCGCGGCGATGCCCACCTCGGACTCGGCGACGACGCGGGCGCCGTGCCGTCGAGCGACCTCGACGGTGTCGTCGGTGCTGCCGTTGTCGACGACGATCACCTCGTCGGGCAGGCGCGTCTGACGGGCGAGCGACCTCAGGCACGCATCGAGCAGAGCGCCGTCGTCACGAACGGGGACGACCACGCAGACGTGCACCCGTCCATTCAACCCCGACCGGGCTGAGTCGGGTCCGGGCGCGCGGAAAACCCCACCTCGCCGGGGCGGGGTGGGGTTCCACCGGGAACGCGGGCCCCGGCCCCC